>NZ_DDVT01000015.1:0-782882 GCF_002345795.1 Tatumella sp. UBA2305
GTTAAAAATGGGGGGATTACCAGACGACACAATCGTTTAATCATCACTACGGTAGCGATGGCAAGGTCAGAGTAGTGCCGTGGTTCGCCTATTTTATGAAGATATTACCTGATTGCGCCATGCCCTGACTGCCTGATGTTCAGCAGGAGGGTGATGGAAACATCGTTGATAAAAGTTCTGTGTAACTCTTCCTGTTAGTGATTCTGAGCTTCTGCCTGCGCGACTGGTGACATTATCAGGGAGTTTCAGAGAATGATTCTTAAGTACAGTAAATGTGAGATTCAATCTAAAAGGTGATACTGAATCGACGGGCGAAACTAAGAATTATTGTATATATTTCATCAGTTATTATGCATTTGCTATCAGAACATGAGTCATATGAAAGTGATAACTACCCAGGCAACCGTTAAAGTTGATGGTGATTATGGCCCAGAACTTAAATTTACAATGAGTTATAAATAATACCTGCTGGTTATAATAAAGTGTTTATGAATAAGACCCCCGGACAGAAAAGTGAACATGTTATAACAAGCAGGGAGGTGGGTACTGAAAAAAACACATCCATGAAGTAGAGATCTGCCATCAGTGCTAAAGTTATTGGCCTGTAAAGGATTTTATGAGGTTTGAAAAATATAGTTCATCAACAGCTGACTAAAGGTATAAATAGTTATCATTATTGCTATCAGTAAGTTAACTATAATTTTGGTTCCGGAGGTGGAAATGTTGCCGAGGTATATCATGAATGTTGATATGGGATATGTGATATTGATATAACATGTCATATTGAGTTGTGAGGCGGGAGTGGATATTCTTATCCTGTAAATATGATGAGAATATGTCACATGGCAAAAAACTTAAATATACCATTATGCAATGAAAATTCCTCTCACCCTATGTATGAGCAGGTATATGAGTATTTATACTCAAAAATTATTAATGGCGAATATGAACAGAATCAGAAAATACCCTCTGAAAGCCAGTTGATGGAAATCTTTGGAGTGAGCAGAATTACGATTCGTCAGGGATTAAGTAAACTACAGTCAGCAGGGATGATTTATAAATCCCATGGTCGAGGGGCTTTCGTCTCTCCACCAGTTGTCTCTCAGGATTTACAAAATAGTCTGCAGGGATTTTCGACATCAATGCGTAAAATGGGACATGAAAGTCACTCCAGATTATTATCCTTCAGAAATATAAAGGCATCGGATAGCATCAGTAAAAACCTTAGGGTTGAGCCTGGAAGTGATGTGATAGAAATAAAAAGACTCAGATTTCTTAACAAAGAACCGGTATCAATTGATGTGACATATATCCTCCAGGAACTAGGGGAGAGATTGAGAAATATTGACTTTGAAACACAGGATATCTTTCATGCTCTGGAAGAAAAACTATATATTTCTTTGGGTTATGCGGATTTAAAAATAAGCTCACAACTGGCTAATTCTGAATGCGGGTCTCTGCTAAATATTGAGGAAGGATCTCCAGTGTTAATGATTGAGCGTATTGTTAATACCGCCAGTGGTAAACCTATTGAATACGAGAACCTGTACTATCGTGGCGATTCATTTCAATTTAATTTTAGAGTGAATAATATAGTCGAATAGATAATAAATCCGGCGTAGTACTATTCCTACATGCAATAATTATGTGGTGGTGAAAATTACCAGAGTAATTACCTTACCGTAAGGACGGTTCCATATGGAATTTATTAAATTGTTTAAAATTAAACGATCTACTTTATTACTCATTTCTTCAATGTCACTGTTGCCGTCACTGGCAAGTGCGGAGACTATTAATCTTGGTATCGGTACTCAGGATACCACCACAAATACAGTTACAGCGGGAATAGTATTAAAAAAACTAGGGCTGTTGGACAAATATCTGCCGCATACAGGAAAGTACCAGGGTGTCAGTTACAACATAAGCTGGCTAAATGCTACCTCGGCACCACCGATTACCAATAGTATGATGGCAGGAAAATTACAAATAGGGATGATGGGCGATTATCCCCTTCTGGTCAATGGTGCTATAGGACAACAATTAAATAACCAGACAGAGCTGATTGCTGTGATAGCGTATAATCGTTATGGTAGTGGCAATGGAATTGTTGTGCCTAAAAACTCACCTTACTATGATATTAGCGATCTGAAAGGAAAAATTGTTTCGGTTCCCTTTGGCTCAGCAGCACATGGGATGCTAATGAATGCCTTAAGTGAGCGAGGATTACCACCAGATTATTTTAATCTGATTTCTCAGTCTCCGGAGGTAGGGATCACCAGTTTACAAGAAAATCATATAGATGCCCATGCTGATTTTGTTCCGTATCCTGAATTACTTGCGTTTCGAGGGATAGGCAGGAAAATCTACGATGGTGCAGAAACAGATATACCTACCTTCCATGGTATTGTCGTTCGTAAAGATTTTGCAGATAAGTATCCCGAAGTTGTTATTGGATATCTGAAAGCCGTACTTGCTGCAGACAACTGGTTTAAATCAAATCCTGTACAGGCTTCTGAAAAAATCGAGCAATGGACAAAAATAAATAAAGAAGTGGTTTATATTTATCTGGGGCCGGATGGCATTCATACGTTGGACTCAACAATTAAGCCTTTGCTGGTCAATGCACTGAAAAAAGACTATGGGTTGTTACGTAAGATAAATATGGTAAAACCACTTAACATTAACGCCTGGGTCAATGATTCATATATTAAACAGGCATATAAGGAACTTGGATATAATTACGCTGCGCAGCTTGGCAGTTTTAGTAATTATGGCATTAATACAGAAGATCCAGAGTGCCATGTCACAATTAAAAATCAGGAGGCTATCGGACAGATTTGGTTCAGTGATGGAAATTTAATATCATATAGTTCACCTGAGTGCACTTTCTCTGTCCTGAGAAGAACACCTGGAAAAGAAATAGATACGGTATATGTTATAGATCATCAAAGGGGAATAAAAATGTTCGCCTTGAATGCATTTTATAATGTAGTGACCAGTAATGGTCATTTGAGAATCACACCTTTCATGTTGAAGAAAGATGCGGAGTTATATAACCATAAAAATGGTGGTGAACTGGAAAGCTATCAGCAAGTGATTGCCAAAAAGTGATTTTTACTCCATCGGCACAGACTGAATTATCCATTCATTATTGATTAACAGGAATCGTAATGTGCGGCATGTTGATAAGTTTTTTTAAAAACTCAACGATATCGAAAAATATTTTAAGATCGATGATTTACTGTCTGTCTATAGGGAGTGTTTTTATTGTCTGGTATTTTGGTACTAAGTATAAAGTGAATTTATATGTAAGGTTTGAAAATATACCCCCCCCCTATGAGGTAGGGGTTCAGGCATTACATACTATTTTCTCGAAAGGATATGTTGTTAATATAATATATAGTATCAAGAGGATTCTGTTCGGATTTTTTATTGCTGCTTTCTCAGGTGTTATATTAGGTGTTTGTGCAGGAAGGTATAAAATTGTAAACCTTCTTCTGATGCCTGCAATTGAATTGCTCAGACCTATCCCTGCGATTGCATGGGTGCCGTTATCTATTATGTTATGGCCGGGAACCGAGTCCAGTATAGTATTCATTACTTTTTTGGGCGCATTTTTCCCTGTTTTAGTTAATACATTATATGGAGTTCAATCCATGGACGGTGTTTTGATTCGGGCAGCAAAAAGCCTGGGGGCTGGTGAACTTAGTCTGGTTATATATGTGATCCTGCCTGGAGTATTACCCGCAGTATTCACCGGACTCGAAATCGGGATGGGGGTAGCCTGGGTGTCATTAATCGCAGCGGAAATGATTGCAGGTCAGTTCGGAGTCGGTTATTTCACCTGGGAATCGTATTCGCTGGTGAACTATCCATCAATTGTGCTGGGAATGATAACCATTGGCGTCCTTGGATTAATCTGCAGCAGTGGCATTAGATTTATTGGAAGCAGGATCATGCCCTGGAAAGCATTAACTCGTGGGGGAAAACATGACAAGCAGTAGCGATAAGGGGTTTGTTGAATGTCTTAATATTAGTATGAGTTTCGGTCGCGGAAAGTCGCGCATAGAAGCTCTGAGGGATGTCACTTTTCAGGTTAATCCGGGAGAGTTTGTTTCACTGATAGGACCTTCGGGCTGTGGTAAATCGTCGTTAATTAATATGCTTGCCGGATTTACCGTACCCACCCGCGGGACGCTTCGATTGGATAACAACAAAATAATTAAGCCTGGTTCTGATTGTGGTGTGGTATTCCAGCAATATTCTCTTTTTCCATGGCTCTGTGTACGTAAAAATGTGGAGTTCGGACTTAAAATGTCGGGAGTACCTGCAAAGGAGCGCAAAGAGAAAGCTGCTATGTTTCTCAAACAGGCAGGGTTATCAGATTTCGAAAACCATTATCCCGAACAGTTATCAGGTGGAATGAAACAGCGGGTAGGCATTGTGCGGGCATTAGCTACAAATCCGCAAGTGTTATTAATGGATGAACCTTTTGGTGCTCTGGACACGCAAACCCGAACGGTAATGCAGGAAATTCTGACCAATATCTGGCAGAAGTTTCGAACCTCTGTATTGTTTATTACTCACGATATTGAGGAGGCAGTGTTTCTTTCCGATAAAATTTATGTGATGACAGCTCGCCCCGGGCGAATTAAAGCTGAAATTACTGTTCCTTTACCTCGACCACGGACTGCTGAGATGACCCGTAGCCCGGAATTTATAGAGTTAGTTAATCATATAAAAATATTGATCAGGAATGAATCATTAGCTGCGATGGAGACTGAGTTAAAAGCAGGCGGAGTTTGAGTTTTCAGTCATGAATAGAAAATCATTTATGAGTGCGACTATTTTTTTTGATAATTTTTTGAAGTGAAAGAGGAAGGTAAATCATGTCAAACCGTAAACCAAATATTCTTTTTTTCCATGTTGATAATCTGGGCATGGGAGAGTTAGGTTGTTATGGTGGTGGTATTTTACGTGGTGCAGATACCCGTCGCATGGACGATTTTGCGAAAGAGGGGATGAAACTTACACATTATGTAGTTGAGCCACAGTGTACACCCACCCGTTCCGCACTGATGACTGGTCGTTATCCGATTAGGTCGGGTAATCATACGATTGCCTTAGGTGGTAACTCGGGTGGACTCGTCTCCTGGGAAAGAACTATTGCGGAATTACTTGAAGAAAAAGGTTATAAATCAGCCTGTTATGGAAAGTGGCATATCGGTGCAGAAGATGGGCGGTGGCCCACCGACCACGGCTTCGATGAATGGTATGGGCCGCTCAGAACTTATGATGAATGTATGTGGCTCGAAGATCCGCATTATGTAGCCGAGCGTGACGGATTCTCTTATATGCATGAAGGTCGGAAGGGAGAAGGTTGCTGGCCTCTAAAAGATCAGCAATTAACCATGGATATGAAAAAGCGCTGCGATCTGGAATATTTAAACCGCAGCAAAGCATTTATCGATCAGCAAGTGGCAGACGATGAGCCTTTTTTTGTCTATTTTAATCATTCCCTGATGCATTTCCCGATGATACCGCGGGACGAGTTCATTGGTAAAAGTTCCAATGGTGACTGGGGGGATTGTTTGCTGATGTTGGATAACGATTTTGGTGTTCTGCTGGACCACTTAGACAAACTGGGTGTTGCAGACAATACAATTGTTGTAATGTGTGGGGATAATGGTGCGGAAGATCATCTGGCAGGCCGTGGGACAGGAGGATTTTTTGATGGTTCGTATTTTAGTTCTGCGGAGGGTGGAATACGTACACCACTACTGATTCGCTGGCCTGGATATATACAACCGGGTATTGAAAGTAATGAGATGGTCCATGTCACTGATATGTTCAGCACGTTAGCTAAATTTACCGGCTGTGATATCCCACAAGACAGACTTATTGATGGTATTGATCAGAGTGCATTTTTTCTTAATGAACAGGAAAACTCAAATCGTGAAGCCTGTATGGTCTGGCTTAACGACGAATTACATGCTGTAAAATGGAAAGACTTTAAAATTAATTTTAAACGTCAACAACATTTCCATGATCCTGAATTACCTCTTGGCTTTGCCCGTATTACACATCTTCAGGAAGATCCTAAAGAACGAGAAGCGGTTAATCAGAGATATGTTCGATGGTGGGTTATGCAACACGCACATCGGATAGTTCGTGAATTTGAAGACTCGGTGAAAAAAGAAGCCTTAATACCCCCTGGGTCGTTACTGGACTTTATTCCGGATCGCATAACCGAAGCATAATATCAGTAGTCATTCACTTTATCTTTTATTGATGTCCTCCGGGGCAGGGATTTCTTTGCCCCGAAATCAGGAGTAAACATAATGAATGTTCAGTCTGTCAGACCGCGTCATGACAAGGGAATACTGATCCCATCCGGAGAATTTACCATGGGCTCTGAACAATTTTATCCGGAAGAGCGTCCGTTGCGCCGTGTTAAAGTGAGGGAGTTCCGCATTGACAGACATCCGGTAACCTACCGGCAGTTTGCACGGTTTGTAGAAAATACCGGCTACCAGACTTTTGCAGAGCTTCCTCCGGACCCATCACTTTACCCGGATGCTGATCCTTCCTTTTTGGTTCCTGGATCCCTGGTATTTACCCCGCCCTCAAGTCCTGTCAGCTTACTAGATTTTCGGGCCTGGTGGGCCTATGTCCCCGGGGCCAACTGGCGTTATCCCTGGGGAAAAGCCGCTGGCAAACAGCCTGACCCCGACCATCCTGTGGTACAGGTAACGTTTGCCGATGCACTTGCCTATGCGAAATGGGTGGGAGGAACATTACCTGATGAAGCTGAATGGGAATATGCAGCAAGGGGAGGGTTGGAGGGTAAGACATACTCATGGGGAGATGAGTTTATGCCGGCAGGGCGACATATGGCAAATACCTGGCAAGGGCGTTTCCCCTGGGAGAATCTGGCTGAAGATGGCTTTACAGGGACGTCACCAGTGATGTCATATCCGGCGAATGGTTATGGATTATTTGATATGACAGGCAATGTATGGGAATGGACAAGCAGCAGATTCACACCAAATCATGCTTCTTCTTCGCCTCATAACTGTTGTACCCCTGAAAGGGTTGTAAATATTACCGGGCAACGAAATGTTGTGAAAGGAGGGTCACATTTGTGCGCTCCAAATTACTGTTTACGATATCGGCCCGCAGCACGACAAGGACAAACACTGGATACGGCTACCAGCCATATTGGATTTCGATGCATTACCAGAGTGGGTTCCTGAAGGAGTGGAATCAATGAAATTATCTTCGGGAATTTGGAGTAGAGAAATTGTCGCAGGCCTGGTTACTGCCTTAGCACTCGTGCCAGAGGTTATTTCTTTTTCGGTAATTTCTGGCGTATCTCCAGAAATAAGCTTGTTTTCATCAGTCATATTGTGTCTGACATTATCATTTGCCGGTGGGCGTCCTGCTATGGTAACTGCGGCTGCAGGTTCTGTGGCACTGGTTGCCGGACCTATGGTTCATACGCACGGTCTGGCTTATCTGATGCCTGCCGTATTGCTTTGTGGTGCGCTACAACTTATTTTCAGCTGTGCGGGCTTTGCTGGCATCATTAGATTTATAAAACAACCGGTGATGAATGGTTTTGTAAATGCACTGGGAGTATTGATTTTTGCGGCTCAGTTGTCTTCGGTTAACCATCACGGAATTATCATCTATATATTATTCGCTCTGGCAGCCATTATTACCGTGTGTGTTCCACGGCTACTTCCCAGAGTCCCGGCTCCATTGATTACAGTACTTATTATTTCATTGTTGGTTTATTTTGCCGGACTCACAGTACCTATGGTCGGAGTTCAGGGAACTGAATTGAAAGGGGACATGATTCGTGACTGGAATATGGCGCCAGTTAATTTTCATACACTGATGATAATTTTCCCAACGGCCCTGAGCATGGCGTTGGTAGGGTTGATGGAAACATTACTTACGGCAACCGTCGCCGATGCAATGACTCAAACCTCTTCAGATAAAACGCGTGAGTCTTTAGCCTTAGGAGCAGCTAATCTTCTGGCGGGTTCTCTGGGAGGTGTCGCCGGATGTGCGATGATCGGGCAGTCGATAGTAAATATTGAGTTGGGAAAAGCCCGTACCCGCCTCTCAACCTTTGCTGCTGGCATTACTTTACTGTTACTGAGTACTGACATGAACAATATATTAAACAGAATACCTATGGTTGCGTTGGCCGGTATCATGGCAGTAGTTGCGATGAAAACGATTAACTGGAATAGCATTCGCCCTGCGACACTGATAAAAAGTCCCTGGTCAGAAACCCTGATAATGATAGTTTCAGTCGGGATCACCGTTTTTACCGGGAACCTGGCAGCAGGTGTAGCCTGTGGGGTAATCCTGACCTACATTCTAATTTTTAGAAAGGCCACAACCATCCCGACACTCAGATGAGTTGACTAATGCTCTGCTCTAATGGCTGGTTAACTTAACTAACACAATGCTGCCAGCCCCATGGCGTGGCAGTGTTAACAGCCTCTGACAGGGAGCAATGCTATTTTGGCTTTTGGACAACGTCAACCTGCACTAATGGCAGACATTTTGCACTGGCCTGGTGCGTTTTTTAGTGTTCTCTGTCATCGAACTGAAATAACCCTGTGCTTAAAAAAACAACAGAACAGCCTCTTTTCATAGTGTTTTTGTTATGACCTGTCTTTGCTGACAGGCTTTATTCATTTCTGGCCTGGTTATTGCAACTACCGGTATATCCATCCAAAGGCATAGCCTGTTTTGAGTTTCCGGATTTCGTGACGGGGGAAAAATGAATCTAAGACGTCTGAAATACTTTGTGAAAATTGTCGATATCGGCAGTCTTACCCAGGCCGCAGAAGTTCTGCATATTGCGCAACCGGCACTGAGCCAGCAGGTCGCTACGCTCGAAGGTGAAATGGACCAGCAGTTGCTGATCCGCACCAAGCGTGGAGTGACTCCGACAGATGCTGGGAAAGTCCTCTATACCCATGCCAGAAATATTTTGCGGCAGTGCGAACAGGCTCAACTGGCGGTGAATAATGCCGGACATACCCTGAGTGGACAGGTCTCAATTGGTCTTGCTCCCGGGACTGCAGCTTCTTCACTGGTGATGCCATTACTGCAGAAGTTGCGTGAGACATACCCGGAAATTCTGGTTTATCTGCACGAAAACAGTGGTCATGCTCTGAATGAAAAAGTGCTGAATGGCCAGCTGGATATGGCATTGCTCTATGACCGGACACCTGTTACCGGGCTGAACTGTCAGCCGTTAATGAAAGAAGAACTGTATCTGGTAGGCACCGGGAATTCTCCGGGACATACGGTTGACCTGGGTGAAGTTGCCGGCATGAATCTCTATCTTCCGCGTGATTATAGTGCTGTACGTCAGCGGGTTGATGAAGCATTTTCCTTGCGCCGGTTAAGTGCACATATCATTGGTGAAATTGAATCTCTGTCGACCCTTTCAGCAGCAATTTCCAGTGGCATGGGTGTTTCGGTATTGCCTGAATCTGCCGCGAAATCTTTAACTGCACCTATCAATGGCTGGATGGCAAAAATTACTGCACCTTCGTTACACCTGCCTTTATCGCTAAATATCTCTTCTGCTCTGCCGTTGTCGGGTTCGGCCCAGGCGGTTAAAAATTGCCTGCTGTCACTGACACAACAAACTATAGTGGATGAACATGAACTGATGCTGGTGAGTTAACCAGCAGTTTACTGTCAGATGCCGGTTATCCGGCATCGCTATAATTTTTCCTGCCGGTAATCAGAAAAACTTATTGCTCCCGGTGCTGTCGATGATTAGGATCGGCAGCCGGAAGGAAAACGTTTGCGCTTTCATGGTGCAGCCAGGTGTGGTTTTTCTGTCCAGCTATTCTCCGGGAATACTGACCTGTGCTATGCCATGGCACGGGTTTTGCTTGTGTAATTCTGTTTGGGGTGATGTGAAAAAGCCTTCTGCCGGACACAGTGTCGCAGAGGGCTTTTTCTGAAATGCCGTAATAAAAATGAAAATCGTGGTAAGCGATATCAAAAAGGGATCGACTCATGCTTGAAAAACTCTTTAAGTTGAAAGCAAACAAAACCAGCGTTCGTACTGAAGTGATTGCCGGTTGTACTACCTTCCTGGCAATGGCCTATATCCTGTTTGTTAACCCAAGTATCCTTGGTGCCACCGGGATGGATAAAGGTGCAGTGTTCGTGGCGACCTGCCTTGCTGCGGCAATCGGTTCTGTACTGATGGGTATGATTGCCAATCTGCCGATTGCTCTGGCTCCGGGCATGGGCTTAAACGCCTTTTTCACTTATACCGTCGTGCTGCATATGGGATACCACTGGGAGGTTGCTCTGGGTGCGGTATTTATTTCGGCATTAACCTTCTTTGCACTCTCTTTGTTTAAAATTCGTGAGTGGATCATTAACAGCATCCCACTGCCTTTACGTTCGGCGATTGCTGCCGGTATTGGTCTGTTCCTGGCACTGATTGCACTGGAAGGAGCAGGAATTGTGGTAGGTAACCCGGCGACGCTGGTGGGTCTGGGCGATATCACTAAACCAGGCGCGTTACTGGCGCTGTTGGGCTTCTTCCTGATAGTCATTCTTGAAGCACGTAAAGTGACCGGTGCGGTATTGATTGGTATCCTGGTGGTCACCGCGATTGCGATGCTGGCAGGTTTAACTCCCTTTGGCGGAATCTTCTCCGCTCCTCCGTCACTGGCTCCAACCTTCCTGAAACTGGACATTGCAGGTGCATTCAACGTTGGTCTGGTGAGTGTGATTTTCGCATTTCTGTTTGTCGACGTGTTTGATAACTCGGGTACGCTGATTGGGGTGACCCGTCGTGCCGGTCTGAGCGATGAGAACGGCAATATTCCGGCAATGGGGCGTGCTCTGGTTGCTGACAGTGCGGCAGCACTGTTCGGTTCACTGCTGGGCACTTCTACCACCACCAGTTTTGTGGAATCAGCAGCCGGGGTAAGTGCGGGTGGCCGTACTGGTCTGACATCGGTGGTGGTCGCTATCCTGTTCCTGTTGTCACTGTTCTTTTCACCACTGGCGGGGAGTGTACCGGTCTACGCGACAGCACCAGCACTGTTATTTGTGGCGGTACTGATGACCTCTGGTCTGGCTGAGATTGACTGGAAAGATATTACTACTGCCGCGCCGGTAGCGGTGACTGCGATTACCATGCCATTCACCTATTCGATCGCCAACGGGATCGCGTTTGGATTTATCACCTGGACCGTAGTGAAGTTACTGAGCGGAAAGGTGCGTGAAGTGAATCCGGCACTGATTATTCTGTCGATTCTGTTTGTCATCAAACTCGGCTGGTTAAGTGCCTGAGTATTGAATCATCCGGCCAGGACTGATGGGGTTATGAACAGTTGTGGCTGGCATTTTAAGGGGCGGATATCCGCCCCTTGTTATTTGTGTTTTCTGTCACGTTATGCTTAGGAAATGCTGCCTCAGCGGAAAGGCGGTTCGTCAAAGGTACGAAGTTTACGGGAATGCAGGCGGTCGGCCTCTGCCTGGAGCAACGACACGGCACAGATCCCGATATGCAGATGTTCGGAAATAGCACCTTCATAAAACCGGTTAGCCTGACCGGGCAGCTTTATTTCACCGTGCAGGGGTTTATCAGAGACACAGAGCAGGGTGCCATAGGGAACCCGAAAACGATAACCCTGGGCTGCGATTGTGGCACTTTCCATATCCACTGCAATGGCCCGGCTTTGATTAAAGCGTAATGCTGATGCTGCATAACGTAACTCCCAGTTACGGTCATCAGTGGTCACCACCGTACCCGTCCTCAGGCGTTGTTTAATATCCTCACCGTGAATCCCGCTGACCTGACGGGTAGCATCGTATAGTGCCCGTTGGACTTCAGCGATACTGGGTACCGGAATATCCGGTGGCAGTACAGAATCTAACACGTGGTCATCCCGTAAATAGGCATGTGCCAGCACATAATCACCAATCCTCTGACTTTCGCGTAATCCTCCACAATGGCCAATCATCAGCCATGCATGCGGACGCAGTACGGCCAGATGATCACAGATGGTTTTGGCATTCGAGGGACCTACACCGATGTTTATCAGCGTTATTCCACGTTTATTATCGGCTATCAGATGCCATGCCGGCATCTGGTGTTTTTTCCACGCGAGATCAGTCACAATATCTTCCGGTTGCTGGCTTTCGGCGGTAATTTCTATTCCTCCGGCACAGACTAAGCGGGTATAAGGAGTCGCCGGGTCCCGGACCTGGGCCACCGCCCAACTGACGAATTCATCGACATAGCGGTTATAGTTGGTGAACAGGACAAAAGGCTGAAAGTCTGCAGTGGAAGTTCCTGTGTAATGACGTAGCCGGGCAAGAGAAAAATCGGTGCGTAAGGCATCAAACTGTCCCAGTGGGAAATCACCTTGTTGACCCAGCAGGCCATCAGAAACCTCGTTACCAATATGCGACAGATCGGTCACCGGGAAGTGGCGGGCGATACTGGCCATGATCTCCCGGTCCGCTGGTAGTTCCGTACCTTCAATGACATAAGGATAGGGAATTTCTGTCCGGGAAGGGCGCACTTCCAGAGTAAAGTCATACTCACTCGCCAGCATCCGGAGCTGTTCACGTAGATAATGACGTAACAGCGCTGGCTGGGTGACGGTAGTGGCATAACTGCCCTGGCGGGTAAATCGTCCCCATGCTCGTACCCGGCTGGCCGGTGCGGTTTCTCCCTGCCAGTTCAGATGCAGCTCAGGATAGACAAACAGACCTGCGGCACGGGTGACAGGGTCCGGTAATATCCCCTGCAGGGCATAGTTTTGCAGTGCCTCACGCAGGGCAGTGACAGATTTCTGGTACCCGGACTCAAGAGCATCCAGGGCGTGTTCTATATCTTCAGGAAGTACAGTCATTTTAGCTCCGGTCTTCGGGGGTCTTCTGTTAGCCTGGTGGCTGCTACCGATTATTACCCGTTAACCCCGCCAGAGAAACTTAAGTTTTTTCTGAAAACCCAGATATTCAGCGGCGGCACTGTATAATTTACATTCATGCATTCGTATAAATAACTGATAATTTTGCAGAGATAAAAAATTTTTTAATAAATAACAATGTATCAGATTTGTTAAGTAGTGTTTTTGGAGTGTGGGGTATAGAATTATTCAGCCAGTGCACATCGCCTGACAGTTTCCCCTGATGATATCCACCAGTGACAAACAATCCGCTGTAAGCACAGTGGTGGTTGATTGTTTGTCTTTATTTCAATGGATTAAATGATTTGGTATCCCCTTGCGAAATCCAGGCATAGCGTTAAAACAAGCAATACAAAAAACGGAATGGTATCCCAGACGTAAGCGCTATACGACGTTATTACGCAGGGAGATTACCCCGTTGGCAGTGCCCATTCTGATTGAAAATACCTGTGTTTTATTAATGGGTGTGCTCAGTACTTTTCTGGTCAGCTGGCTGGGTAAGGCTGCGATGGCCGGAGTTGGGCTGGCTGATAGTTTTAACATGGTAGTTATCTCTTTCTTTGCGGCTGTGGATCTGGGAACTACCGTGGTGGTTGCCTTCAGTCTGGCGAAAAGAGAAGGCAAACGTGCCAGAGCCGCTGCCCGTCAGTCACTGGGACTGATGACTGTCACCGGTTTTTTGCTGGTGATTGTCATCGAAATCTGGGGGTACGTGATTATCGATCTGATTGCCGGAAGTGCTCAGCCCGATGTAAAAGCATTTGCACTCAATTATTTACAGGTGTCTGCATGGAGTTATCCGGCGGCGGCGATTGCGTTGATCGGTAGCGGCGCTTTACGTGGCGCCGGAAATACCAAAATTCCTATGTTGATTAATGCAGGAATGAATATACTGAACATTGCCATCAGTAGTGTCCTGATATATGGCTGCTTTTCCTGGAAAGGGCTGGGATTTACCGGCGCAGGATTAGGCCTGACGGTGTCGCGTTACCTTGGGGCTGCCGTCGTGATTATTGTTCTGATGGGTCGTTACAACGGCGCGCTGACGATTCCGTTGAAAAGTTATTTTCGTCGCTGGAATTTTGCCATCCTGACCGAAGTGCTGAGTATTGGTATTCCGGCCAGTATCGAGTCGGTGTTATTTAACGGCGGTAAATTACTGACCCAGGTGTATGTCGCCGGGATGGGCACCAGTGAAATAGCCGGTAACTTTATCGCGTTCTCAATAGCATCTTTGATTAACCTGCCAGGTAATGCTTTGGGATCTGCGTCAACGATTATCACCGGCAAACGTCTTGGGAAAAACCAGGTTTATCAGGCTTCGATACAAGTGCGCCATGTATTCTGGCTATCGACCTTTGGTCTGTGCTGCCTCGCGCTATTGTCAGCCCCCCTTGCCGGGGTACTGGCGCGGTTTTATACCAAAGATCCGGAGGTTATCCGGGTGACCGAACATCTGATCTGGCTGAATGCTGCATTTATGCCAATCTGGGCGACGTCATGGGTTTTGCCGGCCAGCTTCAAAGGGGCCAGGGACGCGCGTTTTGCGATGTATGTATCGATGTTTAGCATGTGGGGGGCCAGGGTCGTTTTAGGCTACCTGCTGGGAATCTATTTTGGAATGGGTGTGATTGGCGTATGGTTAGGGATGTTCCTTGACTGGGCAGTCCGTGGTGCCTGTTTCTGGTGGCGGCTGGTTAGCGGCAGTTGGCTGAATAATTACCGTCGTTTACAGGCCAAAGCCGCCGCGACGGCAGCCAAAGTCCGGGAAGTGCCGCAGGATGCGGCAGAAAAGTAGCACGCTGCTTCTAATGCATCGATGCATCGTTTGCTCTATTCACTGTGTCGTCAGTTTCTGCCGTCAGCAGAAAAGGCAGATAAACAGAAGCGCAGTTCACCGTTATGCAGGATAAATGATGAGCAGAGCAACAAAAATAACTCTACGGACAGCCTCCGGGCCAGATATACCGTCGACAGAACCGGCATCGTTTGCGGTTTTTAAAGAACTGGTGTTTGACCATATTCCTCTGCCCGCCTGGTTTGTTTCAGCCAAGGGAAGCGAGGTCGTGGCCAATCATTGCTGGCACGAAAAAATGGCAAAACTCACCGCTAAAGCACCACAAGAGTGGCTCAGTTGGGTGCATCCTGAAGATAAGGTGATTGCCAGTGCAGCCTGGGCCGGTGCGTTACAACATCGTTCGCCATTTCACCATCAGGTCCGGCTTGCCCTGGCTGATGGTAGTTTTATCTGGCATATCGTTTATGCTTTTTATCTTGAATCATTTGATTGCTGGTTGGTGAAGTTTTTCGATATTGATGAGATGCAGATGGCCAAAGTTCGTGCCAACGATGATCTGCGCCACTCGAAAAGCATGCTGGATGCCAGCATTGATTGTATCAAGGTCATCAATCCCGAAGGCAACCTGGTGGATATGAACTTCTCAGGTTGTGAAGCCCTGGGCGTGGATCCGAATTCCGGATTTGGGATGGACTGGCTGAACCTGCTACCCCGGGAAATCCGCACCCGCGGTCGTAAAGCCTTAAAAGTGGCGAGAACCGGGGTCAATGCACGTTTTTCCGGCAAAAGCCAGCTGCCAGGCAGTGACCCTTTCTACTGGGACAACATTCTTACACCCGTGCTGGGACCTGACGGGAAAGTGGTCAGTATTCTCTGTGTTTCGCGGGATATTACCGGGTTGCATGTGGCTGAACAGCGATTTAAGTACATCAGCGAACATGACGATCTTACCGGTTTGTATAACCGTCGCGTTTTCCACAGCTCACTGAAAAAATATCTCAGAACTGCAGGTTCGCAAAACGCGTCACTGGCAGTCATGCTGATCGACCTCGATTATTTCAAACTGGTTAATGATACGCTCGGACATGTGGCTGGTGATCATCTGCTGTCGGTACTAGCGAAGCGCCTCATCCGTTATCTGCCAGAAAAAGCCTTTATTGCAAGGATTGGCGGGGATGAGTTTGCCGCCATATTTCCTGGTATCGAAAATCGTGAGCAATTACAGCATGCGGGCACGAAGCTGATTGAAGATACCTGTAAGCCTCTGAGTTATCAGGGGCATGTTATCTCTTTTAGCCTCAGCATCGGTGGGGCGATATTCCCAGCCCATGCGACAGAAAGTACTGCGCTGATTAAAGCAGCAGATATTGCGCTGAATGAATTAAAGCGTAACGGGCGCGGGGGGATTTGTTGCTTTGAACCTTCGATGACGAAACTGGTGGATACTACCCGTAATCAGTTAGAGCAGGCGAAAGATATTATTCAGAATGAAGCTATTCTCCCCTTTTATCAGCCCAAAGTAAGGTTAACTGACGGTCAGATTATTGGTATGGAAGCGTTAATGCGCTTCTACAATACTCACGGTGAACTCTGTTTCCCGGGGGATATCTGGGCTGCCTTCGAAAACTATGCGCTGGTCGAGAGGATAGGCTTTTTTATCCGTGACCGGGTGTTTGCTGATATTCGTCAGTGGATTGACCAGGGGCTGGAAGTCGTTCCGGTCTCCGTCAATGCATCCCCGGTTGAGTTTATGCGGGATAATTACGCAGAAAAATTCCTGCAACAGCTGCAAAAGTACGATTTACCCCCGGAGCTGCTGGAAGTCGAAATTACCGAGCATATGTTCGATGGGCGGGGGGCTGGTTATGTGTTCCGTGCTATCAAACTGCTGAAAGAGAAAGGTGTCAGGATATCCCTGGATGATTTTGGGACCGGTTACTCTGCGTTGGCGAACATCCGGGATTACCCTGTCGATGTCATCAAAGTCGATCGCACTTTTGTCAGTAGTTTGAGTCAGGGCAAGGAGGGACTTGCGGTCATCAAAGCTTTATTGTTGCTGGCTACTCAACTGGAACTGGATGTCGTGGCTGAGGGCATAGAAAATACCGAGCAGCGTGAGTTTCTGATTAATGAAGGCTATTTGCAGGGACAGGGGTTCCTGTTTAGTGCCGCTGTTCCTGCAAGCATCATCAGTGAATATCTGTCTAATCTGGCGACTCATAAACTGCTGTAAGCCGTACCAAACCGAACACCGGGAAAACATGAATTTTCGGCACTAACACGGTGAGCCGTCATGCGGCAACGCTGACGGCTGGCTGACTGGTGAATTAAGGGAACCGTGGCACTCCGGCGAGTCCTCCCGGGTCTCGCTCGTCGAGAAATTTTACCATTTTTTCATCGTCTTACATCAGAATTTCGACTGCCTTTCGTTAGTCTCTATTTCCCATGCTCCCCCGGCAGTAAACCCGTTTTATGACTGGCTAAACAGAACCTTAAGCTGGCTTAAAACGGCAAACTGAGCTTTCTGAACCACTGAAGAACCCTCTTTATTCGTTACTCATCCGCTTCCCGACATTTTCCTCCCGGTTAACGTGGCAATTTCAGGGCAGTTCAGGGGTACAGGGGTGAGTTATGATTGAATTCTAAAGTTGTTATGTTATAACATAACAGCACCAGTCTGGGAATGTAAGAATCATACCCCTGCTGAATGCGGGAGAACTCAATTTGTCCGGACCCGAACCATGCCGCGTTAGATGTACTTAAAGGAAGCTAAAATGTCAGGTATTACACCATCTGTAGCAAATGACCTTCGTCTGCCAGTGACCGTGTTGTCAGGATTTCTTGGGGCGGGTAAAACAACCTTGTTAAATCATATTCTGAATAATCGCTCGGGGCGACGGGTCGCAGTAATTGTTAATGATATGTCTGAAGTAAATATTGATGCAGCACTGGTCAGAGAAGGTGGAGCGGAACTATCACGTACCGATGAGAAATTGGTTGAAATGAGCAATGGCTGTATCTGTTGCACCTTAAGAGAAGATTTACTGTTGGAGGTGAAACGGCTGGCTGAGGAGGGGCGGTTTGATCAGTTGGTGATTGAATCTACTGGTATTTCAGAACCGTTACCCGTCGCGGAGACATTTACCTTTGCCGATGACCAGGGAAATAGTCTGTCTGATATTGCACGACTGGATACTATGGTCACTGTGGTTGATAGCGTTAATTTTTTGCACGACTACACTACCGCACTGACCTTGCAGGACCGAGGGGAAACTGCCGGAGAAGAAGACAGTCGTTCCGTCGTCGATTTGCTGACCGAACAGGTTGAATTCTGTGATGTGCTGTTACTGAATAAAACCGATTTAATTGACCAACAGCAACTATTTCAACTGGAGGGGATTCTGAAAGGTTTGAATCCACGTGCCAGAATCATTAGGTCATCGTTCGGTAAGGTAGATTTAGCGTTAATACTCAATACCGGCTTATTCGATTTCGACGCTGCCGCCAATGCACCTGGCTGGTTACAGGAAATGCGCGGTGAACATACTCCTGAGACCGAAGAATATGGTATCAGCAGCTTTGTATTTCGGGCTCGTAAGCCCTTCCATCCACAGCGATTTTACCGTGTAATGGAAGGGCAGTTACATAAAGTGATACGGTCCAAAGGCTATTTTTGGCTGGCTTCTCAGCCGGAAACCGCAGGAATATGGTCTCAGGCAGGGGGAGTATCTCATTTTGAAATGGCTGGCCGCTGGTGGGTGAATGTTCCTGAGGAACAGTGGCCAAATGATCCTGAATCACTGCAATATATTATGCGCTACTGGCTGGATGCCATTGGTGATTCCCGCCAGGAACTGGTATTTATTGGCATGGGGATGGACGAAATGCGGATTCGCGAACAGTTGACGGCAGCTCTGCTGACCCCACAGGAAATGGCATACCCGGACAGTTTCTGGACCGAACAACCCGATCCTTTTGCCTGAACGGCATCCTGAGTGAACACGCAGAACAGTCCAGTCAGACTGTTCTGCGTTGCTGGTTTTTATTTCAATACCAGACGACCTTTTTTTACCGCCTCGCGTTGACCTATCAGGTCTGCCCAGCGGTTCAGATGGGTATAGGAAGATGCATCCAGGAATTTAGCGGCATCACCATACAAACCACCCTGTACCAGCACTCCGTACCAGGGCCAGATAGCCATATCGGCGATGGTGTATTCCTCACCGGCAATATAGGTATTTTTCGCCAGTTGTTTATCCAGAACATCCAGCTGACGTTTGGCTTCCATCGCGAAGCGGTTTATCGGATATTCCAGTTTCTCCGGCGCATAGGCATAGAAGTGACCAAAACCACCCCCCAGGAACGGGGCACTACCCATTTGCCAGAACAGCCAGGAAAGGCAGGCGGCACGTTCGGCAGTAGCTGTCGGCAGAAAGCTGTTAAATTTTTCTGCCAGGTAGAGCAGAATGGCTCCGGACTCAAAAATATTCACCGGTTCCGGACCACTCCGGTCGACCAGTGCAGGAATTTTAGAGTTTGGATTGACAGAAACAAACCCGGAACCAAACTGATCACCTTCCATAATTCGGATCAGATGAGCATCATAACGGGCCTCTTCCAGACCCTTTTCCAGTAGCTCTTCAAGCATAATGCTCACTTTTACACCATTCGGTGTGCCGAGCGAATAAAGCTGGAAAGGATGTTCGCCGACCGGCAGATCCTGCTGATGCCGTGCACCGGAATCAGGCCGGTTGATGCTGCCAAACCTGCCGCCGACAGACTCAGGGGGGGTCCATACTTCTGGAGGGGTATAGGAAGTACTCATAGGATCTCGGTTCCTTTGGCTGAATGTTAAAATTCACTGCAGTTTGTACAGTATATATCAGCATAGCATTACACTTTCAGGCAACCTTTGCCTGCGTGTGCGGAGATAAGATGCGAAGTAAGGAAAATTATGGTTTAATTAAAGTAAAAAAATCGTTAAAGCTGGGCTGGTATTTAATTTTTAAAATCAATGTCCTATAAACCCGATAAATATTTAGTGCTGTTAATGTTAGAATAGTGTAATTCAGACGTTGGCAGTTGAAACACCACCCGCTATGATCCAGAACGTTCTATGCAAGTAATGTCACAGCCATCATATTGATGACTTTCCTTTAACCAAAGCCGTTTTCAGGTTTATTTAACATCAGGTCACTATGTCTTTCAGCACACCTAAAGAAATAGCAGCGCTGGCGGTCCAGTCCGGAGTCAATAAAAGCCACTCCTCGTTGCAAAATTTACTTATTCTCGGCTTTTTGGGCGGCGCCTTTATCGCAATCGGCTTTCTTCTCGATCTTCATGTTATTGCACAGTTACCTGCAGACTGGGGCTCATTTGGGGGATTATTGGGCGCGATGGTGTTCCCGTTAGGTCTTATCCTGACGATCCTGGCCGGTGCCGAACTGCTGACCGGGAATATGATGGTGCTGACAATTGCGGCGTTGTCAAAAAATATCAGCTGGGGCGCGCTGGCGCGTAACTGGTTTTGGGTCACTATTGCCAATTTTATCGGTAGTGTCGCGGTGGCATGGTTCTTCGGTCACATGCTGGGAATGACCGAAGGGGCATTTCTCAAGAAAACGCTGGCGGTGGCTGCGGCTAAAACCAGTGCACCCTTCGGTCAGGCTTTTATTTCCGGTATTGGCTGTAACTGGCTGGTGTGCCTGGCCGTTTGGCTGGGTATGGCCAGTAAAGATGTGGTGGGAAAAATCATCGGTATTTGGTTCCCGGTGATGGCGTTTGTCGCGATTGGCTTCCAGCACGTAGTGGCGAATATGTTCGTGATTCCGGCCGCCATCTTTGCCGGTCAGGGTAACTGGTCAGAATATCTGATGAACTTTGTGGCGGTGTTCCTGGGTAATGCCGTCGGTGGCGCAATTTTTGTCGCTCTGATTTATTACATGGCCTACAGCCCTGAAAAACAGATGAAAACTGAAACTTTCTGATAGCCAATACGCTGTGAACATCGACGGCTGCCGCTGAATACCAGGGCGGCCGTTTGTTTTACAGAGACTGCAACCGACGCTGAATCTCTTCGAGGAACAGACGGAGCGCCGGTGGCTGAAGTTTACGTGACAGATACATACCGTAAATGCCCAGTGTGAGTGGGGTATAATGCGGCAGAACAGTGACCAGTCGCCCCTTAGCCAGCCATGGACTGGCCTCTGCCAACGGAATCATAGCGATACCGCACCCCGCCAGTGCGGCATCCAGCAGTACCGCAGAGATGCCGGCACTGAGGTTGCCATTGACTGCCACCGACAAAGTTTCACCTTGCTCTGTCAGCAGTTGCCACTGCGGCTGGCTGAAATTACTGTAACTTAAGCAGTTATGCGCTAACAGGGCAAAGGCAGACTCAGGGGTGCCGTGGATGGCCAGGTATTCCGGCGAGGCACAAATCACCGAGGCACATTCTCCCAGTCGACGGGCAATAGCGCCGGGTTCAGGGTTTTCGGTGATTCGTATTGCGACATCAATTCTTTCGCCAATCATATTCACCGGGCGGTTATTAATATCCAGTTCAATACGCAGGTCAGGGTAGCGCAGCAGAAATTCAGGCAGTACAGGGCTGATGATATGCGTTGCAGTATAGTGCGCACAGGCGACACGTAATATCCCTGAAGGCGTCTCCCGGCCAGCCTGGCCGCTGATATCCTCTGAAAGCCGGTTTAACTGACGGGTTTTCTGTAAAATCTCCTCCCCGGCCGGGGTCAGGGTCATATGGCGTGATGAGCGGTGAATCAGCCGTGCTCCGGCCCATTTTTCCATCTCTTCCAGATAACGGCTGACCATCGGGCGCGATATTCCCAATGCCCGCGCGGCAGCACTCAGACTGCCGGTTTCACAAATGCGGTTGAATACCTGTGCCGCCATCACTCTGTCCATGATTACTCCTGATCGATTGACGAAATTCAGCATCTCATAATAAGAGGATTTTAACAGATTACGAAATCTATAGAATATTCCGTCTTAAGCTGGCGATTCTGTTTTTCAGGCTGTCCGGCATTGTTACTTCATTAACTCTCTCCGTCATTACGGCGCAGAATCCGGGAATTATCATGAAACTTTCTAAACTGGTGTTATTGGGCGTGTTACTGAGTGGTGGTGTGGCCGCCGCGCCGTTGCAGTTTACTGTTTATAATCCTCAGGAACAGGGGATCTTTCCTGTGTCCTCCACCCTGGTGACTGGCGGAAAGCAGGCGATACTGTTTGATGCACAATTTAGTGTCAAGGACGGTGAAAAGCTGGTTAACATGATCAGGAAAAGTGGCAAAAAGCTGACCCGGATTGTGATTACTGCGGGTGACCCGGATTACTATTTCGGTCTGCAACCGTTGGTTAATGCCTGGCCGAAGGTAGAGATTGTGGCAACCCGACGTGTCGTCACCCATATTCAGCAGACACAACAGGCAAAACTCATTTACTGGGGACCGAAAATGGGCAGTGGTGCACCACAAAAACTGGTAACCCCACAGGTGATTCCACAAACCCGTTTCAGTCTGGAAGGTCAACCGATAGAGATTCGCAATGCAGATTCGCAGCAAGCCTATGTCTGGTTCCCACAGGAGAAGACACTGCTGGGCGGAACGGCGGTGGATGCCGGAATTCATGTCTGGACGGCCGATACGCAAACCGCGGAGAGTCGTCTGCAATGGCAGGAGACATTGCAGCAGATGCTGGTATTAAAACCACAGAGGGTGATCCCGGGGCATTTTATTGGTAAGGCACCGGCAGGTGATCAGGCAATTCGTTTTACACTGAAATATCTGCAGGATTTTGACAGCACACTGCAGCAACATCATGACTCTGCCACCGTTATCAGCACGATGGAAGCGCTCTGGCCACATCTGGCCGACAAAAGTTCACTGGAGTTGAGTGCCAAAGTGAACACCGGAGAAATGCACTGGCAGTAGCGATAACGCATTCGGAGAAGAAAATCACTTCGGGTAAAAAAATGGCAGGCGCTGAGGCCTGCCATTTGTCTTTAACCATTCGTCAGATGATTAATGTGAAACATCTTCACCGAAGTATTTTTCGGAGATTTTTTCATAGGTTCCGTCTTTCTTAATGGTCGCCAGGGCGTCATTTATAGCCGTCTGCAATGTGGATTCATCTTTACGCAGCAGTACCGCGGAAGCGCTGGCATTATCTTCTGAAGCGACGATTTTCACCGGAGCATCAGGACGGTGCTTTTTGAAATCCAGGAAAGACAGTTTGTCATTCACCGTTGCATCGGCACGCCCCTGGACAACCAGGTCAATGGACTGGTTAAAGCCATCGGTGCTGACCAACTGAGCACCATACTGGCGGGCAATTTGTGCGTAGTTACTGGTCAGTGACTGAGCAGAGTTTTTCCCTTTCAGATCGGCAAAACTGTGAATGCTGGTATTGTCGTTTTTAACCACCACCACGGCTTTAGACACGATGTAAGGTGTGGAAAAGTCATATTTCTTTTGACGCTCAGGGGTCACGCCCACTTCATTAATCACTACATCATAACGTTTGGCATCCAGACCGGCGATCAGTCCGTCCCATTTACCTTCGACAAATACCGGTTTAACGTGCAGTTGCTGTGCAATGGCACGGCCGATTTCCACATCGAACCCGGTCAAATCCCCGGAGATGGTGTGATAGGTGAACGGAGCATAAGTTCCTTCAGTACCAATTTTCAGTTCGCCTGCCGCTTTTACGCGTGCCAAGGCATCGTCTGCCAGTGCTGCATGTGCAAAGCTTAATGACATCACTGCAGACAATAACAACGTGTTTTTTTTCATTTTTATACTCCTGGATTATGCCGGACCGACAGGCAGGCCGTCGGTCAGAGTCGCAATATATTTGGCTGTTCTGGGTTTTTGCGGATGACGGAACAGCGTTTCAGAGTCGCCGGTTTCCACAATTTCACCCGATTCAAGAAAAATAGTGTGGCTGGCGACCGATGCCGCCAGTCGTAAATCATGGGTAGCCATCAGCATGGTGGTGCCTTCATCTGCCAGCTGGCTGAGCACGGCGACAACTTCTACCGACAGTTCCGGGTCCAGTGCTGAGGTGGGCTCATCGCACAGCAAAACTTTAGGTGACGGGGCCAGCGCCCGGGCAATCGCGACGCGCTGTTGTTGCCCACCGGACAGAGTGACCGGCATCACATCACGCTTGTGCAGCAGTCCGACTTTGGTCAGCAATTCGTCGGCCCGTGCTGCGGCGTCTGCTTTTGACCACTTATGCACCACAATCAGCCCTTCGGTAATGTTTTCCAGCACGCTTTTATGCGGGAACAACGAGAAGTTCTGAAATACCATACCGGTCTGACGACTGATACGTTGGATATCTTTACTACGCAGCGGTTTGTTATGGAATTCCAGCGTTTCCTGGTCCAGTGTCAGAGAACCTGACTGGGGGATTTCCAACAGATTGACGCAGCGCAGCAGGGTACTCTTACCACTGCCGGAGGGGCCAATCAGCGCGGTAACCGACCCTTTAGGCAAATTCAGCGAAATGTCCTTCAGGACATGGTTATCCTGAAAAAACTTGTTAATTCCGGTTAATGAAATCATCAGGTTATGACTCCGCCTTTTCTTCACGGGAGAAATGAGTCTCCAGTTTATTTTGCAGTGCTGACAACAGGGTGCTGAAAAACAGATAGATAAGCGCTGCTTCGGAATACAGAATCAGTGGCTGGTAAGTCACAGCCGCAATTCGCTGCGCCGCCAGGAACATTTCAGGGACGGTAATCACCGAAGCGAGTGAGGTATCCTTTACCAGTGAGATAAAGGTATTCGAGAGCGGGGGAACCGCAATCCTCGCTGCCTGTGGCAAAATAATTCTGACCAGCGCCTGACGCCAGCTCATTCCGATAGAATGGGCCGCTTCCCACTGACTGGCCGGAACTGACTTAATGGTAGCTCGAATGATTTCTGAAGAATACGCGCCGATATTCAGCGTGAATCCAATCACCGCGGCCGGGAATGCGGAAATAGTAATTCCGGCACTCGGCAGGGCATAGAAAATCAAAAACAGCTGCACCAGCAGCGGCGTCCCCCGTAGTAACCAGACATAAAAACGCGCCACTGCAACCAGTGGTTTAGGTCCGTACAGACGGATCAGCGCAATAATAAAACCCAGAGACAGCCCGAGAACGAATGAGAGTAACGTTAAGGGGATGGTAAACGTCAATCCGGCATGTAACATCGGCCAGAATGATTCTGCTGCAAGATTCAGCCAGGCTGGCACAGTACACCTTCCAAACAATTGATGAAAAAAAAGGGGCCAGCCACCGGCTGGCCTTTTCGCTTATTTTAGGCAGTAAATTATCACAGTGAAATATTATTTGTGCATATCTTTATATTATAAATTACCCGGACTGGATTTTTGTACTCTGTAGTGGAAGATATTTGGATATTAGTTTTGTTATCAGGTTGTTTGTTGAATAAAAGCATCGCTATCAATAAGTATACTGAAATGTTGTAAGGTGCAGGGTCAGACAGCTAATATGATCACTTCTTCGCCACACTCTAAAAGCCAAAGGGTCACTATGATCCAGTATTCTCACTAACGCTGGTGTTGGCTTTCAGTAAAGCATAACTACACTCCAGCACTGTTTTGTCACTCTGAGCTTCGGGGTATTAAGTGTACCAAGCATTGTCAATGTTCCCCAATACTCAGCCCACAGGTTTCCTCCGCAGGCCAGTCTGGTAATGCTCTGCTAACCTTAACGGTAACTATCCGCAGAGATAATCCGCAGCATAACCTGCAATGACTGTGAGCAACCGGAGGCAATGAAATGGCTAAAAGACGTAGTGTACCCGGAATTCATCCTTACGATGGTCCTGCCGGAGGGTGGGGAGCACTGAAAGCGACGGCGATTGCGGTACGTACCCAGATGGACATTCTGACCGCCCCGCCGACCTTATTACGTACTAATCAGCCGGATGGTTTTGACTGTCCGGGGTGTGCCTGGCCCGATAAAGATCATCGGTCAACCTTTCAGTTTTGCGAAAATGGCGCCAAAGCCGTGACCTGGGAAGCGACCAGTAAACGGGTCACTGCAGAGTTTCTGGCGGCCAATACCGTGACCTCGTTACTGGCAAAATCAGATTACGAACTGGAAAACTACGGACGGCTGACCACTCCATTGGCTTATGATCCGGCCAGCGATACCCTGAAACCGGTTAGCTGGGACGAGGCCATGCAACAGATTGGGGAGGTTCTGCGTGGGCTGGAACCGAATCAGGTCGAATTCTATACCTCCGGACGGGCGTCTAATGAGGCGGCCTGGCTATTCCAGTTGTTTGCACGGGAGTATGGAACCAACAACTTCCCTGACTGTTCGAACATGTGCCATGAGGCGACCAGCGTGGGTCTGCCACAGTCTATCGGTATCGGTAAAGGGACCGTTTCACTGGATGACTTTGACCATGCAGAACTGGTGATCTCTATTGGCCATAACCCGGGCACCAACCACCCACGGATGATGGGTACACTACACGAACTGTCACGTAAAAATGTGCCGATCATCGTGTTTAACCCACTGCGTGAAAGGGCTCTTGAACGCTTTGCCGATCCACAGAACGTCGCCGAAATGGCGACCTATAGCTCGACGGATATTGCTTCCGGTTATTATCAGGTCAGGGCCGGGGGAGATGCCGCGGCACTAAAAGGAATCGCCAAAGCCTTGCTGGAATCTGAAGCGCAGCAGGGCGGGGTGCTTGATCACGATTTTATCGCCGAACATACCCACGGTTTTGAGGCTTTCTGTGATGACTTGCAGGCAACCCGCTGGCAGGAGATTGAGCAGGAAAGTGGCCTGACACAGGAAGTGCTTGAATCTGTTGCAGCTATCTATGCCAAATCGAATGCCACCATTATTACTTACGGGATGGGTATCACCCAGCATAACAAGGGCACAGAAAATGTGCGGCTGATTGCTGACCTGTTACTGATGCGTGGCAACATTGGTAAGCCAGGCGCGGGTATCTGCCCGTTACGCGGACACTCCAATGTGCAGGGCAACCGGACGGTGGGAATTACCGAGAAACCGTCAGCAGATTTTCTGGCACGGCTGGAAAAAGAGTTTGGTTTTACTCCGCCTAAAGAGCATGGTCACGATGCGGTAAAAGCCATGCAGTCGATGATTGACGGCAGTGCCCGGGCTTTGTTGTGTCTGGGCGGTAACTTTGCGGTGGCATTACCAGACTCTCAGGCCTGCTTTCCTGCAATGAAGGCCCTGGATTTGAGTGTGCATATCGGTACCAAACTAAACCGCAGTCATTTACTGGTGGCCCGTCAGACCTTCATCCTGCCTTGCCTCGGCAGAACCGAACTGGATATTCAGTCTTCCGGGCGACAGTCTGTGACCGTCGAGGACTCCATGTCGATGGTTCATGCTTCTTCCGGAAAACTCAAACCCGCATCGCCGGAACTGCGTTCTGAGCCGGCCATTGTCGCGGCGATGGCTGTCAGCACCTTGCAGGACACTAAAGTGGCCTGGAATGATCTGGTGGCAGACTATGACCGGATTCGTGATCTGATAGAAAAAACCGTTCCGGGCTTTGAGGATTATAATCAGCGTATCCGTGAGCCCGGTGGGTTCCGTATGCCACTGCCACCCACTGAACGACACTGGCCGACGGCATCAGGTAAAGCGGAGTTTTCGGTGTTCCGTGGCGTGCATGAAAATATCAACGTGGCAGGCGACAACATACTGCGGCTTATCACCTTGCGTAGCCATGACCAGTACAACACCACCATCTACGCACTGGATGACCGTTACCGGGGAGTGTTTGGCCGGCGGGATATTTTATTTATGAGTGATAATGACCTTGAGCGTCTCGGGTTGGAACATGGTGATGTGGTCGATATTGAAACTGCGCTGCCGGGCAGTGCGCTGAAAATGGAAGGCATTACCGTAGTCGCCTATAACATCGCCGAGGGTTCGGTGGGCGCTTATTATCCGGAGGCCAATGTGCTGGTGCCGCTGGATTATAATGATCCGCAGAGTGGCACTCCCTCTTATAAATCGGTGCCGGTGCGGGTGAAACTGCGTTCGAAAGAGCTGGCTGAATTACCCCGTTCCGCCTGAGTCGCGATAATATCTGCCGGTGAAACGGCAGATTGCCAACGGATGGCGATCAGCTAAGGAACCGTTAAATTTTCCCGTTGTTGTGTAAAAATCCGGAAAGCAGGGTGTTGCCGGATTTTGTGACTCCTCAACAGGTTCCCTATCTGCTATTACGCTAAGATTTTCCCGCTATGCGGAGCTGTTCTGTCGGTGCGTCAGGAAAGAACACGCAATCAGTCACCCGGCAGAGCAATTTTCTTTTTTTTATCCGGCGGTTTATTCGGGACAGAGAAAAGTTGCAAATTTTTTCACTCATACAAGGAAGAATTATGGGGCAGGATATTTTTATAAAGATTAAGGGTATCGGAGGAGAATCACAGGACTCCCTGCATCATGGAGAGACTGAGGTACTGGACTGGGATTTATCGGTAAGCCAGACATCTGATATGCATTCCGGTAGTGGTGGAGGTGCCGGGAAATGTACTGTTGATGACTTCCATTTCGAACATTATATCGATAAATCCACTCCTGGCTTTCTTCAGTATTGCCTGACGGGGAAACATATTCCTGAAGCAGTTATGACAGTAAGAAAAGCCGGCGGGTCTTCGCTGGAGTATCTGCGTATTACACTTCAGGAAATTATCATTACCGGGGTGCATCCGGTCTACCTTAATACCATGCGGTTTCCTCGTGAAACGGTAAGCCTCAGTTTCTCCCGGGTAAAAATAGATTACGTTTTACAGAATATGGACGGAAATTCTGCGGGTACGGTATCTGCAGGATACGATATTAAAGCTAATGCCATCATTTAATGACAGGTGATATAAGGAAATATAGCCATGTTATTTGTTGATAAAAATGGTTTAGTGGATGCGGAACGTATTACTGTGAAGCGATTTAATTCGATTGAACGCGGTAAGCTTGCTGCGGTCAATGGGATTATTGTGCATCAGACTGACAGCACGACAGCCAGAAGTACTTTTAACAGCTATCAGAACATCGGTGCGAATGGTGCTCATTTTCTGATAGATAAGGACGGAACTATCTGGCAGACAGCGTCATTGTACAAAATAACCAATCATGTGGGTTTCCTGCAATCGCGTTGTTTACTGAAAAAATCATGTAGCCCGCAGGAATTAAAAAAAGCCATGGATATGGATAAAATAAAATCTACAAGAGGAAGATCATTAAAAGTACATCAATATGAGGCCAGGAAAGAATTTCCAGACAGATTTCCTTTCAACGGAGATTCTATTGGAATAGAAATTGTTGGGAAATCAAAAAAGTTTGGCGAAAAATATGTATATGAGCCTGTGAATAACAAGCAGAATGAATCATTAAAGTGGTTAATAAAAGAACTATCAGAAACGCTAAATGTTTTTATGAATGAAGTTTATCGTCATCCTGATGTAGCCAGGAAAAATATCACGGAGGCGAGTACTGCAAAATGGTAACCATTAAAAAAATTTCATCTCTGTTACTGCCGGTCTTTATTATCTCTGCATGCAGTCATCCGGGAAAAGTGAAAACACTGACTGAAATCGAAACCGGAAAGACGCTTGAGTGGTATTTAGATGATGCAACCATAAGAGAAGATTGTATTAAGTTTAAACCCACCTATGTACAGATACTTAATTTTTTCAATAAATCGCAGCGTGTTGAAGGGTTCGTTGTTAACGAAGATCGTTACACCCCCTGCTTCGCAACAGGCCGGTTAACATGGCGTGATGGTACCGGTGCAGACTGGAGTTTGTATTCCAGCGGCACAGCCAGCCTTTTGCTGGATAATGGTGAAACAATACATCTGTATCAGCGGGATTATCGCTGGTTTGATCCAACGGCATGCACTTATGGTCTGAGTGATGAAGGTGAATGTTAATGACTTTGAAATGATTAACCGGGCGCAGACCCGGCCAGGATGACTGGTCGACTATTTTCATGCGCTGATGCAGACTTTCTCTTTGCAGGCCAGAGAGGGTGCCGTCCGGGATGAACTGCGGGCACTGATCGCTCCGGCCCTGCAAAGTCTCAGGTTTTTTCAGTCATTAGCTGTTAGCAAAGTTGTGCAGTGCTTCACCGTCCAGGCGATAGCGAACCCATTCGCTTTGCGGCAGGGCACCGATGCTTTTATAAAAGTCGATAGCCGGGGTATTCCAGTCGAGCACACTCCACTCTAAACGACCACACTGACGCTCAACGGCCAGCCCGGCAATATGCTTAATCAATGCCTTTCCGGCTCCCTGACCACGGGCTGCCGGTGAGACATACAGATCTTCCAGGTAGATGCCGTTACGCCCCAGCCAGGTGGAGTAACTGGTGAAAAATACCGCATAACCGATGATTTTTCCGTCCGCTTCACTGATCAGTGCTTCGGTTTTACTCTCTGGTCCAAACAGTGTGGCGCGAATTTCTTCCGGCGAAGTAACAACCTGTTCCGGAGCTTTTTCATAAATAGCCAGTTCGGTGATCATATCGTAGATAATCTGGCTGTCGTCAGGCTGTGCCTGACGGATACGCAGGGTCATGGGCTTTCCTTAAGTGAGTCTGTGATTGCAGGTACTAAGCATAATCGTTATGCTCCAAAGAATTAAGTGCAATGAAATCACTGAATGATGAATATTATGCATCCTGTGTTGCGTCGTCTGGATCTGAACCTGTTACTGGTTCTGGATGCTGTCTACCGGCATGCCTCGGTCAGGCGTGCCGCCGAAGAGCTTTCCATGAGCACTTCCGCCCTCAGTCATGCGCTTTCCCGGTTACGGGATTCGTTGAATGACCCGCTGTTTTATCGTGAAGGTCACCGGATGACTCCCAGCGTGTTTACCACCGGACTGGCACCCTCCGTCAGTCAGTTACTGGGTCAACTTAATCAGGTACTGGCACCCCAGCCGGCATTTAATCCACTGACCAGTCATGAATGCTTTAGCATGGGCATTACCGATTACACCGCCGCCTGTGTATTCCCGCAGTTAATGGCTTCTCTCCAGCGGCAGGGACCGGCGCTCAGTTTCGATTTACGCTATTTGTCGTCGGGTCTGGCGGTAAATGAATTGCTGGCAGGGGAAATCGATCTGGCGCTGGGGTTTAGTGTGCCGCATCAGCCGCCGCATCCTGAGCTGGATGAGATAGACTGGATGCAGGATGACTATGTGGTCATCAGTCATCAACAGCGCCGCGGTCTGAGTTTTGAAGATTATCTGGCGGCGCGTCATCTGGTGGTGACCCCCTGGAATGAACGACAGAGCGTACTGGATTACCAGCTCGAACTGTTGGGTCATAAGCGGCAGATTGCGATTAAAACACCCTCCATGCTCAGCGGTCCGTGGATTGTCGCGGAAACTGATTTGCTGATGGCTCTCCCTCGCCGTGCAGCAGAACGTTTACAACATTCGTTGCCAGTGACTCTCTGGGAGCTGCCGTTTGACGTTGAGCCTTTCACCGTGAAAATTTTATCTCACCGGCGTAGCGGTAAAAAGCAGGCCACAGACTGGCTGAAAGACCTGCTCTGTGGCATCGATAAGCATTAACCGGTCGCAACACAGGGCGGCCGTATCAACTGACAATCATCCGCGTTTTTTCCGGGGCTGAAAGCAGTTTTCGTACCGCGCTGATCACTCTGGCCGGATCGGTCAGAAATGGGCTAATCCGGGATGTCACACAACGACTGTCGGCAAACCGGTCGGCACCGTTTAACTCTATATCGGTAATCAGCAGGACGGCATCCGCTGCGCGGATTAACTGCTCTGTCAAAGGATTTTCGATACCCAGTGCCCCCTGGGTCTCAATATGAATATTCCAGTTTTCCTGCTGGCAGATTTTTTCCAGCCGTTCAGCGGCCATATAAGTATGGGCAACGCCACTGACACAGGCAGTGACAGCGACTAAATTCCGTCCGGTGAGCGGCATAAATCCTCCGGGCAACACGGTTAATCATCTACGCAGCAAATGGAACCTGTGCGGCCACGCCGGGCCGCAGGCAGGGCACCGACAGCGGCGGTCACTGGCTCAGGTGAGCATCTATCTTAGTCATTATAGCGTCTGCACGTTTTAACGCATCGCTGATATTCACCCTGACAATGGTTTTGCCGCTGAAACGTTATTCATTCTGAATACCAATATCTTTAGTCAGGATCACCTGGTCCGCCTCACTGATATCGTTCTCTGTCAGGGTATTTTCCTGACCCAGTGATCCCCGGGTTTCGACTTTAACCTGCCAGCCACAGGATTTGGCGGCAGTCTCCAGGGCTTCAGCGGCCATAAAGGTATGTGCTACACCTGAAGGGCAGGCAGTTACAGCGATAATTTTTGTCATGTGCCGGGATTCAGTTTTGCGATTCCGCACAGTAAGTCTGAGCATATTGAGTAGTCCACCTTCAGTGTGGCAAAGTTAGCCGAACCGGTAGCGTGGGGGGAGGAGCAGGCATAGTTTATTATTATGCTTACCCTAAATAAGCATGAATCGGGGGATCTGCATATGCGGATATTCTCGCGTCTGGCGAGACGTATTATGCATCAGGATTTCCGTGACCGTCTGAATCACGCAGAGTCAGCCGCAGCGATAGCTGCTTTACCGGAACAGGAACTCGCTGTCTGACTGCCGGTAGGGAGTTTTCCGGCAACCCTTTCAAAATAAAACACACCGCACATCACTGTGTGCGGTGTGCTTAGGTGTCTGATTCTGCCCGCCGGTTACCGGCTCAAATTAACTATTGACTTAAAGTTGACATTAAGTTGCACACTGGACCGCGATTTTATCAGCAACGACGGAATACAACTTATGACAACTGACAATGTAGTTATGATTATCTTTTCAGGACTGGGAGCGACTTTGCTGACAGATGTCTGGGCTTTGTTTCAGAAACGGGTCCTGAAGATTTCCGGACTGAATTATGCGCTGGTGGGGCGTTGGTGTCTGTGGATGACTGACGGGCGCTTCTCTCATCAGACAATTATTTCAGCTCCACCACGCAAAGGCGAAACTGCTGCCGGCTGGATAATCCATTATCTGAGCGGGGCTTTGCTGGCATTTATTCCCCTGGCGATTTCCGGTGAAGGTTGGCTGCAACAGCCCGCAGTCGGTATTGCACTGGCATCCGGGATTATCAGCCTGGCCTTTCCCTTTCTGTTGATGCAACCTGCTCTCGGGTTTGGCGTTGCCGCGTCTAAAACTCCGAATCCTCCCCGGGCAAGGCTGCTTAGTCTGGCCACTCATCTGGTGTTTGGCTGTGGGCTGTATCTTACCCTGATATTACTGAAAACTCTTTTGCGGTGACCGGATGACTTACAGCGTCCGACAATGACGACGATATTCCGAAGGTGAACGGTCCGTATGCTTTCGGAAAATCCGACAGAAGTAGTTACTGTCTTCAAAACCGCACTGGTGGGCAATCTCTTTGATCTTCAGTTCGTACCCACGCAGCATTTTCTTAGCCAGCTCCAGCCGCACCGCCGTGAGATATTCATTAAACCCGATCGAGCCAGCTTTCTGGAATAGGTGAGACAGGTAGTTCGGTGTAATGTGGAAATTAACAGCAACATTATCGCGGTTAAGCGGCTGGAAGGCGTGTTCATCAATATACTCCTTGATGGCCAGAAATAGCTCTTTGCTCTTACTCAGCGTATCCGTCAGATGAGTCATCTGATCGATACTGTGGCTCAGTAATCCGGTCAGGGTGATTTGTGCGGTCGGCATTGCCGGCGCCAGGGCCAGTTCATTCATGGCCATTAACAGATAAGAACCGACCCTGGGTCCAAGCCGTGCCACATGTTGTTTCCTCAGGCTGACAAGCGATTTTCCGTCCCATTGTTGCAGGCTAAACCCAAGTTTTTGTTTGCCAAACAGAATACTCAGGGTGGTGGACGGGGTCTGCCATTGTGGCAAATTCCATTTACCTGCCGGGATATATAGTGCGGCGGGAGCTGTTAGTAGCGGGCTGTCTGACGGCAGACAGCCGTCAGCAACTTCTCCGGCGACGATCAGTTCCAGTCGTGGAAAGGGAACGGTTAACGCCAGCCTGGGGACTGGTTGCTGAGTCGCAGGGAAATGCACACTGATCTCTGATTGTCTGCTTATCAGTTGTTTGAGTAAGGCGACGAGGTTGATGTCCGACATAGCTGCTCCGGTTATTTTTTGCTGGATTTGAGTCACGTCACACATTGCTGCGACGGACACAATAATCCAGTGTTGTGTAGCTATCTCATACAGAATGTTGGCCGGAATTACAGTAATTTTCTTACATGTTGTGAAATGGTTAACAAAAGAGGTAGTTATGCAAAATCAATCTGCGGTATGGCTCGATGCCCTGGGGGCAAATGCTGAACTGAGCGAAATCATGAAGCACCAGCTGGATACTCTGGGATATACCATTGTCCCGAATGTGGCGGATGCTGACTGGCTGGCCGCGATGCGTGAACACATTGATCTGCTGGTGGCTCGTGAAGGGGATAATCTGGCGATAGAACATCATCAGGAGGCCACCGCTACCCGGGTCGCGAATCTGGTGAACAAAGGGGTGATTTGGGAAAAGGTCTGGGCGCATCCTTTAATACTGTCTGCCTGCAAATATGTGTTTCAGGGCGATTTCAAAGTTTCCAGCCTGAATGCCCGTGAGGCGCTGTTTAATGGTGGATTGCAACCTCTGCATGCTGACTGGAAGAAACCACGCCCTGATTTTCCTAAGGTGCACCTTGTTAACACTATCTGGGCACTGGACGACCTGTCTGCGGCTAATGGCGCACCAAGAATTATCCCTGCGACCCATTTACGCCCGGAATTGCCTGAAGATGTACTGGCCGATACTCATGCCTCTCATCCGGATGAAGTGGTGTTTGCCGCTCCGGCCGGCAGCGTGATGATCTATAACGCCCATACCTGGCACGGTGGGACCACCAATACCACCGGTGAACGTCGCAGGGTACTGCATGGCCTGTATATCGACCGCGCCGATGCCGCGCAACAGGATCAGCAACGCTGGCTTACCCCTGAAACAGCCAGCCGTCTCACCCCCGCCCAGAAATGGCTGCTGGCAGTGGAGTGATTGCACAGAAGTTCTTCCGGTTTACTATTACGGTAATAAAAACCTGAAGCCGGAAGAAAAATCCAGACATAACAGAGTGGCGAGTCCTGACAGATTACGGTTAACTAAAACAGTGTGCATTCTGGATCTATGGTGATCGTAGGCTTCAGTTATAGCGTTAGACCTCAGGTTAACGTCCTCCGTGAGTGAGCCTCATGGCTCATGCTATTATTCTCCGTTGTCAGCACATTTGTATTAGCGAGATATTTAGGTTAATACAGGTACTGGAACATCATGTTTACTGGCGAGGATGTGACCGCCGAGAAAGGTGACTGGTAGGTGATTTGTAGGCATGCTCCGTGTTTGTCATTAGCCGTCGGGGGACAGAGCAGAATGTCTGCTAGACGGTCATTCTGCACCTGTATTTTTAAAAAGGAAGCACTCGTATCGGTAGTGTAACCCGAATAATGTTTTGGCTAAATCAAAGCCGTTAGTAATGCTGTATCAAACGTTGATTCTTAGTCAGTTTTGAATTCAGCACTATAATGTAAGTTTATTCGATTTCGAATACTTCAATTTCCAGGCGCTCACTAAGAGACCGTGAACAACATAGAATGATTTGATCGTTATCTTCTTTTTCATCTTGGGTCAGGTAACTATCTCTGTGGTCGGGTACCCCGCAAAGAACATTTGCAAGGCAGGTACCACATATTCCTTGCTGACAGGAGACCTTCACTTTAATACCCGCATGAGAAAGTGCTTCGGTAATACTCTGGTCTTCCCGAACGATAACTTCTTTATTCAGGTTGGTTATGCATACGGTAAAGCTGTTTCCTGAATTCTCGATAGTTTTATGAAAGAATTCTTTATGTAATTGCTGATCGCTGAAACCGGCATCTTTTGCATTATCTAATACCCATTGCATAAAACCCTCAGGGCCACACACATACAGATGAGTGTTATACGGCGCGTGGCTTAAAATTTTGCTAAGAGGGATTCTTTCCTGACAATTTTCATCACTGAAATGTAGTATTGCCTTGTCACTCCAGCCACCCGCTAATATTTCATCTACAAAACCGGCAGTCGTGCGTGATTTCGCACAGTAAACAAATTCGAAACTTTTGCCTTGCCGGTACAAAGTATCAGCCATTGCCAACATGGGGGTAACGCCGATCCCTCCACCAATGAGTAAGCTATGATTGGCAGAGCTATCCAGCGGAAAAAAATTTCTGGGGGGGCTGATTTCTACCAAATCGCCAGGCTTAATCTGATGAGCGCGAATAGACCCGCCTCGTGATTCCGGGTTTTTTAAAATTCCCAGGCGATAAGTACTGAGATTGTCGGGGCTGCTGCATAAAGAGTATTGCCGTACCAGTCCATCATCCAGATACAAATCCACATGGGCACCAGCTTCAAAGGAAGGCAGTGGTTGATTATCTAATGAAGTAACAGATATAACCATCACAGCCTGTCCCTGTTCTTCCCTGGAAATAACCTTTACTTTTATATTACCAGACATTAAATATCCTAAATTCAACAGAGTGAGATAAGTGCATAGCGGTATAATCGCTATGCTTTGGCAGAGAAAAAATGTGACTGGATTTCAGTTTATAATATATATCCTATACTGCTTAAATATTCTTCGGAGTTTATTAATTTAATGATTTTTTTGTTAATCAAAAAGTCATGATCATTAACCTCAAGTTCATAAGTAATATCAGCAACGTGATGTTGCCGGTGACCTTTGCGAAATTCCCATAAAGATTGTGCGCAACGAATTTCAATAGTCCCATTTGAGTCGCTTACCAGGCAATACCGGCCACTCATTCTTACTGTACGTGCTCTGGGTGTGGTAGAAATAGATTCTCCGCTATATAAGCGGTTAACCCGCTTTTCTCTCATCTTCTGGTTGTCATAAGCGTAATTGAGTGCGTTTACATAATCAGTGGTCTGATGATCAATGGGGATAATATACAAACCTTCAGGTTTCCAGAGTGTTAACCATTTCCTGAACTCCCCCTGGTCGAGCAAATCGGCTTCCTGGTCGATAAATCTGACAGCCCTTGCAAAAATATCCTGGCTCATTTACAAACTCCTTCATTAGTCATGTAAAATTTCCATTGCTGATAAGCCGCCCGAATACCCGTTTCTGCACTGACATCGCTTTTAAGGCCGTCCGGTGTAGTAGTTTCACCCGCTAATCCGCGATTTACCATGATCCAGAGATTTTTACCTGCGCCACCTCCACGCTGGACTCGCTCCCAGGCTTCTGAATCATCTGGTGTGCCAAAACCCATCGGACCCTGGAAGTGTTCATGCAAGCGTAGTCGCTCCTGGTTAGCAGCCTGTGGGCCACCCTTCATAGTGATGACCATATGATGGATTTCTGTTTCTTTAACTGAAACCGGCTGTAGAACACGGAAAAAGGCCATTGAACAGGCAACATTAGGGAACAGATTAAGATTGAAACCACTGCCACCCACAGCCCGGACAATACGTCGAACCTGAAGCTCTTCATATCCTTCCTGCCGAAGATCATTAGCCAGCCCGATAAAACGTTCAGGAATATCAGCTTCGAGATTTTCCTCCAGGTCAATAAGCGCAGGGATCATCACCATCACGCTGTGACCATTACCTAAATCTTCAACATAGCCTTTGCCATCAACGAAATTAAGCATTTCTTCTGTCTGTTTATCGACTGAGCTAAGGAAAGATTTGTGTACAATCGGGAAGTGATACCCGTCAGTAGTATTTTCCAACTGAATTTTCCAGTTACCCGGAAAACGGAATTTATGAGCCGCAGTCGCTTCGACAGGATAACCGGCACCTTGCTTCATAAACAGATCGATCCATTTTTTTGCAGGACCCAAAAAGTCTTGCAATGGTGGGGCATCCTGATTGAATGTAGCAAAAACCAGACCAGCATAACTTTCGGTACGCAGGCGGACCATACCAAGTTCTGAAGTATCCAGCGTTTCACCATAACTTTCCGGATGTGGTACTCCTCGTAGTGAACCATCAAGCCCGTAGCCCCAGCCATGATAAGGACATACAAAGTTATTGGTCTTTCCTTTATTGTGTTCACAAACTGTTGCGGCTCTATGGCGGCAACGGTTCAAAAGTACATTAATATTTTTTTTTCGATCACGCACCACAATGACCGGATTTTTTCCTACCATAGAAGATTTAAAACTTCCCGCATCTGGCACTTCGCTTTCATGGGCGACCCAAACCCAGGTTTTGGAAAAAATACGCTCCATTTCCAGTTCGAATATATCTTCAGAGGTATACAAACTTGTGTGCACACGGTCCGACTGTATCAGACCCGATATTTCTTTATTACTAAGCTCACACTCAATATTTTTAACTGCAATGATGTCGTTCATTTATCACTCCGGGAACGGGGGGGCGTTATGGTTTATATTGTGATTATTTTTCCCCATCACCATTGGTGAGTGAGGAGAATGCTAAGATTTAGTACGAAATGGTTTATCATTCAAATTAGTTATTTTAACTGTATTAATCTGTTATTCCTGGGTTAAAACCCTAGTGGCGAAATTAATCAGCCCGATTTCGTTGCCTTTCTCAGCGATAATCTGCAGACTCACCGGCCGGTTATTTATTTCACCCACAGGAAGGGTTATTGCCGGATGGCCAGATAAATTAAAAGGGCGCAACAGTCTGGTTAATGGTACAACGGTTATCGGATCCTGGGATTCACTCAACGTCGGAGGGAGATCAGGTAACGTTGGCAGCAGAATAAAGCGGTGTTTGCAGAGAAGCTGATCCACTTCTCCGGTAAATATTGTGCGCACCTTTTCTGCATCGGCCAGCTGTAACGCTGTAACTTTTTCGCCAGACTGAATTCGGGTTTTAGTATCGGCAGATAACACACCAGACTGGCACAGAGCCCCAAAGGATTGCCAGTTTTCATGGCTGATAATGGTCAGACCCGCATTATGTGCCTCGGTTAGTCCTGCAAGTATTCCTGATTCAAAATGCCAGTCACGGTGATGTAAAAAATCTTCTATTAACTTATCCATCTCTGGCAACGCTAGTCCGGGCAGCCAGACAGGGGCAGGTTCAACGTCATTAGCTTCAGCTGGAAAGGCTAATGACTCTAACACCGTTTTTAGCACAGACAGGTCACGGCTAAAAAAACCTATACAATCGAGTGAACTCGTTGCAGGCATGACACCCTGGCGGCTGATGGAAGAAAATCCTGGTTTTAAACCGATGATCCCACAACAGGCAGCTGGCATTCTGACTGACCCACCGGTATCTGTACCGATTGAAAAATCAGTTAACTTACTGGCGACAACCGTGGCGGAACCTGAAGATGATCCTCCTGGAATAATGTCCGGATATAACGGATTTACAGGGGTACCTGACCAGTGATTAATTCCGGTGACACCAAAAGCGAGTTCGTGAAGTGTGGTCTTACCTTTAAGTGTATAACCACTATTAAGCAATTGTTCGATGATCCATGCATGCTCCTTAGCCGGTGCGTTATCAACCAAAGCGATGCTACCAGCGCAGGTTTTCATTCCTTTAATATCAATAGTATCTTTCACAGCAAAAGTAACAGGCCCACTACCCAGGGTAAATTTTGATATATAACCATCAGGCAGGTTTTTAGTGAGCGGTTCTGTCGGAAAATTAGTATCCATGCATATACCCTTGTCAATTTACCGGAGTAATAAATCTGCTATATAGTAAACAGATTCCTGCAATGTTTTTTAAACCGCAGGATTACATCATTAAAACTGCCTCTGACATTTTCAAGGCTCACTAATGACATAAATATTGGTGTTGTTGTTTTATATAATCTGAAGGCAGAGTGGGTCAAATTCTATTGTTTTATTATTACTATAAATACTATGCATGCTAGTAAATTTGCACTTTGATGATGCATTTAGTGTGGGCGGCTATTCATTTTGGTGCAGAGGGGATGTCATTTTTTTTTAATAAAAATTGATAAGTGAAGTTTTTTATCTGATGATTAATTCTCTCCGTCTGGTTGAAAGGATGAATATGAAAAACATTAATATACTGAACATTGATCTTAATCTGATGAAAACATTTCTGGCCATATGTGAAGAACGTAGCCTGACAGCGGCAGCAGACCGCTTGCATTTAAGCCAGCCAGCGGTAAGCCATGCCTTGAGGCGATTGAGAGATATATTTGGTGACCCTTTATTCATCAGAACAGCCAGCGCAATGGAACCCACTGATGCAGCCTTAAAGCTCTATCCCCCGATTGAGAACGCATTAGGCCTTATTCATGGTGCATTGACTATCCACTCAAAATTTGACCCACAGACCGCCAGCAGGACTTTCAATATCTCTATGTCAGATATGTCACAGATGTACATTTTGCCTTTTATCATGGACATTATGTCAAGCACTGCTCCTGGTTTATGTATCAATGTGGTGCAGGTACCTAATGAGAGTCTGGATCAGGCTCTGCGCAGAGGAGAAGTCGATATTGCCGTCGGCTATTTTAATCATCCAGGAGAGGAATGTATTTTTGAAGAGTTATTGCAGGATGAATTTGTCTGTATGGTCAGGGCCGGTCATCCTATCGCACAACATCAGCTGACAAAGGAACATTTGTCAGAACTGCGATTTATCGAGATATCATCAAATATTACGATACATAATGTCATTGCCGACGCAGCCTTTGCCCGCGCCAGCATTTACCGTAATATTGCGTTGAAAATGCCTAATTTTACTACTGCGCCTAAAATTATAGAAAAAACTGATTTGGCACTGATAGTCTCGCGAAAGATTGCGGAAACAATCAATGAGAACATACGGTTTAAAATTTTAGACTTGCCAGTAGATATCCCCGCCATACGAGTTGGGATTTACCGTGATAACCGACTGGTCGGTGACAATGGGATCGTGTGGCTTCGGGACCAGATAGTCAGCATATTTGAAAAAAATAAATAATAAACAATGACTGAAACTGCTGCAGATATGTTCTGTCATCTTATCTATAAGAATAAGTGATTTCCGAAATATCAGGACATGTGGTGATTGAAAATAACTGATTGAAAATCAAACCACCCGACAGGTAAATAATAATTAGTCTCATCCGTAAATGTCGGATAAAATTTAGTAGGAGTAAGAAAAAATTATGAATCAGGATCATTATGGCGCGCCAATTATGGGCGTAGTGCTACTCAATAGTGCAAATTTAAGTATATGAATAAGACTAATACATATGATGAATCAGTAGAATTTGACCAATGACTTGTCAGGGATATATTGAATGCTCAGTAAATAAATACTAATAACGTCTTATTACCTGCAAGGAATATATGATGAGTGGTGTGGTGATTGATTGTTCTGAAAAAGATATTGAGCTGGAGACTAAAAAGCCTGCTCGTTTTGTATTAACATCTGCAATTGGACAAATACTCGAATGGTATGATTTTTTTCTGTATGGTACTGCGGCTGCATTAGTCTTTGGCGATTTATTTTTTCCTGTCAGTAAAAATCCGCTGGCAGGAACCATTGCTGCTTATGCCTCTCTGGCACTGGGTTTTGTTGCTAGGCCACTTGGTGGCGTTATTTGCGGCTATCTTGGTGACAAATATGGCAGAAAGAAAGTTATGACGGCGACGATTGCGCTTATGGGGCTGTCAACGTTCATTATGGGTCTGTTGCCAAATTATCAGCAGATAGGAATAGCGGCACCGGTAATATTGATCACATTGCGTATGATTCAGGGACTGGCTGTCGGGGGAGAATGGAGTGGTAGTATTCTGGTAATTAGTGAAAACACACATCGTTCAAAGCGAGGTTTTTTTTCCGCGATGTCGCCCTGTGGTTCAGTGATGGGCTTTGTTTTATCTTCAGGAGTATTTATCTTCTCTCAAGCCGTGTCAGGTACGGCATTTAACCAATGGGGCTGGCGCATCCCTTTTTTGCTTAGCATTGTACTGACGATTATTGGCCTGTATCTACGTTTTACTCTTAAAGAAAGTGCAGATTTCGAGGCAATAAAGCGTCAGGACAAAGTCGAGAAATCGCCTTTGATCGCGGCTATAAAACAACATCCCAAAGCCATTTTAACTGTGTTTGGTTTAAGGCTTGGTGAGGGATGTGCATCGTGGATATTTTTTGCATTTTCGATTGCATATGGAAAATATCTGGGATTGTCGGGAGATTTCATCCTGTCTTCTTTAACCTTATCAATGTTTACTATGATTCCCTTTTCCCTCCTGGCCGGCTATATGACCGATAAGTATGGCCGGAAAACTATTTATCTCGCAGGTTCGATATTGGCATTACTCTATGCATATCCGTTTTTCCTGCTGCTCGATACTAAACAGCCTGGCCTGGTTATTTTGGCGTTAATACTGGCTAATGGCGTTATTCTGGGCTTACTGGAAGGGGCACAACCCGCATTTATCAGTGAATTGTTTCCGGCAAATATTCGGTATTCAGGCATTGGCCTCGGCAGAGAAATATCCTCTGTTATAGGTGCAGGATTAGCACCATTGATAGCCACAAGTTTATTAGCAACCTTCAATAGTGCAATACCAATCGCTATCTATCTTGGATTTATGGTACTGGTGACTGTAATCACCACACTGTTAGCTCCGGAAACCTATACCCGGCAACAGCGTCTGCAGGATAAGCGCTTATTAGAAAATTAATACTTTTCTTACCGCTGAGGAAATTTATATATCCTGAGTTTTGTTTTGTGTCTTTTAGTAATTAAGTTTTTACTTCGCGTGTGTATTTAACTTTCTATAGGGGTTGGAATGAATAATAAAAAATTGTTGATAGTGGCTACTTTGATGGTCACCGGCTATTCTCAGGCGGCTGAAATATATAATAAAGACGGTAATATACTGGATCTTACTGGAAGTATAAGAGCCAGACATTATTTTAGCCATGATACGACTATCGATGGCGATAATAGTTATATGAGGCTGGGATTCTTTGGCCAAACACAGATCAATGATGAACTTATCGGTTACGGGCGGTGGGAAACGAATATTCAGTTAAACAACTCTGAGGCTGAAGGTACATCGAACTCCAAAACCCGTTATGGTTATGCAGGTATTCGCTGGGCTGACTACGGTTCTATCGATTACGGACGTAATGACGGTGTGCTTTATGATGTGACCAGTATTACCGACTTTGCTCCGATTTTTGACTTTTTGACTGACAGCTTTACTGATGTATTTATGACCGGCAGAGCCACAGGGCTTCTGACTTACCGTACGCATAATTTTTTCGGCCTGACAGATAAATTATCATGGGCGATTCAGTATCAGGGGAAAAATGGATCAGGAAGCAATAATGATTCACGAAGTGTTTACTATGAAACTGGTGATGGGATTGGAAGTTCACTGAGTTATTCTTTTGATAATGATATTAGCGTACTCGGCGCTTATGAAAATTCAAAAAGAACAGCTGCACAAAATCAACTGGCTTATGGCAAAGGGCAATACGCCAGTATGTGGTCTGTAGGAGTAAAATATAATCCAGGAGCATTTTATTCAGCTTTGCTTTATTCACAAGGTAACAATATCACGCCTATGAAAGGCTATGGCTTCGCGAATAAAACTAATAACTATGAAGCGCTGATGAGGTATACATTTTCCAATGGGGTGACTCCGGGAATTGGCTGGTTTCAGTCACAGGCTAAAGATGTCGAAAATTATGGGGATATCACTCTGGCGAAATATCTTGATGTGAGTGCATCTTACCTTCTCGATAAAAATATGTCTGTTTATGCAGACTACAGAATAAATTTTATTTCTAAGGATTCTCCGATGAGTATATCTTCAGCTAATGATTTCGGTATAGGTATGACCTACCAGTTCTGACATTTTCTGATGAATTATTTCTCATGGAATTATTGAGGTTTTATATAAATATTTAATTGATGGTTCCGCTGTTACCCTACTATTAGTTTTACCATGTAGAGACGAATAAATATGAATAAATCTGACTTTTTTAATGCAATGTCACTTCTGTCTGCTTCGGTTAATATAATAACTACCGACGGGCCTGCAGGAAGAGGTGGTATTACCGCGAGTGCCGTATGTTCGGTTACCGATACTCCTCCGACGCTTTTAGTGTGTATCAATAAACGGAGCTCTATCCACAACAAGATCATTCAGAATAAACAAGTATGCATCAATATACTTTCTGCCGGGCAGGAAGATGTTGCCAGAGTATTTGCAGGACAATCTGATATCAGTCACGACGAACGGTTTGCTCAGAGTCTCTGGTTAGTGGGCGGCAATGGGGTACCGGCCCTCCAGGAAGCGACAGTTAATTTGCAAGGTAAAGTCAGTTGTCAACAGGATTACGGTTCCCATACGGTTTTCTTTATTGCTCTTTCCACGGGAAGTTGTAAAGAAAACCCGTCCAGTCTGACTTATTTCAACAGGCAATTTCACTCACTGGGTCATTGTTAATTCCGGAGGTTCTCGATGCATTTTTGTCTGTTTGCCCGGGCTGTCAACGGAATAGTGACAGAACAGGAGTTGGCTGAGTTAACAGAAAATGTCGCGCTGATTAGCGGCCTTACCAGTATTTCTATTCATCAGCCGGAATCACAGGCGGGTGATGATCCCTGTATCGAAAACCAGCAAAGTCCTGGCAGCGTACTGCAGTGTTACTTCGATAATATTACATATGCTGAAGCTGCACTGGCAGAGAATAGTTTTCTGTACGATTGGCTATCGGCGTCTGGTGGTGTAGGCCAATTTTTCTGTCAGATAATGTCGGTCAGATATTATCTGAAGTCAAAATTACCACGAGATAATATAATGAGCTCGTATCTGGTGGGTTATCAAAGCCAGGATAAACTTAGTCATCATTGGGTCGGAGAATATCTGAAAACCCACCCGATGCTTCTGACACAATTGCCAGCAGTAGTGACGGTAGAGGTTTATACACCGGTAAACTTCTATTCCGATTATCCATTCGTTGATAGTTACATTCAACGTAATAAAGTGGTTTTTAATTCGGTGATGGAATTATCAGTATCACTTAACTCACAGGTCAGAAAATTGTTGCGTGAAGATTATCAGCGGTTGCCTGAGATAAACTTAAAGTCGCCACATTACCCAATGCGTTCTTTCACAATGCAAGTTAATTGCACTAACTAATATATATGGTTCATTAGAGATTTTATAAATATGCTTTGTGGTCGTAATATTAACCCTGATTATTTATGCTATCAATAATGAGAATTGGTTTTTAATCAGTAAACCAGTCATTGTAGTAATTCATGCTATTTTTGTTAAAGGTGATCAAATGACCGTGATTAATAACATTCAGTACACTAAAAAACTGGATAGTAAATTCGGACAATCGGCTATGGATATCCTGTTGACGGAAATCGAATCCCGAAGGGAAGAGTTTGGCCATCTTTCTCATGTCCCCCGGGATGTGATAGATAAAATGATAGATGCCGGTATTTTCCGTGCGACAACGCCCAAAATGTTTGGTGGTGATGCTTTACCGCCGATGGATTTCCTGAAGATTATTGAAGATATTGCACAAAGAGATGGTTCGGCAGCCTGGGTTGCGGCTTTTGGCTCAGCAAATATCTATGTCGCTGCATTGCCGGTGAAAACCCAGGCGGTAATCTATGCAACGGGGCCTGATCAGGTCTATGGCGGTGGATTATACCCGGTACAGCCAGCCATCCGGCTGGAAAACGGCTGGCAGGTCAGCGGTCACTGGAAATTTGCCAGCGGTTGTAAAGGCGCTGACTGGCTGGGTGTCGGTATCGGCGGCACCCCGGCTAATGGAAGTGGTCAATCTGCGGGGAAACCACTGACGGCAGTATTCCCAGCCAGTGAAGTGGAAATTGTTGAAAACTGGAATGTGGTGGGAATGCAGGGAACAGGAAGTCATGATCTGCGCATTGAGGGTAAGGCCGTTCACGACGACTGGACATTTATTCGTGGTAGCAGTGCGACTATTGATGAACCGCTTTATCACTATCCTTCAGTTTGTTACCAGGCCCAGGTACATGCTGCAGTGAATCTGGGATTAGCCCGTGCAGCTCTGGATCTTGTGGCTTCAATGTCTGGCAGTGACAAAACATTGACCGGATCACCACGACTCGGGGACAGGGCTTATTACCGGATTGCTCTCGGTAAAGCAGAAGCGATGTTCAGGAGCGTCAGGTCCTTTTTTTATGAAGCACCAAACGACGCATGGGCTGATATTCAGGCAGGAAAACCTATTCTGGATCAGCAGGCGAATTTATTACGGCTGAGTGCATCACATGCTGCACAGGTTTGTTCGGAAGTCATCAAAGCGGCATTTCATCTGGCGGGAACTGCGGCAATATTTGAATCTAACAGGATGCAATGGATTTTACGGGATTCTATGGTCGTCACCCAGCATGCATTTCTTAGTGAGGCAACTTATGACGGGGCCGGAGCTATTTTCTCGGGAATTTCGCCACTCACGCCTTATCCATAATAGTTAAAGTGACTTATTTTATTAATTAGAAATTTTATGTAAAGGATATTTTTAATGAATGAGCATACCATTGATGCATTGGTAAGACGGATTAATGTTCTTGAAGCAGAGTCTGAAGTCAGAAGACTGGAGATGCGCTATATGTTTTTATGTGATACGCCGTTGCCAGAATATGGCGTTAAGGATGATGCTGAACGTATTGATCTTATTGTTGAACTCTTCGACGAAGACGCCGTCTGGGAAGGTGTAGGAGAATATTATGACGGACAATTTGGCCGTGCTGTTGGTAAGGCGGCTATTCGCCAACACTTTGATAATTTCTGGGGAAGCAAGAAAGAGCCGGCATTGCTACTCAATTGTCACTATATGACCTCAGAACAAATTCATGTATCAGCTGATGGACTTACAGCCACAGGGCAATGGGTGCATATGCAACCATGGTTATTCTCTGATGGAAAAGCATTATTACGTTCTTCACGATTATTTAATAGTTTCAGGAAATGTGATGACGGGAAATGGCGTTTTACACGTAACCGTACCGAAAATGTTTTCATTGCACCGCTATCAGCAGACTGGGCATCCGATTATCCTTCAGCCTCAGAGCTGATGAAGCCTTAACAGAATCGTTTTCGCGCCCCCGGCTGTTAATCTGACAGCCGGAGTACAAACCGACTGAAACATGTTCAGATGCTGACTTTCACCTTCCTGCGATCTGACAGCAGATAGGCTGCAATCCCACAGATCAGGTTAAACCACGGAATTAGCATAATAATTTTTAATCGCTGCCGCTATGGGTTTGAAAATTATTAATCACCAGAATATTGGTGACCACCATACAGATAAACTACAGTGCCGGGCCTGGAAGAAGCTGAATATTTGGCGTGATGATTCTCTCTGACGGTTTTAGTACCAGGGTACACAGGGTGGTGAGCGAGAAGCCTGACTCAAGGATATGTACCATTGGATCGAGACTGACTCCGACGGTCTGCTCATCATAATAGCACCACAGGTGTTCCCACCGCCTTATCGTTTCTCGCCTTCAGCCTGATTGCGGGATATTAACCGCTTGGCGTAAGTAAGTATCTGACTGATAAACGAAACGCTTTAACGGGGTTTGACGGTTTCCCTGAAATATGGATATTTGCTTGCATCATCGCCTGCCATCTGAATATTTCTGCAGACGTCCTGATTAGGTTTTTTACGATTTGAACTGGATTACTGGAAATTATTGAACTAAGTTAATCCGTAATATGCAGTTGTTCTCTTTAATGACTGCCGCCAGTTATCGCAGGGTTAACTCACTATGCCGTTTAATTCAGGCCTACCGAAGTCGTCCATCCTATTCTTTTTATTGATATTTATACTATTTATTATTCCGTTAAGTCTAGCCCGGAGCAATAATATTGTGTTTTTTTGGCCAGTTAATACCGTCTCGGCGTTACTTCTGTTGTATATCGCGAGAAGAAATTCCCGATATCGACGGACGACGGCTGTTTTTCTCTATTGTCTGTATCTTCTGGCTGGAATATTAGCATCGTTAATGTGTGATGATACTAATCCTGTTCCTCAGTTACTGGTACTGGTATGGATTAACTCCTTGCAGATGATATTTATTCCGCTGACAATCGCGATTTTAGTGAAAAAACGCTGGCTTATTTTTCCTTACCGCAAAACCATGATAATGCTGATTCCGGTTGTCTGTGCCAGTCTGTTACAGTCATTATGCTATGCGGTGTTTGCTGCTTACACCCAACAGCACGTGTCGTTATTTGGATTGATTGAATGGACCAGCGAGCAACTGGCCACCGGATTGATGATGGTGATGGTAGTCTATCCGTTTTTTTTTCGTCAGGCTTTACCGGTGGCTGGAATTAAAAGACGGCGTTTTATTCTGTTGTTTGGTCTTATGGTGCTGGTACAGTTTCTGATGTTTTTCAATTACTGGCTAGGGGTATCATCCATCGCGGCTCTGGCGCTATTTATTTCTGCCCGTTATCTTAACTTTTACGCTTCAGTTTTTTATAACGGTATGTTTTTACTGATGTGCTCGTTGATGCGTGGCTATCATTATCTGAAAACTGATGCCATTAGCTTTGGTAACAGTATATACCGCGAGATATTTTCTCACCGACTGGAAGATATTTCGCTGGCGATTATCTCCGTGTTTCTGTGTGAGTTAATGCACTGGAAACAGCGTGCCGTAAACAAGATGACCCGACAGTCTGAAACGGATTATTTAACAAAGCTGTACAATCGTCGCTACGTATTTTCGAATAAACACACCATTATCTCGGGTCAGCAACAAGGTTTTATCTTGCTGGATATCGATAACTTTAAAAGTATTAATGACAATTATGGTCACGATAGCGGGGATGAGGTACTTAAGTCAATTTCCTCAACCTTAAAAGAGTTACGCTATCCCGGTATGATGATTTCCCGATGGGGAGGTGAGGAATTTTTTGTGGCCTTCAGCAGTCATCATCGTTGTGAATTTGTTGCTTTTTGTGATCATCTACTGGAAGCAGTCAGAACTACCAGAGTTATCGGCTGCCATCATAAAATCCCCGGGGTGACGGTAAGTTGTGGTGCCGTGTTTAACCCTGATTATCAGGGGAATTTTGAAAATATGATTTCTGTGGCTGATAAAATGCTCTATCAGGCAAAAGCTCAGGGAAAAGATTGTTATGTGATTTACGATATCTGATTCACAGGGAGGGGGCAGAATGCATACTGTCTTTCTGGCCGGGCGTGGATTCTTTGACATTAGTTTTATCCGCTGTCGGTCATTCCGCGTACTGAAAGGAAGGTAATGGCTTCCTGTCGTCAGCCGCTATTAATCAGGGTATGCTGGTCAGCGTTTTACGAACCTTGTCTGCTGATTTTTCTCCGGAGTATTTATGGCTGAAATCAACGTTATCCGTATCGCCGCTGCAGTTATCACCGATAAACAACAGCGAATGCTGTTGGTGAGGAAGAAAAATACCCGCTATTTTATGCAACCGGGTGGTAAAATCGAGCCACAGGAATCGGCACAAATCGCGGTAATCAGAGAGTTGCAGGAAGAGCTTGGCGTATCACTGGAAGCTTCTCAGTTAAAACCAATGGGAGAGTTCACTGATATCGCTGCGAATGAACCGGGTTATATCGTTCAGGCCACCCTGTTTAGACATGAGCAACCGTTGAGTGAGGTGGCGGCAGCCGCCGAAATCGAGGAAGTCCGCTGGGTATCCCGCGAGGAAGCCAGCACAGTGTTACTGGCTCCGCTGACCAAAAATATCATTATTCCGCGCGTTTGGGGTGTGGTTAACGGTTAACGTCATCCCCTGGTCTGGCTGAGAGTGAAGCAGCTATCTCCAGCAATTTTTTACCGATAGTGTCAATTGTCTGCAGCCCGGCTTCCTGTTGCAACAGACTCACAGCCAGACCCGATACCGCCAGGCCGGAAAAATCCCTGACTGGTGAGCCAATACACAACATGCCTTCGCGGATCTGTCCGTTATCGATGGAATAATCACATCCCCTGACATGGGGTTATTCTGAGGTTAAAGCTCTGACAGAATCTACACTGTGGCTGGTCAGTGGTTCCGGCCAGCGATCGGCAAAACGTCGGCAGATCTCTTCATCACTTAACGTACTAAGAATGGTTTTACCGGTCGCAGTGAATGGTGCGGGCAGTCGCATGCCAATGCTGAAGGTAAAACCCAGAGCGGCTTTACCGTTAGAACAGGCAATATAGACCACCTGGCAGTCATCCAGTACCGTCAGGGTAACGGTAAATTCACGTAGTTCATTTCGTCTTTGTCACAGGTGCTGAAATTCTTCAACCAAATCGGTCTGGCAGAGGAAGGCATTTGCCCAACTCATGATTCAGGAACCGACCAGGTAAGTGCCTTCACTGTTGCTAATCAGCATGCCTTCATCTACCAACGCAGCACAGAGACCATGTACCGAACTCTTTGGCAGCCCGGGTTGGCTGACAATTCGGGTAAAGCTGAACGGTGAGGGAGACTGGCTGATCAAATCAAGGATCTGCACTGAGCGGCGTAGTGCAGGCACTGTCACTCCCGTTTTTTCTTCTGCTGAAATTTCAGGCATTGCTCGCACTTCCATAACAGTAATTTGATGTTTTATTAATGGTTGCGCAAAATTCACTCTAATGAATCTGGTTCAACAGATTGAACTTTGTCCAGTGAAAGCGGAGAAAATGATGCTTAAATTACACGATCCTTCCCTGTTAAGGGAAACCTGTCTGCTGGCAGGAGAATGGCGCTCAGCCGCGGATGGCGCGACTCTGTCGGTAAATAATCCTGCAACCCTTGATATCATCGCCCATGTTCCCCGCCTCGCACAGACAGAAGTGGAACAGGCGCTGGCCTCCGCTCAGCAAGCCTTCGAACAGTGGCGACAACAAACTGCCGGTCAGCGCTGTGCTTTGATACGCCGTTGGTTCGAACTGATTACCGAAAACAGAGAAGATCTGGCGGCGATTATGACGGCCGAACAAGGAAAGCCGTTGGCTGAGTCACTAGGTGAAGTGAGCTACGCGGCCTCATTTATCGAATGGTTCGCCGAAGAAGGTAAGCGTACTTATGGTGATGTTATTCCTCCTACTCAGGCAGATAAACGGCTGCTGGTGATTAAACAGCCAGTTGGCGTCTGTGCAGCTATCACTCCCTGGAATTTTCCTGCCGCCATGATCACCCGTAAGGCCGGGCCTGCTCTGGCGGCGGGCTGTGTGATGATAGTGAAACCTGCTAAACAGACCCCGTTGACGGCACTGGCGTTGGGTGAGTTAGCGATGCGTGCAGGGATTCCGGCGGGTGTCCTGCAGGTGATTACCGGTGACTCCAAAGTTATTGGCGGGGTATTGACCCGAAGTGATGTGGTCAGAAAATTATCATTCACCGGTTCGACGGCTATCGGCCGGTCACTAATGGCAGATTGTGCACCGACGCTGAAACGATTGTCACTGGAACTGGGGGGCAATGCGCCGTTTATTGTTTTTGATGATGCAAATCTTGAGGAGGCGGTGGAAGGGGCGTTACAGTCAAAATACCGCAATGCCGGTCAGACCTGTGTCTGTACAAACCGATTTCTGGTGCAGTCCGGAATATACGACCGCTTTGCACAACGGCTGGCAGAGAAAGTGGCTGAACTGAAAATTGGTGACGGTGCCGATGAAGGCGTTCAGATAGGCCCACTGATAGATGAGGACGCAGTGGTTAAGGTGCAACAACATCTCAAAGACGCGCAGCAAAAGGGCGGCAAGGTCACCACCGGCGGTGAGCGGCTGACGCCGGAAGGGCTGTTTATCACCCCGGCAGTCATTGTGAATGCTGACCGGGAAATGCTGGTCGCACGTGAAGAAACCTTCGGGCCGGTAGCACCATTGTTCCGTTTTGATACCGAACAGCAGGCGATTGAAATGGCGAACGATACCGAATTCGGGCTGGCAGCTTATTTTTATACCGAAAACAGCCGCCGGATGTGGCGGGTCTCTGAGGCTCTGGAATACGGCATGGTTGGTCACAATACCGGACTGATTTCGAACGAGGTCGCTCCGTTTGGCGGGATTAAACAGTCAGGGATTGGCAGAGAAGGTTCAAAATACGGTATCGATGAGTATCTGGAAATTAAGTATCTCTGCACCACCGTGGGTTAAGCAGATACTTTTTCCCTGAGACATATATCGCGGCAATCGCCGGTCAGTAAGGAATCCACTATGTCAGAGTTTATTAAGCCATTTGAATTTACCACGGTACCTTCCATTCTGGTGGAATGGGAAGGTGCGCGGCGTTTGGGAGAAATTCTTGCCGGACGTTATTCTGAACGCAATGTCCTGATTGTCACCGATGGCGGACTGGTGAAAGCGGGTTTACTGGAGCCGGTAGAACATAGTCTGCGCAGCCACGGGTTTGAGGTGGCGGTTTTTGACCGCGTATTGGCCGATCCCCCGGAAGCGCTGGTCCTTGAATCAGCTCAACGGGCAAAAGATCATCAGACCAGCCTGGTGATTGGGTTGGGAGGGGGATCTTCGCTGGATGTGGCAAAGCTTACGGCAATTCTGGCAAATTCGTCTCAGGAACTGAATGGGTTATACGGTATCGATAATGTCCGTGGACAACGTCTGCCACTGGTACAAATCCCGACCACGGCCGGCACAGGCTCCGAAGTGACTAATATTTCGATTCTCACGACCAGCGAAACCACCAAAATGGGTGTCGTGTCACGCCAGTTATACTGTGATTTTGTGCTGCTGGATGCACAACTCACCGTCGGGCTGCCTGCAACCCACACTGCGGCTACCGGGATTGATGCGATGGTCCATGCCATCGAGGCTTATACCAGCCAGCATAAAAAGAATCCGCTGTCAGATGCTATGGCGCGGGAAGCATTACGTCTGATTTCAGGGCAGCTGGTGATTGCCTGTCGTGATGGCAGTAACCGCAAAGCCCGCGAAGCTGTTTTGTTGGGAGCAACCCTGGCCGGACAGGCATTCTCCAACTCTCCGGTGGCGGCGGTACATGCGCTGGCCTATCCGCTGGGCGGACATTATCACGTCCCCCATGGGCTATCGAACGCCCTGATGTTGGGCGCGGTACTTCGATACAACGCGAAACAGGCGGCACCTTTATACGCTGAACTGGCGGATGTGCTGAACGTTGGTGCAGGTGGCGATATTCAGACTCGTTGTGGTGCTTTTATCGAAGAAATGATCCGCATTATGGATGAAAGCGGTGCGCCAAGGCGTTTACGCGATGTCGGAGTAAGGGAAGATACCCTGCCGCTCCTGGCCTCTGACGCAATGAAGCAGACTCGTTTGCTGATAAATAACCCGGTAGAGGTTAGTGAAGCTGACGCGCTGGACCTGTACCGACAGGCTTTTTAAGCCGCCCCCATTGTACCCCGGGTACTGCAGGCAAAGGACCTCTCACCCTTACTGATATCCGCTTATATATGTTTCAGACTGGCTCGCTGAAATGCAAAGTTCACATCATCAAAATGAATCAGGGAGACGGCGCTGATTATGAAATACCGGTGCCGTTTTTCCTGCTTACTCATCCTCAGGGCCACACTCTGATAGACGGCGGGAATGCGGTGGAAACAGCCACTGATCCGAAAGGCTATTGGGGCGGTATCACGGATGTCTACTGGCCGGTCATGCGGGAATATCAGGGATGTGTGGCGCAACTTAAAAAAATGGGTATCCGTGCGGAAGATATTCGTTATGTATTACAGTCGCATTTGCAACTTGAACATACCGGAGCGGTAGGCCGGTTCCCGAATTCCACCCACATTGTACAGCGCCGCGAATATGAGTATGCCTTTACTCCTGACTGGTTTGCCGCAGGTGGCTATATCCGTAATGATTTCGACCGTCCTGGCCTGAAATGGGAATTCCTCAACGGGGAGAATAATGATTTTTATGATATTTACGGCGACGGTACACTGAAAACGGTCTTCACCCCCGGCCATTCCCACGTCCACCAGTCGGTACTGGTAACATTGCCAAACAGCGGACCGTTACTACTGACCATTGATGCTGCCTATACCATGGATCACTGGGATGAAATGCACTGCCAGGCTTTATGTCGTCGGCGGTAGAAGCAGTACGTTCGGTGCAAAAGATGCACAGTGTGGTCGAGCGTACCGCAGCCAAAGTGGTCACCGGCCACGACCCCAATGCCTGGCCATCCTTCCGTCATGCTCCGGAATATTATGATTAACGATTGAGCAGTTAACCACCTGTCCGTACAGGAAAAATCCTGTGCGGACAAAAACAGGTCCGATCTGTGTTTTTTGCAGAATTCATCGGAGTAGTGTGAGCAGCAGGATAAATCACAAGGCACTTACCGCTGCCCTGTGACTGACACAGATTCACTTCTTCTTATTCAGCATCGCCTGCAAATCGGCAAATGGATTATAGGTGGCCGCACCGACATCTTTCTGAGCGTCATCTCCGGCGACAACGCGGGTACCGTACTGATCGGCTTCCGTATATTTTGAGTGCTCGTGGTCATGACAATACAGGCACAATAGTTCCCAGTTACTGCCGTCTTCCGGGTTATTGGTGTGGTCATGATCAATATGATGAACGGTCAGTTCACGCAGGTTTGAATAGACAAACTCCCGCGAACAACGTCCGCATATCCACGGGTAAATTTTTAATGCTTTCTCGCGATAACCGCTTTCCAGTCGTGCATAGTTTTTGGGGATCAATGCCATTGCTGCTGCTACCTGTGAATAAGATAAAGTGGAACAAGCCGCTACTATAGCCTAACCCTGCTGATAATGGGAACGAGCAGGGGACTGGTTTTGTTTTTCATGATCAGGTCTGCTAAGGGAAGGGCCCACCCGTGGTAGTAAGATTTTCGGCAACGCCTCCCACGCTAATCTTTGGTTGCCCGCCCATCGTGACGAAATTCTTACCCTTTTTTAATCTCAGTCATCGTCATTTCAGAAGTGTCCCTGATGAGTGAACTACGGATCGGGATCTGTTATAGGTCGATTTGATTCCTATAAGTGACTATAACTATTAATAATTATCACCTTCTGGTTTATCAGATAAATAGCAATAAATGTTAAGGTCTGGAACAGTAGAAAGCTATAATCACTTAAGTTTACATTAATATTAATATATGGTTACAATTTGTCGATAAACAGAACGAAATCTTTTGGCTACGACGTCTATTTCACCCGGGAGGGTGAAATTTTTAACGATCTTATCTTCAGTGATAATTTCGAACAATTCGTGGTTAAAAAATTTCCCAGTGGTAATCCTCTGCGTGATATTTATCTGGTCAGATACATTTCTAAGTATTTCATTATCAAGCGTGACAGGGAGATAGATAACCGGCTGGAAAAGCGGTTGCAGAATTTTATTTACCGGTCTGCCAACCTCCGTCTGATGCGTTATCTGAATCAGGGAAGGGAGTGGTTACTGAATTACACCCCTAATATCTATTTTATTGCTGAAAAGAAAAAATTCAGACAGTGTATTGATAGTTATGCGGTTTTTGAATTCGTTGATGGGGCGTCGATTGGTGAAATTGATCAGTCTAATATAGATCGGGTCAGTGAATGTATTTCGGCCCTTCATCGCGGTGGCTTATCTTCCAATGATATTCATGCCGGAAACTTTATTGTATGTGATGACGGACGATTGAAAGTGATTGATTTGTCATTTAAGGGCAGCCTGTCGTTGTGTAAAGCCAATGACATGCTGCTTCTGGAAAATAAATACCAGGTACAGGTCACCCGGAAAAATTTCTATTATTACCTGCTGAAAATGAGAAATAACCTGCGTACTCTGTCGAGAAAAATACGTGGCAAGCTCTGAATTGTTTTTTCCGCAGAAACAGAGTGTCTCAAATTTTCTGAAACAACGATCAAAACGATTTACTGCAGAGGCCACTGGTTTTCACCACTGGCCACTGAATCGTGAGTACTGGATTATCAGTTTATTTCTGCAGGAAAACCCGGGCACTGGATAATCTGTTGTGGCTTACCGTAAATATGTCTTCACCCCGCACCAGGAACGGGTGGTTGGCGGGGCCGTATCCCCAGCTGACACGAGCAATGCCATGATTCCACTGTACCGGAGCGGGAGTGAAAATAAAGCCACTGTGCAGGGATTGTACTTTACCTATCGCCGCATTGACCTGTTCCATACCCTGATTAAGACCATTCTCGTCGGCAATAAAAAAGTCTGCTGTATAGACCTCTGGAAATTTTGCTGCCCGTTCAGCAGGGTGGGGATTATTCCAGAGGGCAAAATGATGGTCTATCAACTGCTGTAATCCCGCAGGTTCGGTCTGAGTGGCTTCTGTATTCATACTGGTCTCCTCCGCACAGACATCATGGGCACCGGTTAGCAGGCTGGTGGCCAGTAACATAGTGCTGAATATTTTCTTCATCTGCATATCCTCTTAGCCGGTATTTTTTTCTTTACCGGTCAGTTCAATCTGCGAACCCCAGGGAGTCAGAAAGTAAAACCATTGGGTGCCATCGGCATTGGTGACCGGCGAACTTAATGTTTTCAGACCTGCTTCTTTCACCGCCTGATATCCTGCCATTACGTTGCTGGTCTTCAGGGCGATATGGGTTTCGGCATCGTCATCCTGGTGTGGACGGTGATGATCAACCTGCTTTCCACTGTACTCGAACAGCTCTACGCCGGTGCCATTCGGTAAACGCACCATGGCAAAATGCTTAAGTTCGCTGGACTGATGCCAGTTATAGGCGGTTTTCCAGGCGGCAGGAATGGCCCCCGGCGCTATATCGGATTCCAGTGTGGCGCCAAAGGTGGTCCGGAAAAAGCTGATAGCCTGGTTCAGGTCAGGAACGTTAATTCCGACATGATCTAAACCGGCAACGGTCACCAGTGGGGTCTGTGCGGCGCTGATTGCCGGGACTGAAAAACTGGCAGCACCCAATACCAGTGAGGAAGCGAATAACAATGAAGTGATTTTCTGGTGGCTCAAGTTAATTATCCTTCAGATAAATGATTCACCCGACGAATCGTTGTTGCTGACCGTCGGTATCGTTTGGTCTAAACAGCATATCGACGGGGAGCTAATTTCAAAATAGAATGATTTGAAACTCATCATTGCAGATTTGAAATGAATAAATTCCCGGATTTTGAAGGACTCGCGATGTTTGCCAAAGTCGCCGAGGAAGGGTCATTCGCTGCGGCGGCCAGAGTGATGGGGGTGTCGGTACCCACCGTATCACGTGCTGTCGCCAGACTTGAGGAACGGTTAGGCGGGCGGCTGTTTAACCGCACCTCGCGGCAGTTGTCACTGACAGAGTTTGGTCAAAGCATGGCGGCAAAAGCCTCGGAAATCTATCGCCAGGCGGAAGAGGTTGAAAGTGAAGCCCATGAACTTGCGGTGCAACCACGCGGTCAGGTTCGTTTGGCGGTGCCTATGTCATTTGGTCTGCGCTGGGTTGCACCACTGTTACCTAAACTACTGGATCAGTTCCCCGAGCTGAGCGTCGATCTTCATCTTTCTGATGCCTCCGTGGATTTAATCGCTGAGGGTTTTGACGCGGCATTGCGAATCGCAGCATTGCCGGATTCTTCGCTGGTAGCGCGTAAGATCTGTAACGTGACACAGTACCTTTTGGCTTCTCCGGGCTACCTTGCGCGCGAGGGAGTGCCTCAGCACCCGCGTGAACTGTCGGCCAGAACATGTTTCAGTTATGCTTATCGTGCCCGCAGCCAGGTGTGGCGTTTCACCCATCCTTCGGGTGCTCAGGAAGATGTAGTACCCAATGGCCCGTTGCGGGTGACAAATTCAGATGCATTACTGCCACCACTGCTGGCCGGGCAGGGGATTGCCGAATTGCCGGACTTTATGGCGGCTGAGTATCTGAGAACGGGTCAGTTAATCCATCTGCTGGATGAATGGTCAATGACTCAGGGCGGGCTCTATTTTGTGACCCCGACAGCCCGCAGTCGCCCGCTCAAAGTGAAAGTGCTGTCAGATTTCTTTGTTAAGCACCTGAGTGATCCTGAGTGGGGTTAAGCTAAAACAGTGTCGTTTATAGGACACTGTTACCATTTCAATTTTGCAATGATGTCTTTCTTTATTTTCTATTTTGTGGTTTTCAGGATTCCTTTATTGTTGTCTTATGCCGCAGACAGCCGGCTTCAAAACAGAAGGGCATCACCCATGAAAACAGCCGTACAGCTACTGCAAAACTATCTGGACAGTATCCGGGACCCAAGAGCCGCAGCTGCACTATTTGCCGCTGAGGGTGCTCTGGAATTACCGTATCTGCAGACTCTGGGTCAGCAACACAGGGTTCAGGGACCGGCAGCTATCGAAAGTTTTATTGGTGGGCTGCTAAGTAAAGTTCCTGAGTTTCGTTTCCGTAATATCCGGTTCTTTATCGAAACACCGACCCAGGCATTTGCCGAATATAGCGTGGAAGCTCCTGTCGAAGGAACCGGACGGATATACAAGCAGACCTATGCCGGAAGGCTGGTCGCGGAAGACGGGAAGATAGTTTTGTTGCGTGAATCACTGGATACGCTTGCAGCGTGGCGTGCTTTCCACGGCGAATAATCCTGTGCCTGTCTGCAAGGCGTTACTCAATTCAACAGTAGACTTACGGAGAAAATAATGAGCCTTAACCCTAAAATTAGTACCTCGGGTGATCACGATAAAACCCTGCCGACCGAAATCATCGTCAGTGCCTACTACCGTGTGCACCCTGAAGACCGGCAAACCTTTATTGATGCGGTCAAGCCGGAAATGCAGGCGGCTCAGCAATTACCGGGCTGTGTATTTTATGCCTTTTCTCAGGACCTGGTGAATCCGGATGCATTTCATCTGTCCGAAGGTTGGGCGAATATTGAAGCCTATGAACGCCATGAGCATTCGGAAACCTTTCTAAAAGCACTGGCTACCGTGGTGAAAAACGTACGTATTCTGCATCGCGAAGGGATCCGTTATGATGTGGCCAAACAGCATATTGATGATCCGCGCGGCAAAGTCGCGTCCTGACAGGTTTTGCAGAAGCTTTCAGAAGAATCATTGCCGTTTTTCAGGATAAGATAGCAGATATCAGGTCAGTCATTTATCTGACTGACCAAACCCTGAATAAAACACTTAACCCGTGGGGATCTTAACCATGTCAGTCACTTCAGGCGCACACCATATTGGTTTAACTGTCAGTAACCTTGAAGAGAGCGCTGAGTTCTTCACTAAATTGTTAGGATGGAAAGAAGTCAAACGACGTGATGATTATCCTGCCATCTTTGTAAAAGATGATTCACTGATGATTACGCTCTGGAAAACACAACCTGTTGATCCGGTTAGTTTTGATCGTAAAAACAATGTCGGGCTTCATCACTTAGCACTCAGGGTTGATAGCCGGGACGCTCTTTATCAGTTGCTGAATGTGTTGAAGGATAATCAGATTGAAATCGAATTTGAGCCAACCTTGTTGGGCGAAGGACCGTCAATGCATATGATGTGCTATGAACCCAGTGGGATAAGAATTGAGTTCTATTGCGCAGGGTAGATGAATTTCCAGGTATTCCCATGATTAATGTGGTCAGTGATTTTCTGGTGACCGTTGCAGTTAATCAGTTGATATGCCAGCCCGGAAATTACCGGCCTGTTTAGCAATCAGGCTAATGGCTATCCCGACAGAGTTCCCCGGTCCGTTTTATTAAAATCCAGTGGGACGACAATATCCTCGTCCGGAAATCTGCCTTCTGTTTCAGGCTGTGGGCTACCTTTACCCGCAATCCAGTGGCTGTACTGTTCAGACATCTGCAGATCCACCAGCCACCAGGGGGGGAGAAAAGTGTTATCCCCGGGGCTGGTGTGCAATAACGCCGGTTAATCCCTGAATAACCAGGCCGTCTGGTTCGGCTCAAGTTCCCATTTCAGACCATTGAGCGGAGGAATATAGTGCCCGTTATCTTTACTGCCGATTTCACTGGTATACATCCGGTTGAGTTTCTCATTGAGTTCATTAATGATGGTGGTAAATTTCTGATCATTGGCCAGATTATTTATTTCCTGAGGATCGTTAGTTAAGTCGTAGAGTTCAATATCATTATATCTGCGAAGCATTTCCATTGTGCCGGGAGTGTGATGTTGTTGCAAAGAAAAATAGCGGGTGAACTTATATTTTCCGTCATAGATCATTCTGATACCGCCCCGTTTTTTCAGGTCAGGAGAAAATATACTGAAGCGTCGTTTTTTCTCTTCACTGCTCAGCCTTTCATCACGGATAACTCTGAACATATTGCCAACATAAGTCGCGTCTGAATACAACAGCATATCGTAACAATAGAGTATACCTTCCCGCAGATGATTAACCGGATATCGCTCCGGGGCGTACAGCAGAGAACTGAAATCAACCCCTTTTCTTGAGGCCAGGATCGGGCTTTTCTTAGGGGTGTCTTGTCCGGTTAAACCTGCGATGGTCGGGATGACATCCAGGTGGGAGGTCAGGGCCTGGCACTCTTTGCCCCCCTGGAAGTCAGGGTGTACGATAATCATCGGCACATGGACCTGTTGCTGGTAAGTACAGGTACCCTTACCATTCATCTGATGTGCTCCTGCCAGTTCTCCGTGGTCAGAGGTATAAACAATAATTGTTTTTTCTGTCAGGCCCAGCGCATCAATTTCATCAAGGATCCTCACCAGCTGGGTATCATTATCGCGTATGCAGTTAAAATAATAGTCCTGAAGTTTTCTCCAGCGTCGATCCACATCAGCGATGGTACCGACCATGATACCATTGCATAACTGGAACTCAAGATGTGCCGCCGGGCGTCCTGGCTGATGAAACGACTGATGACGGGATTCCGCCAGCGGAGCATCCGGCCAACGTTGTTTATAGAGTGAATTTTCCGGTGGTTGCGACGGAAAAGAACCGCTGTTACCCGTAATTAAACGGCCCTGCCACTGGTTCTTTTCGCCGGGTTCATCGGTATTAAGGTACATGACATCATGAGGATTGACTAAATTGACCGCCAGCATCCAGGGCTGATTTATCTCCTGCTTTTCTCTGCCATTTCCGCGCAGCCAGCTTATGGCCTGACTGGCGGTCAGTTCATCGAAAAGATAGCCACCGTGGCTACGCCCGATGATATCACCGATGCCGGTATAGTCATTAAAACCATACTCCTGCATCAGGGCATTGAGTTCGTCGCGCCGGATAGAAGTCATGTCTGTGTAAGCCGCGTTTTTTTTAGCGGGTGGATTTTGTATCTGGTTATTAAGATGCCATTTGCCTTTGTAGGCCGGGTAGTAGCCTAGTTGCTGCATGACATGACCCAGGGTACCCAGTTTGGGGTCCAGACTGTCAGGCATCCAGGGAAAACCAAGATTATCAAACATTCCCGTTTGGGGCATATGCAGGCCGGTATATAATACTGATCGTGATGGTGTGCAGACACTACTGCAAATATAATGGTTGGTGAAACGTGTCCCGGTTTTCGCTAACCTTTCACGGCCGGGTACGGGGAACGGATATTCATCAAAATAGCGCTCCTGATCTGAGACAATAAACAGAATATTGTAACCTTCCGGAAGTTTAGCTGGCGGAGTCACAGGAACTGCACGTGGCTGATCGGTCTGTGAATTTTTAGCCTGGCTATCCGCTAATGCCATTTTACCACTGAACAGGGAAGCCGCAGTGACAGCGGATGTTATCCGGATAAAATCCCGGCGTGAGGTGTTAGTGTTTTTTTTCATACTTACAGTCCTTGTGATTATTTTTAAATTAACCTGGTTTATTTGTTTAGTATTTCTTAATCTTTATTATAATTCTGATTTCCATTGTATTAATCAATCAGTCTAGGATTCTTTCTTTTTATTGCGGTTTTTTCTGGTCGGGTATGAGTTTATGGGTGATTTATTAAAGGTGTCATTATTTAGTAAATTATTCTTAAATTAATTATTTGTTTTTGTAGGTCGTATAGCATAATGAGGTGTCGCTGATTTTATTAAAGTCACACAGTTACTTTAAGAGTCTCTGTCTGTGAACTTTTTATCTGAAACACCTCCTTTCCTGGTGATAACTGACTGACAGGCTGAATAATTCTACACCCATAAGGTTCAGATGACTGACCTGATAAGTATTCAGATCGTGACCCTGTCATTGGGAATCATCTATGGGGCGGAAGCCATGCACAATGGGCATGGACAGATGATAGCCGTAGCCGCGAGCGGAAGCAGTGAGGTACAGAGTTAAGCTATTGTCGGGAGGAACACAGGAAATGAGTAAAGATGATGGACATGCTTCAGCGTCTCTGACCATAGTGCGCGCAAATTACAAATGAATAAGGTGGGGACCGGTGATCATGTCAATTGCCGAAAACAACCAGATAAGGGAATCCTTATCACTCATCTGGTTCAGACAACAGCGCCTGTCCGCAACAACACAGCCAGTTTTATCGACCCGAATCTATATTTGAACCTAAATTGAAAGTGCCGACCGGACACAGCAAAAAGCCCGCTTAAGTTTCCTTTAGCGGGCTTCTCTAATATGGCTCCTCTGACTGGGATCGCCTTTGCGAGTAACTGGCTAATATTCAAGCTAAACCTGAATTCACTTTCTGTCAGGACCACCAAAATGACCACCAATAGTAGCGGGTTACGTAAGGCTGGGTATGAAAGAGCTTGTGGAAAAGAACTTTATTGCGGAAACAATGATTCAGAACTACTATTTTATTAATCCGGACTTTATGTTCAGTGGTGATTGTCTGTCGTTAGTTAAATCCTATATTTTAACGGAATCGGAGCATTCCAGGATAAAAAATAGGATAAGGCAATGAAAAAAAATACCAAAATACATGAATGGAATTTGAGTTCCTCACCAGATTAAGAAAATCCATTTTATATTTTATAACAGGGTTACCAGGTGTGAAGCATGAGAATTACCTTACATATTTATAAGGATTCGACATCCATATCAAAACCTGTAACTCTGAACCTTTCAAGGGCATGTGTCAGATTAAGTCGCAACTAATACAAATTAAAATTGATATTTAACCCCGCCATCTCGCGTGCGCCAAATCATCATAAGAATCTTTTTATCAATACAATTTTTTGGTGGTTTTATATCTGAGAAGCAAAGTCTGTCTTTTTTACCTTCTATTTGATAGCCATCACCGAAGGCATAGATAACAATAAGAAATGGTATTTTATCACCCGTTGGAATATTGTATTTTTTTAAAATTTCATTTTTGTTTTTTTGCCACCAATTAATCTTGTTTGAGTCGGTAAACGGTAATTTATTAACAATAATCTGTGCTGTACTACCATCGTAATGTGCGCCGATAACAGAAACGTTAGGCTTTACTGTAAACAGATAGCCAATAATACATAAAACCACAGCCAGTAAAAAAATGACTAGTTTACGCATTATCGTTTTCCTTCTATGTCAATCACAGCTTTCATATTTGTCAGAAATGGACGAAAACCAAATTTGTTAAATCGTTGAAGAACGAACCATATTTTGAAAAACTGAAACTGATTGAATTTTTGTTTACGTATATCACCGATGTCCAGACCAAAATGATCCTGGCCGGTAAACCTGACACTTGCTTTCCAGCCATGTTCATTAACATCAAGACGGAGAATTTCTATTTTCGTTGCATAAACGTCGTGAATAGTAACTCCCATTCCATTAATTTTATCAAGTATTAAAGAGTCAAATTTTGGAAGTACAGAGAGTTTAATGGCAGAAGTTAAATTATCCAGTCGTTCACGAGGAAATCCTTTACTGGTATAATCAATGAATAATCCAATCGTTTCTTGCATGATAGACGTTGTTTTCTTAGCAGCATAGTCAGAATGTAACTTCTCACGATATGCTGTATCCAACTGTGGATTATTAAAAGCTGAGCCTCGTGAAAGCTGAAAATTCCTTAGCATCTGATTGATTAGATATCTGTGCGGACCAATGAAAGAAAAAGGTATCGATGTAACCTGCATTTCCTCGAACAAAAGCTGCGCACATTGCTGGACACTCAGCTTATCGCCACAATGAAAACTACCATAAACTCCTGCGAATCTTGATTGTGGATTATCAAATGCTGTCAGTCGGGTCAGTGTGTAGGGATCAACCACATTTGATATCTTGTTAAGTCCGAACTCTCTTCTCAGCCTGTCTTCCGGAATGTCGCCATAACGCATATCGTCCGTAGAAAAATCATTGAAACGGCGCTGGGTCGTGAAGATTGTTAAAGGAAATAATGCATTGCTCACTCGGGGTACTCCGTTACCTGGTTTATCGCAATTGAATTTACAAACTGCCTTTCTAACAAACTATATCGTAAAACCATGTCGTTGATAGCGATATCGTACCGTTATGGTTAGAACATATAGCTGATGTCATTTACCATATCCGTAATGACAGCATGACTCAACGTGATAGTGAGAGGTTTCGGACTCAATGTGTTCAAATTCAGTGCTCTTAAAGAAAAAAATTGGTCAATTCATCTCACATTTCATTAATTTATTGATCTATAAAAACGATCAATAATGAGGCATTGATGGTTTATATCGATTAATAACGACTAATCAAATGATCAGGGTAAGTTACACTGCCAGCCGGGTAAGTAATCGTCCACGATAACCGTCAATGTGTTCTAAAAACTCGTGATATCGTTCAAAGGGCAGGGCGGGACGATGAGCGCATTTACCTGAGGTAATCGCACCTGACATTTCCTGAGCAGGATTGTAATCAAGATTACCCTGTTGAACGGCGTGACGCATAATGGCAGTGGTACGCTGTTGAAGACGAATAGCCACTTCATTAAAACCCTTATCCTCAACCACTTTTGTCGGCACCAGCAGGTCGCGGGTTTTCAGTTCTGCGATTTGACAATTGCCTGTTACCGGAAAAAGATAGGTTTCAAGCGTACGCAGAATTTTCCCCTTGTATTCTTCTGACCATTTTTTATTGCCCGCATGCCATTGTCTGGCGATCGATTCAAACGAAAAAGTGCCGCTATTTTCCCGTTTGTCGTCCTGCTTATTCACAACAGGGTCGTTTCCTTTCGCCAGCAGCTTTTTTGCTTCGTCACGGCGTTGCCTTGCAACAGATAAAGAGATGGCAGGATAAACGCCAGGTGCCAGAGTTTTTTACTTACCGCCAAAACGGTACTGCATGCGCCAGTATTTTGAGTCGTTGGGGGTGCATGAGCAGATACATACCGAAGCCGTCCGTGAGCTTAACGGCTTTCCCGGAAGGGTTTGTATTTCTTATTTTAATATCAGTAAGCGCCACAGGTCAGCCCTCCGTCTGATGGTACAAAACAGATCGAACCGGATGTCCCAGCAAATATACTATTAAATGAGGGTGGATGGTGCCGAACTTTACGGGACGTTATTGAATATAGGGGAGTGGATAACTGCCTGGCTGAAAGACGGAAAGCAGACGTTATGGAACGTCTGCTGACCTGAATATGGCTCCTCTGACTGGACTCGAACCAGTGACATACGGATTAACAGTCCGCCGTTCTACCGACTGAACTACAGAGGAATTGTCGTGAAGACGGGGCGAATATTAATGGCCTGATGGCAGGTTGTCAATACGGATAAACACATTAGGATTCAACTGCCTAACTTTAAAACATTCTGACGGTTATCTGTGCGCTTAGTGGCTTTTTGTTCACCGGTAGTGAAATCTTTCAGGAGTCAGGGCTACGAATAATCTTATTTATGTTAACAAATAGTGAACTAAGGAAACATTTTGCCACATTTCACTATGCTTAACGGGGCAGGGAGGCTGTAGAGCACGGAAAACAGGAATCTTCCGGCTTACCGGCAGTGAATCCGGTAAGACAACATTCTGTCAGAGATAAGGAATCTTAATATGAATGTACCTGAAAGGCGGCGGGGGGCGGTGCTGGCTACGGGGGTATTTGAATTGCTGAACCCTGTTCCTTATGGATTTTTTGTGGGTGCGCTGATTTTCGATATCACCTATGCGTACAGCAGTCAGATACTGTGGCAGAAATCCGCCAGCTGGCTGATTACCCTGGGGTTATTGTTTGCCATTATTCCGAGGCTGATTAACCTGGTACAGGTCTGGACCGGGCCTGACTACCCTGGCCGGCGTTTGCAAAGGCTGAGTTTCTGGCTGAATGTGCTGGCCATTATTGCTGCCATTTTTAATGCTTTCGTCCACAGCCGCGATGCTTACGGAGTAGTGCCGGAAAATGTGGTGTTATCGGTGATTACTGTCATCTTCCTGGCATTGGGTGCCCTGGTGGTGAGCGGTCGGTCACGGAATTTTGCAGGAGGCAGATCATGAATAAAACGCTGAAACTGGCCCCGTTGGCGGTCATCATCGCTTTAGGGCTAACTGGCTGTGATCAGCAGGCAAAACTTACTCCGCAACAACAATCCGGAAGTGACCCGCATCTGCCGGTGGCGAAAAACTTCCTGGTACCGCCAATGCAGGTGCCGGATGCCGCAGGTTGGCAACAAGGTGCAACCCCGAAAGTAGCGGAAGGCTTAAAAATTGAGAAGATTGCTTCAGACTTAAAGCATCCGCGACAAATATACGTGTTACCGAACAACGATGTACTGGTGGTGGAAAGTAACAGCCCGGGCACAGAGGCGGTGACAACACCGAAACAGATGATTGCCTCACTGGTGAAAAATAAGTCCGGTAAGGGTGCCAAAGGTGGCAACCAGATTACCTTGTTACGGCATACAGCGAATGGCTGGGAAAAGCATCTGTTTCTGCAACATTTGAATTCCCCGTTCGGGGTGCAACTGATTGGTGACACATTGTATGTCGCCAATACCGACAGTATCAGACGCTACCCTTATCAGACCGGACAGACCGAAATTACGGATCCGGGCAATGAACTGGCTGATTTACCCAATACCATTAATCACCACTGGACCAAATCACTGCTGGCCAGTCCGGATGGTACCCGGTTATATGTCGGGGTCGGTTCAAACAGTAATGTGACGGAAAATGGCCCGGAAGTAGAATATCGCCGTGCCGATATCCTTGAGGTATTTACAGATACCGGTGCCAGCCGGATATATGCCAGTGGTATCCGTAATCCGACCGGATTGCAATGGGAACCCGCTAGCGGAAAACTGTGGACTATCGCCAATGAACGGGATGAAATCGGTGCGGATCTGGTGCCGGATTATCTGACCTCGGTAACACAAGGCGGCTTCTATGGCTGGCCTTACAGTTACTATGGTCAGCATGTTGATCCGCGGGCCATGCCACAGCGACCTGATTTGGTAGAAAAAGCGTTAAAACCTGATTATGCGATAGGGTCACATGTGGCGCCGCTGGGTTTATGGTTCTATACCGGCCAGTCATTACCGCAGAAATATCACGGCGGGGTTTTTATCAGTGAACACGGCAGTTGGGACCGTTCACCATTGAGTGGTTACCAGGTTTCTTATGTGGCCTTTAACAATGGTCAGCCAACCGGCAAGCCGGAACCGGTCGTTACCGGCTTCTATTCTGAGGATCAGAAACAGTTGTATGGTGCACCTGTCGGGTTGATGCAGGACCAGCAGGGTGCACTGATTATTGCCGATGATGTCGGAAATGCGGTCTGGCGGGTGACAGCCAGTCAGTAAAAGCTGACTGTTTTACTGACCACAGGTGATAAACTTCGGGTCACGACGGCATGCTGACAGGTGCTGAGGTGACCCGTACTCAACTATGTATCTGCCGGACTGGTTTGCCAGTGATTCCCAACGACACAGGCCTGTGCGGGTTAATCAAAATTCGGACTGTGTTCAACGCCATACTCTCCATTTTGCATAATTCCTTCAGATAGTTAACAGCATTGTCGATTTTCTGACAGGCGGTGCTGGCTGATGGTTTTTTCCTGTGTCTTACCGTGAGGTTCTTTCTGTTAGCGCGGTTTCTGTTGTTAAGGGAACAGGCTGTCAGGGCCGTGATACGTTGGGTATGTTTTTGCTGTTGCCTGAGACAATTCTCCTGCCAGAGATAACTCCCGGTAAAGCTGGCTGACGTATTTTGCAAAACAAACAGCAAAAAAGTTACCTGAATCATCGATATACTTATCAACTGATCCTTGTTTACCCGATCCCGTGTCAGGAACCTGATAAACACGATGAAAAAAAAATTAACTTTAGCACGGCGTCATTTCCTGTTGTCCGGGCTGGCTTTATGCCTGCCTGCGCTGGCAAAAGAAGAGTTTGCGACTCTGACCTTTACCCCGTTATCTCCCGCCCGCAGTAGTACAGCAAACCAGCCTTCGACAGGGTACAGAACCCCCTCACGAACGCCCGGAGCAGTAGAGGTGACAACGTCACCTGGTGCCATGCAGCCACGGGCCCGCAAACTGGTGATGATAGACCCTGGCCATGGCGGTAAAGACCCCGGAGCTATTGGCGAGAAGGGAGAAGAAGAAAAGCATGTGGTGCTGGAAATTGCCCATAATTTACAGACCCTGTTCGCGAACCACCGGCATATTGAAGTGCGGTTAACCCGCGAGGATGACCACTTTATCCCGTTGTATCAACGGGTTAATATCGCGCACCAGCACAATGCGGATATGTTTCTGTCAATTCATGCTGACGGATTTACCAGCCCACAGGCACATGGCGCATCGGTATATGCATTGTCCACGCGCGGGGCCAGCAGTACCATGGCCCGTTATCTGTCGCAGCGGGAGAATGCCGCCGATGATTACGCCGATATTAACGTGCAGACCAAAGATGCTCAGTTACAGCGGGTATTTTTCGATCTGGTGCAAAATCAGAATATTAAAAGTAGCCTGGACTTGTGCCGGCATATGATTGGACATATTCGTACCGTGCATACTATGCACAGTTATCACCCCGAGCAGGCAGCATTTGTGGTGCTGAAATCCCCCTCCATTCCTTCGGTCCTGATCGAAACCTCCTTTATTACCAATCCACAGGAGGAGCATTTGCTGGGAACCCGTCAGTTCAGAATGAAGATGGCAAAGGCCATTGCCGGCGGAATTGAAAGCTATTTTACCGTATAACCCGGGCATAACCGGGAGGGGAACCCTGCGAACCACTCAGTAAAGTTGGGCTGATTATGCGTTATTTTTATATTAGCTTAGCTAAAAAATTAATTTCACTCATGATAACCCAGTGAATATGATGCCCCTTAACGGCTGGTGACTCGCCGGCATCATGACAGAGGGGATATCATGAGCATTAATTTTTTAGGGATGATCGGGCATCGCCTGGCATCCGAGATCATTCCGGCACAAGGGCCGGTGTTTGATAAACACTATATCAGTGAATTTGCCCGGGTACACGAACAGGCCGGGTTTGACCGAATTCTGGTGGGCTACTGGTCTGATCAACCGGATGGATTTCTGGTGACCGCGCTGGCTGGCAGCCAGACATCCAGAATTAAATTTCTGTTGGCCCACCGTCCGGGGTTCGTCTCGCCAACACTGGCGGCCCGTAAACTGGCGACCCTGGATCAACTGCTGGACGGTCGTCTGGCGGTTCACATTATCAGCGGCGGCAGTGATGCCGAACAACGGCGTGACGGCGATTATCTGAATAAAGCGCAACGTTATGCCCGTACCGATGAATTTCTCGATGTTCTGCAACAGAGCCTGACCCGCTCCCGCCCATATGACCATCATGGCGAGTACTATCAGGCCGAAGCCGCTTTCTCTGCCATTAAGCCTGCTCAGACACATTTGCCTGTCTATTTTGGCGGCTCTTCTGCGGAAGCGATAGAAGTTGCCGGCAAGCATGCGGATGTATTTGCCCTGTGGGGAGAACCACTGGCCGGAGCGGCACAGACGGTGGCCGCCGTGCGTGCCAGTGCCGCCCGCCATCAGCGTAACATCGACTTCAGTATCTCTTTCCGACCGGTGATTGGTGCGACCGAGGCGGAAGCCCGTGAAAAAGCCGCTCATATTTATCAGCTGGCAAAAAAGCAACTGGCAGATTCCGGCCACCATTTTGGATTACCTAAGCCTCAGAGCACAGGGGCGCAACGTCTGCGTGATGCAGCGGCACAGGGTGAATGGCTGGATAAATATTTATGGACCGGTGTGGCAGGACTGGTGGCGGGGGGATACAACTCGACGGCGCTGGTCGGTACCGCTGATCAGGTCTCTGACGCATTACTGGAATATTACCGGCTGGGGATCAAAAACGTACTGATTCGTGGCTTCGACCCGCTTAACGATGCCCGCGAGTTTGGCGAGGCACTGTTACCTCTGACCCGTGAAAAAGTGGCTGCAGAAGATACGCTGGCGAGGATTGCCTGATGATTAAACGGACACCGCTGGCACTGTTGTTGCTGGCGCTGGGTTCCCCGCTGCTTCATGCCGCAGATGAAGTCACGCTGCGGGTGGGGGATGTGAAAGGGGACCGTCTGGTGGCATTGAAAGCCTCAGGAGAACTGCAACATCTTCCTTATCATCTGCAATTGAGTTCCTTTGATTCCGGTGCGCCGGTGCAGGAAGCATTAAATGCGGGTGCTCTGGATGTCGGGTTTACCGGCGATTTACCGTTCCTGTATGTCTATGCTGCCGGCGCACCCGTCAAAGCGGTCGGCGCCTGGCAAAATAATCCGGACAGTATCGCCTTACTGTCACGGCCCGCAGCAGGAATCCACTCACTCGCTGATTTAAAGGGCAAGCGCATTGCGGTTAACCGCGGTGGCTGGGGGCAGTATCTGGTGCTTGGCCTACTAAAACGGGCAGGGCTACAACCATCCGATGTGTCATTACGCTTTCTTAGCCCGACCGATGGTCGTGCGGCGCTGGCTTCCGGATCGGTGGATGCCTGGGCCCCGTGGGAACCCTATCTCTCTTCCGCGGTAATCATCGATCATGCGCAACGGGTACCGGAAGGCGGAGGCCAGGGGATCATGAGTGGCTACTCCTTTGTTCTGGCGCGTCAGGATGCAATTAACAGTCCTAAGCGTGCCGCTATCGTCGATTTACTGACCCGTCTGGCACGGGCGCAACGCTGGGCGCAACAGCATCCGCAGCAATTCGCTGTGGCCCTCTCTGATGAGTTACACATGCCACAGAATGTGACCCGTGCATGGATTGCCAGCGCGCGAATTTCACCGGTGGTTTTCAACCAGACCATTCAGGCGGCATTGCAACATTCTGCCGACGTTTTCTACCAGGAAAAAGTGTTACCCAAAGCGGTAGATGTCAGTCATGCCTTTGATTTCAGTCTGGCTACAGGTGCTGACAAGATTGCATCAACGCCGGCAAATACCCCTCAGGAGCAACCATGAAAAGGATCGCTGCATTAATGCTATTACTGGGTACGTCTGTCGCCAGCGTACAGGCAGAAGAAGTGACGTTACAGATAGCTGACCAGAAAGGCGGAATGCGTTCTGTACTGGAAGCGGCAGGTAATTTACAGCATCTGCCTTATCACATCCGCTGGACAGAGTTTCCGGCGGCTGCGCCGTTAGGAGAGGCCCTGAATGCCGGAGCCGTAGATGCCGGTATTATCGGAGATGCTCCGCTGTTATTCGCTGAAGCCGGTGGCGCACAGGTGAAAGCCATTGCGGTGGCAAAATCTGATGCTTACGGCACGGCCTTACTGGTAAATGCCAACAGCCCGCTCCATTCAGCGGCTGATCTGAAAGGTAAAAGTATTGCCACTAACCGCGGGTCGATCGGCCATTTTGTGGCACTGAAGGCGCTGGCCAGTGCCGGGCTGAAAGCCAGTGATGTGAATTTCCGCTTTCTTGGTCCGGCAGATGCCAAACTGGCGCTGGTCCGTGGTTCGGTCGATGTCTGGGCGACCTGGGAACCTTATACAGCTTTTGCGGAAACTCAGGATCACATGCGGGTGCTGGTGAATGGCCGTGGATTATGGGCCGGAAACAGCTATGTCGCTGCTACCGATTCGGCGCTGGCCGATCCGGCGAAACGCAAAGCCTTACAGGATTTTCTGTTACGTCTGGCCAGCGCGCAGCAATGGGCCAATGAACATCCGGACAGCTACAGTCAGACGCTGTCAAAAATCATCGGTTTCCCGGTTGATGCCGTCAAACTGTCGTTTACCCGGCGTCATATGGTCTGGCAGTCCATCGACCCACAGACCGTGGTCCAGCAGCAACAGACCGCCGATTTTTATCACCAGAGCGGACTGCTACCTAAGACGATTCAGGTAGCGCCTACCTTTGACCACAGCTTTAAACTCCCGGCGCCAGACGTGAGTTCTGCCGCAGCCACTACTCCCGCACAGGAAGGTAAATAATGGCAATTTTCTCTCTGGATACCCCGGAGCCTGAGACTCAGCGTGCCGGAAAATCCCGGGCCGTCAGAAAGCGGCTGGTGAATGCACTGGTTCCCTGGGCGATACCGGTCGTCGTGATTGTGCTGTGGCAACTGGCGGCACAGATTGGCTGGCTGTCGGTCAGAATACTCCCAGCCCCGGTCACTATCGGGAAGACGTTCTGGCGCATGACTCTGAGTGGCGAACTCGGCAGTAATCTGGCCATCAGTACCGCCAGGGCATTAACCGGCTTCGCGATTGGTGGCTCGATTGGGTTGTTACTGGGATTCATTACCGGGCTGTCACGCATCGGAGAACGGTTACTGGACACCTCGGTACAGATGTTGCGCAATATCCCGCACCTGGCACTGATTCCGCTGGTGATTTTATGGTTCGGGATTGATGAAACCGCCAAAATCTTCCTCGTGGCGCTGGGTACCTTGTTCCCGATTTACCTCAACACTTATCACGGAATTCGTAACATCGACCAGGGCTTACTGGAAATGGCCCGAAGCTATGGATTACGCGGTTTCAGCCTGTTTCGTCAGGTGATATTACCGGGGGCTTTGCCGTCCATTATGGTCGGTGTCCGTTACGCACTGGGGGTGATGTGGCTGACGCTGATCGTAGCCGAAACCATCTCTGCTGACTCCGGCATTGGTTATCTGGCAATGAATGCCCGTGAGTTCCTGCAAACCGATGTGGTGGTGGTCGCCATTATTCTGTATGCGCTGCTCGGAAAACTGGCTGATGTCTGCACCGTACTGTTGGAACGGGTCTGGCTTCGCTGGCATCCGGCTTACCAGGCTAAGGAGAAAAACTAATGACTATTCAACAATCACCGGCCGGGACGCCACTGAATATACAGCATATCAGCAAAAGATACGGCGACCGGACCGTACTGAACAATATCGATCTGCAGGTAGACGGAGGGCAGTTTATTGCCGTGGTTGGCCGCAGTGGCTGTGGTAAAAGTACCTTTTTACGTCTGCTGGCTGGGCTGGAACAGGCAGATGGCGGCAAACTGCTGAGCGGCAGCCACTCTTTGCAGGAGTCAGAGCAGGAAACGCGGTTAATGTTTCAGGAAGCCCGGCTGCTACCGTGGAAAAGTGTACTGGACAATGTCGGTCTGGGGTTGAAAGGGCAATGGCAGTCTGATGCTGCACAGGCGCTGGAAGCCGTTGGGTTGGCTCACCGCGCAAAAGAGTGGCCATCGGCATTATCGGGCGGGCAAAAACAACGTGTGGCACTGGCCCGGGCACTGATTCACCGTCCTGAACTTTTGCTGTTGGATGAACCACTGGGAGCACTGGATGCGCTGACCCGTATCGAAATGCAGACCCTGATCGAATCATTGTGGCAGGAGCACGGATTTACCGTGGTTCTGGTCACCCATGATGTCAGTGAGGCGGTAGCGCTGGCCGACAGAGTGATACTGATTGATGAAGGCAAAGTAACCCTTGACCTGACAATCGATGTTCCTCGTCCCCGCCGTCGTGGTAATGCCCGGCTGGCAGAACTCGAAGCGGAAGTGCTGAACCGTATTCTGACTCCGGCATCCACTGACAGCCTGAGGAAAATCGCATGAGCCAACAGAAGAATTACCCGCGGCTGACCGGATTTATCCGTGAGCTTTCTGAGGTGCTGGAACGTTTTCCGGCGGATGATGAAGCGGCTGTTTTGCAACACAGTGCACCATTGCTGGCCCGGCTGGTCAGCGCAGATGACTGGCTGGATGATGAATTCGCCGTACCACATCCGGAGCACTATCAGCAGTATTTGCTGCATGTTGACTCCGCGGAACGCTTTTCGGTGGTCAGTTTTGTCTGGGGCCCCGGTCAGCAGACTCCGGTACATGACCACCGGGTCTGGGGACTGATTGGCATGCTGCGGGGGTCAGAAAAATCTCAGTCGTTTATCCGTGACAGTCACGGCCTGACACCGTCAGGCGAAGCCGTGGTACTGAATCCTGGCGATGTTGAGACACTCTCGCCGGCAGAAGGCGATATTCACCAGGTATCTAATACGTTTCAGGACCAGGTTTCGGTCAGCATTCATGTTTACGGCGGTAATATCGGTCAGATTTCACGGGCAACCTTCCGTCCTGATGGTAGTGAAAAACTGTTTATTTCCGGTTACGCCAATCAGCGTTTACCTAATATCTGGGGATTATCTACTCATGAGTCATGAACATCATTTTGCGCTGCGCAGTGCAGCGGATATCCGCCAGACACTGCTGGCACAACAGGAACTGGCGCTGGTGGACGTGCGCGAAGAAGCGGTCTATGCGACCGGTCATCCGCTATTTGCCGTGAACCTGCCGCTGTCTAAACTGGAAATTGAACTGTTTTCGCGGATCCCGCGTCGCAGCACGCCGGTAGTCATTTACGATGACGGCGAAGGGCTGGCGTTAACGGCAGCGCAGCTATTCCATAAACTGGGTTATAGCGATGTTTCCCTGTTAGAGGGCGGACTGGAAAGCTGGCGTAGTGCGGGTGAACAGCTGTTTATCGATGTTAACTCCCCTTCAAAAGCCTTTGGTGAGCTGGTGGAACATCAGCGGCACACCCCGTCACTGTCGGCACAACAGGTGGCAGAGTTACAGGCGAGTGGCGCCGATGTGCAGATTTTCGATGTTCGCCGCTATGACGAATACCAGACCATGAATATTCCTGGTAGCCTCAGTCTGCCAGGCGGAGAACTGTTACTGCGTATCCGCGACCTACTGCCGTCGGAAAAGACTCAGGTGATTATCAACTGTGCCGGGCGTACCCGCAGTATTATCGGCACTCAGACTCTGGTCAATGCCGGAATCACCAACCCGGTGGCTGCATTACGTAACGGGACGATTGGCTGGACTCTGGCGGGACAAAGCCTGGAACATGATCAGTCACGTCAGTATGGCGAGCTGTCTGCCGAAAACCGGGTCCTGTCTTCGCAGCAGGCAGCGCGGGTCGCAGAGCAGGCCGGAGTGAGCCATATTTCACTGACACAGTTGCGGGAGTGGCAGCAACAAACGGACCGTACGACTTATCTGTTTGATATCCGCAGTGCTGAAGAGTACGTGGCGGGCCACTTACCAGGCGCGCGTCATGTGCCGGGCGGTCAGTTGGTCCAGGAGACCGACCACTATGCCAGCGTTCGTGGGGCACGGATTGTGCTGGTAGATGATCTGTACACCCGGGCCGATATTACCGCCTCCTGGCTGGCTCAGATGAACTGGCAGGTTGCGGTAGTGAACGGACTGGACAGCAGTGAGTTCAGTGAGCGGGGCGAGTGGCAGGTGCCGGTGGCGGAGGCCGGACAGTATCCGCAGATTGATGCCAGGACAGCAGAGCAGTGGCTGGCCGTGGGTGGAACGACGATCTTAGACTTCACTACCAGTGCTAATTATGTCAAAGGTCATATCCCCGGGGCTGGTTGGGCACTGAGAGCCGATCTTCCACAGCTTGCCGAACAGGGAGCACTCCCGGAGGCAGAACGTTACATTGTCACATGCGGCAGCAGCCTGCTGGCGCGCTACGCGGTGGGTAATCTTCAGCAACTGACAGGCAAACCTGTGGTCCTGCTGGAAGGGGGCAATGCCGCATGGCGTGCCGCAGGTCTGCCGGAAGAACGGGGTGAAAGCTGGTTACTTTCAGAGCGTAAAGACCGCTATCGTCGGCCTTACGAGGGTACCGATGTTGCACCAGAGGCGATGCAGGCTTATCTGGACTGGGAATATGGTCTGGTCGGCCAACTGGAAAAAGATGCCACCCACGGTTTCATTGTGATCTGATGGGGTAGTGAGCCCGCCGGTCAGTGACCGGCGGGTACTTTTGTCTGTTTGCTCCGCTTCATTCCCGCCACTCATTTTTAAATCCTTTGAGAGTTGCCGTCTGGTTGCTTTACCCTGGTTCACTTGCTGCATAGTTAGTTACGGGGGATATTGGTTTTCATGACTGAGAGCCGTCCCACGGCGGGTTGATTTTTGTCTGTGCCGGTGACAGGATAACCGAATCGGTGCAGGGGTGAGTTTAACTATAAGAATTCACGATGGTTTTTATCAGCAGGACGGTGGCGGAACAATGGCTGAACATAAGAGTCGCGAGGTGGCAGACAGCGATAAAAGTCTGGATCGCTTTGATATTGCTATTCTCAGAATACTGCAACAGGACAGCTCGGTGTCTAACGTCGCACTGGCGGAGATGATAAACCTGAGTCCACCTGCCTGCCTGCGCCGGGTCGAGCGGCTGAAAAATCAGGGCTATATTAGCGGTACGGTAGCCTTGCTTAATCCACAGGCACTGAAAGCAGGACTGGTGGTAATGATCGGCGTGGTGCTTGACCGGTCTACACCACAATCATTTAAAGATTTCGAAGGGGCAGTGAGTAAGATTCGTGGCTGCATGGAATGTCATATGGTCAGTGGCGAATTTGATTACATCATGCTGATTCGAACTGCGGATAACCAGAGTTTTAATAAGCTGCATGCCGAGCAGCTGCTGTTCCTGCCCGGAGTCCGGCAAATTCGCTCTTTTATCGGCTTGCGTGAAGTGTTTTCCACCACGCAAATCCCGCTCTGAATTCTCTTAAGCTATCGCCGCCCACCGTTGGCGGCCTTGATTCGCAATCTGTTCTCCTGCCCCGGTCATAACTATTTCCTATCACCCGTCACCGCTCAGATCTCCCGAAAATCGGTGGGCTGACCCTCGTTGTGGCCTGCCCGCCGTGGCGGGGATTTAAGTCACTGATAGTTATCTGTTAATTATCCTGACCTGTACAGAATCTACGGGGATTTTATGTCGGGGTAATTAATAAAATTTCCCATGTTAATCATTAAGAGAAATTATAACCATAAATAGCCTATCATCAGGAAACTTAACAACAATAAAGGTGGGTAAAACGAAATTTACAAAAATGGTGGCTGAGATAAGGTGAAAGGGTACCGCATTCAGCGCGATAAACCACCGTTGTTTATGGCCCCGACATCTCAGGAGATAAAAGATGAATCTTGAAAAATTCCCGCGTTACCCGCTGACTTTTGGACCATCACCGATTACCCCCATGAAAAGGCTGAGCGCAGAATTAGGCGGTAAAGTGGAAATTTATGCCAAGCGCGAAGATTGTAACAGTGGTCTGGCGTTTGGCGGTAATAAAACCCGTAAACTGGAATACCTGATCCCTGAAGCTCTGGCTCAGGGCTGCGATACCCTGGTGTCTATTGGCGGTGTACAGTCTAACCAGACCCGTCAGGTCGCTGCCGTCGCTGCACATCTGGGCATGAAATGTGTGTTAGTGCAGGAAAACTGGGTGAATTACTCCGATTCGGTGTATGACCGGGTGGGAAACATTGAGTTATCGCGGATTATGGGGGCTGATGTCCGGCTGGATGCTGCCGGTTTTGATATCGGGATCCGGGAAAGCTGGAAGCAGGCGATGGAAGAGACCGCAGAAAAGGGCGGTAAACCTTTTCCAATCCCCGCCGGTTGCTCAGAACACCCTTATGGGGGGTTAGGTTTTGTCGGTTTTGCCGAAGAAGTCCGTCAGCAGGAGAAAGAGTTAGGTTTTAAATTTGATTATATTGTGGTCTGTGCCGTGACGGGCAGTACCCATGCCGGGATGGTGGTAGGCTTTGCCGCCGACGGACGTTCCCGTCGGGTGATTGGTATTGATGCTTCAGCCAAACCTGAAAAGACCAAAGCTCAGGTACTGCGAATTGCGCAAAATACCGCAGAACTGGTGGAGCTGGGACGTGAAATTACCGAAGAAGATATCGTGCTGGATACCCGCTACGGTGGACCGGAATACGGGCTGCCTAATGAGGGAACGCTGGAAGCGATCCGGTTGTGTGCCCGAACCGAAGGGGTACTGACTGACCCGGTCTACGAAGGAAAATCAATGCATGGCATGATTGATATGATTCGTAACGGGGAATTCCCGGAGGGTTCAAAAGTTCTTTATGCCCACCTGGGGGGAGCACCCGCCCTGAGTGCCTACAGCTACATTTTCCGTAACGGTTAATCTCCGTCCCTGATTGCCGCCGGTTCGGTGTGAGAGGAACCGGCGGTCGTTCACAGCAGTCAGAGACCAATGGGGATCAGTCAGGCAGCTTCGCCGTGAACATGAGCTTGGGGTTAGACATCCAGTTTCCGCTGAGTAATCCACTCCACGCGCGCCGGGTCACGGTGTGAAAAGAACGCACTGGTCGCGGTATCAATCGCGGTAATTCGCAACATTTCCTCTGCGGTCAGAGCAAAGTCCAGCACATCCAGGTTTTCAGCCATTCGGGGTTTACGTACGGTTTTTGCCAGAGACACAATATTACGCTGCAACAACCAGCGCAGGATCACCTGGCCTACCGATTTTCCATAGCCGGCACCGATAGTGGCCAGTTGTGGATGGTTAAACAGGTCGTTACGGCCTTCGGCAAATGGTGCCCAGGCTTCCGGTTGAATCCCCCGACTCTGCATCCAAGGGACGGTTTGCAATTGTTGGTGGAACGGATTCACCTCGACCTGATTCACCGCCGGAACGATAGAGTTAAAGGCGATAAGATCTGCCAGTCGGTCAGGGTGGAAATTACTGACGCCGATAGCGCGGATTTTTCCGGCCTGGTGCAACTCTTCCATCGCCCGCCAGGCACCATGCACATCACCATAGGGTTGATGGATAAGATACAGGTCAACATAGTCCAGTTGCAGACGGTTCAGGGATCGTTCGAACTGTGCTTTTGCTCCATTGTAGCTGGTATCCTGTAACCATAATTTGGTGGTGATAAACAGCTCATCGCGGGCAATTCCGCTCTGCCTGAGCGCATTTCCGACCTGAGTCTCATTCTGGTAAGAGGCCGCGGTATCAATCAACCGGTAGCCACTGTCCAGGGCATCAAGAACCGCCCGCTCGCATTCGGCGGCATCGGTCATCTGGAATACACCAAACCCGAGCAGAGGCATGTCGATGCCGTTATTGAGTGTTACTGAGTTCATGATGTTCTCCTTTCACTTTGGAAGGGGAAATTATTTCCCCAGTGGATAAATGGCGATAGCCCGTCTAAACCGCCCCAGGTTAAGAGCAGGATTCATCGCTGGCAGTAGAGCTGACTGCCCGGATCTGTCGACGCTGGCAGTATTATGCTATGCCGCACTGGCCTGATGTAATGCGGCTTCGGCCCGTAAGGCGGCGCTGTTATCAACGGGCCGCAGTACCTCAACCAATTGATATAATTGCCCCGTGCTGAGACCGACGCGCAGGCAGGCCCGGGTATGGGCCAGTAATTGCGATTCTGCACCTTCTGTCGCCGCCAGTGCTCCGACAGTCGCCAGTTCACGGCTTTGCCAGTCGAGATTATCGCGGGCAAAAATGTCACCGAACAAATGGCTCTGCAGGAACTGATTAATTACCGGAACAAAGTCGAACAACGCACCTGCCACCGGGCCACCGGCGATAATGCTCTGGTTTTCGTAACCCAGTCGTTGTAAAGCCTCGCCGACCGGCACGGGCGCTGAAGGCTCTGCGCCTTCGTCATCCTGAACTCCGCGTTGTTTACGTGATTCAGTGACTTTCATCAGCAGGCCCAGTGCATTCAGGCTGCGTGGGAAACCGCAATAGGCATACAACTGGACCAGAATTTCTTTGGCTTCACTGAGTGTCAGCCCGGCGTTCAACGCCAACTCCAGTTGGTTTTCCAGCAATTCCATCCGGCTGGTCGCCACATAACAGCCTATCAGCGGGATGACCTGTTGTGTCGCAGACAGTGTCTCAGAAGCAGTGGATTGTTGTGACATGGGTAACTCCTGTTGGCATTAATTTAGGTGAACCTTCAGTCGCGCTGAAAAACCATGATGACTCCGGGTCTCATGCGGTAGTACGGGCAGTAAATGCCATCACAGCACTGGCACAGGCAAACAATGCGATTATCCAGCCCATGGTCCAGGGGGTGCCGTCACTGAACAGTGCTAACAGCAAAGACGAAATGATGCCGCTACCATATTGCAGAGCGCCCATCAGCGCGGCGGCCGACCCCGCAATTTCGGGGACCTGGTCCAGGGCGCAGGCCGTCGAGGTCGCAGCGATAATTCCGTTCATCGAAAAAAAGATGAAGACCGGCACAATAATCAGTGTGATCCCACCAATATTCAGTGCTGTCGCAACGCCCAGAGCCAGCGCCGCCAGCAGGGCGACAGCCACGGCAATTTTGAGCAGCTTTTCCAGGGGGTAGTGATGCACCAGCCGACGGTTGAGCATGCTGACAGCCATCAGACCGACAATATTCACCGCAAACAACCAGCCATAGAATTGCGGTGCTACGCCGAAATATCGGATATAAACCCAGGGTGAGCCTGTGATAAAGGCGTAGGCGGCCACATAGTAAAACGTCAGGCACAGCGTGAAACGCAGATAGGAAGAATCCCGTAGCAGGCGCAGATAGTGACGAAAAGCCCCGGCCAGCGAAACATTGACCCTGCGTTCTGCAGGCAGGGTTTCGGGCAGAAAATTCAGTGCCAGCAACAATACGCCTCCGATAGCTACCAGTAACCAGAAAATAGAGTGCCAGCTGGTAAACCTGATCATTTGCCCACCAATCAGCGGACCTGCGATTGGCGCGATGGCCATAATAATCATCAGCGTAGAGAGCATTTGTGCCGCACGGCTGCGGCTAAACAGATCCCGAATCATGGCCCGGGCCAGCATCGGTCCGGTGCAGGCTCCGAGTGCCTGAAAAACTCGCCAGAAGACAATCTGTGTCATATCTGAGGACAGGGCACACCCGGCGGAACCCACAATAAACAGCACAATCCCGATAAATAGCGGTAACCGGCGACCATAACGGTCACTGAACGGTCCCCAGATGAGCTGAGCAATACAGAACCCGGCTAAAAAGCCGCTAATTGTCAGTTCGGAATTACCCCGTAAATCACTGTTCATCTGTGGCATTGCCGGCAGGTAGATATCGGTGGACAGCGAAGTGACTGCCATCAGGGCGCTCAGGATAATCACAAACACCACTCCAGTGGGTTTGGCAGATGATACAGAGGAAGGTTGTGCAGATGAGTTAAGCATAGGGCTCCGGCGAAAATAAGCAGGGCTCAAAGAATAACGCTTTTCGGAGTGCAGATAATCAGGGGGAAACGGATAGATGCTATGAGTCCCGCTCATAAATAGTATTTTGCTGCGGCTGCTGCAAAATCCGGGAAAGCTTATCTGAAAGCAATGTTTTGCCGGTAACCACGGTGCTTATATCATAATTTCTTTGTTTTCAGGGGAATCAATATGAAATTTCTGTTGTCGATGGTAGCCGGGGGATTGTTACTGAGTCTGGGGGTGAGTGCCACCGCCCGGGCTGAACAAACATTGCGGATTGGCTACCAAAAATCTTCAACTTTGCTGACTTTACTGAAACAGCAGGGGACGCTGGATAAAGCGCTGTCGGGGCAGGGGATATCTGTCAGCTGGCATGAGTTTACCAGCGGTTTACCCCTGCTGGAGGCACTGAATACCGGTAATGTCGATATTACCGCCGATGTGGCAGATACCGTGCCGGTGTTCGCTCAGGCCGCCGGGGCAGATTTCACCTATTATGCCCGTGAGACCCCGTCTCCGGAGGCACAGGCTATCCTGGTGCCCGACGGTTCGACGGTAAAGAGTTTGGCAGAACTTAAGGGGAAAAAAATCGCAGTGACTAAAGCAGCCGGTAGCCATTATCTGCTGATTGTTGCACTTAAACAGGCAGGACTGACGTTAAAAGATGTTGATCCGGCCTGGCTGACGCCTGCTGATGGTAGGGCAGCGCTGGAAAATGGCAGTGTCGCGGCCTGGGTGACATGGGAGCCGTATGTGACCAGTGCCCGTCAGGAGCAGCATGCCCGGGTGCTGGTCAGCGGTAAAGGGCTGGCCAGCTACCAGCGCTATTATCTGGTTGCCAGCCCGTATGTAAAGGCTCATCCGGAAGTCGTCAGTACGGTTTATCACGCCCTGCAACAGGAATCCCACTGGCTGAAATCTAATCCGCAGGCCGCAGCGAAAATCTTATCTCCGTTATGGGGAAACCTGCCACTGGCTACTATAGAAAAAGCTAATGCTTACCGTAGTTACCAGGTAGAACCGGTGAAAAACAGTGATCTGGCAGAGCAACAAAAGATTGCCGACGTGTTTTATCAGGCTAAATTACTGCCAACACCGGTCAATGCCAGTCAGGTTGCCACCTGGCAGCCAGCCACACCATAATTCATCATGATGGCAGGGCTGTAACTACAGCGCTGCCGGATTCGATTGGCTGATGACAGTTGCAGATCCTGTTAAGGTCATACAGCCAAAAAATTCCCCGCAGGAATAATCAGACACTTTTTGTTACCCAGGGTTCAATCTGTTCATATTGAACTGACAATCAAAATGATTATACTTCTCATTCCCTTTACTGTGCGTTAGCGAATTTCTGATGTCTTCGGAAAGGTCTGTCTTTGGTTAAGCCCGCATACCGGATGATGGGGCACTCACCAGACCTGTCTGTTTTGCTGCGCACAATAAGCCGGTTATCGATATAACCGAATATAATTATTATGAGGACGATAATGTTTTTTGCTGCCAGACGAACTGAACAACAGGCTCGTTCCCCTGTTGCAGATTCTGTGAAAGGTCATATCCCGTCGCTGTCTTTACTTGCTGTCGTTATTGCCTCCGTGTTGCATGTCCCACAGGGGATGGCGGCTGATGCACAGACATCTTCCGACAATACGGCTACCAGCCAACCCGTAAACAGCAAACAGAACACCAGCAATAGTAAAAGCAGCACCCTGGTGGTTACTGCGCAGGACCAGGCAAACGATTCCGGTGTGCCAAAACCTACCGACTACAACGTGCCACTGACCCGTGCTGCCACTAAAATGGCCCTGACCGCGCGGGATACCCCACAGTCCATCAGTGTGATCACGAAGCAGAGGATGGAGGATCAGCAACTCGATACGCTGTCAGATGTCTTACAAAATACCACCGGTATCACTCAGGAAAACTCAGGGGCTAACCGCAGCAATTACTATTCCCGTGGATTCAAAATCGATAACTACCAGATAGACGGCGTTCCGGTACTGGAAGATTCGGTCTGGAATCTGGGGGACACCCTGTCTGACACCGCTATTTACGACCGTGTTGAAGTGGTTCGTGGTGCGACTGGCCTGATGAGCGGGGTCGGTGATCCGGCGGCCTCGGTCAATATGATCCGCAAACAGGCCGACAGTAAAACATTTAAGGGTAACTTAAATACCAGCTACGGCAGTTGGGGTAATCAGCGTTACGTCGCCGATCTCTCCGGTCCTTTGAGTGAAAACGGCAGAGTACGTGGTCGTGTGGTGGCCGGATATCAGCGTAGCGGAAGCTGGCTGGATGATTACCATACCCAGAAGAAATTTTTCTATGGCACAGTGGCAGCCGATCTGACTGACTCCACCACCCTGTCTTTAGGATATGATTACGAAGAAACGCAGGTACATGGTGCGACCTGGGGCGGATTACCCACCTTCTATCTGGATGGCAGCAAAACCGATTACAAACGCAGCACCAATCTGTCACCCAGCTGGGCTTACAATAACGTGCATAACCGCACGGTGTTTGCCAGCCTGAAACAGCAACTGGCAAACGGCTGGGAATTTAACCTGACCGGTACCCACAGTGAAGCCGAAATGGACAGTAAGCTGCTGTATATCGACGGCTACTTCGACAAAACCACCGGAATTGGTATCGGCCCTTATGCGGGTTATGACCTGCTGGGCGGTACCGGTGATAATACCGCCATTCGCCATGAGAACGATATTGATGCCTATGCAAGTGGTCCGTATGAACTGTTTGGTCGTCAACATGAAATGATGCTGGGTGTGACTTATATACGGCAGAACAACCGTTACTACAGCGCTTCCACCAGCTTTACTTCGGCAGATGTCGGTGACTTTAATAACTGGGGTGACTATCCGGAACCGGACTGGGATCCGCAGACGCTGGCAGGGGATAATACCATCCACCAGAAATCTGCGTATCTGGCGACCCGTATTTCGCTGGCCGATCCGCTGCACCTGATCCTCGGTGCCCGCTATACCCAGTATAAAGCGGATACCATGACCGAGAATATGGAGAAGAACAATATCACGCCATATGCCGGACTGGTGTATGACATCAACGATACATACTCGGCCTATGCCAGCTATACGTCAATCTTTAAGCCTCAGGCTTATCGTGATGCCAACGGCGCGTATCTGAGCCCCATTACCGGTAAAAGCTACGAAACAGGAATTAAGGGTGACTGGCTGAACAGCCGTCTGAGTGCCTACCTGTCGGTATTCCGTATCGAACAGGATCATCTCGGAGCGACAGATTACTCGTTTGTTAAGGGCAGTACCGATTATGCCTACTACGAGCAGAACGGCACCGTCAGCCGTGGTGTGGAATTTGAGATTAACGGTGCAGTCACTGACAACCTGCAACTGACGTTTGGCGCCACCCGCTATGTGGCGAAAGATGGCAGCGGCAATGCGCTTCAGCCGACTCAGCCTCAGACAACCTTCAAACTGTTCGGAAGTTATCGTCTGCCGTCGATGCCAGAGCTGACCGTGGGGGGGGGAGTCAACTGGCAGAACCATACCTGGGACAGCGTTGCCGGACCTGGCGGTAGCAGCTACCTGTATGCGGATCAGGGCAGTTATGCACTGGTGGATCTGTTTGGACGCTATCATGTGACCAAAAACCTGTCTGTGCAGGCGAACCTGAATAACCTGTTTGACAAGAAATATAATATCGATGTGGGTCGTAACTTTATCTACGGCGAACCACGCAATGTTTCTGTGTCGGCCAGTTATCATTTCTAATCAGCCTGCTGAATGCCCCGTCAGGGGCATTCTTTTTAATGCAGTTTATCCTGTCACTGTTACCCGACGTTGTCCGGCCAGCAATCCTGCCAGAGCCAGCAATACCGGCACCAGAGAACCCCATAACACTCCGTTCCAGCCCACCAGATGCAACAGCGCCCCCGAAGCGAATGACCCGATAATCATTACCCCGAATACCACGAAATCGTTCAGTGACTGGACCGTGGTTTTCTCTGAGGGTTGATGATAATTGATGATCTGTGTCGAGGCGCCGGTGAAGCCAAAATTCCAGCCCAGACCGAGTAAAACCAGCGATAACCAATAGTGCATCACATCGGTGCCAGCCAGACCAGCGAACACAGATAATACCAGGATCAATAATCCGGCGATGGTGATTCTGTGGGAGCCAAACCGGTTGATTAACCGGCCGGTAAAAAAGCCTGGTCCGTACATGGCGATCACATGCCACTGAATCCCCAGATTAGAGTCCTGTTGTGATATCCCATGCATATGCATGGCCAGAGGGGAGGCGGTCATCAGGAAATTCATTACCATATAGGAGACAGCACCGCTGAACACCGTGCGCGTAAAGCCTGGCTGGCGGACCAGTTCCCGTAACGGACGGCCACGGCTTTCAGCACCTATCCTGACCGGGGGTAACTTTACGCCAGCCAGCACTGCCGCAGAAATCAATGCCACCAGGGCCTGAGCCAAAAAGGTGGCTGCAAACAGCTGTCCGGGCCACAGATTCATGGTGCCAGTGACCAGCATCGGGCCAATCACTCCGGCAATCACTCCTGCACCCATCACCAGTGACAACGCCCTGGCACGCTGGCCAGGCGCTGCACCATCGGTAGCGGCAAAGCGGAAAGTGACAGCTACCGCGGCATAAGCACCGCCAAAAAAGGCAGCCAGACAGAATAATGAAAACGAGCCGGTGATGACAGCCAGTGCGGCCAGCAGACCGGTCAGGACACCCGAGCTGGTCCCTGTCATAAAGGCAGACCGGCGTCCATATTTTCTGGCCAATAGCCCAAAGGGTAAAATACAGGCCGCCATACCTGCCACAAACACAGTGACCGGCAGGGTCGCCAGCGAATTGTCAGGTGCGAGGTTATTGCCGACAATCGCCCCGGTGGCATAAAACACCACCGAGTTTGCACCCGCCAGTGCCTGAGCCGTTGCCAGCCGGAAAATATTACTTTTTTGTTGTTGCTCTGAAAGCGCAGATTCACCGTTCATGCAGAGAATTATCCTGGGTAAGGGTCAGAACTAAGAGTTAAGCCGGCAGTCAGGTCGGGATGATGCAGGTCATCACACAATATTACCGACCTGTACTGTCGGTGATTGCAACGATTTACTTTTGCAAGAATGACAGTGTTATCTGGCACTGACGAATAACAAAATATATCTGTACGGGAAAGAAAAACTATTCCGTGTGCGGCTATTCTTCCTGAGTTCTGGCTAATGAAAGATGGCCTTGCGGCACAGAAATCAACTGCTCTACCGGGAAGTTCAGTTGTTTAGCCAGACGGAGATAGTGATTGCGGATTTCTGCCGGCATCTCTGGTGTGCGGGACAGCAACCATAAATAACGGCGGTTAGGTCCACTCACCAACGCATACCGGTATTGTTCATCCACAGCAATCACGTTGTAGCCACCATAGAACGGACCAAAAAACGAAACTTTCAGAGCACCTACATCGGGCTGGCCGGTGAATAATGCTTTCCCCACACTGGTTTTCCAGCGCCGGTTCTGCGCATCATATCCCCGGTTTGTGACCCGCAAACTTCCGTCACTTTGTGGCTGATAACTGGCGGTCACCTGTTCGAGCCCGCGTTCAAAACGATTATCCAGCCGCATAATTTCATACCACTGACCGGAATAACGGCTGGCGTCAAAATCAGTCACCGGAATGACGCCTTTCGGCGGAGTGGGGGAACGACAGGCGGCAAGCGCGACGGATAAGGCAACTATCGATACCACGGGCCAAATTTTCATCTCAACTCCGGTCAACAACAGTGTGTTGCTGAGTATAGCATCACCACAGAAAACGGCGGGTGTGCTTCCAAAAAAACTGTTATATTCTAACCAAATAGACTTTCTTTAACACAGGAGCTGCCTCATGTCACACTGGACCCTGCACTGGCTGGAAGCTACAGGTTCGCTGTCACCCTACCGTGACCAGATTACAGAGAATTTTGTCAGGGCTGAGGCTCTGCTCAGCAGCATGATGCCATCACCGCGGCTGGATATTCTGATACAGAATCTGCCTGGTCAGGTAATCCCTGAAGCCGGATTACTGGGACGTGCTTTTACTGATAAGTTATTCAGTCTGGCGGTGGATCCTGACAACCCTGCGTTTGAGGAGAGCCTGCATCAGGGGATAATGCAAAGGCATATTTTGCATGAAGTCCATCACTGTTTACGGATGGCAGGGCCGGGTTACGGGTTTACCGCCGGAGAAGCACTGGTCAGCGAAGGCTTGGCAGGGCAGTTTGTCAGGCAACTGGCCGACAGCCCGCCTGAAATTTGGGAAGTGGCTCTCAGTGAGGCACAGTTACTGCAGTGGCCGCTTCCCTCTGAAGTACTGAATCAGCAACCCTACGACCATGCTGCATTGTTTTTTGGCAGCGGCACTTTACCGCGCTGGTATGGTTACACCCTCGGGTATCAGATGGTGGCTGCCTGGTTGGCTCAGTCCGGCACTCCTGACCCGCAGCAATGGATTAATGTTCCGGCAGCCCGGGTGATAGCCGCAGCCCAACAGGCAGGACTGGTGACAGCCTGACATTATGGCTCTCCTGCTACGGCGATCTGTAGCCTAAACCGGGCAGTCCGACGGTGGTGTGGAAAACACCCAGATCCCCATGTCCAGTGCTCAGCTAATTTTCTGCAAAGCTTATGATTTCTATTCGGTTGTTTTCTCTCTGTCAGTCAGCAATATTTTGCTGAACTGTATCATTTTTGACGGGCGTTATGGCAGAGAAGAAAACCGCGTATCTCGATCAGCAGCAACGAGACTGGATTAAGCAGCAACAGCAGCACTGGTGGTGGCGCAGCGAATTTCCTACCTGGGGGCTGATTGTCACCATTTATGTGGGCTGGTTTGGTAGCTTTATGCTGGCTGGATCCCTGGGAAAATGGCCGACCACTCTGTTGCTTATCTGGTTTACCGCCTGGTATATGTCACTGCAGCATGAACTGATTCATGGTCATCCTACACGCTATGCGCGGGTAAACCAGTTGTTGGGGTTATTGCCGCTGGCAGTCTGGTATCCTTATGGTCTGTATCGTGATTCCCATCTGGCCCATCACCGTAATGAACTGCTAACCTACCCGCAGGACGATCCTGAAACCTACTATTTTTCGCGCCAAAGCTGGCAGCGCTTCGGACCACTTCGCCGTTCATTGATTCGCCTGCGAAATACCTTTCCCGGCAGACTGGTTCTGGGGCCGCTGATGGATATAGCCGCGACGTCCCGGCAGTTGTTGAGTGATTTTGTCGGGCTTCGTGCCCGGGCAATTCTGATGTGGCTGGTACATGGTCTGTTGTTAGTGGTGGTATTTCACTGGATCACCGCGCATGGCATGTCGGTTGGCTGGTATCTGCTGGCTGTCAGCTATCCGGCGCTGGCACTGACCAAAGTTCGCTCCTTTTATGAACACCGGGCGGACGAAAATCCCGCCGCGCGTTCCGTGATTAACGAAGCCGGTGCCGGCTGGCGTTTACTGTTCCTGAATCTGAACTATCATTCAGTACACCACGATTTACCGGGTATCCCCTGGTATGCACTGAGAACCATTTATCTGCTGAACCGACAACGTTATCAGCAACGTAACCATGGATTCGTGGTGAAGGGGTACCGCGACTGGTGGCAGCATTTTCTGACCGCGCCGGTAGATGTTGAACTTCATCCGTCCGAACAGGAATCGCCGCGTGATTAGTCTTCCGATGTATGATGTCGAACATCCTGCAACACTGGCGCTGACCGGAGAGTTAGCCCGCCGGTTGCAGCGACGGGGTTTTACCGAACAACAGACCCGGGTGGTGTGGCCGGATGACTTAGCCGGGCACTGGCAGTCAGAGGAGCTGTTGTTATCCCAGACCTGCGGTTATCCGCTGGTAACACTGCTGGATTCTGTGCGGACTATCGGTTGTTTCCACTACACTGCGGCAGGTTGTCAGGATTACCGATACCGGAGTCTGTACGTAGTACGCGATACCGACAGGCAATGTACCGTGGCGGATTTTTTTGGGCAGCGACTGGTGTGTAATTCTGCGGATTCTCAGTCAGGGTATAATGTCTGGGCTCGGCGACTGGCAGAGCAGGGCTCAACGGTCACTGAGTTCTTTTCTGAAGTGAGCTTCAGCGGTGGTCATCGTGAGTCTCTGATGGCTTTACAGCAGCAGACTGCCGATATTACGGCGGTGGATTGTGTCTCTCTGGCGCTATTTTCCCGCTACCATCCGCAATGGCTGCACGGGCTGACCGTTATTGATCAGTCACCGCTGACGCCCGGTTTGCCGCTGATAGCTTCAGCGCAGGTCACTGATCAGCAACTGCAAAGGTTGCGGCAAACCCTGACGGAGCTGGTGGCTGACCCGGTGAATCAGCCGTTGTGTGCGCCACTGTTCATCGGCGGCTTTAGTGAGATATCACGCGAAGCTTATCAGGGACTGATACCGGCGGACCGGTCACTCCCCTAAAATGGCACAACTACCCCTGAACGAACTGATTGGCGATGGCCGGTAACCCGAGTTTTTCCCGCAGATTTCCGGCAGCATACTGGTGGCGCATCACTCCACGTTGCTTCAGCAACGGGACCACTTCACGGGTGAAGTTATCGAAATCGGTCGGCAGATAAGGGAACATCAGGTTAAATCCGTCTGCTGCACCACTGTCGAAAATAGTGATTAACTGATTTGCGATTTCCTCCGCTGTCCCGGCCAGTAACCAGCTGTCTGAACTCTGCAACAACTGACGGCCAATCTCAATCAGTGACATTGACGGGTCGTAGCCTTTAATCACTTCCAGCAGGGTGCGTATCCCATCAAAGTTATCTACCTCTGGCAGCTCCGGCAATGGCTGATCGCGCGGATACTGCCGCAGGTCAGTTTTGAGGTAGGAAGAGAGCAGATCGATCGCCATTTCATCACCGGACAGTTGCTGATTCAACGCCAGTCGTTGCGTTTTTTCCTCCTCTGAGCGGATTACCACCGGTAACACCCCGGCAATGATTTTGAGTGATTCCGGGCGACGACCAACGCTCAGTAATCGCTGGTTCATATCCTGACGGTAGGCCAGCCCCTGTTCGATGGACCGGATAAACACAAAGTGCATATCCGCATACTCAGCAGCCAGTTGTTTGCCGGCGGCGGAGGAGCCGGCCTGCACCAGTACCGGTCGCCCCTGGGGGGGCCGCGGGACATTCAGAGGGCCACGGACCCGAAAATAATCGCCCTGATGATTTACGGTGTGGACTTTATCCGGATCGGCAATCATCCCCGTTTGTTTATTAAATTGCAGGGCATCATCCTGCCAGGAGTCCCATAATTGGGTGACCACACGAATAAACTCCGCGGCCCGCTGATAGCGGTCCTGATGAGCCGGCAGAGCATCACGTCCGAAGTTGGCCGCTTCTTCAGGTAGCCATGAGGTCACAATATTCCAGCTCACCCGTCCTTCGCTGATCCAGTCCATTGAGGCAATAAAACGCGCCAGGTTATAGGGCTCGTGATAAGTCGTGGAAGCGGTTCCCATCAGTCCGATATCCCGGGTGACTGCGGCCAGCGCTGACAGCAGAGTCAGTGGTTCCAGCCGCAGATTGGAATACTCCGTCAGTCCGGAAGGGACGCTGTCCCAGACACTGTAGTGATCGGCAATAAAGATATTATCCAGAGTGGCGGCTTCGGCCTGAGCCGCCAGTTTACGGTAATAATCCAGGGAAAAAATCTGCTGATCGACGGCGGCCGGATGCCGCCACGAAAAACGATAATCTCCCTGCGGATTATAGAAAAACAGGTTTAAAATCAGATGTCGTGACGACATAAACCGCTCCGTAACAGAATAAATTTGCGGGAATTACAGATTTTTATTCACCCAGTCACCGGCAACAGAGGCCGGATCGGCGTGTTGCAGATCAACCTGCTGATTCAGTTCTGTCAGGGCTTTATTATTCAGTTTCGCCGAGACCTCATCCAGAGTCTGGCTGATCTGCGGGGTCAGAATGGCCTTTCTGACCAGCGGGACCACATTCTGGCTGGGTTGTTCATGTTTATCATCCTGTAATACTACCCAGTCCTCTTTGGCCAGGTTGCCCTGAGTAGAGACCACGGTGGCGACATCGATACGTTTAGAATTCAGTGCCATTCGTGACAATGGACCTCCCATATCCAGGGTTTCTACCCGTTTAAACTTAATGCCATAGACCCGTTCCAGCCCCGGCAGACCTAATGCACGGGTCACCACTTCCGGTGGGCCACCGACCACCAGTTTGTCGGCCACTTTCGCCAGGTCAGACAGCGTTTTCAGATGGTATTTCTTCGCGGTTTCGGCGCGCACCGCCCAGGCGGTGGTAGATTCTGCTGCAGATGCTTTCAACAGGGTAAATTCGGCGGGCAATGCCTTTTTCAGTGCGGCTTCAACATCCTGTTGCTGAGTGACTTCAGCTTTCGGATCATAGTAGTTAAGCAGAGCGCCAAGATACTCTGGCACGATATCAATTTCCCCGCTTTTCAGGGCAGGGATAATAATTTCCCGGTTCCCCAGATTCAGGCGGGTTTTCACCTCCAGCCCTTTCTTTTGCAGTGCCTTAGCATAGATATTGGCCAGAATCGACTGTTCAGAAAAGTTCGCGCCGCCAATGGTCAGGGTTTCGGCATGGGCGGTGGCCCCGGCCAACAGCAGTGCCACCCCCAGTAGTGACAGAGCCGGTGATTTCAGGTGTAACGATAATTTTTTCATTCAGAGACCTCTGTGATTAACGGGTAAGGGGGGAAAGTTACTGTTGAACTGAGTAGCCTGAACTGTGACGAAACAGCAGGCGACGTAACGCCAGCAGAATCATGTCACAGACAATGGCGAGCACCGATACGATGAATGCGCCGGAAATGATTTGCGGCACATCCTGTTGCCCCAGTCCGTCGATAAGAAAGCGGCCAAGCCCGCCGGCTCCGGCATAGGCTGCGATGACTGCTGTTGCAATGAGTTGCAGTAAAGCGGTACGAAATCCACTGAATATAAGCGGCATAGCTAAGGGTAACCGTAAGCCGGTCAGACTTTGCCAGCCCGTCATCCCCATGGCTCTGGCTGCATCACATAGCTGTTTATCCGCATGATAAATGCCGGCATAGGTATTGGTGACAATCGGCGGCAGGGACATCGCGATCAATGCAATAAACACCGGCAGGTCGGTAAAACCTATCAGCAGAATAAACAGCAATATCAGGCCCAGTGACGGGATGGCGCGTCCGGCGTTAAACAGATTGATAAACCAGAATGCCAGTCGAGGGCGATATCCCAGAAATATACCTGCCGGGACCCCGATAACGGTGGCAATCACAATGCTGACTGAGACATACCAACCATGCTCGGCAATCCGCTGTAAGATGCCAGAATCTCCTGTCCAGTGCCCGGCATCGGTCAACCAGTGAAAGGTCGCGACAAACGTCGCCATTATCTGTTCCATGGCATAATCCACTGTCCGGTACGGGCAATCACAAAATCGAAAATGAAAGATAACAACAGACTCAGAAACAGACTCACCCAGATCGGGGTCAGGAAATCCTGATTAAATCCCGCCAGTAGCAGTTGTCCCAATCCGCCCTGACCAATCAGTGAGGTGACAGTGACCAGCCCGACCAGCGTTACGGAGGCAATCCGCAGACCACTGATCACCGCCGGCAGTATCAGATAAAATTCCACATCCAGAAAGCGTTGAATTCGACGGTAACCGAGAGCCCGTGCCGATTCCAGCACATCGGCAGGCAGCTTTTCCATTCCTGCCAGCAGATTACTGAGCAGAATTAACAGCGAGTAGAGCGTCAGCCCGATCACCGAAGTAGTGACACTCAGTCCTGTAAACGGGATCAGTAAAATGAATAATGCCAGCGACGGAATGGTAAATAATATGCCGCAGAAAGTGACAATCGGTTGTGCCGTGGCTGGCCAGCGCAAAATGATCAGTAAGAATACGGCACTCAACAGGGAGCCGAAAAGCAGAGAGTAAATCACCATCTGCACATGTTGCCAGCTTAGCTCAGCAATCATGGTGCTGTTGGTCATAATCCAGTGCCAGTCAATCATCGGCGAATTTCCTCGCGGTGAGTGTCAAGACTCTGATTCAGCAGCGCGAGTGACAATACCCCACAGTAACGCCCCTCGTCGTCGGTTTTTACCAGCAGACCGTGCGGGGCAGTCAGTAGCTGATTACAGGCAAAACGCAGCGATTCCTGTAAACCAATAGTTTGCGGGGAGGGTGTGCCTTCTGTCTGCCAGTGTAACGGCCGCCAGTTATCATCCAGCACCAATACCGGGGCATGAGCCAGTTGCGGGTGCGGACTGATATCCTTAAATGACGGACTTCCTGTCAGCGGGACATCATATTGCGGGGTGGATGAGACTATTATACGGTCCAGACGACGAAGGTTGGCTTCCGGACCGATAAACTGCCGCACGAAATCATTCGCCGGATTCGCCAGTATATGATCAGGAGTATCGTACTGAACCAGCTTTCCACCCTGCTGGAATATGGCTATTCGATCGCCGAGACGAATGGCCTCATTAATATCATGAGTCACCAGTACAATGGTTTTTTTCAGACGTTGCTGGATATGCAACAATTCTCCCTGCAGTTTATCTCTGACGATGGGGTCGATTGCCGCAAATGGCTCATCCATTAGCAGAATAGGGGGATCAGCTGCCAGCGCTCTGGCAATGGCAACACGACCTTGCTGACCACCGGACAACTCATGAGGGTAACGTTGTAGCAGGCTGCGGTCCAGAGACATCAGATCGACCAGTGCCTCAATACGTTCGGCAATCCTGTGACGATCCCAGCCACATAATAAAGGTACGGTAGCAATATTCCGGAACACGGTACGATGCGGAAACAGAGCCGCATTTTGCATGACGAAGCCGATTTGTCGTCTGACCTGTATAATATCTGACTGAGATAACAGTTTATTTTCAACATACACCTGGCCGGCATCGGGAATATCCAGCTGGTTTATCATTCTCAGGATCGTGGTTTTTCCGCAACCACTGGGCCCGACAAAGGTGCAGAATTCACTCTTATTGATCACCAGGTTCAAATTGTTGACTGCAGCGTGCTGGCTTCCCGGATAGGTTTTGAAAATTCCCTCAAGTTTAATCATATCCTGCTATCGCTTTGGTAAAGAATAATAATCAGTATAGAAGAGATAGTAGTGATATGCCGGAAAGCGACAAAATGCTGAATTGTGTTTTGTATTTTTGGAATAAGCAAAAGGGTGAGTGGATTGCGCCCGGAGAGGAATTGAAAAGTATTGGTTAGCCTGTCTCTCGCCGACAACCCGTAAAGTGCCCGAAGTGACCCGCTGCCCGGCCAGTCAGAAAACACCGGCCGAAGCGATGGTGATTACTGCCTATGGAGCTGCATTACTGAGGGAAGCGTAAAAATACCGGCTGAGCCTCATAGTGTTCTGCTATCGCTTGTAACACCGGAAACTCTGATTTCATCACTACCTGTGGGATCATCAGTTGGATAAAGCTCCAGACCACCGTTCCGGTCACTGCCACCTGGTCGGGATTATCTGACGGGACATGACCGGCAATTTGTGATTCCCACACCCGGCAGGCCTGGAGTAACTGCCCGGTAACCCGTTCCACCCACGGCTGGTACTGTTTCTCCTCCGGGCGCAGTCGATGTTCATAAACATATTGCACCGTTTTTTCGGCAGCCATCAGGATAGTCCCGAGGATCTCTGTATCTCTGGCCAGTGCGGCGGGCGCCGTAGGGAGTAATTTTTTTTCTGGTGTAGCCAGGGTCTCGAAATATTGAAGAATCAGCGACGAATCGACCAGACGAACGCCGTCATCAGTCAACAGCGTTGGTGCTTTAACTGCCGGGTTAAACCCGGAAAATGCCTGGTAATCACTGAACACCGACAGCTTCAGACTATCAAAACTGATACCATACAGCGCCAGAGAAATGGCCGTTCTTCTTACATAAGGGGAATCCATCATGCCAATCAGTTTCATAGAGTCTCCATCAGTCAGTGTTAAGAGTACAGTCCACGCCCACAGGTGAAGTACTGCTGTAGTCTCCTCAGACTAGCTTAAATTTTAGTGGCAAACATCAGTCTTTTATGGGGGTTATGTCAGTCTTTCCGCCGAAAGGTGAAAGGTCCGGGTAAGTTACCACGGCTATCTGATTCGGGCCAGGGAAATTTCGCCGGGCAGTGTGCTTAAATCAGAAAACTATCGTTGGATGTTATCGGTAGCGATTGGATTAATCCGTCAGACGACGGGGCTGTTTGAAACGGCTCAGGTGGAATATATAGCCCATGCGTTGCTGGCAACATTGCATATCAATTTGCCTGATGAGTTACTGGCAACCGGCAGTACGCTACAGGATATACGTCACCTACAGCAGCAACATATTCGTCAGTGTATCGGAAAAAAAGGCAGTGAAACCACTGATGGCCTGTAACCTCCAAATTGCCACCTGAATTTACCATCAGGAATATTCAGAACCACTGAATACAGTGGCTCTGCTAAGAGACTGGTATGGTATTTGCAGCGACAGGCTAAACGGTTAAGGTAGTAACCAGGGTCATCCCGTTGAGGCTAACGGGTATCTGGCTGGACAGGTCAGTTTATTTTGAGCTTGCACATTGAGGGGGCGTTCTGTGACAAAACGGGTAGCAGTGATCGGTGCCGGAGTGTTGGGGCTTTCGGTTGCACGTGAATTAGCCTTGCGCGGGATACAGGTTACGGTTTTTGACCGTGAGACTGCCGGGGCCGGAACCAGCACCACCAGCTACGCCTGGATTAACTCTAACGGTAAATCGCCGGACAGTTATCACCGGTTGAATGCCGAAGCCATCGATGAACACCGGAAACTACAGCATAACAGTCCGACAGCAGGACGCTGGCTGGAAGAGAGCGGCACTTATGAATGGGCCATCGATCCGCAGGGCGAACAGCAATTACTTGAACGGGTTAGCAGGTTGACCGCCCATCACTATCCACTACAACAGGTGACACCCGGCGAAATACAAACACGGATCCCTGAATTACAGATCCCGCCGGGTGCCGGTTCATTATGGTATTTTCCGCAGGAGTGCCTGCTCAATCCGTTTATCTACCTGGCCGCACAACTCGCCGTGCTTCGTGAACAGGGCGCAGAAATGCTGACCCGCTGTGAGGTGGTAGATATCAGTGAAGATTCCTCAGGAGTGACTCTGCTTCTGTCTGATGGCCGCAAGTGGCAGGGCGATGAGGTAATTATTGCCACCGGGCGGTGGTCACAACAACTGGTAAACCGGCTGGGTTTGTCTCTGGCGATGATCGATGCCAGTCAGCAGGGAAAAGTGGCCTGCGGTTTCCTGGCTTACACCACGCCAGTGCTGACCCAGTTGTCGGCTAACCTGATCTCGCCAGAATTGAATATTCGTCCGGCAGGGGGTGGACGGCTGATTTTACAGGCCACCGATCTGGATGTGCATGCTAATCCGGTACAACCACCGGCGGTGGACGGTTTTATTGGCAGAGAAATGCTGATTCGTCTGCGGCGACTGCTGGCGAATACCGACAACGCCCGGCTGGAGAGCATCGCCGTCGGACAGCGGGCGAAGCCTGCAGATGGATTGCCTGCTATCGGCTATCTTACACCGCAACGTAAGGTTTACCTGATGGTGACCCACAGTGGTATCACACTGGCGCCGTTGATCGGCAGGCTGGTTGCGGAGGAAGTCAGTTCACAGCAACGTCCGGCATTGCTGGAAGATTTTGCGCCAGACCGTTTACTGGGCAAAACGGCGGCTGACTTCCCGTCAGAAGGGGTCTGGTTCCCGGCGGCACAATAACCATCACCCCCGGCCTGTTTTCCAGGCTGGGGCAGAGGATTGCTGTAGGCTGCCGGGGGGGTTACTGCAGGTGGCTAATCAGTTCCTGATCAAAGCGGGCCGGTTCTTCCATCTGTGGTGCATATCCGGGTCCTTTCAATTCGATTATTGTGGCCTGGAAGGTTTCTGGCAGAGGATGGCTGAACTTCCTGAGTGTCGTTTTCATCCGTTACAGGTCAGTCCTTTCAGCGAATTTTTGATTCAGTGGCTGGAAAATCAGTCAACCTGAGGGCCATTGCTGAATACCGGACAGCCATCAACAACGGCTGACCGGTAGTTTACACGGGTAATGCTTTTCAGAATTTCAGTTTTAACTGAACCCCGGTCACCCAGCTATTTTTAATCTTCTGGTTCGCAAAGGCCCCCGGATTTTTGATGTACTGCACGCCAGGGCGCAGAGACATCCAGGGAGTGACCTGCACGTTATAATCCACTTCTGCCAGTTCTTCACCCATTCCCAGCCCGCTTAACTGATCAGCGGCAGCGGTTTCTCCCGCAGCCTCCAGCTTCGCGATTGCATTGTGCCGGCTGTGGCTGTTATAGACAGCACGACCGAAACCAATCGCGACTGAGTCATCCGGGCGCGCTTCGAACGGAGCATTTAAAACCAGCCCGGTGGAGTACCAGTGACGGAAAGGCGAGGTCGCACCATCAGTGGTGGTCGCCTGACCAAAGATATGCAGATTACGACGGGCTACCGATGCAGACTGCCATAGTGTCTGGTCTGCCAGCAGATAGGCCCCCCAACGTTTTTGGGCACGAATCTGCGAATCATCGATCCGCGTTTCGTTAGAGCTGTCGTAGTAGTAGCCTACTTTATACAGCCCCGGCAAAGCCGCCTGCAGGTGATAGATCAACTCCAGTGGCATGATATAGCCAGTGGTACCCGGACCAACCGGTTTGAATGCCCGGGCAGAACGGCTGCTCATTTGGGGATTGACGTTAAAGACCGCTGTCTGAACCGTCCAGCTGTCATTAAACTGGTAACTCAGCTCGCCGCCGAAATGGGCGCTTGGATAGTTACCCCAGCCACTGCCGCCGGATAAAGTTAGCGGGTGTCCGCAGAAACCGGCGTTCATAAAACTACACATAATCGGCAGTGTGGCAAAATCGTTGCCCATTGACAGTAAACCGACTTTATATTTCAGTTGGGGAGTCAGCAGGGTATTGGTATAACTCAGTTCAGACAGACGGGTATAGAGACCGCCGTAGATCTCCTGAATCGGCAACCGGTTGCCTGCCAGGTCAGCTGAAGCACTGCGCCCGCGGCGGTCATTAATGGTCAGTTGCAGGCTACCTGCATGGGAGGTGTTAAACAGTTTGTTGAAATCGAAAGTCGCACCAACGCGAATCTGTTGTGCATAACGGGTTCCCCGTGACTGGCCACCTTTAACCACGCTGGCGGTCTCAGACACGTAGTCTCCGCTGAGCGTTATTCCTTTTTGTTCAAGTGCCTGCCGTTCACCGCCCCAGTCACCGGTCAGGGTCGGCTGAGTCATCAGATCGCTGGCGTAAGCGGCGGGAATTGCCAGTGCACATAATATGGCGGCTGGCAGGATGCGGATATTATTTTTAATGACTTTCATTATTTTATTGTCATGTGGATGAATAAGCTTTTCTATTGTATTGCCAATTAATAACTATAGTTATTATTATTTTATCGCTCATTGAAATGTTATGTTTCCTGATGTTTCCCAGGGTAACATAATAAGAATCAATGGAATAATTGGCTGATATTTAATCGCTATGTGCAATAGTTAAACAATAGATTTGCGGATGTTTAAAATAAAAAATAATAAAAATATGCAGCAGAGTTATTTATCTGATCTACGATAGTTAATTAAATCTGTAAATTAAATCGGCCAGTTACACAATACGGTTAAATAAGTTGCAATTGACTTTCAATTCTGGCGAATAAACATCCAACAGATGGCAGACGGATATTTTCGCCAGTGAATGCAGATGAGTTCACAGCACGAGAGAAAATCCCCCGGGGATGGAAGAATTACACGTCGCTCGTAATCTCTACCTGTAAATATCTATGACAATAAGCAGTGATGTTGTTCAGCTAAATTCCTTACGCAAAGCCTCAACAAACTTACGGACTTTGGTGGTAGGACGAAGCCCGGCCGGGATCAAAATATTCATCGGACGTGACGGACCGGCATAGTCTGCCAGTACCTGCACCAGACGCCCTTCGGCAATTTCCTGGCGGAGAATATCTTCCGGTCCCAGGGTGATACCGTGACCTGCATTAGCGGCATAAAGCAGCGCTTTCCAGTCGGTTGAACGAAAACGACCGCGGGGTTTGATTTCCTGCTGCTGGTGGTTTTTGCTGAAAATCCAGCGACAGGGATTAGCCGCTGACCATATCCCATAGACAAGGCAGGAGTGATGTTGCAAATCCTCCGGGTCTCGTGGTACCCCGGCCCGCTCCAGATATCCGGCAGAAGCGCAGGCAATCATGCGGTAGGGGCGCAATGGCCAGCTGATCATACTGCTGTCAGCTAATTCGCCTATCCGGATCAGCACTTCATAACCCTCTTCGGTAGGATCAGAAAACCTGTCGTTCAGGGTGAGTTCGACTTCAGTTTCCGGGTAGTCTTCGAGATAACGGGTGATAAACGGCGCCAGGGCATGGGCCCCAAAGGTTACCGGGGCATTCACCCGCAGAACACCGGCAGGTGAGAGTTTCATTTCCAGAGCAATGGCATCAGCTTCTTCTGCTTCAGCCAGCACAGTTTTACATTTACTCAGATAGCTGTGGCCTATTTCTGTCAGACTCTGGCGACGGGTGGTACGATTCAGTAACCGGGTGCCCAGCCGGGCTTCCAGCCAGGCAACATTTTTCGCCACCATTTGGGGTGACATATTCAGTGCCTCGGCGGCGGAGGCAAATGATCCCAGTTCAGCGGCTTTGACAAAAACGCTCATGCTGGTCAGCTTGTCCACGATTCACTCCTGAATGTTGTTTATCACAGTGTTATATCAGTGTTTATCTCATTATTGCATTTAAATACAGTGAATCCGTCGATTAACATGTTCAGGAGATTACGATGAAACTGGGAATTATTGGTGCAGGCTATGTCGGACGGGCCATAGCGAAACTGGCTATTAAGGCTGGACATCAGGTAATGATAAGTAACTCACGCGGACCAGAGACACTGTTTAGCCTGCGGGCGATGACAGGATGTGAAACGGGGACCGTGAGCGAGGCGATAAAATTCGGTGAGTTTGTGGTAGTGGCCGTACCGCTCAATGCCGTGGGAAGGTTGCCGGCGGATCAACTGGTGGGCAAACAGCTATTAGATGCAGTGAACTATTATCCGGAGCGTGACGGACAGGTTGCGGCACTGGAAGCGGGGCAGATCTCTACCAGCCAGTGGCTGGCAGAGCAATTACCGGGTGCGATTATCACCAAATCCTTTAATGCTATTCCGATGACGGAACTTGAAACTGATGGCTTGCCGGAAGGAAACGAAGGGCGGCGCGCCTTGCCGTTGGCAGGAGATAATGTCGAAGGCAAACGTATTGCCTCACAACTTTACCAGACCTTTGGCTTCGATACTGTGGATGCCGGAGGACTGGCAGAAGGACGACGCTTTGAACGCGGTACTCCTGCCTATTGTGTGCGAATGACCCGGCGTGAACTGGAAACAGCACTGAGTCAGGTGTGAGGTGAACCATGGTGCCGTGACAACCCTCTTGTCATGGCGCTGACGGTCTGTTCAGACAACTGACAGTTGATAACTGACCGAGAGTTCACCCTTTTTTCTGTTTTACTTTACTGATCACCACCTCACCGGTGGTGCCGGTAGAGGTAACATGCGTGCCACCGCATGCTGTGGCCGGAAGGTCGCCCCAGCTTACCTGCCGTCGTCCATGGTATTCAGAAGTTCGTCGCGGTAAATCAGCGGCGACCATGTCTGCCACCCGTTGGCTGATCTCTTCGGCGGTAACAGGCTGTGCATTGTTACCGGCAATGAAAACAATCCGACCTTCACCCGGCCGGTGATTACCTTTAACTGCCTGCCAGCCGGATTGTTCACCCGCATAAGCTATCAGGTGTCCGGCAGAGTGGTAGCGGGTGTGTAGCTGCCGTACCGCACTGTTTACCGTCAGGATGACTGGCCCTGCAGGGACCGCCCGGTCAGTAATGTGTATCACTTCTCCGCTTTCTGGCATCGCCTTAACCAGCATGGCTTCCCCTATATAGCCCTGATCGGAAGGCTGGCCTCCGCCCTGTGGATGAAAAAGCGTTGCCGCCAGAACAACCCTGAACTGTCCTTCCGGCAGGGGGGAACAACTGACTACTTCTGTTGTCAGGCTGAGTGAGTCGCTTTGAAAAAAATAAAGTATGGTCACAGGAAATGTCCTGGTTAATGGCATCGCTGCCGTGGAAATAGCGCAGTCATACGGAATTATTCGCGAAATTCCTGCAGGGAAGAGAGGGTTGCGGTGGCACCACCGCAGACCACCAGCAAAATGTTATTCAGTCCGGCTGAGCGCAGCTGTTGCGAATAAAGTACCGCCAGAGCGGCGCCACAGGCCGGTTCAGTCATCACCCGATGATCATCGGCAAATGTCAGGCAGGCATCCACTGCCTGGCGATCGCTGACAATACAGGGGAGCACAGGTCGTTGTCGGCTGATTTGCCAGGCATGATCACACACCTGACGGGCTCCCAGAGAGGTAGCAACCCCCGACAGTACCGCCAGACTGACCGGTTTACCCGCCTGTAAGGCTGCCTGGTAAGAAGCCATACCGGCGGTTTCTGCGGCATAGATTGGGACTTCAGCCAGTCCGTTGCGTGTCAGGCCGGCATCGACCCCTGACAGCAGGCCGCCACCGCCAACCGATAACACCACCGCATCCGGAATAACACCGTCAGCGACCACTTCATCAATCATTGTTGCGTGGCCTTCCCACAGTAAAGGGTCATCGAATGGGTGAATAAATGCATCATTTCGACCTGTCAGCGCCAGTGCAGCCTGATTGGCTTCTGCCCAGCTACTGCCGGCGACACGCACGCTGGCGCCTTCCAGCGCCAGCAGCTCTCTGGCCCGCTGAGAGGTAGTTTCAGGGACAAATACCACTACCGGAACCCCCAGTCTGCGGCCGGCATAGGCGACCGCCAGCCCCGCGTTCCCCCCGGATGAGGAGATAAAACGCCTGGCGCCACGTGAATAATAGGTTTCGCAGGCGTGGCCTACGCCGCGTAATTTGAAAGATCCACAAGGCTGCAGGGCTTCCATTTTAAGCCAGACTCTGGCGTTGTTGCCCTGGCTTAACGGCAGCGATTCAGTCAGAGGGGTTTTGATACTTAACATAGGGTCTGCTCCATCGGTGTTTCCTGTGCGGTGATTTATCACCGGCTGAACAGTGAACAATGACACGGTGATGACAGTCAGGAGTCCGTCGATTTCAGGGCATCCAGATAGTTGTAAATGGTATAGCGGGTGACGCCGAGGGCCGCGGCGGCTTTCTCCACACCGCCTTTCATCATAAATAATCCTTTCTGCTGCATTGCACTGACGGCGAGGAGATTGGCTTGTTTCCCGGCAGAGCGACTGTGACCAGGGCTCTGTGCGGTGGCCGAAGCAATAATTTCACGCATCATCTGTTCCATATTTTCCGGAGCAGGTTCTGCGGGTATCGCAGGCTGTGTTGCTGGCACAGACAGGTTGCCCAGAGCAGAGAGGATCTGTAAGGCGTTATCTACTCCCGCCTGATCAACATTGATGCACAACGCAGCAAAAGGGCAGCCGGTGTGATCGCGGTAAATGGCGCTACTGCTGCGAAGTGGTTTGCCGTCACGACTATATGTGGTGTAGTCCAGTATCAGAGAGACCTTTTCACTGCTGTTTTCCATGGCCTGGATAAATGCCTGGTCAGTGCGCAGACCTGCCAGAATTGGATCTCCTTGCTTCCGGCTGGTTACCTGTGAATTGACTATCTCAACGATGGAATACTCAGGCTGCCTTAAGTCGTGCAGCACCACTTCCGCATTGCGGGAAACCACACTTCCAATCACCCGGACGGCGGCAGCCAACATCATTAAAAAATGATCGTTAACTTCAGTTGCTGATGGTTCAGACATGGCGAAAGACCTTGCGAAAAATGGGAAAAACGGCGCCAGAAGAGGATACGCTCAATGTAAATTCAACATTTTGTTGAATTACTGAATGAATATATGATTAATAGCTAAACAGATCAACAATAAGTTGATTTGTGACACCAGTGGTGGAAAACCAGAGGGCAAACAGGGCAGGCCCTATCGCAGGGAAGCGGCTATATAGCGTTAAACAGCAACCAATTGGGTTATCTGAGCGAGGGAAGACAGTCCTTCCATCGGACCTTTGTTGGAAACAGCAATAGCCCCGCTGGTATTAGCGAACTCCAGTGCCTGACGGATGGGATATCCCGCCAGTAACAGGCTGACAAAAGTTGCGCCAAAACAGTCACCCGCCCCGGTAGGATCAATCACTTCACCGCCGGAGCCTTTGACATGTAATTCATTCAGACTGCCCGCCGTCATCTGATAATGGCTGGCTCCTTGTGGACCTCGTTTAACCACTACATGAGCAATACCGTTATTCAGCAGTTCCTGAATAACCGACGATTCACTCTGATGTTTTCTGCTGGAAAAATGGGCAACTTCACTCTCGCTGGGCAGGAAAATATCGGTATATTCCAGGATGAAGTCAAAGGCTTGCTCCATCTCCGGAATATTGAGCATCTCTTTACGAATATTGGGGTCAAACGAGACCGTGCCGTTGTTTTGCTTAACGATTTCGATGACCTTGTGCATGGCCTCAATCATGCGAAATGAAAACAGCGACGAGCCCATGATATGAAAATGGTTGCACTGGCTGAGCAGTGTGACATCAATCAGCCGTGCATTAAAACACCCGCAGGCACTGTCAGGAATATTGAAAATAAAGTCGCGTTCAGTTTGCGTCCGGTAACTGACGAAGGCTGTGCCGGTCGGTGCCTGTCTGGCCACAGAAATGCCCGCAGTATTCACCCCTTCACGTTGCAGCCTTGCAATATTCATCCGGCCAAAATCATCATTACCCACACAGCCAAACAACGTCGAACCGAACCCGAGCCTGGCGACCTGCGCCGCGAAAATAGCTGGTGCGCCGCTGGGATAAGGGCCCAGAAATTCTCCGGCTTCGCTGAAGCCCTGATTAGGGTTTTTCGACAGGAACTCAACCAGCAGTTCACCCATGGTGCAAATATTCACTGACATTATGGCTCCTTGTTATCCCGCTTAAGGGGTGGCTGACCAGCTAAAACATTCGTTATTACTGTACTGGATGCTGAATCCGGCCTCTGATAACTGAGGCTGATAGTGCTGCTGTATAAAGCGACTGGTCACCAGACGGCTGGCCTGAGCTAAATAACCTGCCGTTGAGGGTGTGTCTGACCGTGCCGGTTGACCGGTAATAATCACTGTACTTTGTTGTGCAGAATTAAGACCTGCCTGGTAAAACCCGGATAATAAAGGCTGACTGACCATTAGCCCTCCGTCAGATTCGCGAATACCGGCCTCAAAAATAAAGTGATCAACGGTATATCTGCTCAGACACTCCTCCAGTGAGTTGCCCGCCAGTAACGACAGCGGTGCCATTAACTCATCGCCAGCCACAATGATATCACCCTCAATATATTGTTCGGCCAGTAATGCGTGGTGCAGATCATTCACTATCAGTTTCAGCCCGTTGAATTCACTCAGAAAGGGAATCACCCGCCGGATAACACTCCCTTCCCCCAGGAAAACGGTCTGAAACGGGCTGATCGTCCTGGCGCAATGACGGGCAATTTCCAGCTGCTGCGCGAGTGTCAGCGTTTTCCCGGTCACCGGTAAAGGACTTTCATCGGGGGTGGACAGGGAATGGTAAGCCGGAGTCGCGATCGCTCCGCCAAATGATCGCTTCAGATAACCTTGTTGCTCCAGATAGCTGAGGTCACCCCGGATAGTCACTCCGGATACGCCAAGCAGAGCAGAGAGATCTTCCACTTTAATCTCACCATGTTCGCCAACCAGTTCGGCAATTTTTAGCCTGCGTTTCAACAGATTCGATGATTTCCTGGGCACAGCTCCCCCGTTCCTATGCTTATCGAGAGAGTCACTATAACGTTGACTTTTTCCAAATGAAAGTCAGCCGAAAAGTTATCAGTAAACCTGAAAGTTATTCGTCACAATTCTGACAGTTTTACAAAATATGTGTGCCAGAACCTCTGAGTGCTATCGACTATATCACTATGATTGTTAGATTTATTTGCGAATTATCACGTTATCAGAGGGTGATGGCTATTCTGTGAGTTGGCCCGAAAAATGAAAGTATCCACTATTTATCTTTCAGTTTGAAAGTTAAAGCGCAAAATCGTGTCACCGGTCACGCTTTAACCGGATAACTACTGATACATTTATTACAAAATGAAGGTTAATCGTTTTTTTCTTTCATTTTTAAATTTATAACCAGGAGAGTCAGGAGGCGACTCACCGGCTGGCGAAGGTAACGGCAATGTGGACGGCCAGGAGAACAGGGCAGCAGCCTGCTCAGTTTATCCGGCCTCCTCGAGTCAGGAGACAACAAGGCAGGACATTGTGATTTATACACTGACGTTAAATACGGCAATCGATATGAATATTACCTGTGATGCGATTCACCCGGGAGTGGTTAACCGCACTCACCGCACTGATTACTGCCCGAATGGCAAAGGGGTGAATGTCGCACTGGTACTTCATCACTTCAATCAACCGGTCCATATCCTGGGGATATTTGGCGGATTTACCGGGCAATACATTGTAGAAGAACTTACTGCCCGCCAGCTTAGTGTCACCCCGGTTTGGGTGGATAACCCAACGCGAATCAATGTGTTTATCAATGATGGTTGCCAGGAATACAAACTGGTTAATCCGGGTAATAAAGCTGACCAGCAATGTTGCCAACAGGTGCTTCTCCTGCTGGAAGCGCTGACAGCCGGAGACGCTCTGGTGATCAGTGGCAGTCTTCCGCCTGGCATTGGCAGTGAGTTTTACCGGCAAATTGTTGAACTCTGTCACGCAAAGCAGTGTGAGGTGATTCTGGATATCAGTCATCCGTCACTTAAGCAGTTGCTTAGTCAGCGTCCGTTACTGATTAAGCCCAATGATGAGGAGCTGGAGGAAATCTTTGGCTTACCGGCCGGTAATGAAGCGCAGATTCGACGGGCGATGTCCCTACTGCATGATGCCGGCGCGCGTAATGTGTTACTCACCCTGGGGAGCCGGGGAATGTATTTTTCAAACGGCGGGGCGCTGTGGTTCTGTACGGCACCTTCTGTTGAGCTTGTCAGTTCTGCCTGTGCAGGGGACGCAGCGCTCGGCGCATTCCTGAGTGTCTGGGCGGAGGGCGGGGAAGTCACAGAAGCTCTGCGGCTGGCCAGCGCGACCGGAGCCGATGTGGCCGGTTCTGCAGGATTAGGAACGTTATCGGGAATTAACCAGTTACTCGGGCAGACAGAGACCCGCAGATTATAACAGAGGTCAAAAATGAAAAAAGTCATTGCGGTGACGGGCTGCCCGACAGGGGTCGCCCATACCTTCATGGCGGAAGAAGCGCTGAGAATGGCCGCCGAAAAGGCAGGTGTACCGATTAAGATAGAGACTAACGGTGCATCCGGAGTAGAAAATGCAATAACGGCAGAGGATTTAACCGACATTTACGGGGTAATTATTGCCGCAGACAAAGATGTGAATCCGGGCCGGTTTGATGGCTTACCGGTGATTGAAGTGCCTGTGAAGCAGGGGATACACCAGGCGACTGAGTTAATTCAACGGGTAATCAGGGGGGAAGGGATTATCCGCCAACCGGCGGCTGGCAGAGGAGAACAGCCTGCTGTTGGCAAAGCTACTCAGGAGTCTGTGAGCCGGCAGGTGTATAAACACCTGATGAGTGGTGTCTCTAATATGCTGCCTTTTGTGGTGTCCGGCGGCATATTGATAGCCCTGTCATTTTTGTGGGGGATATATTCCGCAGACCCGACAGCGGCTGATTATAATCCGATTGCCGCCACACTGATGAAGGTTGGACAGCAGGCATTTGCCATGATGGTGCCGGTATTTACCGCCTTTATTGCCTTTTCGGTGGCCGGTCGTCCTGGAATGGTGGCGGGTTTTGTCGGGGGGCTACTGGCCAATGCCACCGGGGCAGGTTTCCTCGGCGGGATTATCGCGGGTTTCTTTGCCGGGTATTTTATGTTGTGGATGAAACACCTGTTGCGGAGGCTGCCACGGCAATATGAAGGCCTGAAATCGATTTTTCTGCTGCCGTTGTCCGGGGTACTGGTAACAGGCGTACTGATGGTCTTGCTGGGGCAACAGGTGGCGGCCATTAATAATGGCATGATGCTGTGGCTAAGTTCTTTGCAGCAGGCCAGTCCGGTGCTGTTAGGCATTGTCGTGGGGGCGATGTGTTCCTTTGACTTTGGCGGGCCGGTGAATAAAGCGGCTTATGTCACCGGAACGTTATTGCTGGCCCAGGGGAATGATTACTTTATGGCGGGTGTTTCCGCAGCCTGTATTACACCGCCACTGGTCATTGCCTTTGCCACCACGCTGTTTCCTAAAGGATTCACCACGGAAGAGCGGGCGGCGGGACTGGTGAATTATATTTTAGGTTGTACTCATATTACCGAAGGCGCGATTCCTTTTGCAGCAAAAGATCCGGTAAGAGTGATTCCGCTAATGATGATTGCCTCATCGATATCTGCCGTGCTCAGTTACAGCATGCATATCCAGGTGCCGGCACCTCATGGGGGCTTTCTTATTCTGCCACTGGTCAGTAAACCCCTGGTCTGGGTGGCCTGTATTCTGGCAGGGTCGTTAGTCGGCGCGGTGATGCTGGGAATGCTTAAAATCTGGCAGTCGCGCCGCAGTTTGCCCGAAGCCTCCGGGATGCCAACCGACTCATCATCACACTCCGGATCGGCTATCACGCTGACCCGCGAGATGATTCGCCTTGAACGCCGGGCCTTGAGTAAAGATCAGGCACTGACCGAACTGGCCGCTACCCTGCAACGGAGTGGGTTGACCGGCCCCGGCTATCTTCAGGGCATTCTGGCGCGTGAAGCGATAACCAGCACCTACCTGGGGAATGGTATTGCGGTACCCCACGGGACACCGGAAAGTCGGGATCAGGTGATAAACACCGGGGTGCGCATTCTGGCCTGCCCACAAGGTGTGGACTGGGGCGAAGGCAATACTGCCCGTCTGATTATTGCCATTGCTGCAAAAAATAACGAACACCTGGAGATATTGCGCAATCTTGCCCGTTTACTGGGGGACGACAGTGTCGGCCAGGCCTTAACGACAGTCAGCGACGAGCAGCAGGTGTTGAGTATTCTGCAGAGGCAACCTACTGCTGAACCTGCTCCGGTAGCCATGGAGACCCAGGGAGAAGAAAGCGCCATTTTTGTTCTGGCAAACAGTCACGGACTGCATGCTCGCCCGGCGGCAGAACTGGTCAGACTGATCCGCCAGTGGCCCGAAGATATTCTGATTGAGAATCTTGACCGGCCGTCAGCCCCGGTGAGCGGCCGCAGTATGATGAAGGTGATTGCCCTCGGCGCAAAACAGGGGCACCGGCTGAAATTTACTACCAGTGGTCCGAACGCCCGTGAAGCGTTAGCCGCCATCAGTACTGCTTTTGAGCAGCAGTTTGGAGAACAGGAATCGGTTGTACAACATCAGCTTCCTACGGTATGAAGATAATCCGCCAACACCAGGGGTGGAAATAAACAAAAACTGAAAAGTTAATTATCCGACTGACAGTGCGCGACTTTTATATTTATTTTATCTCTTTGGGTGTTTTTATATCCGGTGGATTTGTGTGTGCCATAAATTTGCGGGTTAAAATAAATAAAAATTAATTAATGAATAAAGGGTTTCGTCCGGCAACGGATGGGTAATCTGCCGCGCACTGTCATTTTTTTATTATTAATTCTTAACAGGTGAAATATGATTAAGCTGACTGAAAATAAAAAACAGGCGATGTTAAGACTGTCAGATAATGACGGGGTTATTGCAGCTCTGGCCATTGATCAACGAGGTGCATTAAAGAAAATGATTAAATCCTATAAACCTCAGGGGGCTGACGCACAGGATATTATTCGCTTTAAAACACTGGTGTCGAAAAATCTGACGCCTTTCGCGACCTCGATCCTGCTTGACCCTGAGTATGGCTTGCCGGCCGCTCAGGCCCGCGCGCAGAATGCCGGGTTGCTGCTGGCCTATGAGAAAACAGGGTACGATGCCAGCCAGCCAGGGCGGTTACCCGATTTACTGAATATCTGGTCAGCAAAAAGACTCAAAGAAGCGGGAGCCGATGCGGTTAAATTCCTGCTTTACTATGATATTGATGAGTCGGCTGAAATTAACAATCAAAAGCATGCTTTTATTGAGCGTCTGGGCGCTGAATGTGTGGCGGAAGATTTGCCTTTTTTCCTGGAGCTGGTTTCTTATGAGGCCAATATATCAGACTCCGGAAGTGTGGAATATGCACGAATAAAACCACACAAGGTTAATGATATGATGCGCGAATTTTCCAATCCCCGTTATGCAGTGGATGTCCTTAAAGTCGAAGTGCCGGTAAATATGCAATATGTTGAGGGATTTAATGGCGCTGGTGAGGCAGTTTATAGCCGTGAACAGGCGGCTGAATATTTCAGACAGCAATCCGAAGCCACAGACTTACCCTTTATCTTTCTGAGTGCCGGAGTCAGTGCCGATCTGTTTCGCCAGACGCTGCATTTTGCGCGGGCAGCGGGATCCACCTTTAACGGGGTGCTATGTGGCCGTGCCACCTGGGCTAAAGGGGTAGAGCCGTTTATTTCCCGGGGAGAGGAGGCAGCGACTGACTGGTTACTGGAGCATGGTAAAGTGAATATCCGGGAGTTGAATGAAACCCTGAAACAAACTGCCAGCTCCTGGCTCGATAAACTCTGAAAAGGGTTCATGTTTCTCTTTGACGGCCTGCGGGCCGTTTTTTTGTTTTTGAAAGACATCATTAAGCGGGTAAACAGCATGTACGGAGAGGCTGTTATCGGATGCCGGGCTTACAATGACTACGGGTAAATATTGCGGGTAATAATGTGCCGTAGCCCCCCACGGGAGGGAAGAACGGGGCCTTTGAACCTTAGCCCAACAGCATATTATCCGGTATTTACAGCCGCTCAGCCCCGTTGAAAGATCAGTTTGAGGATGGGTGGGTGAATAGGTGCTTATCAGTCAGGACGTAAAAACCTTTACACAGAGAGGAAAGATTCTCTGTGCGGGCGTAAGATTAAACGCGGTTGCAGAAACCAGCGCTTTATCGTGGTTGACTGAAGGCTATCAGTAACCGTTTGTTGTATCAGACGTTGTCCGTTCCGGACGATGTTTAACAGTAAACCGATTGAGGTAATTATGAGTCAACTATTCAGTCCTGTGAAACTGGGGCAACTTGCCCTCGATAACCGTATTGTGATTGCCCCGATGTGTCAGTACTCCGCACAGGAAGGATGCGCCGGCCACTGGCACACCATTCATCTCGGACATCTTGCTTTATCTGGTGCCGGATTACTGATTATTGAAGCGACAGCGGTTGAGGATATTGGCCGGATTTCACCTCAGGACTTAGGATTATGGGATGATAAAACGCAGTCTGCACTGGGGGCGGTAATCCGTCAGATTCGTGAAGTTTCGCCAATCCGTATTGGTATTCAACTGGGACATGCCGGCAGAAAAGCCAGTGTCAGTGCCCCCTGGCAGGGCGGTCATCCGTTGTCTGTACAGCAAGGTGGCTGGCAAACCGTTGCACCGTCAACCGTAGGCTTTCATGATGACGGATTACCTCCGGTGTCACTGAGTGCTACTGAGTTACAGGCAGTGAAACAGAAATTTGCTGACAGCGCACGTCGGGCTGTCGCATTAGGCTTAGATCTGATTGAAGTGCATGCGGCGCATGGCTATTTGTTGCATCAGTTCCTGTCGCCGTTGAGTAATCAACGTAGTGACGAGTACGGTGGAACGCTTGAAAATCGCATGCGTTTTCCGCTGGAAGTCTTTAGTGCAATTAAACAAGCTGTCGCAGATTCTGTGGCTGTCGGGGTCCGAATTTCTGCCACCGACTGGGTGGACGGTGGCTGGGATGTTGAACAGTCGCAAGTCTTCAGCCAGGCTCTGGAAGCTTTGGGATGTGATTTTGTACATGTCTCCAGTGGGGGATTGTCCGCACAGCAAAAGATTACCGTCGGTCCGGGTTATCAGGTGCCATTTGCCCGGGCGATCCGCAGCAAAGTGAAAATTCCTGTGATTGCCGTAGGACTGATCACCGAACCGCAACAGGCAGAAGATATTCTGCAACAAGGCGATGCTGATCTGGTGGCTCTGGCCCGTGGCATACTTTATGACCCACGCTGGCCATGGCATGCGGCAGCGGCACTTCATGAACAGGTCACCGTACCCAATCAGTATCTGAGATCTGAACCGCACGATGCCCGGGGTTCCCTGAAAGGCCGTTCATAGTTCCGCTAAGTATCAGCCACTGCCGCTTACCGTGAGAGGGCGGCAGTGAACTCTTTTTTATCAGTCACCTGATTGGCTGATGCCTGCATTCCCGCATCTTCCGGTGCTTATTACTTTCTCTGCCATTGCCGTGGATTAACCTACGAAATCTGTGCCATTGCGTCGCCGGTTTGTTTTCATCCGTGGCACTGGCAGAGTCATCATTCTGCACTATTCTGTTCCTGATACTTTGCCTGTTCCTGAGATGTAGTCTGTCCCTGACACCTTGTCCCACCAGTGCTACTCGCGGTTTTGGGTGTTTTATGACCGTTCAGTCAGCGCGGCATGGTCATCTGCGCTAAAGGCCAGAATATTGGCCCGATCTGTGCATATGTTTATGGCGAGATGGCGCGGTAACTCCTTTATCAGGAGTCAATGACGGACGAATGGGATGGTATCCACTTTCGCAAAGGGTAGCGAGAGGTCAGCCGTCAACCTCCGTTGCGGGCTTTAGGCGTCTCAGTCAGTAGTGCGCAGGGTCCGTTGGCGGTGAGCCACGGTTCGTCCCGGTATGCTAAGGCAGTCAGATAAATTCTGATGATTTGCATGTATGCAGCGCCTATCAATGTTCATCTCACACAGTGACGTGAACCAGATACGCAGCGGTCTTATTTCTGGTTTTTAGAGCATGAAGAAGGCGATTACTATGAATATTATTTCTACGTCAGTATTTGTTGGACCCAATACTTTTGCCCGGACACCTTTAATTCGCCTGACGGTGGATATCGACCCGCACTATGCCGAAAAACTGAACACCCTTGGCACTGAGGTTTATCAGGCGCTGGATCAGGTAGTTCCCGGGATGAGCAGCGATCCGGTGGATCAGGAACCTGGCATGTTGATTGCGCGGCTGGCGCTTAAATTACAACATCTGGCGGGGATGGAAGGCGGCATTGCCTTCACCGCAACATCGCAGGCGGACGATGAAGCCGAAGTTCTGTACAGTTATGAAACCGAAGACATCGGGCTGGAAGCCGGTGAAGTGGCCTGCGATATGCTGGTGGCACTCGCCCGGGCTGAAGCAGATGTCCGGGCGGTGGATCTCAGTCACCATATCGCCCGCTATCTGCGATACGCGGACAAACGGACACTCGGTCCGTCAGCCATGGAGTTAGTCAAAGCGGCTCAGGAGCGGGATATTCCCTGGTACCGGATGAATGATGCCAGCCTGATACAGGTGGGGCAGGGGAAATATCAGAAACGCATTGAAGCTGCACTGACCAGTAAAACCTCGCATATCGCCGTCGAAATTGCCGCAGACAAAAATATGTGCAACCAGTTGCTGGGGGATTTGGGACTCCCGGTGCCAAAACAGCGGGTGGTCTACGATGAGGATGAAGCGGTTTCGGCAGCTAACCGAATCGGTTATCCGGTGGTAGTGAAACCGCTGGATGGGAATCACGGGCGCGGCGTCTCGGTGAGTCTGACGGATGAACAGGCAGTTAAAAAAGCCTACGCGCTGGCTGAACCGGAAGGCAGTGCGGTGATTGTCGAGAGTATGATCCGTGGGGATGATCACCGTCTGCTGGTGGTTAACGGTGAACTGGTGGCGGCAGCCCGGCGAGTCCCTGGCCATGTGGCAGGTGACGGGATTCATACCATTCGTGAACTGATCGCTCTGGTGAACCAGGACCCGCGACGCGGTGTGGGGCATGAGAATGTCCTGACCCGGCTGGAACTGGATGAACAGGCCATCAGACTGCTGCAAAGCTATCGCTATACCGCCGACAGCATTCCCCCTTCAGGTGAGGAAGTCTACCTGCGGAAAACCGCTAATATCTCCACCGGCGGAACGGCGGTCGATGTCACGGATGTGATTCACCCGGACAATAAACTGATGGCTGAACGGGCGATTCTCGCGGTGGGGCTGGACGTAGGTGCCGTCGATTTTCTGACCACCGATATCACCAAAAGCTACCGTGAGACCCTGGGGGCGATTTGTGAGATCAATGCCGGACCGGGGCTGCGGATGCATATCTCCCCCTCCGAAGGTAAGCCCCGTGATGTGGGTGGCAAGATTATGGATATGCTGTTTCCGGCCGGCAGCCAGTGCCGGGTGCCCATTGCAGCATTAACCGGGACCAACGGTAAGACGACCTGTGCGCGCATGCTGAGCCACATCCTGAAAATGGCCGGTCATGTGGTCGGTCAGACGTCGACAGATGCGGTGCTGATTGACGGAAATGTCACGGTCAAAGGAGACATGACCGGCCCGGTATCGGCCAAAATGGTGTTGCGTGATCCGTCGGTCGATATTGCCGTGCTGGAAACCGCCCGTGGCGGGATTGTCCGTTCCGGTCTGGGATATATGTTCTGTGATGTAGGAGCAGTATTGAATGTGACCTCAGACCATCTGGGGCTGGGAGGTGTGGATACGCTGGATGAGCTGGCCAAAGTGAAACGGGTTATCGCCGAAGTCACCCGTGATACCGTGGTGCTTAACGCGGATAATGAATATACCCTGAAGATGGCCGCTCATTCTCCGGCAAAACACATTATGTACGTGACGCGCAATCCTGAGCATATGCTGGTTCGTGAGCACATCCGGCTGGGCAAACGGGCAGTCGTACTTGAGCAGGGGCTGAACGGTGAGCAGATCGTTATTTATGATAACGGAATGCAGATACCCTTAACCTGGACTCATCTGATCCCTGCCACTCTGGAAGGAAAAGCATTGCATAACGTTGAAAACGCAATGTTTGCCGCCGGAATGGCTTATGCGCTGGGGAAAACCCTCGATCAGATTCGCAGTGGCTTACGGACCTTCGATAATACCTTTTTCCAGTCTCCCGGCCGGATGAATGTGTTCGATGGTCACGGCTTCCGGGTGATCCTCGATTATGGACATAATGAAGCGGCTATTGGAGCGATGGTGGAACTGGTGGGACGTCTGAATCCACAGGGGCGTCGGCTGGTGGCGGTAACCTGCCCGGGGGATCGTCGGGATGAAGATGTTGCGGCCATTGCCGCGAAAGTGGCAGGGCACTTTGACAGCTATATATGCCACAGAGATGATGACCTGAGGGACCGCGGGCCGGACGAGATGCCACGCCTGATGAAACAAGCACTGATGTATCGGGGAGTGAAAGAAGAGGCGATTCAGATTGTTGAACAGGAAGTGGATGCGCTGAGCACCCTGCTGAAAATGGCTAACCGTAATGATCTGGTATTGTTCTTCTGCGAAAATATCACCCGTTGCTGGAAACAGATTATCAATTTTAAACCAGCCTTTGGTGAGGCACTTCCTGCTGCCGCTCCGGAGGTTTTACCGGTTCAGACCACCGATATCCCGGCGGGTTATCAGATAACTCAGGGTGAACGTGGCGTACTAATAATACCGAATGACTGACCGGTCTGATGAGATATTTATGACTAATTGCGTGACTTCAGAAAATAATCAGAAACCAAAACTGGCGGTAATCGGCGGCCGGCTGGAAGATGATAACACTGCCGTTTATCAGCAGATGCATCGCTTTTGTGGTGGACGGATTGTGGTTTTTCCCACGGCCTCTTCCGAGCCTGAAGCGGTCGGCGAAGAAACGCTGGCTGTTTTCAGAGCTCATGGCTTTGATGTGGTACTGGCACCGGTGTATGGGGAACATGCGGCAGAGGCGGCACATTCACCGGAGATTGTGGCGTTGATCCGTGAATATGGCAGCGTATTTTTCACCGGGGGTAACCAGGTCTTTATTACCGAAGCCCTGGCACCGGACGGTAACGAGAGTCCGGTACTGGCGGCTATCCGTGAAGCTTTTGCCGCCGGAGGGCTGGTGGCAGGTTCCAGTGCCGGAGCGGCGATGATGTCTGACACGATGATTGTCGGCGGCACCTCACTGGAAGCGGTGACCTACGGGATTATTCCGCACGAAGACCAGCCCGGCATGTTACTGGGCAAAGGGCTGGGATTTTTCAGCCAGGGTATTATTGACCAGCATTTTATTAAACGCGGGCGCTTTGGCCGGCTGGTGATTGCGCTGATGAACAGCGATGTCACCACCGGCTTTGGCGTTGACGAAAATACCGCAATGTTTATTCAGGGCAATGAAGCCAGTGTGTTGGGAGAGTACGGCGTGTTTGTGATTGATATGCAGCACGCCAGCTATGACACCACAGCCGGTACAGCAGAAAATATCCGCTTCAGCTATCTGGATAACGGTGACCGGTTACTGCTCGACACGCTGCAGGCACTGCCTCATCCTTCCAAAATCGCGGTTTCGCACGCGGATGTGGCTTACCGTGCGCCGGCCCGCTCACTGCGCAATGTGTTTGGTGCCTATACCCTTTACGACCTGCTGGCTCGTCTGGTGCTGGGTGATCCGACGAGTTACCAGAGTGACAGTGCCAGCGCTGTCGATCCCAACCGTGGGGAAGCCACCAGTGTCGGGTTTGAACGCATCGGGGGCAGTTCTCAGTCGCTGATCTCGATAAAAAATAATGAGTTACGGATGACCGCCATCGGTTACCGTGCCAGCCTGAATCATTTCCGGTTAGATGCCTCACAACTCACAGCCAGCCATTATCGTGCACTGGCGCGTGATTATGGGATTGAGCCGCAGGTCGATTCCCGTCTGATACTGCTCGGCTCTACGCCGTTGGCCTATGATTCTCTTTTGCTCGATGAAGTGCTGAATGCCTGTGTCGGTGCAGGCCCGGTAGGTATTCTTGCGGCGGCGTCGTCTGAGCCACGCAGCGAGGCGGCACGCTATGTCAGACGGCTTGAAGAACAGGGTATCGACAGCCTGGATTTGCGGGTTACCATCGACAATATTGAGCGGATCGGTCTTGACCCTGAACTGGTCGAACAGATTGCTTCCCTGAAGACCATTCTGCTGACTGGCGGAAATCAGATCCGTCTGGCAGAAGCCTTATTACACCGTGGTGAAGTGACGCCTGTTCTGCAGGCGTTGGTGGAGGCTTATGCGGCCGGGGCTACTATTATTGCGGTCAGTGGTGCGGCGGCGGCTTTGTCAGGATTTATGATTGCCGGTGGCAGTTCCTATGAAGCGATGCGCTTTGGTATAGCCTCAGATATGGGACGCCGTGGTCTGGTGATTCAGGAGGGACTTGGCTTATTCGGCGTGGGAGTGGTTGACCAGAATCTGATTTCTGCCGGGCGGCTGGGTCGTCTGGTGGTGGCCTGTGCTGAAGAAGGGGTACATTACGGGCTGGGTATCTGCGATGACAGTGGTTTTATCACCAACCATGATAATTCGTTACTGACGGTGATTGGGGCCAAAGGCGTGGTGCTGGTAGAAACTAACCGCTCGCAGATTACCCTGCAGGCGGATGAATTTATTGCCAGTGGTAATCAACTGACCTTTGCGCTGCCCGGAGATGTTATCAATCTGAATACCGGAACCGTGTTACGTCAGCAGCCGGTTGAGAAAGCTGATGAGATGCTCAGTCGGCTAACCGCAGACCTTATCGAGGATTGTGGGGACGATGGCAGAAGCAGTTATACAAAACGAGGTCCGATACAACTCAGTTATCAACCTACTGGCAGTGGTCAGGGAATACTCGATATCGAAAGTCTGCGCGAGAAACATGGCTAATCGCTGGCTGTTTATCGCCAGAGATGGCTGCAGATTTGCAGATTTTTACTCAGGTTTCGTTGCATGACAGCGAAATCAGGCAGCAGTACGACAATGCAGGAAATAATGATGACCAATGACTTTCAAACCGGCGAAGTGGTAGCCACCGATGAAATTTCAGCTACCGCCAGCCAGTATCCGCTGATTGCTCTTGAATCGGGTACTAAACATAGTGTCACTGCCTATCACTTTGGTGAACCGGGGGCCAGACCGAAAGCCTACCTGCAGGCTGGATTACATGCCGATGAGTTTCCGGGCATGCTGGTGTTACATTATCTGCGTCCAATGCTGGAGCAGGCTCAGCAACGGGGTAAACTGACAGGGGAAATAGTCCTGTTACCGCAGGCGAATCCGCTGGGGCTGACTCAGCACCATCAGGGATTTCTGAATGGTCGCTATGAAGCCGAAACCGGAAGTAACTTTAACCGGGATTTCCCGGAACTTGCGGCGGCAGTCGGAAAAAAAGTGGCGAAAAAACTGGGGCAGGATGCACAGGAAAATATCGCGTTGATTCGGGCTGAGATGGCCACCGTGCTGGCGGCAAAACGCCCGAAAAGTGCTATCGACAGCCTGCGGAATACGCTGCTGACACTGGCCCATGATGCTGACCTGGTATTTGATTTACACGCCGACAATGAGGCGCTGGTGCATATGTATACCGGGCCTGCGCTCTGGCCCGATGCCAGCGATATTGCTGCCGAGTTGGATGCGAGAGCGATACTGCTGGCTGATCTTTCCGGTGGAAATCCGTTTGATGAGGCCTGTAGCGCACCCTGGTGGCAACTGGCGGAGCGCTTCCCGGATAACCCCATCCCGCCGGCCTGTCTGGCGACCACCCTGGAACTTGGCAGCAATGATGATGTGGATATCCGTCAGGCTCAGGATCAGGCTGCGGCACTCTACCGGTTGCTGGAAAGACGTGGTGTGATCAGTGGTCCGGAGGCATCGGCGCTTCCGGCATTGCGTTGTGAAGCGACCCCTCTGGCGGCGATGTCACAGGTAAAAGCGCCGCAGGCAGGGCTGGTAGCTTATCATCTGCGGCTGGGGGACACGGTGAAGAAGGGGGATCTGATTGCCACGATTATCGACCCGCTGAAGGGGAGCACCGAAGTCCTGGCGGAGACCGATGGTATTCTGTTTGCCCGCCACAGTCAGACCTATGCCTGGCCCGGGAAAATAATCGGCAAAGTGGCCGGCAGTGAACCTCTGGACGGGCGCGAAGGATTACTGTTAAGCGATTAATCCGACCATGCGTGTCTCCGGCCGATCGGGGGCACGCGCTGGCAATCCCCCTCAGTGAACGCCTGATTCATCACAGACAGACCTGGTAAGGTATTAGCTATCAAAGAGATAGAAGCAGGCAGATAGGCGTCCGGCCAACTCCGCGTTAAGGTAACTCCGCTAAATACTATAAGGGGTTGCGCATGAGTCGTTCCGAAGAACCGAATAACAATACATTTTCCACAGCAGAGCCTGAGTCCGGGGCTGCTAAATGTCCTTTTCCACACAGCAAAACCAATAAAGTCGCCGGTGGTGGTACCCGCAACAGTGACTGGTGGCCCACACAACTGCGGGTAGATTTACTGAATCAACACTCCTCACGTTCCAACCCGCTGGGTGACGACTTTGATTACCGTCGTGAATTTGCCAGCCTGGATTATTATGCTCTGAAAGCCGATCTCCGTAAGCTGTTGACAGATTCACAGTCATGGTGGCCGGCTGACTGGGGCAGTTATATCGGGCTGTTTATCCGTATGGCATGGCACAGTGCCGGAACTTATCGTTCTGTCGACGGCCGCGGTGGCTCTGGGCGGGGACAACAACGTTTTGCGCCGCTGAATTCCTGGCCGGATAACGTCAGTCTGGATAAAGCCCGCCGTCTGCTTTGGCCGGTAAAACAACAGTACGGGCAGAAAATCTCCTGGGCCGATTTGTATATTCTGGCGGGTAATGTCGCCCTGGAAAATTCCGGATTTCGTACCTTTGGTTTTGCCGCGGGTCGTGAGGATGTCTGGGAAGCCGATCTCGATGTGAACTGGGGTGAGGAGAAAACCTGGCTGCAGCACCGCCATCCGGAAGCCCTGGCCGGTTCGCCGTTAGGGGCGACCGAAATGGGCCTTATCTATGTCAACCCGGAAGGACCGGAGCATAGTGGTGACCCCGCATCGGCGGCTCCGGCTATCCGTGCCACCTTCGGTAATATGGGGATGAATGATGAAGAGATAGTCGCGTTGATTGCCGGAGGCCATACCCTGGGTAAAACTCACGGTGCAGGACCTGCCAGCCATGTGGGTGCAGACCCGCAGGCAGCGCCAATTGAAGCGCAGGGACTGGGGTGGGCTTCGGATTATCAGAGTGGTGTCGGGACTGATGCTATCACTTCAGGTCTGGAGGTGGTCTGGACACAAACCCCGACCCAGTGGAGTCATTATTTCTTCGAAAACCTGTTTAACTATCAATGGGTACAGACGCGCAGTCCGGCAGGCGCAATCCAGTTTGAAGCAGTGGATGCCCCGGCATCGATTCCGGATCCTTTCCATCCGGGGATAAAGCGTAAGCCGACGATGCTGGTGACTGATTTAACCCTGCGTTTTGACCCGGAATTTGAAAAAATTTCACGGCGTTTCCTGAATGATCCGCAATTATTCAATGAAGCCTTTGCCAGAGCCTGGTTTAAACTGACTCACCGCGATATGGGGCCAAAATCCCGATATATCGGCCCTGAGGTTCCGTCAGAAGATCTGATCTGGCAGGATCCGCTGCCGGTGGCGAAGTATCATCCCTCACCGGAGGATATCCGTGCCCTGAAACAGCAGATTAAATCGTCCGGACTGTCGGTGGCTGAGCTGGTAAATGTGGCCTGGGCTTCAGCCTCTACCTTCCGCGGCGGTGATAAACGCGGCGGAGCCAATGGGGCAAGACTGGCGTTATTGCCGCAACGTCAGTGGCCGGTCAATGCGCTGGCAGCCAGTGTTCTGCCGGTACTGGAAAAAATTCAGCGCGAATCGTCGGTAGCTTCACTGGCGGATATTATTGTGCTGGCCGGTGTGGTAGGTCTGGAAACAGCGATTGCCGGTAGCAGTTTCGAGGTTGAAGTGCCGTTTACTGCGGGGCGGGTCGATGCCAGTCAGGATCAGACAGATATTGAGTCTTTCGGCTTTCTGCGCCCTGAAGCGGATGGTTTCCGGAATTATCGCGACAGTCATGCCACGTCACGCACCGAAGATTTGCTGATTGATAAAGCACAGCAACTGACCCTGACGGTTCCGGAGCTTACGGTATTGATCGGTGGAATGCGCGCTCTGGGAGCTAATTTCGACGGTAGTTTAGTCGGAGTGTTTAGTCATGTTCCGGGTCAACTGGATAACAGCTTCTTTGTGACATTGCTGGATATGCGGACCGAATGGCAGGCAACCGATGCAAACGCTGAACTGTTTAATGGTCGTGACAGGGTCAGCGGTGAGGTTAAATACCAGGCCAGTCGTGCCGACCTGATCTTTGGTTCTCATCCGGTCTTACGGGCCAACGCGGAGGTTTATGCCAGCGCAGATGCCGGCGAAAAATTCGTCCGTGATTTCGTGGCAGCCTGGACCAAAGTGATGAATCTGGATCGGTTCGATCTGTGATTATCCCCTGAATGAGTATCGGTTAATATCTTTCCCCACCAGTCACTGAGTAACACTGGTGGGGAAGGACAAATAACAGTTTTATCGATCGATACTGACCGTTCATTGCAGGTACGACCGCAGGCTCATAACCCCGATGAGCCCGTGAAATTCCTTTCTCAGTCACGTTATCAGACTCACCCCTGTCCGGTTGATGATCCTTACCCATCGAATCGCCAGTCGGTTGGTAATTACAGGCCCGGGGTTGACGGGTTCATGCGTAGCGGGTTACCCGGAGTAATTCACGCGGCCAGACAATCTGCGATTTACGGGGCAAATACAACGGATTCCCCCCACAAACTGAGGCTAACTGTACGGTAGTGCTGGAATTTGAACAGCAACTGGCACCGTTGCTGACGGAAAAATTGCTGTCGGTGTAGCGCAGAGAAACACGCGGTGAACTCAACAGGTTAACCGCGTGTCTCAGGGCAGGGTGCTTATTCGATGACCGGATGATGAATCATCGCAAACTCGGCGGTATTTTTCATCATCAACGGAAAACCCTGGCTAAATGCGCTGGCGGGTAGTTGATGGGCGTATTTACTGCCGGTGGCGGGTTCTCCCGGGGCTGCCTGTTTTCCAAACCAGGTCAGTTCAGAGATGAGTGCATTCGGGTTTTGTAATATCGACTGATCGTCATTGGCCCTGACATCCGACATTCCATTAATAGCCACCGCCTTCAGATATTTATTTCCGTCAAAACCCAGACCTTCATAGCTGAGCTGACCATTCTGATACCAGGTTTTTTCGAGCACCGACGCGCCGGGATCAGGATAACGCCGGACCTCTTCGGGCTTGCCGCTTTCGCGCCAGCGGGTTTCCATTCCGACAGAATCACCCTCCTGATTCCATTCCCCCTGTTTTTTTAAGCTTGCCGTCAGGGTAAAACATCTGATAATTCCCCGTCATATTATCGCTGGCCAGCAGGTCCGCAGCATGGGGATTTTTGAGGGTTGCCTGAATATAGGGCTGATTATTGGGGTAGCGCAGGGTGAATTTACCGTTGGCGGGAACCGGCCAGTCCAGTAACCAGGCGGTTGCTTCGCCGTTTATAGCCGGTTGAAATTCACTGTTAATCTTTCGGGTTTCCGCCATGACGGCCGGCGACAGCAGGGCGGCAGACAACAGGTATATTGCAGGCTTGAAGATCATAGGGTTCCGTAATTATTTTGAAATTCTGTTTAGCGTTTTACATTTGGTTCCATCCTGTCTTATCAGGGGAAATATATCAACCTGATGAATTACCGATAAATTCTGATTTTAATCCCATCATTAACCCGGCATAACTATTGGATATGCAGGTCATGCATTCATTTCCATCGTAAATAAACCTGACCTGCATCAGTGCGATATTTCCGGAAGATACGGTGATCCTGGCAGCACTCATGTTCCATATTTCGTTGCGTAACGAAGCATCAGAAGTCAGTGCTGGCAGAATAGTGTCTTCAGAAAACAGGAGACAACTATGATTGCTGTATTATTCGAAGCCGATGCACGACCGGAACATCAGCAACGTTATTTTCAGCTGGCGGCCGGGCTCAGATCGGAGCTGGATAATGTTCAGGGCTTTATTGCGATTGAGCGCTTTCAGAGCCTGACGAATCCCGGCAAAATTCTTTCCCTGTCATGGTGGGAGAATGAACAGGCGGTACGGGAATGGAAGTGTAATTTGCGGCATCAGGCTGCACAGAGCGAAGGAAGAGAAACTATATTCTCCCGTTACCACATTAAAGTGGCTACTGTAGTTCGTGAGTATTCCTCTGTCGGGAGTGGAGCCGAAAATGTATGACATCTGGGTAGTTCTGGCGAATCAGCCCGCTGAACTGGCACGACTGGGGCAACGGTTGGGCCAGGAGAATATTGGTCTCGAAGGTGGCGGGGTGTTTACGGTGGGTGAGGAATGCCATGCTCATTTTCTGGTGGAAGAGGGTGAGCGGGCCGCACAGGTGCTCCGCAATGCAGGTTTACAGGTGAAACAGGTAAAGGCTCCACTTATCAGAAAGCTGAGCCAGACAAGGTGTGGAGAACTAGGTGAAATCGCTGCGGTTTTGGCCGGTCATCATATTAATATCCTGACTCAATACAGTGATCACTGTAATCACCTGATTCTGATGACGGACAATGATAAACTCGCGGCGCAAGTCACTACCCGTTGGAGTCTGTAATGAGCACAAAAAATTCACAGGCGTCTGCGTTAGCAGAGGTTGAAAATCCGCTGCTGCGGCCTGTGTCGGAAATTGCTGCCGCCATGGCTGACCCTTCACGGGTCAGCATGTTGTGTGCGCTAATGGATGGCAGGGCGTGGACTGCCACCGAACTCAGTGTGGTGGCCGGTATTGCCCCTTCAACTGCCAGTGCGCACCTGGCCAGACTGCAGCAAAACAGACTGATCAGTTGTCTGTCTCAGGGCCGTCATCGTTACTACCGCTTGTCGGGGGAAGAAGTAGCGGCTGTGCTGGAGTCCCTGATGGGGCTGTCAGTGAACCCGCAAAAAACAGCATCTGTCCGGACTCCGGCACACTTACGCCATGCACGTACCTGTTACGATCATCTGGCCGGTGAAGTGGCTGTTGCCATTTACGATGTGATGCTGGCTGAACAATGGATCCTCCCTGAAAGTGAATGTTTATCTCTGCCGGGTAAAGAGAAATTTCTGCTAATGGGGATAAGCGACATCCCAAAGCTCAGACGTAAAGCCGCTTGTGCTTGTCTGGACTGGAGTGAACGACGCTTTCACCTGGGGGGAAATGCCGGAGCTCAGTTGCTGACGATTATGTTGCAAAATCAGTGGATAACCCGGCAGCCAGGTTACCGGGAAGTCACTTTTACTCCACAGGGAAAAAGGGCAGTGAAACGTTTTTTTGGTGTGACAATGTAGTGGTCCGGGGTATCTGTACCTGTGCATAGTCAGACCACACGGCAGACGGTCTCTGGTTCTTCTGAAGAACCATCGGCTGAATGATATCAGGTGGCAACCGTAATGCTTTTCCCGGGCTGTCCGGCCAGGCTGTGGTCTTTAACACATCGAACAAATCGTTTGAGCGCGGTGGTTGGTTGCACATCATTCCGGGTTATAAACAGGGTGGGAACCCGGGAGATGGCGGGGATCACTTCATGAACCTGTAATCTTTCTGCGAGTCCGGATTTCTCAACCACCGAGTGGGGCAACAGAGTGATGCCCACTCCGGCACTGATACATCCCAGCATGCCATCCAGCGAGCCGAACTCCATGCGCTTGAATGACGGGTGGCCCAGCCAGGTCAGATACTGTTCCAGCCTTTGTCGGTAGGCGCAGCCTTGTTTAAACATCAGTGCGGTAATACCCCGCGGGTTATCTTTCAGTTGTTGCGGATCACGTATTCCGGTGGCAGTCACCAGTACCAGTTCCTCGCTGAACACCGGTGTCGCTGCGAGTAACGGATGATCTACCGGTCCGGCCACAAATGCCCCGTCAGCCTCACAGCTGAGAACTTTATCGATAAGAAAAGCGGTGGCATCAATGGTCATTGCCAGTTGAACATCCCGATAACAATCATGAAAGCTGGCCAGAATATCCGGCAGACGGACTGCCAGCGTGGTTTCCATCGAACCAATAGTGATAGTCCCGCTCGCTTCCCCTTCATCTCTGGTCACCCGAGAGGCTTCTTCCAGCATAGCCAGCGTGCGTTGTGCATAGGGTAACAGGCGGTTGCCGGCACGGGTCAGTGTCACCCCACGACTATGGCGTTCCAGCAGAGGTAAACCGATAAATTCTTCCAGTGACCGGATTCTGCTGGTGACATTGGACTGAACTGTATTAAGTTCTTTGGCGGCGGCAGTAATGCTGGCGCATCGGGCCACGGCAGAGAACGTCAGTAAATCACAGGTTTTCATCAGGAACTCCCATCTCGTTTCTACCTCGTTAGGGTACGTTGCCATCATCAATTAAGATGTCAGAAAACTAAGCAAGATTCAGGCCAGTCGAACAGTTGAAGGTAATATACTCAATATTAAGAGAATTAAATCCGACTCATCGCCAGGGCTGTCCCGGGGTGCCTGTGCTGTAAGCGCTATTGCACCATCAGGAGAGTACTCCCGCTATCTGAGGAATACGGGTTCACCGCGGGTCGGCGGGTAATACTGACTCCGGCAGGCCCCGGCAGGAGTGACTTGCCGGTCGGGTTGTTCATCCGGTTTACCAGACCGGTGGATGGCTGCCTAATGCCGGCGTGGTTCCCCGCCACTGACAAGGTGTTTCAGACATCCGCAGCACCGGTCCCAGTGTTTTAAGGTCGCCATAACAGGTGCCTTCATCACACACTGCCCACTGTTCAAATTCCGCGGCGGACAGACGTCCCGGGGCATGCCGGAAATTATCCAGTAACCCCTGACGTTGCAACAACATGGCAGACTGGCAGAGAGAGACCTGCACCCGATAACTGCCCCCCTCGCGGGCACGACGTGCCAGCGCCACCAGACCGCCAAAGGTCGCCAGGAAGCCGGTCAGAAAATCACAGGTAAATACCGGCATCAGTCGGGGAGAACCGTTACCGTGATGGAGTCCCTCGGTATGGCAAATTCCTGTGACCGCCTGGGCGACCTGATCCCAGCCGGCGCGGGATGCAAACGGTCCTCCTGATCCAAAGCAGTTAATCGCAATATGAATCAGCCCGGGGCGTAAATTCATCAGCTCATCTACGCCAAAACCATGCGCTTCGAGTCGTCCGGGACGGTAGCCATCAATAAATATATCAGCATCTCTGACCAGCTGTTTCAGTTGCCCGGCTTGCTGTGGATTATCCATATCCAGGAAACAGCTGCGTTTACCGTGGCTGGTATCACGGACAAAGGCGGGGACCTGCGGCAGATGAGGGGCGGTGACCATTAATACATCCGCGCCATGTTCAGCAAAACCGATTCCTGCGGTCGGTCCGGCCAGAATCCGTGTCAGATCTAACACCTTAATCCCTGAGGCCGGAAGCTCCCCGTCAGGGAGCGGCTGCGGTTCACCTTCCGCTATTTTGGTGATTTCCACCACCGGACGAGCTGCGAGATACTGGCCATGTGGGTGATTCAGCCACTCTTCAGGACTGCGAACTTTGCCGCCGCAGGCCATGGCATCGGCAATCGTCTGTTCAAGCTGATCTGACTGCCAGCGACGGACCCCCTGACTGACGGAGGACGGCGTGCTACTGCATTGCAAAATATCGAGAATTCTTTTTTCGAGATGGGGGAGATTGGTATGAGGCAACAGCCAGCGATCATCGGCGGTTTGCCAGGGCTGGGTAAGCGATACCATGTGTTTCATAGCCTCAGAAACGACAATCGGCCTGAATATGCCGTCATCGCCGCGTCGCTGTGTCATGTCTCCGCCCGCCAGCGAGGTTGCCGCCGCCGCACGCATATCGATACTGATTTTTTGCCGTCTGCCAGTTTTCAGTTGCCACAGATCATTGGCCGCCACACCCCGGGCTGCGAGTAATGCTGCTGCGGTTTCGCCGACCTTAAACGGAGTGTTAAATAAGTTATCCTGGCCGGTAACCTGAACTTCGCCTTTTGTCAGCGGGGTTCCCTCCCTGATGGCCATCAGTTCGGCAAAAGCCCCGGACTGTTCAGTAAAATTTTCCAGCATGGTGAGTGACTCCATAATAGCATGATGAATAAACCGGTGAATAAATCAGACAGTGTTATCGGCTGTGAAACTGGCAAGACTTTTCCTGCCTGCCAGTGAAACGGCGATACACACCATAAACGCCAGCGGGACGGTAACAATGGCAGGAGGGTCGATAGCAAATAGTGGCGTGCTGTGGCCAAGAACCTTTACCCAGACGGAGGGGCCGGCAATGGTCAATACCAGTGATGACACTAATCCGCATCCACCTCCCCACAACGCACCACGGGCAGTGAGTGAACGCCAATAAATAGCCAGAAGGAGTACCGGGAAGGTGGAGGAACAGGAGAGTGAAAATGCCAGGCTTATCATGTAGGCAATATTTTGCCCTTTAAACAGGATAGCAAGCAGTACAGCCAGTCCCCCCAGGACGATGACCGATCCCCGCATGATTTTTACTTCGCTGGCATCACTGACGCTGCCTGTCTGGCTGAGAGTGCCGTAAATATCATGGCTAACCGCCGATGCCCCTGACAGTGTTAACCCCGCGACCACCGCCAGAATGGTGGCGAAAGCCACTGCCGCCAGAAAGCCGAACAGGGGTTGTCCGCCAAGCAATGCTGCAAGTTGTAGTACGGCGGTATTACCGCCCACGCTGGCAGAAGGCAGACTATGAGCACGAAGCAGATACAGCGCACCAAAACCGATGATAAATATCATCAGATAAAATCCGTTCATAAACAGGGTGGCCCATAACACCGAGCTGCGTGCAGATTTGGCGTCTGGCACCGTGAAGAATCGCATCAGTACATGTGGCAGGCCAGCAGTGCCGAGCATTAATGCAATACTCAGTGAAAATGCTGACCACGGGTCTTTCGCGGGAGAAACAGGGATAAGGACCTGCTGGCCAGCCGGGTGAACACTGACCGCACCTTTCAGTAGTTCACTAAAACTGTATCCTGTCATTCTTAGTACCAGAAAGCAGAGCAGCAGGCAGCTGAACATCATTAATACGGCTTTGATCATCTGAACCCAGGTGGTCGCCATCATGCCGCCAAACATAACGTACAGCACCATTAATACCCCCACCAGGGCGACGGCCCGGGTATAGTGGATGCCGAACATGACTTCAATGAGTTGCCCTGCACCTACCATCTGGGCAATCAGGTACAACAGCACAATGGCCAGAGAGGCAAAGGCTGAGAAAATACGGATGCCTTTCCCCGGTAACCGGGCACAGACCACATCGGTAAAGGTATATTGACCCAGCCTGCGCATTTTGGCAGCCATCAGAAAGACCACGATTGGCAGTCCGGTGGTGTAACCGATGGCATAAAACAGGCCATCAAAGCCACGGGAGAATACCAGAGCCGTCAGCCCCAGTAAGGCCCCGGCGGACATCGCATCTCCGGCAATGGCTAAACCGTTCTGAAAACCGGTAATTTTCCCTCCGGCACTGTAAAAATCACTCGCGGTTTTGGTCCGGCGGGCCGCCCGCCAGGTGATAACCAGCGTCATCAGAATGACGGCGATAAAGAATAAAATAGCTAACCCGCCGGAGGCTGGTGAGGTTCCGGTCGATGCCAGTACCGGTGTACAAACAGCACTTAGCAGAGCGATGAGTAACAGCCTGATCATCTTAGTATTCCTCATGCTGGTTGGCTATCACCACATACAGCGTGGTGAGGATGATTCCACTGAGAATAACCACAGCTCCCAGCACAAAAGACACGGGAATCTGCGTCTGCATAAAGTTCTTCTGCAATGCCTCTGTGTTAAAAACGCACAGCTTAATAAAGGTAAAAAAAATAATAATTTGTACAGCGCTGAACAGGATGCCTGGCGTTGTATCATTCCGGGGTTTATGACTGACTTTCACTGAACGGCTCATACCATCTGTCTCCTCATTAGCAGAGTAAAAGCGGGTCTTTCCTGAGGGTGACGACAACTCACGGGGTGCTACCAGAGGAAAATCATCACTTATGAGAAAACTGTAAAAGTCTGCCGGTATCACGGGTAGCGATTTGTTCTGATGTCTGTCATCTGAATTTATGATGGCTGGCGGGTATTGCACTGCGGACAGTGCATGACGCACCTGTGTGGGATCTCTGAAGATTCATTCTGGTGCATTTTGTGATTCAGTACGGAAAAAAAGATGAGACAATGCCCTGAATATTTTTTAAGTAACTCAATGAGTTAAACTGTATTTAATAAGAGAGGGTGGGGTAGTCCGCCTCGCCGGACCGGGCCCACAGAGGGTTCTCCCGATATCCCAATATCTAAATGATTCTGGCTTTTATATGTCAATTTAGAATAAAAACTAATAAGGATGTAGAACCCCGGCCTCCGGAGAAACTCACCGACAATGTCTGATCAAGAGCGTTGACGGATGACTATTCAGTGAAAGCATTGTTCACCCTAAGCCCCCGGGCCAGAGGCCTGTAACATAACTCCTGCCGGTGTGTCCGGCAGGCATAGAGGTTAATTCGCAGATTTATTTTTCAGGTCTATTTCTTCACTGGCTTTAGCTATCGCAATGCGTACCACCTGAAGGATGATACCGCTACACACAACAGCAAGCACAACGGTAAAGAAGGCCGTGACCACTAAATCCACCAGAGTATTACCGGAGATCACCACCACCGGCCGATAGATAGCGATACCCGCGAATACCACCCAGTGACTAAAACAATAAAAACAACTGAACAGATGTCCTGCCATAGGATGTTTTGTCGCGGCCCACTGACGCAACGGACGAAACATTTCCTGTTGGGTGACCGAAACAGCCATACAGGCGGATACCATGGCAATGACCAGGCATAACCAGAGATTTTGTAGCAGATTTTCAGACAGCATAACCGATACCTTCGTTGAGTACTTCATGTAATAATATAAGGTACATGAAAGTAACTAACTCATGCAACTAATAAAGTTACAATATTAACCCGCATTAACTGATCCGGAGTGAAGAATGCGTAAAGATCACCGGCTTTCCAGAGCCTTACATATCCTGATTCATATGGAAAAAATCACTGAAGCCGTGACATCAGAGCAAATTGCACTGATGATAAAAACCAATCCGGTCGTAGTGAGAAGGCTGTTTCAGGGATTACGCGAGGCCGGACTGATTCGATCTGAAAAAGGCCACGGCGGCGGATGGACTCTGGAAAAACCCTTACAGGAAATCACCCTGTTACAGGTGTTTTTAGCGATTGGCAGTAACGAGATGTTTACGGTGGGATGGGCTAACGAACATCAGGATTGCCGGATAGAACAAGCGGTTAATCAGCAACTTGAGCAAACTCTGGAGGCGGCACAGATGCTGATTGTTGAGCGTTTTGCCGAACTCACTCTTGACCGGTTGGTACCGCAATAATAGCAAGTATTGCAGAGGGGAGGAGCCCTTCATCCCGCCCGGTCAAACTTCAGCGGAAAAGTGTCTTTGATTACCGGCAGGAAAGGGAAGGTTATCATACTGAATAACCAGGCTATTATTTTAGTTTCTGGCTGGAAATTTATACTTATTCAGCCGTTAAGGCGGTTAGCGGAGGGTTAATGCAGGACGCAGGTCTATCTCAGGAAGTGAATACTGTTGCACGTAGAGTATCGACACGGGCAGTGTTTTTTATTGCAGGCTTTGCAATGGGGGTCTGGGCGCCGTTAGTCCCTTATGCTCAACAGCGGTTACAACTTGATGCTGGTTCACTGGGGCTACTGTTACTTTGCCTGGGCACTGGTTCACTGATCACAATGTTGTTTTCGGGTAAGCTCACCAGCCGCTTTGGCTGTCGGGCTATGGTTATCGCGGGCGCTCTGATGGCCTGTCTGGCTTTGCCGCTGCTGGCTACCACAGAGTCTCTGTCCTTAATGATTGCCAGCTTGTTACTGTTCGGCGCCGGAGTGGGACTGACCGATGTGACAGTGAATATTCAGGGGACTCTGGTTGAGCAACAGAGTGAAGTTCCTCTGATGTCTGGATTCCATGGTTTATTCAGTGTGGGTGGAATAGCCGGAGCTGCGGGAGGAAGTCTGGTACTGGGGGCGGGCATGTCGCCTCTGTTGATGGTATTCTCCGCGGTGACGTTAATGCTACTGACCATGATACTGAGCCTCCCACATTTATTACCTTTTGCCTCTCACCAGCAACAACAGCATTCTGTTTTTCGCCTGAATCTTCGGCTTATCCTGATGGCGGGAATGTGTATGCTATGTTTTCTGGCAGAGGGTGCCATGCTGGACTGGAGTGGGATCTGGCTCACCGAACAACGCGGGCTGGCGATTGAACATGCAGGCTGGGGCTATGCGGTGTTTGGGGGGGCGATGGCGTTGATGCGACTCACTGGTGATCGGCTGGTCAGCCGGCTGGGGCGAAAAAAACTCCTGATTCTCAGTGGTGTTTTTGCGGCGGCAGGTTATGCACTGGCGGTATTGCTGCCAGGCATTGCATCCTCGCTGGGGGGATTTATTCTGGTGGGGATAGGTGCGGCTAATGTCGCGCCGGTGATGACTACCCTGGCGGGAAAAGAGCAGGTGATGCCATCAAATATGTCGGTAGCTTTTGTCGCCACGGTCGGTTATCTCGGTATTCTGATGGGCCCGGCGGTGTTGGGTTTTATTGCGCATGGTTATGGGCTGGCGATGGCGTTTACCTGCATGTCATTATCGTTGCTGCTGGTGGCGGCAGGGGCACTAAAACTCGATTACCGGTAATGATGGGCAGGGCTGGCTGCCAGAACGGACTATCGCCGGGAGCCAGGTCTGTTTGCCGGAAGTTTTTTTCGCCGGCCAGCAGGCTTATCCTGTCAGTCACCTCCAAACATAGCATGACCTTCCAGGCGCTTAGTGTTTGCCATATCACATATTTTCCGTCAGTGAATCACAAATTCCAGACTCTCTCTTAAGCAACGCCGCAATTCAAACTTCTTCGTGAAATTAATGCTGTTCATCCGCAGAGGGTTGTATTGCAATGTCGTTGCTTTCCCATGACAACAGTCCTGGCGGACATAAATAATTGATGGTATGGCCGACGGGAAGATGGAGCATTCACCAGGCGCTGTAGTCCTTTTGCTGACTACTATCTTGAGAATTACGCCGGCATTTGCCGTTAACCAATATCGTAATGTTACGGAGGGCCTTATGCAGTTGGTTAAGAATTGCACTTCGGGTGGTTCGGATGTTATATTAAAATATAATATCCGGAGATCTTTTATGCATACCACACGTCTCAAAAAAGTCGGCGGTTCAGTCATGCTGTCAGTTCCGCCAGCTTTGCTGAAAGCCCTGGGGCTGTCAGCAGACAGCAAAGTCGGGATTACCATTGAAAATGGTTGCCTGGTTATTGCACCACAGAAAAAGCAACATTATACACTCGAAGAGTTGTTGGCACAGTGTGACCCTCACGCTGAAGGCGTTATGCCAGACAGCCAATGGATTGACGGAACTCCTGCTGGCAAGGAGATTTTGTAGATGGAGAGAGGTGAAATATGGCTGGTATGCCTTGACCCCACAGAGGGGCATGAGCAGCGCGGCCAGCGGCCGGTATTGGTCGTTTCCTCCACGGCATTTAACCACTTTACGCGTCTTCCGGTTGTTCTGCCCGTGACCCGGGGTGGAAACTATGCCCGGGTGGCCGGTTTTACTGTGTCTCTTGAGGGCGCTGGCACACTCACGACCGGGGTGATCCGTTGCGATCAGCCCAGAACCATTGATATAAGCGCACGTCACGGAAAACTGCTGGAAAAAGCCCCTGAGTCTATCGTCAACGAAGTACTGGCCCGGCTGGAAACCATTATGAGCTGATAAGGTCTGTCCACGAAACTGCATTAGCACGACAGACCACAGCGTTATCATTCAGATTCCGGGCGGGCAGACAAATTTTAAACAGTCATCATATTTTCCGTTGCAGGGAGCATTAATCGTGCTTACCGAAGGTTTGTCGGCTTACTGTAAAAATTAAACAGACTTAATCTGTTATAAGTTATGCCGGTAAACACTCCGGTTACAGGCGCAAAGTATTGCGAGAAAAACTTACCGAATTCAGTTCAGGTGCATCCGGATTTCATGCTTAGAGCCACACAAAATCTGTGGCGTCTGACGCACTTCTCCAGACATCAAGGTCCTGACTCACTGCATGCATTTTTTGTTCAGCAAGAGAGTTGGCAATCTTACCTGCAAAAAGATGTACGGGTGGGGCGTCAGCACTGGCCGTCTGCAGTATCAGAGACGCGACTTTATCAGGATTGCCTGCCTGTTTGCCGTCCAGACCGTTCAGATGGAGGTCCAGCGAGGCCTGAGCTTCGGTATAGTCAGCGATCGTGCGGCGGGCGACGACCAGCGTCTCCTTCGACAGGAACCCGGTGCGCACCGGCCCGGGATAGACCACGGTGGCTCTGATATTCAGTTCGGCCAGTTCGGCCGCCAGGGTTTCGGTCAGACCGGCCAGTGCGAATTTACTGGCGACATAGCTTCCCCATCCCGCGTAACCGCCCTGAAAGCCCACGATCGACGCCACGTTGAAGATATGGCCGCTGCGCCGCGTACGCATGTGCGGCAGGGCATGGCGCAGTACATGCAGGGGAGCAAATACGTTAACATCGAAATTGCGGCGTAATTCGCTGTCAGTTAATGCTTCAATGGTACCCTGCTGGCCGTAGCCTGCATTGTTAACCACACAGTCAATGCGCCCGAAGGCGGCAATGGTGCTGTCGATGGCTTTTTGAACGCTGACTTCGTTCACCAGGTCCACCTCCAGCGTCAGCAGCCGCGCGTTATCGTCGCCGAATTCCTGTCGCAGACTGGTCAGACTGCGGGAGGTTGCGGCTACGGCATCGCCTCGCGCCAGTAACTGTCGTGCCAGCGAAAGACCAATACCACGAGCCGCGCCGGTGATAAACCAGATTTTTGCAGGGGAGGTTATTTGTTGCATTGATGAAGACTCCTGTTGTTGAAAAATGAACTGTATCACTGAATGGTGACACGCACGCCACTGTCGGGCCATAACCACTGCGCCAACCATGTAACTGGCCCTGTCCGACGCCATAAAGACTGTTTCTCCTTGCATGTCACCGGGCTGGAGAGGGTATGTCGTGGCAATATTTAACTGACAGGAATCATAAAGAGAGAGCACATCCGCTGACAGACCTGACACTCTTGCATCATTGCCTAATCCTATTTCCCTTATTGATTTTTATGCATGCAGGAGGTGAAAATATAAGCATTAAGTTAATTAGCAGGTCTGATGTATGTCACAAAGATTACCTTCAGGATCTCAACAGTCCGAAATGGCGGCTATGATTTGCCAGCTCGCCCCCCATGAAGGTCATACCCTTACGTTGCTGGATGGCGTGCGTCTGATGCGAGCTGACGGAGCGCTGGGGAGAACCCCGGTATTGTACGAACCGGGCATTGTTATTGTCTGTCAGGGGCATAAAAGAGGTTACCTCGCCGATAAGATTTATCACTACGACCCATTACACTACCTGGTGCTTTCAGTACCTCTGCCATTTTCAACCGAGACAGATGCCAGTCCGGAAGAACCTTTGCTTGCCGTGTCCATTCGTCTGGATATGACGGCGGTGGCAGACCTGGTGATGACTATCGATCACCATGACAATGCTCCTTCAGGTTCACCTGTTGGTATTGTCTCAACCCCCCTCGATGACACGCTGGCAGATACGACAGTTCGTCTATTGAAGGTATTATTTTCACCAATTGAGGCCAGAATTCTGGGGCCCGGGATTGTTCGGGAGCTGATTTTTCGTGTTTTGCTGGGTGACCGGGGCGGAGCTATTCGTGCTGCGTTGGCCTGTCATGGTAACTTTGGTCGTATCGCGCGAACGTTACGGCGTATCCATCTCGAGTATACCCAGCCACTGGATGTGGCCTCGCTTGCGCAGGAAGCTGGTCTAAGTGTTCCTGCTTTTCATGTGCATTTTAAAGCTGTGGCGGCGACTTCTCCCATCCAGTACATCAAGTCTGTGCGTCTACATCAGGCGCGACTGATGATGATTCGGGACAACGTTACTGCAGCGGGCGTAGCTGCGCGGGTCGGCTACGAAAGTGCGTCGCAGTTCAATCGGGAGTTCAAAAGATTATTTGGTCGTAGTCCCGGAGAGGAGGCGCGTACAATGCGCACAGCATTCGCACTAATGGAACCTGTGTAACCCGAAGCGGCAGCACAGGCACATTAATCTGCAACTGTCGGTATCCTGTGCAAATGTTCAATGTAGACCGGACTGCGGCGCCAGGAGGCACATGACGATAATGGGGTTATCGTCATGTGCCGATGGATTTCGTTGGTGAAAAAAATTTTAGCAACAGCTGCTATCACATCGACATCCACTATCAGAGTCAATATGGGGCACTTCATTATTGAGCTCACCTGAGTACTGCCAAACCACCGGACTTTCCTGAGGACGAGGAAAAATAAAATGCCCTGGAAACAATCAATAGTTAGTGTGTTGTCGCAGGATCAGAGCCAGATAAAGATCGTAAGGCGGTATAAAAGCAAAAAGCCCGCTTAAGTTTCCTTAAGCGGGCTTTTTTAATTTGGCTCCTCTGACTGGGATCGCCTTTGCCAGTAACTGGCTAATAAGTAAGCTAAACCTCGCTCATCCTCTTGTCAAGACCGCCAAAATGACCACCATTCTGGATTACAGTCAGGGCTGACATGAAACGTTTACTATCTAAACCTAAACTCTGGATTTTATATGGCTGCGTTTCACAGACGTAATTTTGCCTATGACAGGCTTTTCTCTTGTTACTGGCTGGTTAAGCTCATAGAGCTACATATCCAAGGACAATACGGCTAACACTTGCCCCAACACGCTGAATATAGTTAAGTGCATATTCATACCTTAGCTTTGCGATAATTTTCGCATCCTTATGATTAATATTGATTTTTATATCATCGAGTTCGGGTTGAAGTTCTAACAAAGAAAGTCTTCCGTTTTCAATAATGCCACCATGTTGTGCAACAAAAGTTCTCCAATCTATTTTTTGGACCGCAGGATTACTGGAATCCTCTTTAGGAGGTTTTACTCCTGGTCCTAATATCTTCCCTTCATGCTCTACATAGCAATAAGATCCACTATTGATGTGGCGGTGAGTTAATTTATAGAGACCTGTTACAGGATAAAGTCTTATGGCGGTGAAGGTGTAAGCATCCCTGCTTCAACGCAAATATGGTATGTCTCTGTTACAGGAAAGCTTTGTCTGGTGTTATGCTAAAAAAACGGTGTAATGCTGACAGACAGTTATGTAAGTCCGTCCTCAATGACAGACTATCTGCAGGCTGTACTCCACAGAGTAAAACGCCAGGCTCTAAGATCTCTTAAGATTATCCAGGGCCAGCAAGGCAATTGCCGTGTCCTGTACGCCTAGTCCAGTCAGGTCGGCTATAGTGATATCTTCTTCGCTGGTTCTTCCCAAACTCAAGCCGGTAATCACATCTCCAATTTCAACTACGGGGTAATCATCAGGAATCGCTCCGGCCTTGAGTGCCATATTTAGTTCGGATAACGCCCTGCATTGTTGTGCGCTGTCAGCAATATAGCGATCTGCCTTAGCCAAAACATCAGGGAAAAGCTCGGATTTCCCAGGCGAATCCGCCCCCATTGCAGTGATATGTTGTCCCGCGCTGAGCCACTCTGGTCGGATAATCGGTTCTCTTGCAGGGGTGGTGGTTACGATAATATCCATCTCCCTTACAGCCTGCTCTGCGTTGAGCGTCGGTTGAACTTTGATACCCAACTGCTCAGACATTTTCTGGCAGAACTGCTCAGTTTTTACCATGTCGGGCGACCATATTCTTACCTCTTCTATGGGGCGCACTGCCAGCAGGGCGGCAAGCTGCAATCCTGCCTGTTTACCAGCACCAATAATGCCTGCGCAGGCGCTACTGGCACGAGAAAGATGCTTTGCCGCAACGGCCCCGGCAGCCTGCGTGCGTAACGCTGTAAGATAACCATTATCCAGCAAAATAGAATCTACCTGTCCAGTCTGACTCTGGCAAATCAACATCAAACCACTGCTGTTAGGCAGGCCTGACAAATGATTATCGTGCCAGGTACTTGCGAGTTTCACGACGAAGTGTGATGCGCCTGCAACATATGCTGATTTAACGCAGGTCTGTCCATGAAAGGCTTCGACATTGATTTGCATCACGGGTGGCATAATCACTGTGCTGCCACCCGCCAGTGAAGCAAAAGCAGCTTCAATGGCTTCAATTGCACGGGTATCAAAGCTGACAGCATCTGTAATCTGCTGGGTGGAAATAATGTTCGGCTGCATAAGGTATGTTTATCCTGGTGAAATGTGAAAAATATTATTCAGCAGACTGCTGCAGAAAACCTGCAATACGAGGGTTGAGATGACTGAACAGTGTTTCAGGTGGGGAATCCGCGACAAGACAACCGTCTTCCATAAAGATAATCCGGTCAGATATTCTTCTGGCGAAGCGCATTTCATGTGTGACAATCAACATGGTCATCCCTTCTCTTGCCAGCTCTTCGATGGCGCGTAAAACTTCGTTGACCATTTCCGGGTCGAGTGCAGAGGTCGGTTCGTCAAATAACATTACGCGAGGTTCCATGACCACCGCACGGGCAATAGCGACACGTTGTTGTTGCCCACCGGAAAGCTGATGGGGATATTTATGTGCATGTTGCTGCATACCTACTTTTTTTAACGCGTCCAGCGCCTTAACTTTGGCCTCTTTGCCACTTGCCTTACCGTGATAGGTCAACGCCAGCGTCACATTTTTCAGTACGCTCATGTGAGGAAACAGATTGAAGCTCTGGAAAACCATACCGATGTCTGTAATTCTATTTTCGAAATCTACCGCCAGTTTGTAATCGCTGTTATGCGCACCAATCCACTCGCGGTTATCAAATAAAATCACGCCATCATCAATATCCTGAAGCCCATTAATCGTTCGGATTAATGTGGTTTTACCCGAGCCAGAAGGACCGATGACCGATATAACTTCACCCTGACGAATACGGAAACTTACGCCTTTGAGGACTTTTCGGCCATCAAAAATTTTCGTGATACTTTCCATTGCAATAACCACTGGGTTTTTATCTGAAGGTGGCTGGCGTGGAGATAAGGGAGGATTGAAGGGCGTTGCTTCAACAGCATCGTCACTGGACGTGTTATTACGAACTTTTGTGACATCCAGCCAACGTTCAAGCTGATGCACTAATATATTAAAGATACTCACAATCAAGACATAGAACACAGCCACCACGACCAGGGTTTCGATAACCTTAAAATTCTGTGTATAAAGTCTCTGACCCACCAGCAGAATTTCATTTAGGGAAATCACCGAGACCAACGAGGTTAATTTTACGATGGTTATGAATTCATTTGACAAACTCGGCAGCGCGATGCGAAATGCCTGAGGAACGATAATCAGGCGCATCCGACCCCAGAAGCCAAACCCCAGCGCTTTGCCTGCCTCATGTTGCCCTCGCGGAACTCCGAGTAATCCACCGCGATGGATTTCAGCAATATAAGCCGATTCACTGGCAATGAGGGCGACTAACCCTGCTATAAAAGGGTTAGATAAAAAAGAGGTGGTGGCGGGAAATAACTGTGGAAGATTATAGACAAAAATCAGTAATACCAGCAGCGGCAAGCTGCGGAAAAACCAAATATAACCATACGCAGCTGCCCGGACATAACTTTTCCGGGCGTCTTTACACAGCGCAATACCCAGACCGAGAAACAACCCAGCTCCCCAGGTCAGTACAGAGAGAAGCACCACGGTTACGCTGGCTTTCCAGAAGTCTGTATCGCTAAAGAGGCTACATACATAGTGCCAGTCAAAATTAATCATTGTGTTATCTCTTACCCGTCACTGAAAAGAGGTGTATGCAGCATGGGCCTGCATACACTTAAAGAAAAACATCTGTCTGGTTATTGACCGATTGCTGCCTGATACTGCTCTGAGGTTGGACCTGCGAGGTGATATTTATCCAGCAGCTTTTGATAAACACCATTGCCTTTGATGACAGTAAAGGCCTTCTCAAGCTCAGCTTTGATTTCCGGGTGATTTTTGGCGATACCAATACCGAGCACTACCGGGTAGAGTATTTCTTTGGAGCTGATGATAAGGCGACCTTGTGTTTTATCCATAGCAACTTTCAGTACGGCAACGTCATCTGCCTGTGCATCGACATTCCCTGATAGCACTGCCTGGCTGGCTTCGGCTGAGGTTGGGAACTCTCTGATGTCAATCGACTTACCGGCATCGGAACAGGCTTTACTAAGGGTACTGATATACGCCGCTCCTTTGATAATCCCGACACGTTTACCGCACAATTGCAACGGTTGCTCAGGCTGGAATGTACTGCCTTTTTTCACAGCAAAACCCAGTCCAGCATCAGCGTATGGAATAAAATCGATAACCTTAGCGCGCTCTGGTTTGATAAACATAGACGATGCAATGACATCGAATTTGTTGGCATTCAGACCCAAAATAAGATTCTCGAAACGGGTGTCATTAAATTGCAGTTTGAAATTCCCCGTTTTTGCCAAAGCTTGCATAAATTCAGCATCGAACCCAGACGGTTGCTTATTACTGTCAAAGTAGATGTAGGGGGGGGAGGTGATATCGCTTCCCACTCGCAATGTGCGTTCGTCTTGTGCCTGTACGGCACAGCCGATCAATAACAGTGAAGTTAACGCACTTTTCAAAAAGATTTTCATTGCTGTGTATCCTCGGTTTTAAATTCTGCGACTTGCCTGTTATCAGCACAGGACAGTTAGTCGAGATTTACACTCCCTGTAGTTGGTCAGATAGTCAGGCTCCCTTGGTGTGGCGCCACATCATTACTATTAATGACTCTGCCAGAGTGAACAAACTATAAATTCTGTTATACATGTTAATTAAACTAACGAATTCCGTTGGAATAAAATAAAAGACTAATTAAAACATTATCTTATGATTAATATAGGTGTCTTATGTAAAAAAAACTAATATCTTTCAAAGAAAAACCTGCTAGTGGACAAAGTGAAACAACCATTACACTTTGCTCGTTCAGAACCCACAGCTGCCACAGGAGTCAATGATGGAACCCTTTCCCGATCTTATTTCATGCGATCAAGGGCAACTTGCCGGTCATTTAGATGACATAAAGAAATCATTACCGGGAATAATGTGTAAAGGCATTCCCGCTGATTTTTCAGGGTGTTTCGGGGATATTGGTGACCAGGGTTATTTCCTGGGTGATCAGCGATTACCCATGCCAGTGGCTTTTTTACGCGATGATGTGATGCTAAAAAATCGGCAGTGGATGTCTGAATTTATTGCAAAGGCCGGCGTGAGTCTGGCACCGCATGGCAAAACTACGCTGTCACCTGAATTGTTCAGCATGCAGCTAGAAGACGGCATATGGGGGATCACTGCGGCCACCGCGCAACAGGTGGTGTTCCTGGCGCGTCTTGGTATACGTCGTATATTGCTGGCAAACCAGTTGGTTGGGGAAGGCAATATCCATATGGTGCTGGATATTCTGCAGCAATATCCTGCTCTTCAGTTATGGCTGACCGTTGATAGTCGACAGAATGTTGACCAATTAGTCAATGCCAGCTCCGCTTACACTACGCCGTCATCGCTTCGTTTATTAGTTGAAATTGGTGTGGAAGGTGGGCGTACCGGCGTGCGCTGTATCGCAGATGCTCTGGATCTGGGACACCATATTATGCAACAGCCTTATGTTCAACTGAGTGGTATTGAAGGCTATGAAGGTATTGTGGCAGGACACGATCAGGCTGCCCGGGAGCAAGCTGTTCAGCGAATGATCGCCACGATGATAGAGTGTGCTGAAAAATTTGAAGCAGAAAAATTGTGGGCATGTGATGAAATTCTACTGACAGCCGGTGGCACAGAGTTTTTCGATCTCTGTAGCCCACTGAAACAGTTCCAGAGCCAGATTCCTTGTCGGGCAGTCATTCGATCTGGTTGCTACATCTCCAGTGACAGCATCGCTTATAAACGGGCATTTCAGCGCATTGAACAACGTACATCAACGGCTCGTCAGTTAAGTGTACCGGCACCCGAAGGGGCATTGGAAGTTTGGGCGGTCTTCCAGTCTAATCCCGAATCAGGTTTGGGGTTTGTCACCCTGGGTAAACGAGATATTTCTCATGACTGGGAGCTTCCTGTTCCCCTTTATTGGTTCAGGCCGGGTGAAATGTTGCACCCACAGCGTATGCCTGAAGGCCATACCGTCACGAAGTTAAACGATCAGCATACTTATCTCCATCTGCCAGAGGATACCCCTTTGCAGATAGGTGATTTGATCGGTTTTGGTATTTCCCATGCCTGTACCACGTTTGATAAATGGCACTGCCTGCTCAGGGTTGATGATCAATACAGGGTCACGGGTGCCGTGAGAACCTTCTTTTGATTCCAGGAATTTTGCCATGACTACACAACCATTATCAGCCACACCCGTCGTCCATCCCACTACCTCAGGAGGTGGGGAGCCTTACGGGCATGAAGCCAGGATTGGGCTTATCGTACTATCGACCGATCCCGTTATCGAACGAGATTTTCACCGGATGGTGCCCGAAGACAGTATGGGTGTTTTCTCAACCCGTATTTATCTGGAAACACCAAACTGTGACCAAACGTTTCTTGCCCTTGCTGAGGAGCTGGAGCCAGCCGCAAGCCTGTTGCTCCCGGACTCGAGACTTGATGTGATTGTTTTTGGCTGTACTTCAGCTTCAACGTTGATAGGCCCTGAAAACATCGCTGCCCGTATCCAGCAGGGCCGACCTGGTGTTGCTGTGACTAATCCGGCAACGGCTGCTCTTGCGGCGTTACGTTTTTTTAAGGCTAAACGGATTGCACTTGTTACCCCTTATACCGTCTCCATGACCGAGAATGTCATGGCCTTTCTGCAGGAGGACGGAATCACGTTCAGCTCTGTTCGGGTTGCTGGCCTCGATACCGACCATGCTATTGGAGCTATTCCGGCAGAATATTTCGTAGATGCAGTTCTTGCTTCTGACTTGTCTGAAGTTGATGCAGTGTTTATTTCCTGCACGGGTACTCAGGCACTCAATGTTATCGATGAAATAGAAGCGAAAACCGGGCTTCCGGTTGTTGTCAGCAATCAGGCCGCATTCTGGCACGCATTACAACTGGCTGGCTGGAAGAAAAACATCACAGGCTTTGGGCGATTACTGAATTTAATGGGAGAAAAGGGATGAGTGAAACACTGGCATTGACACGGGCACTGATTGCTCAGAATACCATTGACCCGCCGGGGAATGAGCGTTTGGCTGCCATGGTAATTGCTCAGGCCTTGCGCAGAGAGGGGATTGAGCCACTGGTGTATGAAATTTCACCAGGGAGGACAAATCTGGTCGCCAAAATTCGCGGTACTGGCGAACTGCCTGCTCTGGCCTTCTCTGCCCACTTTGACACTATTGGTGTTGAGCCAGAAAAATGGCAGGTCGATCCCTTTGCCGGTGAGATTCGCGAGGGGCGTTTATATGGGCGCGGCGCAACAGACATGAAAGGGGGGATGGCCGCAATGACTGTCGCAGCATTGAATATCGTGCGTTCGGGTCGTCAGCTAAAAGGTGACTTGCTCCTGACATTCTCAGCGGCAGAAAATTCAGATTGCCTGGGGGCCAGAAGGTTGTTAGCCGATGGACATTTTTCCGGTGTGGGTGCCTTACTGGTGTCAGAACCAACAGGAAACCGTACCTTTGTGTCAGAAAAAGGCGCACTCTGGCTGCGAGCAACGGCGCGTGGTGAATACGGGCACAATGCGTTTTCTGAAGATCGCCAGGGCGATCGCGGTAATGCCATTGTACGGCTGGCAAGGTATCTGGATAAAGCCCATGACCTGAAACTTGAAGCACCAGAACACCGTCATATTGGTCCCCCTACCATCAACATCGGGATGATCCGTGGGGGACTGTCGTTTCCACTTATCCCCGACGCAGCCTCAGCTGACATTGATGTCAGACTGGTCCCGGGACAAGATCCTGAATCAGTTATGGCCGTATTTCAGGCCATTGCCGGTCCGCACATCACACTTGAGCTGCTTGATTTTAAACTGCCAGTTGATACAGCGGATGATCATCCTTTTGTCGGACAATGTCTGGCTGCGTGTCTGGCAGAAGGTGTTGAGAATCCTGGGCCAGCGGGTGTTGCCTACTACTCTGATGCGGCGATTATTGCGCCAGCACTCAATTTGCCAATGGTGATCATAGGACCGGGTGAGGTAGGAATGAGTGGTGCGGTGGATGAGTACGTCTGGCTGGATAAACTTGAAGCCTCGACCCGCATATTTGAACGTGTAGCATTGTCTTATCTCGGTGCAGAATAAAGAATTGTAGGGAATTTTTAACAGTATCAGGAAATGGACTTCCTTTATCGAAAAACAGTATGATCGGCTTTTAATGCTACGACAGTGATAACTTAATGATTCTTCCACCTCTTAATGCTGTACGGGCTTTTGAAGCCACGGCCAGGCTTCTCAGTATTTCAAAAGCAGGAGAAGAACTGTGTGTTACCCATGCGGCGGTCAGCGGTCAAATCAAAAAACTGGAATCATGGATTGGAAGAAAGTTATTTGAGCGATCTGGGCGGGGTGTGGCACTGACCCCGGCAGGACAGCAGTATTACCAGTCGATGCAACAGGCGCTGGGTATTATTTCTGCGGCATCACAGTCACTGCGTGTGCGTAAAGAAAGCAACACCATTTCAGTCGCCTGTATTCCTTCCATTGCCACTCGTTGGTTGATTCCTGCGCTGTCAGAATTTACTTCGCAGTTTCCGCATATAACCATTGAGGTGGCTTACTCTCAGGCTCATGACTCTTTCGATTCTGAAAAGCATGATGTTCTGATTACCCATCAGAATGTGAATGCCGGTGATGTCACCTCCACGCTTCTTTTTTCCCGTATTAACAAACCGGTGGCCAGTCCACGTTATCTTGAAAGAAGTGCATGCGATACCCGACTGAACAACGCCATGTTGTTACATGATGAGGTAATTTCAGCTTGGGAAGAATGGTTTACTAAGGCGGGATACCGTCCGGCAAATCTTAGTCATGGCCCTGTGTATCAGGATTTTAACCTGCTGGCTACCGCCGTTATTGCCGGTCATGGCGTTGCATTATGCCCGATAGAGGTATTCCATCGGGAACTTGCAAGTGGGGATCTGGTCGTCCTCTCAGATATTTCAACGTTGGATGATGAAGGTTATTACCTGCTCTCGGAGAAGGAGTGTAATCGTTCGACACAAGCTTTCTGCCAGTGGTTTTCGAATGTGTGCCGGCAAAAGAAAGGTCATAATTTTATATGATCATCATTTTTACAGTCAGAATGTGTAGGTTATTGTCGCGGTTAACACCCCCTCGTTTCGTCTCAATACCATTGCTGCTTTGTAAATCGTAACCGACTCCCTTTTGAGAATCGAAAAACAAAGCCTTCCGGCGAGCTTGGATCCAGCAGATCTTCAACGTCCTCACGCTTCTGCACCGGCCTCAGAACTTTTTTGGATGACATCCTGCAGCATTTCTATGCCCAGACTCAGAACAGCTACCAGACGTTTTAGGCGGTGATTCTCTTCCTCCAACTGCGTCAGACGGCGTAATTCAGTCGCCCCTATGCCGCCGAATTTCTTCTTCCAGTTTTAAAAAGTGGCCTCAGGAATACCCATATTTCTGCAGACTTCCTCAACCCGAGGGCCGGTTTCTGCCTGTTTCAGGGCGAAAGCTACCTGTTCTTCCCTATAACGTGTCTTTTTCATGCCGGATTACTTCATTTAATGAGAGAAAGAAAAGCTGGAAACTCCACTTTACACCGGGACTGAACAAAAGGAGGAGATCAGCCAAATCCTGCCTGCGTGGTTAGGGCTGTAATGATGCCGGGCAGGAGTAGGAACCTCATACTAATTTCGCTGCGATGGCATTTTATCGGGCTGTCCCACCTGCTGAGCCTGCATCGGATAATGATGTGGTCCGGCACACCCGGACTGCCCGGAAGAAGACACCCGCAGAGGAAATCTTAAAGCGAAAGAAACGATACGCTATGTATCAATGGTGGTTCGGTAATCATGAGGAAGTGGAATACCAGCGGGCCACAGCCGCAGCGATAAGTGCTGCTAATGCTCAGACGGCTGTCGAAGGTGCCAGTGTCCTTGTTCTGATGGGTGGGAGTGCCATTACGTCAGGAACGTGGGAGGTAAAACCGGGTAAGATGGCAACCGGACCGGGAAGGATTGCTGCCAGCGGCCCCGGTGCGCTCATCGCCGTAATCGTGATGGGAATGATGCCCGGCAGGCTTAATGACGGTGAGCAGGATTTCATTGACCGTCCGCGTCTGGAACAGATGCGTGAAGCTCCGACGCGTGCGCGTTATACATGGGAGCAGGACGAGCAGGGTAATCTGAAGCCGCATGGCAGGCATACCCCATCGGGTCAGGATAGGATGCGTGTGCACAAAATGGAGTGGGACAATGCATGTCGCGTGATTTTGCACAGGTGCTGACGAGTACGGGACGCGACTTCCAGCAACCCTTTTGTCTCTATGTCTTTCAGCATGTCGATAAAATGGGGAGCTTTGAGTTCTGTGACTGGCAGGAGCCCGATTTTCGGGAAGATATGATTGTTCATGCTGGCAAGCAGGCGGGCAGAGTGGTTCCCTGACCAGATTCGATTGCTTTTATGCCAGCTCAACGCAACGTGTTTAAAGGTTTTTTCCGGTGCGTGGACTGCTTTGTCTGCGATACGTTGCTGGGCAGGATTGATATTTTGCGCGAGGAGTTTACGGATGCCTTCACGCTATTGTCGGGCATAAGTCAGAGAAACATCGGGATAAGCCCTAAGCCAAGCCGGGATTCTTTACTATTGTTACTATATTTGAGATACCAGAGACGTGAACCGCCTGGATTGACTAAAAGGTACAGGTCATGAGAATCGGAAACTTTGAAAGATTTAGCAGATGGTTTTAAGCTGCAGGTTTTTGTGTCGTTAAGAGACATTTGGGGGGCACTACGTCATCGAACTAACCTGCCCCCAGATTTGACCACCAACTTTTCCCGATGCAGAGAGTAAAATCAAAATACATCAGGAAGAGTTTTCACGCCAACCTGTTGAATCAAAATAACATAAGGATTCGCAAGGATGCATGAATGGAGGAAATTGGCTCCTCTGACTGGACTCGAACCAGTGACATACGGATTAACAGTCCGCCGTTCTACCGACTGAACTACAGAGGAATTGTCGTGAAGACGAGGCGCATATTAGCGGCGCCTGCCTGGGTTGTCAAAGGTCTTTCGCGCGGGTTTTGACTGAATGTTGAATATTTCAGCGCTCCTGCTAAATCTGGCGCAAAAACCATCGTTTGTGCGCTGTGCAGCCGCGATCACCGGTCACTTTGTCGTCTCGTTGGTTTCGGTCGGGTAGATCTGATCAATCACGTTCTGCTCAATATCTTTTTATTCGATGAAAATAACGGTAACGATGGGTAAAAATTGGGCAATCCAGGTGGGAAAACCAGGGGGTTTTACCGGCCCTGACACTGGATGGGCCGGTGGTGGGGCGAATCAAAATTTGTAGGTCATGCCCACTGCCAGAATATTATCGGTATCCAGTTGCAGTTTATTATCAGAGGACAGACGGTTAATTTCGTAGTCAGTAAACAGCGACATATTTTTGTTAAAGTACCAGGTAAAAGCGACATCGATATAATTGACTAAATCGGCATCACCCACCCCTTCAATATTTTCGGCACGGGTATAAACATAGCCAAGAGAAGGCGCGAATCCTGAGTCAAACTGGTACTGAGCCGCCAGTTCCATCGTCTGGGTTTTGCGGGCATAACCAGTGACTTTCTTTTTAGACAGGCTGGAAACCCCTTTGGGTACCGTTAACGGGATGGTATTACGGGTTTGAGCAAAGGTGGCGGCCAGATAAATCTGGTTGGCGTCGTACTGAATGCCGACAGTTTTGGTGGTGGCTCTGTCTCCGGAACCGAGGGCTTCCTCTTTCTGAGCCAGGGTACGGTCAGAGGATGCATAGGCTGCACCCACACTAACACCACCGCCGATCAGGTAGCGGGCAGATGCCGCATAACCGTCACCATTGGTGGTTTTTTCTTTTCTGTCGTCATTTTCGTTTTTGCCCTGATATTGCAATGCCACATCCAGACCATCGATCAGGTCAAAGAAATCATTGTTGCGCCAGGTCAGCAAGCCATTGGCACGTTTGGTCATAAACTGGTCTTTTTTCACGTAGCCATCGCCCCCGAACTCCGGGAATACATCGGTCCAGGCCTCAATGTCGTATGTGGCACCATAGTTACGACCATAGTCGATGGAGCCCCATTTCTTAGCTTTCAGACCGGCAAAGCCCAGCCTGGTCTTGTCATTATCGGTGCCCTCAGACTCTGAGACGCTACTATCGGCTTCATATTCCCATTGACCATAACCTTGCAGCCAGTCATTAATTTTGGTCCGGCCTTTAAATCCGAACCGGACATAACTCTGGTCACCCTCATTATCTGCAGATTTGGAAATATAATGCTCGGCCCGGACTTTACCGTACAAACTTAATTTGTTGCCATCATTGTTGTAAATCAGAGCCGCATGAGAAGCCACAGGAATGAGTAATGAAGAAATAAAAATCGCGAGGGAATTGCCTTTAATCATTATTATCGCCACTGTTTCAGTAAGAAAAAGTCACCTCCCGTGCAGAAGCCGGACAGGTGATTTAAATAAGGTAACAATGATTTACAGGACGCAGATGATAGAAATATGACATGAGGGGGAATTCCGATAATTCATAATATTATCTGAATAAAAATTAAACATTGATGTCAGTGGTGGGGTGCAGGTGACAATAAATTCCGACCCGGCTCAGCAGAAATAACCTGAGTCCGGGCCAATAAGTACACAGTTTTACGCCGGTGTATGGCGGACAGCGCTAATCCCACGGCTGATAAGATAAAACAGTGCACCAAGGGTTCCGACAAAAAATCCGGGAGGCCAGTCGCTGAACCATGACAGGGTAATAGCACTCCATGCCACGGCCAGTGCCATCACCACGGACAGTAATAATGCGCTGCCCGGTCTGCGGCACAGGGTTCGTGCAATGGCGGCCGGGGCGACCATCAGGCTAAATACCAGTAATGAACCGACCACAGGCACCGCCAGACTGGTGGTGAGCGCGAGTATAGTCAGGAATCCGGCCTGGGTGGCGCGCAACGAAACTCCCCGTACCACGGCCAGTTCCGCTGAGAGTGAACTGAGCAACAGTCGGCGGAAAAGAAGGGCGGTAAGCGAAATACTGATGAAGGCGGTGACGGCCAGTGGGATTAACTGTCCCCGGCTAATCCCGAGCAGGTCACCAAACAGTAATGAATACACGGATTGTGCATAGCGTCCGCTAAGACTCAGTAACAGGGTTCCGGTAGCCAGTAACATGACCAGACAGAGCGCCGTGGCAGTTTCATGCCGGTGATGACGGCTGAAGTGACTGATTCCTGCGGCTCCCAACCCGGCAAACAGCAATACCCCATAAAACGGATTGATACCCAGTAACACCGCCGCCGCCGCACCGGGAAATGCCCCCATCGGTAAGGCATGCGCGGTAAAAGATTCACCGCGTAAAATAACAAAAAATCCGATGATGCCGCACAGGACCGCTACCAGAGTGGCGGCAATCCATCCGGTTAACATAAACCCGCTAAACATGCTGATTCTTCCTGAACAAACGTCCTGACAGCCGCTTTTCACGACTGAAGAGTCCGGAAACTACCCCACTGGCTGCCCAGATAATAAAAATGATCCCGACAATAAAGAAGCTGACCGGCCAGCCCTGGCCATTGGTCCAGTAGAAGCTTTCCCATGCCAGCCAGACACCGATACACACGGAGAGTAAACCGGTCAGGGCCGCGATAATCAGAGCCGTGGCTGCTGAACGGGCAAACTTCAGCGCTATGGCTGCAGGACCTGTCAGCAGTGCAGTCGACAAAATGGCGCCGACAGTCATTGAAGACAACGCCACGGCCAGTGCCAGTGCGGCCAGTTGCATAATACCCACCCGGCGCACAGCAACACCACGAATCATTGCCAGCTCAGGATCGATGGCACATAACAACACAGGTCGCCAGATCATCGCTAACAGTACCAGTACTGCCGCTCCGGTGGTGAGAATCCAGGGAATAATTGATGACGGCAATGTCCAGATGGATCCAAACATCACAGATAATGTGGCGCCAGACGAATTATGATGTTTTACAGCGAAATAGAGAAACAGGGCGGAAAACCCCAGCCCGGCACTGAGCACGATCCCCGTCGCCAGGCTGCGTTCCCGACTCCGTCGTGTCGCACTGAGTTCAATACCTGCGGCTCCGGCCAGCGCCATAATAATAAACCCGGCCAACGCATTGATGCCGAGCAGAAAGGAAGCGGCACCTCCTGCACTACTGATATCAGATAAGGCATGGCCGGCAAATGCATGGCCACGTATCAACGCGAATACCCCGGTAATTCCACAGACCAGGGCAGCACCACCGCCAACGATCAGGGCGGTATGCACGGTTTCACTGCTAAAAAAGCCGTGGCTGAATAACGCGGAAAACATAAATGAATACCTAAGGAACGGTGGTTACATGAGGGGCCTGGCAGTCTACCGGGTCAGAGAGGGCGCTGTCACGATCAGTGGCAACTACCAGTATCCGGCCGTGAACCCGGATCACATCGATATGGTAGCCATATAACTGACTGAGTACACTGGTACGGATAACCTGGTCTGTCGGCCCGCTGGCGGCCTGGCCATTAGCCAGATAGACTACCCTGTCCATCACAGGCAACAACGGATTAATATCATGGGCCGACAGCAACACCGAAACCTGCTGTTCACGTACCAGTCTTTTCAGCACACTGATGATATCTGCGGCAGCGGCCATATCCAGGTTAGCCAGAGGTTCATCCAGTAATAAAATCCGCGGGCGACGCACCAGTGCATGAGCAATCAGCACCCGTTGTTGTTGCCCGCCAGACAAGCGGCCGATCCGCTGGTCAGCGAAAGCAAGGGCATCGACCGACGCCAGAGTGTCATTAATTAACTGGCGATGACGGTTTGGCCAGAGTCTGAAACCCGGACGGTGGCCATCGAGTCCAAGGGCAACCACATCTCTGGCGGTCAGAGGAATATCCGGGTCGAGGAAGTTTTTCTGCGGGACATAACCCGCAGCAGAGAGTCCCTGTTGTACCGGATGACCGTTCAGTAATATCCGGCCACTGGATAATGGTTGCAGGCCAAGCAGCGAACGAAACAGAGTGGTTTTCCCTGAACCGTTGGCACCGATCAACCCACAAAATTCGCCGTGGTTGATATCGAAACTGACGTCATGAAGTACCTGCCGCCCGGGGTAACTGACCCCGAGCTGACTGACACTCAGTACCTGAGACTGGTGAGACATATTTTTTTATTTACCGGCAATCAATGATTCTGTGGAGGCTTTTTCTGTCAGGGCTTTACGTAACGCTTTGACTTCCGCCAGCATCCAGGACTGATAGTGATATCCTGGTACAGGCATTGTTTCATATACACCGACCACCGGTATATTATTTTTTCTCGCCAGGCTGAGGAAATGTTCGGTAATCGGGTCGGTGACCTGCTGATTATACAGGAATGCCCGGACTTTTTTACCGTTCAGTAACTCATTTTGCGCACTCACCAACTGAGGTGCCGGGTCAACATCATTCATGATGCCGTATTCAAGGGCCTTCGGGGTGAGGATTTTTACACCAGCAGCCTGCAGCAGGTAGTCACCTACCGGCTCGGTCACTGCCACCGGAGTATCAGGGAAATCTTTTTTGAATGCCTGAATAGCGGCATTGAGCGGTTGCATAGACTCACGGAATGAGGCTGCATTTTTCCGGAATTCTGCAGCGTGGTCAGGCAACGCTTTCGCCAACTGGTCGGCGATAGCATCAGCGACCGCCGGCATAGTGTTCGGGTCATACCACAGGTGCGGGTTTTCGGTATTTTCAGGCAGCTTCAGTAAGTTATGAACGTTGATGACTTTACGGTCAGAATTAGGTGATGCAGCAATCAGTTTATCAGCCCAGTCATCATAACCGGCACCATTTTCAACAATCAGCGTGGCGCTGGCAATCTGGCGGGCAATACCCGGGCTGGCTTCAAAAGTGTGCGGGTCAGTATTAGGGTCTGAGACAATCGAAGTGACCTCAACGTATTTGCCACCGATCTGGCTGATGACATCGGCATACTGATTTTCGATACCAATTGCGTGAACCGGGGCGTCTGCCGCATGGCTGGCCTGGCTGAATGCCAGTAGGGAAGTCATCATTGCGGCGACTGGCAGCAGGGAGCTGGTGAGTTTACCGGCAGAGATTCCGTGTTTTTTATTATTAACTTTGGTCAAAGTGGACTGAGTCATGTTTTGCATTTACATCCCCGTAGTATCGTGAGCAGGTTCTCGTGATGTTATAATATAACAATGAATGTCGGCGCTCATCCTATACTTTCTGAAAGTTCTGTCAATAGCCGCTACCCGTCACCAGAGTAAAATAGCCGTGGGTGGACTGCAGGTTTTCGTCCTGCGGAGTGCTCTGTGGGGAAAGGGTATCTCCGGGGATGATGAGTCGGAGGCCATGATCTGGCGGCCTCGCTGTTCAGTTGAGAGGCTATTTTGCCCCGGGAAGGGCGGCAGGAAGTTCAGGGGGGAGCGATGTACTCCGGAAACGAGCCTCCCGGTGAAGGGCCGGGAAGCCCTCAGATTATCCGTGGGTGCGGGTTTTCATTAATGCGGCGACCAATACCGATATCAGACAACCTACGCTCAGATAAACCGCTACGCTGTGCCAGCTGCCGCCAGACCCGGTGACTAATGCCGCAGCGATAAACGGGGTGAACCCGCCACCGACCACACTGGCTACCTGATAGCCCACCCCGGCACCACTGTAACGGAAACCGGCACCGAACATTTCTGTGAACATGGGCTGCTGAACACAGACCACCATGTCGTGAGCAATATTCGCCAGCATCAGTGAAAAAAAGATAATCCACACTACCGATTGTGATTCCAGCGCCATAAAAAAGGGTACCGCGCTGAGGGTACCGATCAGTGCCCCGGTAATATAAATTCGGCGCCTGCCATAGTTATCCGCAAGCCAGGCGAAGCAGGGAATAGTGACGCAGCTAATTGCCCCGACCAGCAGTCCAATATTCAGAAATAAGTCCCGGGACAGACCCAGATTCTGGGTCGAGTAATTGAGCGCGAAGGTAGTAACAATGTACATTGTTAACAGCTCACACAACCGCAATGCGATGATCTGCAAAAATGCCCCCGGGTGCTTAATCAGCGCCTGGAGAACGGGTAAGCCACTGTGTTGCTCCGGGATTGCCTGTTGTTCAAATTCAGCCGATTCCTGCATACCGTGACGAATCCACAGGGCGCCCGCCACCAGCATTACACTAAAAATAAACGGGATTCGCCATCCCCAGCTAATAAACTGCTGGTCGGTAGTGAAATGACTGATCAGCGATACCAGCCCGGTAGAAAGTAATAAACCAACGCCATAGCCCACCTGGACACCACTACTGTAAAAAGCTTTTTTCTTTTCCGGCGCACTTTCTACCGACAATAACGCTGCGCCACCCCATTCGCCACCTACCGCAAACCCCTGAATCGCACGCAGAGTCACCAGCAACACCGGAGCAAGCCAGCCGATTTGGTTAAAAGAGGGTAATAAACCGATAGCTGCCGTTGCACAACCCATAATCCAGACGGTCAGCATCAGCATGCGTTTACGGCCAAGACGATCACCAAAATGACCGAAAATAATGCCGCCTAACGGACGGAATAAAAAGCCAACGCCAAAAGTGGCGAATGCTGCCAGTGTGCCCATCGCAGGGCTGATTTGTGGGAAAAATTCACGGTTAAACACCAGCGCCGCAGTGATGCCGTATAACAGAAAGTCATACCAGTCGACCACTGCACCGGCAAAACTCCCCCAGGCAGCACGTCTTGCCCGTGAAAGAGAATGACCATGTGATTCACGGCTGTCTGATGTGAGTGTTGAGTCCATAGTTGTCCTGCCAGTCATTAGTTTTTTTTATCACTTCTGCACCCGCTGTAGTCTGCCATTATCATGGTGAGCCCGGGAGGTTTATGCAGGGGTAAGAGACTACCCCGACAGAGGGCTGCTGAAAACTGTTTTACTGCAGTTTTAAAGAAAAAGATAAAAACTGTTTATCACGCAGGTAAATCATGCACTTTGCCCGTCGGAGCAGGCTGAGTTTCACGCAGCAGAGTAATGACTGTCAGTGACATTGTCACCGACAACAATGTCGTTTAACATCAGTGACAATGCCATCTTTGTTACATTTAATTTTACCGTATTCTTAGCAGTGTAAGAATGCTGGCTTATGATTAACACAGGACAGCAAGTCCTTCAGGTCGAACAGGGGAGCGTAATAATGGCATTATTAACTGACTGGCAGTCCCGATTTGACCAATGGTTCAGGGAGAACTGGGACCATGAAGACAAAGCACATGATCTGGCACACCTGCAACGCGTCTGGGCCAGTGCGCAAAAGATTATGCAGGATAGTGCGGCCAATCCACTGGTTGTACTTACCGCCTGCTATTTTCACGACATTGTGAATCTGCCAAAGAATCATCCTGAGCGACACTTAGCATCCCGCTATGCTGCCCGGGAAACGCTGAGGGTGCTACGGGCAGATTTCGCCGATTTTCCCTCAGAACTCTACCCGGCCGTAAGTCATGCGGTCGAGGCACATAGTTTCAGCGCCGGAATACCCGCAGAAACCTTGGAAGCTAAAATTGTGCAGGATGCTGACCGGCTGGAGTCATTAGGGGCTATTGGTCTGGCACGGGTGTTTTATACCTCCGGAGCCCTGGGAAGGGCGTTGTTCGACAGTGAAGACCCGTTTGCCCGTCAACGTCCGCTGGATGATATCCATTGGGCACTGGACCATTTTCAGACCAAATTACTCGGCTTGCCGGCGACGATGCATACTGAGAGCGGCAGGGCGATTGCCAGGTATCATGCCGCGTTTCTGGTGGAGTATATGGCAAGACTGAGTAGTGAGCTGGCCGGAGGAGTACAGCATCCGGATGAAGCCATCCGCGAAGAGTTTATGGCGCGGGTAGATAAATGTTAACTGCAGCCGGCCCGGGTGGCCGGCTTTACTCCTCTGTCCGGGATTCCGGTTCAAATCTTTCACACACACTCCGGAATTGTCAGCCTATACTTCCGTAATGGTGAATGTGTTTCCTGTAATCTGTCAGGGGTTAGCATCGCCACTACGGTGAGAACCAGGCGCAGGATTAAAAAATCCGGTTGCGAGTTTACTCCGTCGATGCTGAAACGGGTTTACTCTGAATCACAGGCCTGTTACAAAGTGTGACTGAACAATCAGCGGGATCGCTACTGAGCGTGAAGTTTCTGAAGGACAAGCGCAGTCGCTAATGGCCTTCAACCTGTAACCTTCATCCGGAACCAAACCATGGCCAGTATCAAACTGACGGTAAAACGGCTGTATGCCCTGCAGAGTGAGCGGATGGTGAATACCCACGCAACCGCGACTATTTTTGTCGGAGAACAGTTGATCGCCACAGAAGAGATCAGTGGCCTGACCGAAACACCGGTGAGCAAGTATATTCATCATGATCTGCCCGCCGGCCAGCCGGTGCGGGTGGAATGGCAAACTGCGGGTATTGCCGATATGACCGTAAGTGAAATGGACGTTTGTCCGTGTTGTCGGCACAGTGAGCCGGAGGACTGAGTCACTGTGCTCATCATCATGATGAGTCGTTTTTTATTCAACAGGAAGGGTAATTTCTTGGCAGGAACCAGTTTACTTACGCTACTCGACGATATTGCAACCCTGCTGGATGATATTTCAGTCATGGGGAAAGTCGCCGCTAAGAAAACCGCCGGAGTATTAGGCGATGATTTATCACTCAATGCACAACAGGTGACGGGGGTAAAAGCTAACCGCGAGTTGCCTGTGGTATGGGGCGTAGCTAAGGGGTCGTTGCTTAACAAGGTTATTCTTGTTCCGCTGGCCTTACTGATATCGGCATTTGCCTCCTGGCTGATTACTCCGCTACTCATGCTGGGTGGCGCTTATCTGAGCTATGAGGGAGTGGAGAAAATCGTCCACTGGCTGACGGCAGATAAACACCGTAAATCTCCTGAGGCACGGCAGCAGCGGTTACAGAAGCTCAGTGAGCAGGAAGCTGCCCGTTATGAAAAAGATAAAATCAAAGGTGCGGTCCGTACCGATTTCATTTTATCGGCGGAGATCGTGGCCCTGACCCTGGGGATTGTCTCATCCGCACCATTACTTAACCAAATCCTGATCCTTGCGGGAATTGCTGTGTTGGTGACCGTAGGGGTATATGGCTTTGTTGCACTGATCGTTAAAATCGATGACCTGGGATTCTGGCTGCAAAAGAAACAATTATTCCTGGCTCGTAAAACCGGTGACGGTTTATTGGTCCTGGCACCGTTACTGATGAAAGTATTGTCAGTCGTCGGGACGCTGGCAATGTTTTTAGTTGGCGGCGGGATTGTCATCCACGGAGTCCCTTGGTTACATCACAAGGTGGAACAACTCAGTGAACAGAGCAGTGGTCTTTTCGCATCACTGATCGGCAGTATTGCAGCACCTCTGGTCATTGGTGCGGTGATTGGGTCGATTGTGCTGTGCCTGGTAAAACTGTTTGGAAAATTAACCGGTAAAAAGGTATAACTGCCGGCAGGTATAAAGTAGCGGAGTAGATGATGAGCGACGATATTTTCGAATTTGATATTGATGCCCAGCTGGCAGATGCAGAAGCCAAAGCACAGGAAAAGGCAAATGAAATCCCGACCGACCTGAATGATGAAGCCGATTGTGAAGGCTGTAAAATCTGATTTGTGGTCGATGTCAGTAGCGTATAATCTGAGCAGGACAGCCGAAAGGTTGTCCTGTTTTACTTTAACAGCATGATAAAAATAAACAGGAGCAGAAGATGCAGGTAAATGAATGGGTCAGTGTCAAAACCGACGGTGGACCCCGCAGAACCGGTCAGGTACTGGCGGTGGAATCATTCAGTGAAGGCGTCATGTTTCTGGTGGCTCTGGAAGATTATCCGCGTGGCATCTGGTTCTTCAACGAGAATAACTCTCCGGACGGTATCTTTGTGGAACCGACCACTCCACCGGCAGCGTAACGCCCCGGCTAAGCGATGGCAGTCACCCATAGCGATCACTGGCTGCAATTGAGCCCGCTGGTCAGGGTATGGGTCAGCCTGAGCAGATGATGGATAACCTGTTTGTTCTGAGTCTTGATTTTTTTCTTTATATTCCCTTTATGTGCCGAGATGGTTTTGGTTTTTATCTGCATTATCCCGGCTATTCTCACGGTATCATACCCGGACATCCACATTCTCAACATTTCATGTTCAGTCCGGCTTAGCGCTACCGGACCTGTCAGTGACGTGGTATTGCGTCGGCACTTGATCTTATTTTTTTTAATCAGAGAGCTGCTGATCAGTTCTTCCAGAGTGGTCTTGTCCAGCTGTTTGGTAGTGACAATAATATTATCCCGCAGACAGAGATACTCACTGAAATGGCCGTTAGACAATGCCATGAATATAATGAAGGTACTGTCCGGATAGCGGGAGATGATTTTTTTTAATACTACATCCTCAGAGCGGTTGTTACTAAGGCAGTGCTCCGAAATAAACACCAGCGCAGGACTTACCCGTGCTAATAGTTCGTCGAGCAGTTCGGGAGCGATCAGCTGATCGAGATTGTAGCAGGTGATACCTTTAGACCCCAGATAGTCATTCAGAGCGGTTTGGGTATAAACACATGGATCCATAATAACGCTTGTCATGCTGGCTGTTCCTGACCAAATTAAAACCTTACAAAATTGCAGAAATACCCATCAGTTTGTAAAAAGAAGGGGTATTGCTACAAAATTGAACAAATAGCATCCAGTGTTTGCAAAACAGGGCAATGTAATGATGAATATGTTGCCTGAAAAACGAAAATTATTAATAAAATATGTATAAGTATATTTAATGTATCCGCTCAAAGGAACCGGTATCATGAGAAAATTCTCATTATTGAATCTGTGAAAGGATTATCCCGCGACACGGAGAAAATAACAGCAGTTAGCGGAGCAACAGAGTGGCCAGCTGTTCCAGCAGGCCGTTAAATAGCTGGCTGCTGTAGGGGATAAACCAGGGGAGCAGTAGACGACAACTGAGTATACCCACCGACAGGGTTAGCGGGAAACCGACAACAAATACCGAAAGTTGGGGTGACATGCGGTTAAGTATCCCAAGAGTCATATTTAGTGTCAGCAACAGCATAATCAGTGGCAGAGCCAGTCGTAATGCACTACTAAAGATCATTGCAGCAAGGTTGCACAGACCACTAAAGAAGTCCGGCTGCCATCCACCATGACTGACCGGCAGTGCGGTGAACGTATCAGCCAGAATACTCAGTAGCCAGAGATGTCCGTCCGCACTCAAAAATAGCAACAACGCCAGGGTATAAAAGATTCGTGCCAGTATTGACAACGAACTGCGGGATGACGGGTCATAAAATGAGGCGAATGACAACCCCATTTGCATCCCGGCGACTTCCCCTGCCAGGCGCACAGCGGCAAATGCCAGCGACATACCCCAACCAAGACTGATACCGATGAGTAGTTGCTGGCACAGAGTCAGTAAACCTTGTGGGCTGAACAGTGGAATACCGCTGGCGGGAAGTAATGGAGTAAGCAGTGCTGACAGTGCCAGTGCCAGCCCGATTTTCACCCGGCTGTTGACCTGCTTGTCCCCGAGTAACGGTGCGGTACTGGTAAGCGCCAGAATACGACAAAAGGGCCAAAAATAATCACTGAACACTGTGGATAACTGATTCAGGCTGCCAGGGAGCATGACCCGTCAGCCTGCAGCAAAGGCGACAGAGGTAAACAGAGTACGCATATATTCCAGCAGACTGTTTAGCATCCAGGGGCCGGCAATCATCAGTGCCGTAATCACCGCCAGAATTTTAGGAATGAACGACAGAGTTTGTTCGTTTATCTGGGTGGCGGCCTGCAGCAGACTGATCAGCAGTCCGCTTATCAGCGCGGCCAGTAATGGAGGCGAAGCGAGCGACAAAGCAATTTTCAAAGCACCCTGACCAAGTGTCATTACAGATTCGGGAGACATGGTGAATTCCTCACAATATTGAGCGTCAGAGACCAGTTACCGGACAAAACTCTGTGCCAGGGAACCGATCAGCACCTGCCAACCGTTAGCCAGCACAAACAGCATCAGCTTAAATGGCAACGAAATGGTGGCGGGGGGAACCATCATCATCCCGAGAGCCATCAGTACGCTGGCGACCACTAAATCCACAATCATGAAAGGAATAAATATCGTAAATCCTATACGGAACGCCGTTTTCAGTTCACTGGTGATATATGCAGGGATCAGGATTCGCATCGGAACATCTTCAGGGCTTTGCAGAGCCGGATGATTGGCCAGCCGGACAAACAGCGCAAGGTCTGACTGTCGGGTTTGCTTTAGCATAAATTTTGCCAGTGGGCGGCTACCGGCCGCCAGAGCTTCTCCTGCCGGCATCTTGTTTTCGCTAAATGGCAGCCACGCCTGCTGATACACCTGGTCGAGTGTCGGAGACATCACAAACATTGTCAGAAATAATGCCAGCCCAAGCATGACCTGATTCGGCGGTGCGGAAGGCGTTCCTAGTGCGCTGCGTAGCAGACCGAAAACAATGATGATACGGGTGAAGCTGGTCATCATCAGCAACGCTGCCGGAAGCAGAGTCAGAGCACCGATAAAAATAAGTGTCTGGACCGGTAAAGGCCAGTCCGGGCTGTTGGCCGTCAGCGACTGTAAGGGGACAGCCGCCGCATTCCCCGCCGAAGGGATCAAACAGATCAGTAACAGGCACCGCATCAATAATTTCATGATTATTTTCCTCTCCCGGCCAGCATCGATCGCAACTGACTGAGAAATGCCTGGCTGACCGGTGGCCGGGAGGGCGAAGTATCAGCCGGTTCGCCCGCGGGAAGAGTACAGAGGTGGTTAATGTGCTGAGTCGTCACACCTACCACCAGTCGACAGTCCGGAAGATCCAGGATGACAATCCGCTGGTGCTGTCCGACCGCCAGACTGGCAATCACCTGCATCCGTGGAGAGCCAGGGTGGCGGGGCATATTGACTCGTTTGCTCAGCCAGCGCACTATTATCAGTAGTACTGCGACCAGCAGCACGGCGCAACCCGCTTGCCACAAACCACTGAAAGGAAGGTTACTGTCAGAAACCGGCAGTGCGTCAGCGAATAATATCGACATGGCTAACGACTCAGACGGCGCATACGTTCTGATGGGGTGATGATATCGGTGATCCTGACACCGTATTTATCATTGACCACCACGACTTCACCTTGCGCAATCAGATAGTTATTGATCAGAATATCCAGAGGTTCACCAGCCAACCCCTCCAGCGGGACAATCGAACCGCGGGTCAAACGCAACAATTCCTTGATAGTCATTCTGGTGCGCCCCAGTTCAACGGTAAGCCGCACAGGGATGTCCATGATCAGGCTGACATCCTGTTCATCTGTCGCCGGTACAGTGTCCGACAGATCATAATTCAACACCGGCTCAACTGAATCCGTGGTGGCTTGCTGTTCCAGTGCTTCCGCCCATGCATCATCATCTGAACCACTGTGTTCTGGAGGTTGTTGTATATCACTCATCAGGCTGCTCCTTGTGCAAAGAGTGTAAAATCGGACTGATCAGGCTGGTTACGCGTAATGCATACTGATCATTTAAAATGCCATGTTCGCCGGTGAATACCGGCACGTTATCCACATGAACTGTGACCAGTTCGGGTTTATCCAGGGTCAGGATATCGCCGGTTTTAAGTGCCAGAATGCGCGACAGAGGTAGCGGGATATCCGCAAAATGGGCGGTAAGTTCCAGTGCGGAAAGCTGTACCTCTTTGACAAGAGTTTCACGCCACTGGTTATCCTCCTGCAGGGAGTTTTCCAGCGGAGGGTTAACCAACAGTTCCCTTAATGGCTCAATCATGGCAAAGGGAATACAGATGCTGAACTCACCGACCAGATTACCAATTTCTACCTGAAAGGCGGTATTCACCACGATGTCATTGGGGGAGGTAGTGATATTGGTGAATTTTACCTGCATCTCAGATCGAACAAATTCGATAGACAGCGGATAAATCGCTTGCCAGGCCTCCCGGTAACTCTCCAGAGCTAGTTTCATCATCCGGTGGATCACCCGTTGTTCGGTATAGGTGAATTCACGGCCTTCTACTTTGGTCGGGAATCGTCCATCGCCCCCAAACAGGTTATCGACGGCAATAAATACCAGGCTGGGAGAAAATACCAACAATGCCGTCCCGCGCAGAGGTTTAAGATGAATCAGGTTCAGGTGAGTCGGTACCGGAAGATTCCGTGCAAACTCCTGATAAGGCTGAATATTGATTTGCCCGGCACTGATGTCGGGGCTGCGGCGCAGCAGGTTAAACAATCCCATCCGCAACTGTCTGGCGAAACGCTCATTAATAATCTCCAGCGCTTGCAAACGTTCGCGTACAATGCGGCGCTGGGTTGCCGGGTCATAGGCTTTTACTGTCTCTTCACCGGCTAACGGCCGTTCAGGATTATCACTACTGGCGTTATCACCATTCAATAACTGGTCGATCTCCGCCTGAGAAAGAATGTTGTCAGCCATGGGGTTATCTCAGAATAAAGGAGGTAAATAACACATCGTCAATCTGCTGAGGCGGCTGGTTAATCACTAAGGGCGGCGTCAATGCAGTCTTAATGCTGTCTGCCAGCTGCTGTTTACCTTGTTCAGTTTCCAGTTGATGTTGATTCTGGCTGGTCAGCAATAAAATCAAACGACTGCGTACTTCCGGTAAATACTGGTTTAACCTTTCACGGGTAGCTTCATCGGGTAAACGTAATGTAAAGCCGGCATAAAGTACCCGTTCATCATCATTATCACTACGGGCGGACAGGTTAACGGTAAAAGCTTCCAGTGGCAGAAATACCGGACTGGCGGGTGGGGTTACCACCGGGGCTGTTGCTCCGGTAGCAGGGGTATCATCCAGCCGCTGTAGTTGAAGATAGCTGAAAGCAGCAGCGCCGCAGGCCGCCAGGGTGATCACACAAAGTGTGATCCGAAGCAACAGCTTTTTCCCTGTTTTCTTTTTTGGCAGAGTTGTCATTGGCTAAATCAGTTCCTGTGATAAAAACAGCATTACCTGCTGCCTGAAATTATCCTGTGTTGATGACTGAACAATGGTCGGAAAAGAGCACATTTACGGGAGGACATCGCCGTTAAGCATGGTGTATGGCCTGTAGCTAACACTGGCAGTATGTCCGGTACACTCTTGTGCAATTATGCAGGGAAGAGGCCTCAGACAAACAGATCCACCCGACCGGTCTGCGATGTCACAGAAGGCCTGCGCTCCACGGTGAGTAGCGTCGGGGAGTCCAGGGCTTGCCCGCTAAAACTCTGTCCGGACCTTGGGGTGTCCTGCGGTTGTTCACCAAACCCACCAGAGGGATTGAACATGGCGGAAGCGGAATCGTCACTGCCGACATGACTCTCTCCGAGACTGATGCCGTTTTCTGCCAGAGCCGTTCTCAGGTGTGGCAGGGCTGCTTCAATAGCGGTACGTACCTGGCTATGGCCCGAAATGAGACTTATCTCAGCCTGGTCGCTTTTAATCACCAGAGATATTTTGAGATTGCCGAGTTCCTGAGGATGCAGACGTAGTTCGGCGCTCTGGATCCCCTTATGATGCATAATCAACACCTGCTGACTGAGCTGCTGTTGCCACTGCGGGCTGTCCGGGGTCGCTCCCCCCGTGGCCGGTACCAGTCTGATTGCATCTCGTGGTAACGTTTCGGAACCCGATGCCAGCAGCGGTGCGGCTGGCGGAGAATCTGATTTAAATTCCGATGCGGATGGACGCACAGGACTGTGCGGTGCCGCGAAGGATGCCGCTACCCCGGAGAGCTGTTGGGCTAACGGAGTTCGTTCTGCCCGGGGAACCGGATTCTCCCGGGGTTGCCCGTCAACCTTATCCGGCAACGGGCTACGCGCAGGGTGGCCTGAAGCAGAAGACGGTGTCTTTGCTGGCTGCTGCGGTGACCGGGGAGCGTTAGACCAGATATCCTTATCCTGAGATAAGACATCGGTATTTTGCGAGACTAAATCACGGAGGGTGTTCGGGTGATTATTCAACGACAATGGTCCCGTGATGTCTCCGGCGCTGACGGACGTACGTAGTAGCGGACTGCCCTGAGCCGCGACAGCGACCCCGTTAACTGATGTGAGCAGTGGCCTGACTGTGGGTATCGGGGAAAACAGGGCCAGCAGTTGGGTGACGTTGTCACTTTTGTCCGGTTCACTCTCTTTAGATTTGGAGGCTGGCAGACGCGGAATTTTATGGCCAGGCAGATTTTCCTGTAGCCGGGCCTGCCCGTTAAACAGCGCAGAAAACAGTTGCTGCGCACTGGTCTTACTGGAATTTAACCCGACCTGATGCCCGCTCCCTTGACCCGGCATCGCAGGTAACAGAATTAGTCCTGACATAAAACATTCCCCCTGAAATGACGGGCTGAAAATTCATCCATTTGCTTCTGCTCACGTCGGGCCGCTTCCACTCTGAGCCGCTGTTGCTGGCGTTCGAGTAATGTCTGTAATGCATTCTGGCGTTGCTTTTTCTGCTGCCAGTGCCGTTGAGCCTGTGAAAGTTGCTGCTCGCCCTGCAGCAAGACCTGTTGTTGCAGTTGTATCGCCCGTTGCAGTGCAGGAATAAATTGTTGAAAGTCATCCCAGCGGTTCAGTGACATCCCGGGCATTATTTTCTGTTGCAGGAAGTGTTGATAATCCTGGTGGTAACCGGTCAGCAGTTGTTGCTGTTGCAGGGCCTGCTGCCTTGCACTCTGCAGTTGTCCGAGTTGTTTCGCTGCCCGGCCAGTCTCATTGCGCGCGAGTTCGCACAGTGTGGCAAGGACAGATGGCTGGTTCATGACACTTCCTCCGGATAACTAAACAATTGATGTAACTGCTCACAGGCAGTTTCGTAATTGCAACGCTGATGAATACCTTGTTGCAGGTAGGCAGTGATCGCCGGATACAGTGTTATCGCCTGATCAAGCAGGGGATCACTGCCTGAGACATAAGCACCGACACTGATCAGGTCGTGGTTACGCTGCCAGGCCGAAAGCAGCTGTTTACAGTAGCGTGACTGCTGAAGTTGTGATTCACCGACTAACTCGAACATTACGCGGCTGATCGAAGCTTCGATATCAATGGCCGGATAATGTCCCGATTCTGCCAACTGGCGGGACAGCACAATGTGCCCGTCAAGTATGGCCCGGGCCGCATCGGCAATCGGGTCCTGTTGGTCATCACCTTCCGCCAGCACGGTATAAAAAGCCGTCACAGAACCTTCACCACTGTCTCCGTTTCCTGCCCGTTCAACCAGTGCGGGCAGTCGGGCAAATACTGAGGGGGGATAGCCACGGGTGGCGGGAGGTTCACCGATAGCCAGAGCAATTTCCCGTTGAGCCATGGCATAGCGGGTCAGGGAGTCCATAATCAGCAATACATGCTGTCCCCGGTCACGAAAATCCTCGGCAATCCGGGTGGCGTAGGCGGCGCCCTGCAGGCGCAACAGTGGTGAAAGATCCGCCGGCGCAGCAATGACTACCGAACGAGCCAGTCCTTCGCTGCCCAGAATGTTTTCGATAAAGTCCTTCACTTCCCGGCCTCGTTCGCCAATCAGTCCGACCACAATCACATCCGCGTGGGTGTAGCGTGCCATCATGCCAAGCAGGACACTCTTACCTACGCCGGAACCGGCAAACAGTCCCATCCTCTGGCCACGCCCGACAGTGAGTAATCCATTAATGGCGCGGATCCCGGTATCCAGAACCTGTTTTATCGGAGATCGTTGCAATGGATTGAGTGGGCGGCTGGTCAGTGAACCATAATCACAGCCGCGTGGCGCAGGCAGGTTATCCAGTGGTCTGCCACTACTGTCCAGTACTCGTCCCAGTAATGGCGGTCCGAGTGGTAACAGCTTTCCGCCGTGAGTAGCCGGGTCAGCCGTAGTGGCAAACACTCTGGCCCCGGGCAGCAAACCGTCGGTATTTTCCAACGGCATGAGGAACAGTTTCCTGCCACTGAAACCCACTACCTCGGTTTCGGCGGGGGACTCTCCCTGGCGTTCAACCAGACATACGGCACCCAGCGGTAACGCCAGTCCGGTGGCTTCCAGCACCAGCCCCGTGGCACGGGTCAGACGACCATAGCGGCGGACAGTTGGCAAAGAGACTAACGAAGATTCGAACCGATCAAGCTGTTGCATCCAGCGACCAAACGGCATATCCATCAGTAGACTCCCGTTTGCGCACGCTGGCATAACTCCAGCCAACGCCCCGACATGCCACAATCCAGCTCACCTTCCTCTCCCTGTAACAGACAGTCGCCGGGATGCAGATGCGGATCGGCCTCGACTTTCCAGCCCTGGTTGTTGACCTGTGCGGCGAATAACTGTTCAGCCAGCGGCAGATCCTGCGGATGGACCCGTATCCTTGGGGTACCGGTAAATAACGGGTCGTCCGCCAGCAGGCAGCGAATCTGTTCGGCCAACTGGTGGTTATCACATTTGATCGCCTCGCCGCAAAGCTGCAGGGCTATCTGCAGGGCCAGCTGCAAAATTCTTCCGGTGATCACCCCATCGAGAACCTGCAATGACCGGTCGAAATTTTCCGCCAACTGACCGACAAGTTGCTGCTGTGCCCGTTGTTGTTCTGCTGACAGGCTAACAGCCGCCTGCTGACCTTCCTGAAAACCGGCGGCCCGTCCGTGCTGTTCGCCCTGACTAAGCCCCTGTTGGTAGCCTTCCTGCCAGCATTGCTGGCGCTCCTGTTGTTGCAGGGCTTCGTTGTGCATACTCTGACTCAATAGCTCCGGCTCTGCCATCGGTGGGGTTTCAGAAGGCGGGCAAGGTTCCGGGGGTGTCGGTAGCATTTCAACGGGCTGCTGGCTGTACACTGCACTGAACTGTTGTGGTTGCCATTTCTGCCAGTGTTCCGTTTGCTGTAACTCAGACGTAGGTTTCATCCGCGCCTCCTATCACAATATCGCCTGCCTCGGCCAGCCTTCTGACAATCAACAGAATCGCTTTCTGCTCTGTTTCCACGGCGGACATACGTACCGGCCCGCGGCTGCTTAAATCATCACGTAAAATATCAGCTGCCCTGGATGACATATTTTTCAGGAACTTATCGCGCAATGGCTGTTCGGCACCTTTCAGAGCCACCAGTAACTGTTCGGAATCCACTTCCTGCAACAGCCGCTGGATACTGCGGTCATCCACATCCACCAGATTTTCGAACAGGAACATTTCATCAATGATTTTTTGTGCCAGCTCATTATCGAATTCACGCACTGCTTCGATCACCGATTCTTCCTGTTGTGATTTCATCAGGTTAAGGATCTCGGCTGCAGTCCGAACCCCACCCATTTTGGCCCTTTTCAGATTCTGACCATCAAGCAGGTTATTCAGCACTTCGGTCAGCTCTGCCAGGGCCGCTGGCTGAACACCGCCAAAGGTCGCGATCCTTAACATCACATCATGGCGTAACCGGTCATCAAACAGCGCCAGAATGTCGGCGGCCTGTGACCGCTTCAGGTGAACCAGAATGGTCGCGATAATCTGTGGATGCTCCTCGCGGATGAGGTCGGCGGCGGAAGGGGGGTCCATCAGATTCAGAGCATCCATGCCAGAGGTGGTATCCCGCGTATCCAGGATATCTTCCAGCAGACTGCTGGCACGTTCTTCACCCAGGGCTTTCACCAGGACACTGCGAAGATAATCGTTATTGTTTATACTCAGCGCAGAATACTGACCGGCGTCTTTTTCGAATTGCTGCAACACGCTGGTCAGTTGCTGGTGGGAAACCTGTTTCATGGTGGCCATGGCAGCACTCAGATGCTGTACTTCCCGTTGATTAAGATGCCGGAAAACTTCGGCAGCTCGTTCTTCTCCCAGCGTCATCATCAGAATGGCGCTTTTGTCTGTTCCGTTAAGAGTCATAGTTCACTGCCCATCCAGTCGCGGATTACCAGCGCAACCACCTGCGGATCGTTATCCGACATTTCGCGGATACGCTGGCTTAAAATTTCACTGTTAATTCGTTGCTGTGCCTTACGGGCGGTCTCCTGTAATGCACTGTCGTGGCGGGTATCTTCCGCGGCCGGTAGCGATACCTGCTGTAATTCGGCCGCTTCTCTGGCCTGTTCTGCCCTGATCCTGCGCTGTTCAAGCATGGGCCGTATCGCTTTACGGTAGAGGATAAAGGCCACGATGAGGACAACCAGCCAGCGGCCAGCAGAAAGCAGCAATGCCAGGAATTGCGGCGTTTTCCAGTAAACCGGACTGTTATCATTATCGGCAGCACTGAACGGGGTATTGACCAGATTGACTGAATCCCCCCGTTTTTCTGAAAATCCCATCGCTTCTTTGGTCAGCGCGGTGATTTGTTGCATTTGTTGCTCAGTCAATGCCTGAGGTTTACCGTCCTCGCGGCTCCGGTAGTTCACCACCACAGCGACTGACAGTCGTTTAATATCACCGCTGTTCAACTGAGTACGTCGGATAGTCCGGTCCAGCTCATAGTTAGTCGTAGAATCCTGACGCAACTGCTGATTCTGAGGTGGCTGAGGATTGTTGCTGCCTGATTTCACCGGCGTAGTGGTAGTGCGGGCAGGGGGAGTGCTCTCCGTAGTGGCCTGAGTTGCCGGGGGATTAACCGGTGCGGTGGCCACCGGAGTCGGCTGATTACTCAGTGCGCCCGGCACACCTCCCGGCCATATCCCGCCATACTGACGGCTGTCGCTGGATTGTTGTGAACGTATCGCTTTACTGGCCGGATCATTGTTCGGGTTGTAATGTTCATCCGTCTGTTCCTGCTTATCGAAATTAATTTCTGCCGTGACCTGAGCACGCACATTCCCGCGCCCGACCACCGGGCCGAGGATATCTTCAATCCGTTGTCGCATATTACGTTCAATTTGCGAGGTGTATTTGAGCTGTGCGCCGTCAAGCCCCTGAGCTCCGGCGGAAGTTTTGGTCAGCAACGAACCGTCCTGGTCAACCACGGTCACATTCCCCGGAGGCAGACGGCTGACACTGCTGGAGACCACATGCACGATGGCGTTAACCTGACCATCATCCAGAGCACGTCCGGGCTGTAGCTTTAAGGTAACAGACGCAGTGGGTAGCTGATTATCGCGGATAAAAACCGACGGTTTAGGTATGGCCAGATGCACACGGGCTGTTTTAACGGCGCCAAGGCTTTCGATGGTTCTGGACAGTTCGCCTTCCAGCGCCCGCTGGTAGTTAATTTGTTCACTGAACTGGCTAATACCAAACTTTTCGCGGTCCAGCAGTTCGAATCCGGTGGAGCCCCCTCTGGGCAGGCCTTGTTCTGCCAGCTTCAGGCGAACTTCTCCTGCCTGACTGGCAGGGACCAGAATATCTCCACTGTTTTCTTCCAGCCGGTAGGGAACATTCATCTGACTCAGGCGATTGATGATACTGCCGCCATCCTGTGCAGAGATATTGCTGTAGAGGACGCTATAGTCCGGAGTACTGGCCCACAGGACCAGACCAACGATCACGGCTGCCGATACCGCGGCAGCAAAAATCAGTGGAATCCCGGCGGAAGTCCGTAATCTGTTGAGCAACTGCTGTACTTTGCCGGAAAACGTGGCTGAAATATCGGTAGGGCTAACTGTCATAGCGATACCCTGGTGGTCCGGAGCGGACTCATTATAAATAACAACACATGCTTCTCCTGAATAACGGGTAAGGTGGCGGTAGAATAAACAGCATTATTTACCTGCCATCGGGGAATGATGGGAGAAACAGCCGGTTTTTTAAGGGTTATATTTGCGGTTTATTATTTTCTGACTGAGGTAGATTTAATTTAATGTCTTTCAGTCACAGAGAAACCACTATGTTTTCATTAATTCCGCAGGTTACAGAACAAATGACGGCAGTTGCCCGACTGGCTGAGGGGCGCGAAGCCCCGTCCAGTCAGTCGGATGCCTTTTCGGGAGTGTTCCATTCGGCACTTAACCAGCTTAACCAGCATGTGCAACAGTCTGTCGTGACTTACGAAAAGTTTGAGGCAGGAGACAGTGATATTTCACTGAATGATGTGATGCTGAATATGCAAAAGGCAAGCCTCTCATTACAACTCGGGACCCAGGTCCGAAATAAACTGGTGAATGCTTATACCGACATTATGAATATGTCCGTGTAATATTTTAAAATTATCAGAGACTGACTGTAATAATAAAACTGATTTTAATAAAAATAATCTGCGCCGGAAATTTCCATTATCAGCGAACCGTATTTTATTGATACGATTCGCCTGATAACCGGGCAGGTTAGCGCTCAGTGGCATCGTTGATCACCGTGTTGTAGTCAACCGGTTTGGTTCGCCATAACCCTTTTCCGCCAGGGTAGACATATCCCAGCGGGGGAATTCACGGAAAACATTAGTATCCCACTGTCACAAAACCCTGTGAGCCCATCTCATTTTTAGATCCTGACGCAGTCTGCCCTGCTTTCTGTCTCCCCGGCCGCTGACCCGGGGTCTGCCAGATTTAGTGAGCTGTGTGCCGGGTCTGCCTGTAGCCTGTAAAGCTTCATAACCACGGTAATGCCAATCTGAAGACTTTGTGAAATGTAGTACGTTTTGCCAGTGCTTACCGGCAATACCTGACAGGTCAGATCAGGGCGGTTGTTTTCGACCATGTTAAACAGTCACTGGCTGCAGAGACTTTTCTGTTTCAGATAATGACGTGATTTTTTTACAGATTTGCTGTCTCAGTGCTGATGCGGTGAATTAAATAGCGCCCACGACCGGTTTCAACGACATAACCCGGCAAGGCACCGGCTTCTGGTTTCGCTGCCGGGTAACAGGATTACACAGTTAAGTGGTTGGGTGTGGCTTCCCCCTGACAGTTTTTGGTTCCAGGATGTAGTTAACGTTATCTGAGGAGAAAGAGATGAAAAAGTTACTTTTGTTCACCGGACTATCTGCAGTGTTATTATCCGGATGTTCCGCCATTGGCAACAACAAAAACTCAACTGCAGCGGTCAACGGACTACAACTCGATAACAGCGGGCATTATCAGTATGTGAAAAACTATCCGGTCACCGGCCAGGGCGTTCCTGGTGCGTTAAAGTTACAGCAGTGTTCGGTCGCAGTCGTATCCGGTGCTGAGGGTGGGAGCAACGGAACCATCACTGGCAGCCTGTATACAACCCGCGGAACAACTTCGTACCACATTACCTCGTTAGGCAACCCGGTGACCTTTGTGGTCGGTTATTCACTGAATCTGAGTACCAGCAGCAGTGGAGTACACTATGTGTTCACTGATATCAGGCAGGCTCAGAGCAACAACGGCTCGTTAACCGATACCGGTCCGTTAAGTTCATGGGTCGGATCAAACCCTCAACAGACAGTGGCGGCGTTCACGCAGATTTCAGACCAGATTAATCACTGTCTGTCATCCTGATATCGCTGATAAAACTGTGTACCGGGGCAGAAACATCACCCGGTATCGCCTGCAAAAAAACAGAGCTCTTTTGCTAGTTGACTGAACAACTAAACCAGAAGTTGTGTTTATCATAAAATAAATAACGTCGGGTATTCCAGATAATTCCCCATGGTTTGTGGGACAATGATCTGCCGTCTAAAAGGGACGCTGAATGTTATCAGGAAGTGTTATACGCAATGCATTGAACAATATGACCTGAAATAGGATTGGCAAGGAGTTCTTTGCCTTACTTAATCATCCACGAACTGAATGAAAATTTCCGGAAAGTTATCATACTATAAATAATCACCAACAAATCCTAAGTATTTCTCATTAAGTAATATTTAAAATTTAAAAAGATTGACTGATAAAGCTTATAATTAATTTATATTTTGAGTTGGTTGATTTTATTAGTAAGGTAAAATTTTTAGAAAAATAAGGAAAAGAAATGTTATCAAGGCGAAACTTTGTTATTTCTGGCTCCGCAGCATTTATGATTATGATTGGAGGGAATGCTTTTGCGCAGCGGAAAATATTGCGAATTGGATTTCAAAAATTCAGTACGATCAATATATTAAAAGGTACAGGGCGCCTTGAACAAGCTCTGCTAAATCTTGGCGTAACGGTCAAATGGGTAGAATTCACATCTGCGCCTGCCACGTTTGAAGCCCTAAATTCTGGTAATATAGATATCGCACATGCAGGAGATACAAACACGGTTTTTGCTCAGGCATCAGGGATAAATTACACCTATCTTGCTGCCGAAGTCCCTAATCCTGAAGGATTAGCCCTGGTTGTTCCGGTCGATTCTGATATCAGAAATATTCATGACTTACATGGCCGTAAATTTGTCACAGGAAAGGGATGGACACCACAGTACCTTATGTTCAGGGCGCTTCAGGCCGCTGATATGAGTTATGCAGAAATTAATTCTCTTTATGTCACTATGGTGGCCGATGCTCAGCTCGCGTTCGAAGCCCATCAGGCTGATGTCACTGGTTTATGGGAGCCCTATCTGTCAGTAGCAGAAGCCGGAGGGACAACGCGGATTCTCCGGAACGCAGAGGGTTTAGCAGATAACCGGACAATATATGTGGGAAACCCTGATTACGTATCAGGAAATCCTGATGTATTATCTGTTTTTTTCCGTGAGCTCTCTGCCACGAATAAATGGGCAAAAGCAAATCCTGATAAAGTGGCCTCATTATTTTCCCCTATACTCAGAATACCTGAAAAAACCTTACAATTGGCTTCTGGTCGACGAAATTATGGTATAGAGATAATAAATCCACAGATTATCTCTGCCCAGCAAAAAATTGCCGATGCTTTCTTTACTTTAAAACTTATACCTAATGCCATAAGAGTTCAACAAGCCAGGTTTGCTGACAGTCAACGTTTTATTTAAAAATTCAGAGAGACAGTTATGAGTGTTAAATATATAAAAGATGAAGGTGAAGCAATCTCAACTGCTAATGAAATTGCTGCGTTATTTGCCACTGGAGCATCATATCGCGACAGCAAAAGAGCTCTGCCTCACGATGAAATAAAAGCTTTTTCTGAAAGTGGGTTAGGAGCCATCACAGTTCCCCGGGAATATGGTGGAATTGGGGTGAGTAATGAAACTTTGATTAAGGTGATTAGTATCATTGCCGCAGCTGATTCATCATTGGCGCAAATTCCCCAGAGTCATTTTGTCTTACTTGACGGACTCCGCACCATAGGCACCGATTATCAAAAGGATTTTTTTTTCAGGGAGGTTCTAAACGGAAAAAGAATTGGTAATGCTTTTTCGGAAGCTGGCGGAAAAAACGTACTTGATATCAGTACAAGACTTGAGAATACCGAGCAAGGGCTACTTCTGACGGGTATCAAAGCGTATGCCACAGGAGCACTGTATGCCGATTGGGTACCTATCTCTGCTTTGGATGATGACAATAAACTTGTCTATGCATATATCCCAAGAAATGCACCAGGTTTAACCATAATAGATGACTGGAGCGGCATCGGCCAGAGAACTACCGCGAGCGGAAAGGTCGTCGCAGATAAAATTAGAGTTGCACCTGAAAACATCGTCAGGCGTGACAAAGCTTTTGCTACCCCTAGTTTCGCCGGACCCTTCTCACAACTTCTGCATGCTGCAATTGATCTCGGTATTGCAAAGGGAGCCTTTGAACTTGCAGTAAGGATTGTGCGTGAAATTGCTCGTCCATGGATTGACAGCGGAAGTGAGCGTGCCGATGCAGATCCTCATTCGCTGAATATAATCGGGGATCTTCAGATACGTTTGAACGCGGCTGAAGCACTTGTTTTGAATGCGGCACGTTATCTTGATACTCATTCGGGAACTCCTACGGCAGAAGAGGTGGCAGATGCCTCAATCCATGTCGCGGAAGCACGTGTGCTGGCTGACGATATTGCTCTGACGGCATCCAGTCGCCTATTTGAGCTAGGTGGGACTCGTACAGCTCTGTCGGAGAAAGGATTTGACCGTTTCTGGCGTGATGCGAGGACTCATACGCTTCATGATCCGATAAGGTGGAAACGCCATATTATTGGAAACAAAACTGTCACTGGGAAAACGCCTTCATTACATGTCTGGATATAAGTAGTTAGTGACGACCAATTCTGTTTGCGAGACCGTCCTACACCGAAGTGTGTAAATCAATGGCTGAATATTACAGTTGGGGATTTCAACATCCGGACTGGTTCGAAATCCATGGCCAAATGAAATGTTAAATTTTCGTTATTGTTGCTGTCGAAACGATTAATTAATGATGTGGTATGAAATACCGCCCGAATGGGCGGTATTCTGTCAGAGAATAGGTAATGTAGTGGAATGGTTTACTTCGCAGCAGCCTGCTTAGCCGCATTGATCCAGCCATCAAACTCTGCCTGATGTGCTTTAATCCAGCCATCCACCTGTGCCGAAACATCGGCAGCAGTGTTTTCGCCGTTATGCATACTCAGATTCTGACGGCTGATATCCTGAAGCGGAATTTTCATCAGTGTAAAGAGTTTACGTGCCGCAGGATTTTTTTCTGCCCAGGCTTTGTTAGCAATAATATTTTCGGTATTTACGCTGAAACCATAATTTTTACCGTTAGGTAACCGGGTATCTTCCTTAGGCTGACCGGCGGGGGATGCCGAAAAAGGAACTGTCAGCCAGACGACATCTTTGCCAGGTTTTAATACAAAACTGACCCAGTAAGGTGTCCAGGTATAATACAATACCGGTTTGCCGGCTTTATATCGTGAAATGACATCCGCGATCATTGCTGAATAACTTCCCTGGTTTTGCTCGACAGTATTTGTCAGACCGTAAGCTTTTAGTTGGGCGTCTATCACTTTACCGCAGGCCCAGCCAGGTTCACATCCGGTGAGTCCGGCCTTACCATCACCGGTATTATCAAACAGTTTGGCGATTTTGGGATCTTTCAGTTGTGATATATCGGTAATATGATATTTGTCTGCCGTTTTCTTATCAATTAAATACCCCTGAGCTGCACCGGTAATATAAGGTCCGGCACGGAAGAAACTTTTCTCCCCCCCGGCAGACTGATACATTGCGGATTGCAACGGTTCCCAGTCTACAGCCGAGAAGGTCGCATCACCCCTGGCAATCGACGCGTAGGCGACACTGTAATCCACTTCCTGAGTGGGTTTTACATCGTATCCCAGTTTTTCCAGTGCACGGTTCACTAATTCGGTCTGGAAAGATTCCTCAGCCAGCGGACTTTTCACTGCCTGAACAGAAATTCCTTTGCCAGGCAGTTCCTGTGCAGCAACACTACCGCAAAATGAAATTAGCAATGCAGGGAGAATTATTTTTTTATTCACATGTGGCTCCTGTTATTCAGTTATTTTTAAAACTAACAACTGCTGGATCAGAAATCAAATTTAATTCCCCGTGACGAATAAACAGAATAATATTCTGAATTTATTCGCAGAGTCATGATGTGTTGAGTCTGAAATTTTCAGGTGATAGCAGGCTGCCAGTAGAGTAATATTTATCGAAAAAAAACCGTATCAGACAGAGGATATTTCTGCCTGTTGTCATCATAATTAATTTCACATGACAGACCGGTTTTATCTGATTTATAGTGCCGGATAGTCAGTCAGTAACCGGTAGCGGAAATTCTGTGTAACCCAGGGTAGGTCTACCTCTTCGCTTACCCTCAGGATGTGATTCTCGACATGCCGTACCAGGGATAAAATAATCGCTCCGGTAGCCTCGTTTATGAATACGATTCATAGCGCTAATGATTTTTAAGTGCATTATTTTTGCAGCAGTTTCAGATTATGATTATCTCTTCCTGTCGCTGATATTTCAGGTCGAATAATGTACCGGTCAGGAAGAATCCACCGGTACAAAATTCGGCATGACAATCTCTTCATAATAATCACATCTGCTGATGAGGAAACTATGGACAGAAAACACCAACTGATTCTGACATTAACTTACTGGATCGATGACAACATCCATCTGCCACTCAAAATCGAACACGTCGCCGAGCGTTCAGGCTATTCCCGATGGCATCTTCAGCGAATGTTCTATCAGGTAATGAAACAAAGTCTTGGCAAATATATCCGTGAAAAGAAACTGATGAGGGCGGCCGAGGATTTGCTAAACAGTAATGAAAGCGTTATGGAAATTTCTCTGAGATATGGCTTTGAATCTCAACAATCGTTTACGCGTTCGTTTACAGGAAAATATCATATACCACCGGCAACTTTCAGACGGGGCATTTCCGGTGAGTCAAAAACCGTCTGCCGGGGTTACAGTAATCAATCTGCAGCAGGCTAACCCCAGATCATTGCTGCCCAGCGTAGCAGTAACAGGCCCAGACAGATAAGGACCAAAACAAGGATCATCTTTCCGTATTTTCTACCAATAACCTTAGCCATTTAGCTTTTCCTGGATTGTCATGCCCCGCCTAAAGCCACATTATCAGACCTGCTAATAACTGGCAATCTGCCGCCGGTTGCGGTCTGTGTGGCGTACGGGGCATGAAGCCTGTTGGTTCAGAGTTCGTTTTTAATGCAAAATTCTTCCCATGTCATACCGAGTGCGGCCGCATGGGATTTCAGATAATTTTCAATCGCGACTGCGGCCACCTGCTTATCGGATTCTGCCAACTGAATAGAGAAAATTATACCATCCAGTTTTTTCTGCCGCAGAAATGCGGCATAGATCCGTTCAGCCTGCATTTCTCTGCATTGTTGCAATGTCATCCCAGCCTGCCTGGCGTCAGTTTCACTGATTTCGTCCAGTGCACTGCTAAAAGAGGGATGAGCAGAAAAAAACATGTCACGGGCGATGGCATAATATTGTTCAGGAGTTTTCATCATGTTTCTGGTTTCAGTGAAATCATCGGTGGATTGTAACTTTTCTGCGGGCAGATGTCAGGAGTTAGCTGTCATTGTGGTCATTCACAGGTAAAAACCGCGCCTTTGAAGTGACAAGGGGGCTGCAATAGCTCCAGGACACGATATACTATGCCGCAAAATTACCGAATTCAGCCCCGGGCTTGTCGAGAAAATATATGAAGAAATGGATGTTGTTACCTATGCTGGCCCTGGCCGGTTGTGTGCAAATCACCAATTATCAGCAGGCAGTCAAGCTGCCTGCCCCTGCCGGAATCGCAGGTGTCTGGCAAACCGACGGCCCACAGAAGGGTTTGGTCAGCCCGCAGGCGATGGCTTCATTATTAATTACTCCACAGGGGGATACCCTCGATTGTCGCCAGTGGCAACGGGTGATTGCCAAACCGGGTAAACTGGCCCGCGTGGATGACAAAGTGTTCAATATCAACCGGCAGTTACGGGCAATGCATCTGAAACTGGTGGGTGATACCCTGCATTACGACGGGCTGACATTGAAAAAAGTCAGCCAGCCGTCCGTGGAATGCCAGAAGGCGTTGGCAGAGTCCGAAAGCCACCCGGAACAACCGGTTATCCAGGATATTCAGCCAACATTACTGCTCAACCACTTTGCCAACGGCGAAAATCACCCGACCAGTTAATCGTCCGGGGCTGCTTTCAGACTGAAAAATAGGCCTGCAACAGCTGTTGCTGCTGTCGGCCATGAGAAAGATTTTCTCCAGCCTGTTGCAGAGCATGATGAATCAGTAAGGTCAGACATTGGTGTGCGTCGAGTAGCCGTTGAAATCCGGACTGACAGTGTTGCCGTTCGTCGGCAGTGCAGTCAGGCGGGGTGGTAGCCAGATGCAGGTAATCTGTTACCGTTACCTCCAGTTGCTGCCACTCTTCCTGCTGCGCCAGGCTTTGTAGCTGTTGGTTCAGTGTGGTCAATTCTGCCAGCCAGTTCGAATAACTGTTCATGATTCATTCCCTCCGCTGACGATCCTCAGACTTTGTTTCCAGCCACTGGCGATCTCGCCCAGCAGAGTTTCAGCCTCGCTGATAGCGTCAATGTCCTGATGCAGGTTAGCCTGTAGCAATCGGAAAATAATATAGTCATAAAGTGCTGTAAGTTGCTGTGCCAGCGGGTCTTCCGGCCAGTCCAGTAACGGCCTTTTCAGACCGTTGTCGATGATATCCATGGCTTTTGACAGGTTGCGGCCACGCGCTGCAATATCGCCATTGCCGATACACAGGCTCGCGCAGGCGAGGGCGCTCAGCGCACCGTCAAACAACAAGGTGGTCAGTTGCGCCTGACCCGCGCTGAGAACGGCACTCTCAACGCTGACCCTGGCATAAGCGTTGGCCCCAGTCATTGTGTTCACCCGTTGACTCCCTATTTATCCGACGAGTTATCAAACTGCGATGCCAGATATTGTTTGGTCTGATCCATCTGCGACATCAGTTTATTCAACTGCGTAAACTGCGTTTTATAGCGGGCCATCGTACTGTCTATAGCCGACTGCATATTGTCGTAACGTTTGCTGAGATCGTCGTAGTTGTTGTTCAGTGAATCAATAGCATTTGCCAGCATCCCTTTATTTCCGACGCTGTCACTTAACATATCATTCAGGGTATTGTTCATGCCGGTGGCAAAGCCGCTGGTTTTACCATCACCGGTGAAGAAACCGGTCACTGCCTGTGGATTACTTTTCAGGGCGTCGTTCAACTTATTTTCATCTATCGTCAAAATACCGGTGGAACCATCGGCCTGCACGCCCGGGTCCATACTGATCCCCAGTTGTGCCAGAATGGAATAGGCCCCTTGCTGAGGTTGAGTCAACATCGATTGTAACCGGACCTGGATATTACGCACGGTACCATCGCCGATTAACGGGCCGTTTGAGGTAGTGTCGGTAACCGCCGTAGCCGTTCCTGAGAAACTGGTCAGGCTGGCGATAGTGGATTGCAGTTTATTATAGGCAGTGACCCAGTCTTTAACCGCTTTCACGGTATCATCTGTGTTGTTACCAATCTCCAGAGTCTCTTCGCTTTGCGAAACCGATTTCAGATTAAGGGTGACTCCGGAAGGTGCATTGGTGACGGTATTACTTTTACTGTCGATAGCAATTCCATTTACCGTCAGTCTGGCATTCTGACCGGCGATGGTCTGATGCATGGCTGAACTGCTGTCAGTGGATGAGTATCCTATGACGCTCTGTAACTGGTCATCCCCACTGACGGACACTGAGATATTATTCCCTTCGCCGGTATCTTTGGCGGTCAGGCTAAGATAGTACTCACCGTCAGCTGCGCGGATACTGGTGGCGTTAATTCCTGCGCCACTCTGGTTAATGGCATCCACGATGCTATCCAGTGACGTTTGTTTATCTGTCAGAGTGAGGGTCACCGGGGTGCCCCGGCCCGTCTGCAGGGTCAGTGTCCGGCTGCCACTGTCTGAACTTCCCAGAGCGGTGTCACTGCTACTGATTTTTCCGGACAGTAATGACTGTGCAGTGGCCAGTTGTGTCACTTTCACCTGATACTGGCCGGGAATTGCACTGCTGTCGGTGGATGCAGAAAATGACAGATTGTTACTGGTCACTGCCGTGGCATTAAAGGTGGTGGATTTCGTCAGCGCATCAATCGCGGACTGCAGATTTTGCAGGCTGCTCTTCAGTTGCCCGAATGCAGAGATTTTGTTTTTACAGGCAGTCGCTTCGTTGGTAATAGGGGTCAGTTTAGCCTGCTCTGCTGCCTGTAAATTATTGTACAAATCAGTCAGATTAAGATTACTGCTGATATCCAGATTACTGATGGCGGTCATCATAATATCCTGTTGTTACTGAGAGTGTATTGGCAATATCGGCCCAAAAACATAAAGGTTTAAGCCGTAAACATCGCACAGGGTTGTTATCAGCCTGCAGACAAAATCCGCATTATTGGTTTTTTTCCGGTCACTGGCTAAAGTTAACCTGCTGCTCACCGATATCAGTCATGAACGCAAAGGGAATGCCTTTTTGCTTATTCAATGAACATTCATTTATTGAAGGATAAAAACCATGGCTGTTATCAATACCAACATCATGTCATTAACCACTCAGACTAACCTGAACAAAGCACAGTCTTCTCTGGGTACCGCAATCGAGCGTCTGTCTTCGGGTCTGCGTATTAACAGTGCAAAAGATGATGCAGCTGGTGAAGCTATTGCTAACCGTATGTCATCTAATATCCGTGGTCTGACTCAGGCCTCGCGTAATGCGAATGACGGTATATCACTGTCACAAACCGCGGAAGGTGCGCTGAATGAAATGAACACTAACTTACAGCGAATCCGTGAACTGACAGTGCAGGCGAAAAACGGGACTAACAGCGCTGCCGATATCGACTCTATTCAGGCTGAGGTCGATGCACGTCTGGCTGAAATTAAACGTATCGGGAGTGCAACAACGTTTAATAACATTCAGTTGTTTGACAGCACCAGTACCAGTATCAATATCCAGGTAGGTTCTAACGATAGTGCTGATGCGAACGTTATCTCTATCTCTTTGTCAGATAACGGCTTTAAATCTCAGACCCTGGGCAGTGATTACAGTGTGACCGGTGAGACTGCTCTGGCCGATATCGATGCCCGTATCTCTGATGTAGATACAGCCCGTAGCGGACTGGGTGCGATTCAGAACCGTTTTGAATCAACCATCAACAACCTGAATGCTACTGTGAATAACCTGTCTGCTTCTCAGTCTCGTATCCAGGATGCGGACTATGCGACTGAAGTATCCAGCATGTCACGTGCGCAAATTCTGCAACAAGCGGGTACCTCAGTATTGTCGAAAGCTAACCAGGTTCCACAGACCGTCCTGTCATTGCTGCAAGGCTAATCAGAAACGTTGGTTAAAACCTAACCCCGCTCTGCGGGGTTTTGTTGTGTTGCGCGGACAGGGGATAGGAATGAAGAGAATACTTTTTTCGCTGGATAGCCTTAGGCAGTTCACGGCGGCGGAGTCTTTACTGCTACGTCTGGCCAGATGGTTTCTTCATCAGGGTTGGTCGGTTGATATTACCGCTCGACTGACAGACGGGGAATACCGACAGCAACTGACGCAATTGTCGCTGACAGGGCCACTACGTCTGTTTATCGATAATGACCCACCTTCACCCGGGCAGTCCTCCGACGACCTGTACCACCACTATCAACTCATCTGGGTGTGTAATGGTTACCTTTCAGCCAGGCTGATTGAACTTATGCATCGGGGTGAGTTGCATGGATGCTGCCTGTTTCAGCATTTCTCATCCTCTGTGCCGGGTATAGGTGAAGAGATTAGTGCTCTGGAAAACCGACTCGCCTGGCGCATTATAACGGACTCGCCGCGCAGCTATGCTGCACAGCGCTTACGTGGTGCATCGGGGCCAGCCATGCGACTGCTTCCCCTCGCGTTTGACGATGACCACAGTGACCCCGGCAATCCGGAGGGCGCGGCGTTGAAACATATCCTGTGGGTGACTCAGAGCCTGAGTCCGGCTCTCAGTGAGCTGACATCGATGTGCCGTTTACGGGGAATTCGTCTGGATGTCATGCTGATAGCGCAACAAACCTCAGCACTGACCAATCAACAGCTCAGTCAGTATCAACTGGTGGTGGGAGAACATCAGTGGGTGGCGCGGGCACTTTGTCTGGGCATTCCTGTGTGTATAGCCGGGCAGGGCGGCTGGCACGGTTATCTGACAGAGCAGTCACTGACGATGGACAGCGATAATTTTTTTATTGCCACGGGGGGGAGCCAGCCTGATATTCAGCAATATTGTGATGCATTAATCAACGGGTTCGCAAAGGCACTGCAATGGGCAACCGGCTTTAAATCCAGTGCGTTGCAGAACTGGTCTTTGTCTGCGCTGTTACCACCACTGCTTGATTCTCTTCCGGCGGCCGGCAGACTGATGTTGAGTGATGCAGATGCGAAAGAATGGATGATGGTAAGGAATATTCTTGCGCAGCAGGCCGATGACAGTCAGCCATTACTGCAATGGCTGAAACAGAGGGAGATCAGTGAGACACGGCGGGCTGTGCTTTCTGCCATTATTGCAGGGCAGGGAGAGGTTTCCAGAATCGGAGTGATCATTCTCGACCGCAGGAATGACCGGACGCAGTGTGAAAACAGCCTGATGTCAGTTCGCCAGCAATCACTGGCGGCGGAACACTGCATACTGATTAGTACCATGCATTACCCGTCATTGCTGCAGGAAAATGAGAAGCAACTTTCTCTGCCGGTTGACGGACAGGCACTGTTTCAGACCACTATCCGCTTTACAGCGACCAGCTGGCTGGTGATTGAAGCCGGCACCTGTTGTCTGAATGACAGCCTGTTATTGTTTGCGGAACATCAGTTACAGCAGCCGGGTATTGAGGTCTGTTACAGCGATATTTTACAGGGAGACAGGCTCGAAGATGCGCAGTTACTCCTGAAACCAGACTGCAATATCGACCTGCTACGCAGCCAGCATTATCCGGGAGAGGAGTTGCTGGTCACCGCTACATGTATCAAACAGTATCTGGTGGAGGACGCCTACAGTAATGAACTCATATTCAGTGAGCTTATCTGGCGGGTGATTGAACACACAGGTCCGGGCGCAGTCGGACATCTGCCGGAAGCCGTGTTGCTTATCCCTGAACGCCAGGTGATGGAATCAGTCACGGCACAACGCCGGGAAATTACTCTACAGCATCTGCAACGTTGTGGCAGTGAGGGTTGGATAGAACCAGGTACAGCAGGGTACCCCGACCAGTTGCGTTACCCTTTGCCACTCACAGCCCGTGTTTCTATTGTGATTGTTACCCGTGATAACCAGCCATTGCTACGTCGTTGTCTTGACAGCTTAACCGAACACACACGCTGGCCGGATTATGAACTGCTGATTGTCGATAACGGTTCCTGTCAGGCAGACGCCTGTGATTATCTGAATCAGTTACAGGCGCTGAAACTAAGGAATCTGAAAATACTGCACTGGACGGATGGCTTCAATTTTGCGGCTATCAATAATTTTGCTGCTGCCAGGGCGACAGGTGATTATCTGTTATTTCTCAATAATGACTGCAGCTTCAGTGATTCTGGCTGGTTAAATAATCTGCTGGAAATCGCTCATCGCCCGGAAGTCGCGGTGACCGGTGCAAGGCAGCTTTTCGCTGATCAACGTATCCAGCATGCGGGATTTATCACCGGATTTGGCAGCGGAGTCGCTGAAGCCTTCCGTGATTCACCGTCCACTGCGAGCGGATATTCTCATTACCTGCAGACAGCCCAGCAGGTCACGGCGCTGAGCGCATCCTGCCTGTTGGTCCGGCGCAATGTGTTTGACACTGTCGGCGGTTTCGATGCACAGCATTTCGCCGGGGGGGCCGCCGATATCGATTTTTGTCTCAGGGTCCGACAACAGGGTTATCTGGTCGTCTGGACACCACAAGCGACACTGCAACATATGGGCGGTGCCACAAGACTTTCTGCCGCCTGTTATCCGGCCGAAGCTGTGGCAGAGCAGCAGGGCAATGATGCATTGCGTGAACGCTGGCAGGGAGCCTTATGTCAGGATATTCGTTACCACCGTCACTTTACCCGCACGGGTCAGCCTTTCAGGCTGTCACACCGGACAGCCAGAGTGCAGTACCCGTTACCAGGCAGGCCGTTGCCGGTCATAATGGCAGGTCATGTTAATTTTACCGGTTGTGGTCATTACCGTGTGATACAACCCTACCAGCTGATGGAACAACAACTGCAACTCGAAGGCGGATTGATCCATGGTTTGCCTGCGGCTATGGAAGTCGCGGCAATTCAGCCGGATCTTTTGTTATTACAGATGCCGTTTGATCCGCAGATTGAAGAAACCCTCCGTCAATACCGGCAGTTATCCGGTACCAAAATTATTATGGAATATGACGATTACTTCCTCCGTCTGCCGCGACACAATCAAAACCGCCATAAATTACCGAAAGATATTGCCGGCCAACTGAGGCGGACCATGGAGAGTGCCGATCATCTGGTGGTATCCACAGCTGCGCTGGCCTCGGCCTATTCCGGTTTGCACAGTGATATCAGGGTCGCACAAAACCGGCTTAATCCGTTGCAATGGGGCGCATTAACCAGTGCCCGGAACCAGGGAAGGAAGCCGAGGCTGGGTTGGGCTGGAGGGAACAGTCATACCGGCGATCTGGCTATTCTCCGGCCACTGATTGAGGCATTAGCGGATGAGGTAGAGTGGGTATTTATGGGCATGAAACCGGCTCAGTTCAGTGGTGAGTTTCATAGTGGTGTGCCGTTTGACTGGTATCCGCAGAAACTGGCGAGCCTGAGTCTGGATCTGGCTCTGGTGCCGCTGGAAATAAATCTGTTCAATGAATGCAAAAGCAACCTGCGCCTGCTGGAACTGGGAGCCTGTGGTATTCCGGTGATCTGTAGTGATATTGAACCTTACCGCGGCTCACTGCCGGTGACCCGGGTCAAAAATCACTTCAGGCACTGGATGAAGGCCATCCGGGAACACCTGAACTCACCGCAGGCACTGGCCACCAGAGGAGAGACATTACAACAGACAGTACGCCGTGACTGGCTGCTGACACCTCAATCACTGGCAGAATGGCAGCAAGCCTGGCTTGGATAAACCAGCCTCTGCAAAGTTACAGGAGTAAGTCATGAACAGACAATCCGGACGCATCGGAGTCGGTATTGTAACCTTTAACCGCAAGCCTGGGTTCCTCCGACTCTGGAATTCTTTACCCAAAGACCAGATTTATGCGTTGATTATTGTAAATGACGGTCGGCCGGACGCTGAATATCGCTCGTTACAGGCGATGCTGGTGGAAAACCCGCAGAATCAGGGCGTCGGATGCAGTAAAAATACCGCACTCAGATATTTGCTGGCACAGGATGTCGACCACATTTTCCTGATTGAAGATGATATTTATCTGAAAGATCCTCAGGTATTTGAACGCTATATTTCAGCCTCTGCAGAGACCGGAATACAGCATTTTAATTTCGCATTGCACGGGCCGTATAACGTTGATGAACAAGGGCAGCCACGGCCAAGGCTACAAGTAGATTATGCTTCATTCCGTCTGCCTCTTTATCCCAGTTGTGTTGGCGCGTTCTCCTACTACAGCCGGCACTGTCTGCAACAGGCCGGGCTGATGGATGAGATTTTCTATAATGCTCTGGAGCATGTGGAACATAGCTGGCGTATCATCCGGGCGGGAATGCACCCGCCGTTTTCCTATTTTGCCGATATCGAAAACTCCGGAGCTTATCTGGGGGACGAAGGCTGGAGCACACGCCAGTCCACTATCTGCAACCAGCTGACATTCCGGGCTATCTGCCTGACCGCCGCCATGCAATTTGAAGATAAGTATGGTTTTGCACTGTCGACATTGCCGGTGGCCGACCGTCAGGCGGCTATTCGTTCTCTGCGTAGTATCAGGGCGCACTTTTCTTCCCGTCAGTAGTTTCTGCGCTGGTCATCGCCTCTCCTGACCGGCGCATTTTTCAGCCGCATAACACATTTAATTTTAACTCTTTTTTCCTTCGATAGTTCTTCTCCCTGACGGTTGATAATTTCTCCACGGCCCTGGCAAATCAGGATGGAATTGTGGAGAGCTTATATACCGCCGAAGGTGTCACTGATAAACAGGATATCTGGCAGCAATATGTACAGCTGGTAAGGCATGAAGCCTTAAGGCTACAGGTGCGACTACCCGCCAGCGTTGACCTCGATGACCTGATTCAGGCCGGAGGAATTGGACTGTTGAATGCAATAGACCGTTACGATGCAACCCAGGGGACGGCATTTACGACCTACGCTGTACAAAGAATAAGGGGGGCGATGCTGGACGAATTACGCAGCCGTGACTGGGTTCCCCGGCGCGTCCGGCGCGAAGCCCGTGAAGTAGCTGCAGCGATAGCTCAACTGGAACAGACCGCGGGTAAGCCGGCAAGTGAGCAGGAGATCGCCTCCTTCCTGCGAATAAGTCTGGCGGAATACCGGCAGATTCTGATGGAAACCAATACCAGTCAGTTATTTTCGTTGGAGACGTTATGTGAAGACAACGGTGACGGTATGGAATTGATGATGGAACATCGTGAAGAAAGCAATCCATTACATCAGCTACTCGACCATAGTCTGCGAAATCAGGTGCTGGAGGCGATTGAGGGGCTGCCTGAACGCGAAAAACAAGTCCTCAGCTTTTACTATCAGGACGAACTCAATCTTAAAGAGATTGGGGCTGTCCTGAATGTCGGTGAATCAAGAGTCAGCCAGTTACACAGTCAGGCAATTAAGCGGCTGCGCGCTCGTCTGAAAGATAATTAACGGAAGAAAAACTCAGCGCCGGAGCGCGTAAAAAATCATGAAAACTCACTACCAGCGTTTAAGTCGCTATATTCGCGATTATAAGTATGCCCTGCATCACTGTAGTAGTTGCGGCAATCAACTCAGCCGCGTGCGTCTGTTACTGTCCGGCAAACTGATTACTCATAAAGATATTATGTATATGGATCGCCCGGTTACTGCACAGGAGTGGCAGATCTTTATGACCCGGCTGGAACCAGTGTGCCGGTTTTGTTCTACCGTCAGTAACGGTCGTCAACCGACATTGTTTGATATTCAGGCGTTTAAGCAGGCACTACTGGCTGATGGATGTCTGTGTCTGGCGACCATCAGGGAATATGTCATGCGCTTACGGCGGCTGGATCAGGCGTTAACGGATCAAGGATATACCCGGGAGAAATTGCCGGACTATCATTCTTTGGAATTATGGGATGAACTGTTACCGGAAAAAAGCCGGATAAATTACCGTATAGCACTGGCAAAATATGCCTGCTATTTCCCGGGAGACACTCCGGACGTATCAGTCACGGAGTACCGATAACTGTTCGCCAAACCGGGACATCAAAAGTTCGATAAAACGACGATGCCCTGGCAACGGCTGCCGGTCAGCAAAGCTAACCACCTGTACCGGCTTAGCGGGCGGAAGAAAATCATTCAGCAACGGAATCAGCCGTTGCTGCACAATGTCTTCTGCCAGCAAAATTTCAGGCTGCATAATAATTCCCAGTCCTTTAAGTGCAGCTGCACGCAATGCTTCACCATTATTTACCGACATACACAGACTGACAGGGATGCGCAAAGGATGACCTCCCGATTGCAAAGTCCAGTGCTTACTGGCCTGTGGATGTGCGAATCCCAGGCAGCGATGGTTACTCAAATCTTCCGGCCGCTGTGGCATCCCGTACCGGCTCAGATAATCTGTGGTCGCACAAATGACGGAACGGTAGGGTGCCAGTGAGCGAGCGACGAATGCGTTAATATTGTCTGTTTCACCGATGCGAATCGCGATATCTATGGCCTGTTCGGCCATATCGGGTATCACATCACTCAATACCAGCTCCAGATTAACCTGTGGGTAGAGGGTCAGAAATTCAGCGCATAACGGAGATAGGGCATGCACACCAAAAGTGACCGGCGACGCTACCCGCAGCCGCCCGCGGGGTGAAGATTGCAGTTCCCCGGCCAGTGACTCTGCTTCATCCACACGGGCCAGAATATCACAACAGCGCTGATAGTAACTAAGGCCAAATTCAGTCAGGCTTTGCCGTCGGGTTGTACGGTGCAGTAGCCTGACACCGAGCATTTTTTCCAGGGCTTTAATATGCAGGCCGACCATGGTGGCACTGATCCCCATTTCTTCAGCAACCGCGGCAAAACTGCCTTTTTCTGCAACCCGGGTAAAAATCGCCATACTTTCAAGTTTGTTCATGATTGCCAGGTAATACTTGTGAAAGATAAAAGTATATCGATGTTTATCAAGTGAGGTTAATCAATTTTAATAACGTTAACCCCACTATTAAGGAGTAAGAACATGCTAAGTCATCCCGAATTACGCCAGCGAGGTATGCAACTGTTTGAAAGTTTGTACGGTAACGGGGCCGGAGAAGCCCTGAAACAGGATATGGACGGCCTTTGTCCGGACTTTACCGATATCTCCATTGAATGGGCGATGGGCGGTATTTTGAGTCGTCCGGGATTAGATTCTAAAATTCGGGAACTGGTCGTGATTGCTTCGTGTGCAACCCTGGGTCATCCGGTACCACAGTTACGAGCACACACGCTGGCAGCATTGAATGCCGGTGCCAGCAGGGTAGAGATCATTGAGAGTATATTGCAATTGTTGTTTTACGCCGGAGGTGCGGCAGTGCGTAATGCCCTGGTGAATATTCGTGATATTCTGCCTCCTGAAGAGCCGACGACAGTAGCCAGTGAAACCGGAATGTAATCAGAGTGTTATCCCCTAAAAGGCACAATATTCTATTTTTGGTCAGCCATTCCGGTGACATATTTTCTCAAGAAAAATTCATGATTCATTAATGGTGTTTGGCCGGGAAATTTTGTAAGGTTGTTGCATAGTCTCATAGCCATCTGCTGGCAACTTCGAAAGTTATTATGACCCGGCCCTCATCATTATATACCCAGCATATCCTGGAAGCCTCGGTTATTGATCCGGAAAAGCGCTTTCATGATATTGAAGAAAATCTGAGCTGTTATGGTATTCGCGTAGTTAATAACCGACGACCAGAAGATATTATTGCTAAACACAAAACAATTTCCGCTATCGGTGGAGATTACTGCAGTGCCATGGGCTCTGACAATCAGACCATATTTGACCCACATGCCGTCGCCGAAACTTCGGTATTTATTTCCATGTTGATGGAAGGAGAGCAATTAGTCAGTGGTCGTGACCGTTCGGTATCGACACGAGTTCGCCCGGGAAGTTTATTTATTCATCAGCGCGCGGATTTTTATCACTATCATGCGAAAGGGGTAAAGCAGTTGTATGTTATTCCCTCGAATACGCTTAGCTCCCCATTATTCATTGGTAAAATTAATACCCCTGTGGTGGTGGTTGATAAACATCCACTGTCCGGGTTTATAAAATCCCATATGCAGTTACTGGACAGTAGTTCTCATTATCTGTCACAGCGGGAAACCGGAACCGTAGTTGACGGTTTAATGAATATGGGATTGCTGCTGTTATCTGATATCGCTCAGGAAAAAGGACTGCAGGCCACCGGGAAGCGTGCATGGTTATTTAACAGTGCCAGCTCATTGATTCAAAAGAACTATTTGTTACATGACCTCAATCCGGATTTACTATCGGTGATGATGAAATGCTCCAGAGCCAGCCTGGATCGGGCATTTCAGGAACAAAATACGTCGGTGATGGCAGTGATACGTGATTGCCGTTTAAATGCTGCCCGTGAATTACTTGAAACGCATCCGGAGATGCGTATCGAAATGATTTCCTGGAAATGTGGTTTTGTCAGTCATTCACGGTTTGGTAAATTATTCCGTGAAAGATACCAGACAACACCAAAATTATGGCGTGATTATCATTGCGCTCATTCTGGTATATCTTCGTTAAATGGTGATTGACTGTTTTTTATATCGGCAATCATTGTGCTGTCATTTATTTTACAAGTTTAAATTGCCAGTGTTAACGCCGAAGCGTTGGGAATTTTTTGTATCTCCTTTCTTTCAGATATGAATATAAATTGTAGATGGCGATCGCGACCAAAATAACAGCAATCAATAATAAAGCATCGGTAGTTGAGTTCATCAGTACTTTATCCTTGGCATTAAAGAACACAGAGAAAAGATTTGCACCGACGTAGTTTATATCCGGCTGAACAGAAGGAACTACGGACGGAGAAAGTGCTGACTACTATGATTTCAAATAATAACGCGGTAAACAGCGTTTAGCCTCAAGACTGGTCAACGGGCATCAGTTGGCAGAGAAAACAAGGGAATGAGGCTGGTGAGTGTGACCGGAGAAGGACCAAAAAGGAATGAAGCCAGGATGTCCCGTGGCGCAGGAAGCACCACGGGACAGAGCGGTTAGCCGATAGTCATCAGACTGGCATTACCCCCGGCAGCGGCAGTGTTGATACTGACCGCACGTTCAAGGAGTAACCTTTCGGTGAGGATAGCGGATTCTCCCCGGGAAAATCCCTGTACCGAGACAATCGGGCCATTGCGTCCGGCAACCTCCTTGCATAACAGAATTAACTGATCAGCATCGCCGTGGAAAATTACCGCGTCATAGGGCTGACTGGCTGGAGCATCACTCAAATCAATCTGCTGTCGAACCTCTGCAGGCAACTGTTCCAGCCAGCTGCGGGTCAGCTCATTATCATTCCATAATACGCGACAACCGGTGCAGGTAACGGCCGCAAGCTGGCAAAAGGCATCCTGCTGATTATCCGCTACGCACCATACCCGTTCCCGTGGCAGCAGTGTGTAACTGTTACGTTCACCGGTGGGGCCGTCAAGCAGTCGCAGGGTATGACTCTGATTATTTTCAGCAAACTGTCGGCATTGTGCCGTCAGCAACTGATTATCCTGTGCTGCCGCAAAGTCACTGAGGGCTGTAAACGGAGCAGAGATAACGTGGCTGTCCAGAGGTGAAGTCAGCCGTGATAATGTCTGTTTAGGTCCGTTATCCGGACGAGAGGAGAGTAACCGGTAAAGATAGAGGGGCCCCCCGGCTTTCGGTCCTGTTCCTGACAGTCCCTCACCACCGAAAGGTTGCACGCCGACCACAGCGCCGACCATATTCCGGTTTACATAGAGATTACCAGCGCAAATATCGCGCGTGACGTGATTGATGGTCTCATCAATACGGGTATGAACCCCGAAGGTCAGGCCATAGCCGGTGGCATTAATCTCATCGATCAGAGAAGAGAGCTGATTGCGGGAATAACGCACCACATGCAGCACCGGACCGAACACCTCACGCTGTAAATCTGTTGGACGATTTATCTCAATCAGTGCCGGGACGACAAAGCGTCCATTATTCAGCGCTGTCAGTTTACCGCTATCCGGATGAGTAATCCGGCTCACTTTAAAGCCTTGTTCTGCCATTGAGGCAATATGTTGTTCAATCATCTGTTGGGCTTCTTCATCAATGACCGGCCCAATATCGGTCGTCAGAAGTTCCGGGTTACCTGTACGATATTCGGCCATTGCTCCCCGCAACATATCCAGCGTATGGTCGGCAATATCTTCCTGCAGGCACAGTAACCGCAGGGCAGAACAACGCTGACCCGCACTGTCAAAAGCAGAAGCTATCACATCAGCCACGACCTGCTCAGTCAGTGCGGAGGAGTCGACTATCATGGCGTTAACTCCACCAGTCTCAGCAATTAGTGGCACAGGTTGTCCCCGGGGATCCAGCCGGCCCGATATGTTACGTTGTAACAAAGAAGCCACTGCCGTCGAGCCGGTGAAGATGACTCCGCGAATGGAAGGATCGGCCACCAGCTGCGCCCCCGTCGTTTCTCCCTTGCCTGGCAGTAACTGTAGTACGCCCTTCGGAACTCCGGCTTCATGCATGATTTGTACGGCCCGCATGGCAATCAGTGGTGTCTGTTCAGCTGGTTTGGCCAGTACGGCGTTACCGGCGGCCAACGCTGCAGCTATCTGACCCGTGAATATAGCCAGAGGGAAGTTCCAGGGACTGATACAGACCACCGGACCCAGCGGGCGGTGAGTCTCATTGTCAAAATCAGCGGAGACTGTAGCGGCATAATAACGTAGGAAATCTACGGCTTCCCGCACTTCTGCGATAGCGTTCTGAAACGTTTTTCCGGCTTCACGGACCAGGATACCAATCAGTGTCTGTATCTGATCTTCCATCATCATGGCCGCGTTTCCGAGGATAGTCGCCCGCTCCTTTGGAGGGGTAGCAAACCAGATAGTACAGGCGGCGTTGCTGGTTTTCAGGGCGGCAGTGACTTCCTGTTCGGTTGATTCCCTGACGTAACCCACAATGTCCCGGACTGCTGACGGATTGAATACCGGCAGTGCATCCGGTCGCTGCTGTTCCGCCAGTGGTTCAGCATCAATCAGTGGTTCTGCCAGCCAGGGACTGGTGGCACTGTTCAACAGGGCGCTGGACAGAGAGGCCAGCCGATGTTCATTGGCCAGATCAAGCCCGGAAGAGTTTTGGCGATCGCTGTGATACAACTCACGCGGCAACGGGATTTTCGGATGTGGCAAACCGGTGACCCCTTCCTCCCGGGCCAGTTGTTCAGTCGCCAGTACAGGGTCAGTAATCAGGTCATCAAGAGATAAGGTCTTATCGGCTATCCGGTTAACAAACGAGGTGTTTGCACCGTTTTCCAGCAGACGTCGGACCAGGTAAGCCAGCAGAGTTTCATGAGTTCCCACCGGCGCATAGATACGGCAGGGACGGTTAAGTTTTCCTTCAGACAGCGGCCCTACCACCTGTTCATACAACGGTTCCCCCATACCATGCAGACACTGAAATTCGTACTGGCCAGGATAGTAGTTGTTGCCAGCCAACTGATAAATCGCCGCCAGACTCTGTGCATTGTGGGTAGCAAACTGCGGATATATCAGGTTGGGGACTGACAGCAGTTTACGGGCACAGGCCAGATAAGAGACATCGGTATAAATTTTACGTGTATAAACCGGATAACCTTCCAGTCCCTCTGTCTGGGCGCGTTTGATTTCGCTGTCCCAGTACGCCCCTTTGACCAGACGAATCATCAGACGGCGGTGGCTACGTTGTGCCAGATCAATCAGAGAATCTATCACGAACGGACACCGTTTCTGGTAGGCCTGGATCACAAAGCCTATACCGTTCCAGCCTTCGAGTTCCGGTTCAAAACAGAGTTTTTCCAGCAGGTCGAGTGACAGTTCCAGCCTGTCAGCTTCCTCCGCATCTATATTGATACCGATATCATATTCACGGGCCAGCAAGGTCAGGGATTTCAGCACCGGATAAAGTTCTGCCATGACTCTGTCATACTGTGCCCGTTGATAGCGAGGGTGCAGAGCTGACAGTTTGATCGAAATGCCCGGTCCTTCATAAATGCCCCGGCCATTAGAGGCTTTACCGATGGCATGAATCGCCTGCTGGTACGAGAGCAGGTAAGCTGCGGCGTCTTTGTGCGTCAGGGCGGCTTCACCCAACATATCGTAGGAATAGCGGAATCCTTTATCTTCCAGTTTCCGTGCGTTTGCCAGGGCTTCAGCGATACTCTCGCCGGTGACAAACTGCTCACCCATCAGACGCATGGCCATATCTACCCCTTTACGCACCACCGGCTCACCGCTTTTACCGATAATTCGGTTGAGGGAACGCGACAGGTTCGCTTCATTATGGGTAGCGACCAGTTTGCCGGTCACCAGTAAACCCCAGGTGGCAGCGTTCACAAACAGAGAGGAGCTGCGGCCGAGGTGAGACTGCCAGTTACCGTGGCTGATCTTATCGCGGATTAATGCATCCCTGGTGGGTTTATCCGGAATACGCAACAGCGCTTCTGCCAGACACATCAGTGCTACACCTTCCTGTGATGACAAAGAAAACTCCTGTAACAGGCTTTGCACCATACCGGCACGACCACTGCTGACTTTCTGCTGACGCAATTTTTCGGCCAGTTGCAGAGCCAACTGATGAGTCTTCTCTGACATTGCCGGGGTCAGGCGTGCCTGCTCAAGGATCATCGGAACGGCATCGGTTTCCGGACGACGCCATGCCGCGGTAATGGCCGAACGGATAACCGACTGTGGCAGAACCTGCTCAGCAAAATCCAGGAAGGGTTGTACGGTTTCTTCTTTTACGGGTAAAGCGTCGGGTTCATGGCCGCCGGCAAGCTGCTCAGAAGCCCAGGGGCTGTTACCAGATTCAATCGCCTCCAGCAAATTAAACACTGCCTGGCGAATCAGCCAGTGAGGTGTTCGATCAATCTTTTGTGCGGCGAGTTTCAGCCGCTCCCTGGTTTCTTCGTCCAGCTTTACACCCATTGTGGTGGTGGTTGCCATGTCTGTCTCCGTTTGCTGTATGTTCTTATAGGTTGCACCTCAATATCGCTGAAGTTGCAACCTGTTGCAACTATGAAAAACTTATGAATTAAACGGGTAATACTTAGTCTGAAAAGTTAAGAGTTTTACCGTCAGTCGTTATTTTTCGCCAGTACAAGATAAGAGGTTATTTATGCCGTTAAACCAGGGTTGCATAAAGTTGCAATGTTGAAAAGTTTGATCCGACTCTGGTTGTGAATAAAAAATAAGTGCTTTCCATGTAACAACATGTTACTTCATTGTTGCAACTGGCAGGGGGGTGGAAACTACACGATATGCGTATTATCTGTGCGTAAAGCACGGGGGATAGTGATTTTTTCGTGCTATTTGCTCAGACTGTGCCTGATAATAAGCAAAAAATGGAGACAAACATGACAGCCAGTATCCCGTTACTTGTAACATTTATTATTTATATCTTCGGTATGTTGCTTATTGGCTTTGTTGCCTGGCGATCGACCAAAAACTTCGATGATTACATCCTGGGTGGCCGTAAACTCGGCAGTCTGGTCACGGCACTTTCTGCCGGTGCCTCAGACATGAGTGGCTGGCTCCTGATGGGATTACCGGGCGCTATTTTTCTGTCGGGGATTTCTGAAAGCTGGATAGCGATTGGTTTAGTCATCGGTGCCTGGCTGAACTGGAAGATTGTGGCCGGGCGGTTACGGGTTCAGACTGAGCATCATAATAATGCCCTCACTTTACCGGACTATTTTTCCAGTCGCTTTGAAGACCGGAGTAAAATATTACGGGTGATTTCGGCACTGATTATTCTGGTCTTTTTTACTATCTACTGCGCCTCCGGGATTGTGGCGGGTGCCAGGCTATTTGAAAGCACCTTCGGTATGAGTTATGAAACGGCTCTTTGGGCGGGGGCGGCAGCGACGATTGTTTATACTTTCCTGGGCGGCTTTCTGGCAGTCAGCTGGACCGATACGGTTCAGGCCAGCCTGATGATTTTTGCTCTGATCCTCACTCCGGTGATTGTTATTTTTGCGGTGGGTGGCATCCCTGATGCTATGAAGGTTATCGAAGCCCATGGTTCGGGATTTACCGATATATTCAACCGTACCAGTTTTATCGGGATTATTTCTCTGCTGGGGTGGGGACTGGGGTATTTTGGACAGCCGCATATTCTGGCACGTTTTATGGCTGCAGATTCACATCGTTCCATGCGCGCTGCGAGACGGATTGGTATGAGCTGGATGATTCTGTGTCTGCTGGGGGCTGTGGGTGTTGGATTCTTCGGAATAGCGTATTTTGATACCCATCCGGCGATGGCAGGAGCCGTTAATCAGAATGCCGAACGGGTATTTATCGAACTGGCAAAGATTCTGTTTAACCCGTGGATAGCCGGAATTCTTCTGTCAGCTATCCTGGCGGCGGTGATGTCCACTCTGAGCTGCCAGTTACTGGTCTGTTCCAGTGCTCTTACTGAAGATTTTTATAAGGCTTTTCTGCGCAAAAATGCAGGCCAGCGTGAACGTGTCTGGGTAGGGCGGTTGATGGTATTGCTGGTGGCACTGGTGGCTATTCTTCTGGCCCGTAACCCGGAAAACAAGGTCCTGGGCCTGGTGAGTTACGCGTGGGCAGGGTTCGGAGCTGCTTTTGGCCCGGTGGTACTGCTGAGTGTTTGCTGGAAGAATATGACCCGTAACGGTGCACTGGCGGGGATGATAGCGGGTGCGGTCACTGTGGTGATCTGGAAGCAATTTGCGCTGTTTGGTTTGTATGAAATCATCCCGGGGTTTATTGTCGGGTTGCTGGCGATTGTGATTTTCAGTAAGACTGGCTCCCGTCCTTCTCAGGAAGCTTTGCAACGTTTTGAAACTGCTCGTCAGGAATTTCAGAACGATTAAATCAGTATACAACAGACGATAATGTCTGGTTAAAAACCCGTGATATTACTCTGTCACGGGTTTTTTTGGAGTACGCATCAGGACTGAGTCAGGATGTTTGCCGGGGAAATTCTGTTATTCTGTCTGAAAACGGTAAAACAAAATGAAAGTATTCACCGTTTCGCTGATGAAAGAATATATTTCAGGGAGTGGTTATTTCTCAGGAACTGCCACTCATTCAGAGTCTGAGGGGCTATTTTTTGTTCAAAAAATAATCTGTTCCCGGTCGGCAGAATAAATTGACTGCATCGCATGACGGAGCCAGTCGGAAAAACGGGGCTGGCGAGCACTATTTATTGTTAACGCCAGTGTTGACGGAAATATAGTAACATTATGTTTTAAAAGGTTTATCTGATTTTATGTTCTAAGCTGCTTACTATTTTTTCGCGGAAGAGTAAAAATATTGTTGCATTTTACTGCCTGTCAGGTGCAAGTTATTCAGTGAGAGTATCAGTTCTACCCAGTACTTCGGAGAGTGTGCATGAATTGTGGCTGTATGCATCACATCAGATACATTTCGCTTATGTCGCCAGGCATAGGTACAGGCTACACTCTAAAATCATCGTCTTTTTATCACTTATATTCATTACTGCATGTCTCTTTAACCGGTACACGTTTATCAGAACGATGTACTGCTCTCTACGGCTGTTCATGGCTTAAAAGGAAGCCGGTAAACCTCTAAAGCGTTCACGTATACGTGCCTGATATTCAGGCCCGGAAAATGAAACCAACTGTAAGGTGCCAACATGGGAAGACAGAAAGCAGTGATTAAAGCGCGTCGTGAAGCGCGCCGGGTAATCCGTAATGATTCGCGCAGTCATCGTCAGCGTGAGGAAGAATCGGTCACTTCGCTGGTGCAGATGGGGGGAATGGACTCTATCGGCATGGCCCGCGACACCCGGGATCGTTCTGTAATTGCTGCCCGAAATGAGGCTCAGGCCCGTTATCTGGCCGCCATCGAAACCAAACAACTCATATTCGCCACCGGGGAAGCCGGATGTGGTAAAACCTGGATTAGTGCTGCGAAAGCAGCGGAAGCGCTGTCTAACAAAGACGTCGAACGTATTATTGTGACACGTCCGGTATTGCAGGCTGACGAAGATCTTGGTTTTCTGCCTGGTGATATTTCTGAGAAATTCGCCCCTTATTTTCGTCCGGTGTATGACGTTCTTGTAAAACGTCTCGGTGCTTCTTTTATGCAATATTGCCTGCGTCCTGAAATCGGTAAGGTTGAGATTGCTCCGTTTGCCTATATGCGCGGCCGGACTTTCGAGAATGCTTTCGTGATTCTGGATGAAGCGCAAAACGTGACTGCAGCACAAATGAAAATGTTCCTGACGCGCTTAGGGGAAAATGTGACGGTTATCGTTAACGGAGATATTACTCAGTGTGATTTGCCGGCAGGCGTGACTTCAGGACTGGGGGATGCATTAGCACGTTTTGCAGATGATGATCTGGTGGGTCTGGTTCGTTTTGATAAAGAGGACTGTGTCCGTTCCGAATTGTGCCAACGGACGTTACTGGCTTACGGTTAATTTACCATCCGGGCCTATAGCTGGCGGCAAATTACCGGTTGATAGGGGGAAATGTTAGCCTCAGGCCGCAACCGACAGGTTGTGGCCTGTTTATTGGATGCCTGACACCCATGTCTGTTGGCAAAAAAGGAGAGGTATTACGGGCTGATCACCCGTCGGGTGAGATCACTAAGCAAGGCAACACAATGAGCAACAGGTTCACCGCGTTGGGCGGTGACTATTGCCCCGTCAACTGCCATGGCTATCATGGCAGCCTGTGTTTTCCCCCCGGAATTTGCGCTTAGTAAACCGGCAAGAGTCACTGTCATATCCCGTTTATGTTTACGTACCCGCTCCAGTGCCTCGGGTAGCGTGTCACCTAATTCTGCTGCTGTATTGGTAAAGGCACAGCCCCGGAAATCATCGCTGTTAAACCATTGAGCCATCGTTTGGCCAATAGCCTGATCTAACGGTATTCCTTCTGCATTAAGAGCCAGTAATGAGTCTCTGAACCATCGCATCCAGTGCTGATGGCGGTAATCGAGAAACTCAAGAATCAGTTGGTTTTTTGACGGGAAATGGCGGTAAAAGGTCACTTTGGTAACGGCAGCTTCCCGAATAATCAGGTCAACGCCGGTGGCCCGGATACCGGCGCGGTAAAACAGTTGATGGGCGGTTTCAAGTATACGCTCACGGGCAGCAGAGGGTTTGGTCATCAGAAGTCTCCTGTAAAAATCTATCATAACCAATGTAGACAGACTTGTCTGCATTAGTTAGTCTGTATGTAGACAATTCTGTCTACATGACGTTAAATCAGGAGTCACCATGGAAATCAGACAGCCCGTACCTCCATTTACTGCCGAAACTGCGGCCGAAAAAGTCAGACTGGCAGAAGATGCCTGGAACAGTCAGGATCCACAACGCGTGAGCCTGGTCTATAGCCCGGATACCTTCTGGCGCAACCGTAATGAAGAAGTGAGAGGCAGGGAGCAGGTAGTTCAGTTTCTGCAACGTAAGTGGAGCAGAGAATTTGATTACCGACTGATTAAGCAGCTATGGGCGTTTGACGGGAACAGGATTGCAGTGAGGTTCGCTTATGAATGGCACGACGATGCCGGACAATGGTATCGCAGTTATGGCAACGAAAACTGGGAATTCAATGCCGAGGGGCTGATGATGAATCGATATGCCTGTATTAATGATAAACCGATTACTGAGGAGCAACGTCGCTTCTTCTGGGAAGGAACAGCCCGCCCTGACGATTATCCTGAACTCAACAGTTTTGGCTTTTGATGAGCAAGGCTTTGACTATGTCCCGGCACAATAATGGTCGGGATATATTGCCTCTTTTGTCACGGGAATATAATGTGCAGGCGAATCTGCGAGGATACTTTATGAATATTGAACAGTTTTATGTTGCCGGATAAAATCACCGGGGCGGTCAGTAAAAAACCGCCCCGGTGATTTCTCCCCAACAGGTAATGTTCAGGACCAGGTTAACGGCGTTTATTTCTTCCTGAAATAGTATGTTTTCTTTTATCCTTCAGATAGGAAACTAACGAAAATCCGGCAATGATTAACAAAATTATAGCAATAGCCAGCAACAGGTAATTCATCATACTGATTAACCCTTAATAAAAGTAAAAAACAGGATCTCAGCTTGTTAAATCAAAGACCTGGAGTAAGATAGCCTTGTCTAAATTAACGCGTTTTGCCCGTATTTGTATCCGGGTTATATTCTTAAATTAACCAGTTCCGTCATTTTCAGGACAATATATCCGGTTGGTTAACTTATTGTTTAATCACCGACAACATTTTATCACCCCGTACATAGAACAGCAGACATACACAGCTATCAGACTGGACTGACTCCATAAAGTAGGACAGTTCATGTTAAGCGGCCTTTTAGTTTCTGATTTATCCCGATGATTTTGTACCGGATGAAACATCAGGTGATAATTTTTTCATAATATCTGCGCATTGTTATGCTGTGATGAATGCATGACTTATTTGCAGGGGCCACTATGGATCGTCGTCAATTTATAGGAACTCTGGGCGCAGGTATGCTGATTAGCGGGTGTGTTAACAGCTTTGCGGCTCTGAACAATGTAAGTTCCGGAACTCCACAGACATTTCCACTTTGGCCTGCTCAGCCACCGGGCGGGGGCGGTCCCTCCGGGCCGGTTCACTGGACAGCCAAGGGAGCTCAACGCAATATTTCCCAGCCATCGCTGACGCTGTACATGCCGGTCAAAACCAACGGTTATGCGGTTATAATCGCTGCAGGAGGCGGATATAAACGTATCGAAATGGCCAGTGAAGCAATGCCAGCTGCACACTGGCTGACTCAACGAGGTTATACTGCCTACGTGCTCAGCTATCGGTTACCGGGGGAAGGCTGGAAAGACGGTAACCTGGTTGCCTTACAGGATGCGCAGCGGGCCATAAGACTTATCAGGCAGCGGGAAAAGAATATCGGACTACTTGGTTTTTCCGCCGGAGGTCATTTGCTGGGTATGGCAGCGACCCGACCTGATTTTACCAGCTATCCGGCGATTGACAGCCTCGACAGTAAGCCGGCAGCGGCCGACAGAGCTGCATTAATTTACCCGATAATTACGCTGGAATCGCCCTATACTCATACCTCGACACATAAAATTTTGGTGGGAAATCATGCCACGGCGCAGCAGGATGAAGCATGGTCAGTACAGAATTTTGTGAAGCCAGATTCCCCTCCTTTTTTTCTTGTCCAGGCAAAGGATGATCCGATCTCAAACCCGGAAAATACACTCATCATGAAAGCTGCCTGTGAGAGATCCCATGTGCCGGTAGAGTTGTATCGCTACGCAACCGGTGGTCATGGTTTCGGTATGGGGATACCGGGCACGCCCACGATGGAATGGCCGTCTCATTATCAGTACTGGCTGCACAACTGGCAGACCACCTGATACTGTTAACGTTCAAAAGTCAGGGCCGGGCTGGCTCTTGTAATATGACTCACAAAAGCAGAGCTGCTTTCGTCGCTGATAGACGGGAATTGCAGATTCCATTTTTTTACCCGTGATTTTCGCACACTTTCCATACTGCTCCTGCCAGGTTCTCTGCCACCCCGGTGGCAGACAGGCTTAATGATGCAGGAGGTGATTATGCGTGCTGACCAAAGTTCAGTAGTTGACCCGGAACTCTAATGGTCCCTGTTTACGTAACCGGAAATGAAAACTGTCTGGTCAGACAGCCATCTTATTGACTGCTGGCTGACATTCGAAACGGCTCTGGCAGCGGTGCAGGACATGCTGCTGGCGAATTACCTGTTGTTCTGAAGAATCATCGTTTCCCGTGCAAGGTCAATGCAATATTTTGCTGTAAAATCCGGATGTTTGTTCAGGTTTTTTTATTGAAATCCGTACGTCAAAAACCAGCAGTTTACTATGCCAGTCAGCTATCCTGGTATTGACGATATCAACGATATGTATTTCTGAGAGCTCGTCAGAACCGTGTCATGTTTCGCTGTGGCAACTAAAGGTCAGGAACAAAGATGATAAACCCATGTGATTACTAGGGTTTTAAAATAACGCTGATTTAATATTTAATGCGCTTAGCCCTGCCTGAACATCTCAAATGCCGTAAAACTTGATCTGAATCATCTTAATCTGCACACAGAGGATTACCTTAGAGGCATAACAAATTTTTCATCCTTTGGTAATAAATCTTAGCGATATACAAGATAACTTTATGTAATTTCAGAAGGAAATAATCATGAGTTCAGAGAAAAAAGTGGCAGTTGTCACAGGTGCAGGTCAGGGTATTGGCAGATCTGTCGCGTTACGACTGGCTAAAGATGGTTTCAGAATCGGTAGCCTGGATTTTAACGCCGATTCAGCTCAGGAGACCGTTAATCTGATCGCTAAAGCAGGTGGTGAAGCCGTTGCAGTCGTTGTCGATGTCGCTAGCCGGGACCAGGTATTTGCGGCCGTAGACAAAGTGGTTGAGAAATTTGGTCGGCTGGATGTCATCGTCAATAATGCCGGTCTGGGCCCGACGACGCCTATCGAAGATATTACTCCGGAAATCTACCATAAAGTGTTCGATGTTAACGTGGGTGGCGTTTACTGGGGAACTCAGGCTGCGCTTAAACACTTTAAGAAAAGAACTCCGGGTAAAACCGGCGATGTCATTGGTAAAATCATCAATGCTTCATCACAGGCGGGTCAGGTGGGGAATCCGGATCTGGCGGTATACGGCGCCACTAAATTTGCGGTACGTGGTATTACTCAGACGGCGGCTAAAGATCTGGCAAAATTTGGCGTGACGGTGAATGCTTACTGCCCGGGGATTGTGCGTACTCCAATGATGGAAGGTATCGCGCAGAAAGTTGCGGATGAAAATGGTCAGTCACTGGAGTGGGGCCTGCAGCAATGGGCGAAAAATGTGACCCTCGGCCGTATCTCTGAACCGGAGGATGTTGCGGCATGTGTTTCTTATCTTGCCGGCAGCGATTCAGATTATATGACCGGTCAGGCATTAATTATCGATGGTGGTATGACGTTCAACTAAGTCAGCACGATTTCTGAACTATTCCGGTAACGGCCCCTGAGGGGCCGTTGCTGTTTATCTGGCAGTTCTGCAGCGATATTTCACTGTGATTCACTTTTTTCAGGCTTGCTGCGGGCAAACCATTCAACGCCTTTTAACATGCCACGCCAGTAGAAAAAAGGGAGAAAGCGGGCAGTCAGGTACCAGGCTAAACGGCTGGCACGCGCGGGTTCACCAGGAAAAGTCGGCAGTAGCTTGTTTTGATAACCATATTCGGCCAGTACCACATGGCCTCTGGCGACAGTTAAAGGACATGAACCGTATCCGTCGTAATGGGTGAGTGGAGTGCTTCCCTGAATGATGTTACTTAAATTTTCAGCTACTACCACTATCTGTTTTCGGGCCGCGGCAGCCGTTTTAGAGGCCGGGGCCGAGCAACAGTCGCCCAGCGCAAAGATTTCCGGATATTTAGTGTGTTGTAGTGTTTTCTGGTCCACATCACACCAGCCATCAGGATTAGCGAGGCCACTATCGGCAATAAACGTCGGTGCTGTCTGCGGTGGGACGGCATGTAGCATATCGAACGGGTAAGTTTCTTCCCTGTCTGCCTGACCTTCTTCACTGATACGGAAGGTAGCCAGTTGATTGTTGCCGTCAACTTTAATCAGTTCGGACGAATAACTGACACTGGCGGTGTAGCGTTCCAGGTAGGATTTAAGAATCGGAATAAAATAAGGAACGCTGAAAATAGCCTTGCCTGCCACGTTAAATCGGACATTGATATTGCTGAGTACCCCTTTTTTCTGCCAGTGTTCGCAGGAAAGATACAGGGCTTTCTGCGGCGCACCGGCACATTTAAACGGGGTCATTGGCTGACAAAAGATGGCGTTGCCACGGGAAAGGGTGCTTGCAAGTTGCCAGGTGTAGGGCGCCAGTCCCGGACGGTAATTTGAAGTGACACCATTGCGTCCCAGAGTTTCTTCCAGCCCCTCGATTTTATCCCAGCATAAGACAACCCCACAGGCGATCACCAGAAAGTCATAACTTAACTGTTTACCCGACTTGGTAGTGACATGTTGGCTAAGGGGATCAACAGCGGAGACATTTTCCTGAATCCAGGTGACTCCCTCAGGCAAAACTTCGCGCATGGGTCTGATGGTTTTCTGATTAGCATAAAGTCCACCCCCGACCAGAGTCCAGCCAGGCTGATAATAGTGGTTTTCAGAAGGATCAATGACGGTAATCTGCAGATTTCTGATACGTTTTTTCAGACTCGCTATTACACCAATTCCGGCCGTTCCCCCGCCAATCACCAGCAGACGAGGTACCGGATAGGATGTCTGGAGTGCCATTAACTTGCTCCCTTCGCTGTTTTTAACTAAAAAATGAGAGTGTTACTGTATGGAGTATTACTGTTTTTTGCTGTTGAGTACCAAGTATCAGGAACTGACGTCTCCCGGCGACACCATGATATAGCTTAAAGGCGTGAGTTATCAATTCTTGTGGCAGAGGCACGGCCAGGCAGCGAGCGAATTGCTGGCAACCCTGTTCCTGTTCAACAAAATTATGCCGTCGGCGAGTTTTGGCCATAGTATTCTGTTACAGAGGGCGATGACTATTGCCAGAAAAGTCCCGGAAAGATGTTACTGCGTTTTAATTGAATCCGGTGAAAGATGGATAACAGGGGGCAGATTTTCTCCGGTAAAATCGCAGGCTGAAAAAGGGCCAGCCCCCCGGCAATATCATGCCATCTTAGTTTACTGATACTAATGTTTTAGCACTGCTCATGGCGTTTCTTGCGGCAGCTTCTCATGGGTTGACAGAGACCGGGTGTTATCCTGCATAGGGATGCGTGTCAGCACCAAGGCGCCCAGAACCAGCATTCCGGCAACAAACCACAGCCCGGTTCTGAAACTTCCGGTGATATCATACAAAATGCCAATCATTAACGGGCTGACGGCGGACCCCACGTTACCTATTGCGTTGATTGCTGCCAGAACCATAGCCCGTGCAGAGACACTGATCACCTGGTCAGGGGTCGTCCAGAAAATCGCCATAGCAGTAAAGGCTGCGGAAGATGCAATCACAATACCGGTCAGTTGCAATAAAGGATGATTACTAACAGAAGTCAGTAGCCAACCCGAGGCAGCCATCAGAAAGGGATAGATAGTATGACGTTTGCGCTCTTTCCTCCGGTCAGAACGGCGGCTCCACCAAATCATCGCGATTATGGTGCAAAACTGTGGAATGGCGGTCAGTAATCCGATGACAATATTGCTACTGCCCCCATTAAAACTTTTTACTATCAGTGGCGTCCAGATATTAATCGCACTCAGAGTATTGGTAAGGCAGAAGTAGGAGAGGGTGTAAAGCAGTATCACCGGGGTAAATATTTCGCGCCATAACGGCCTGCCGGGGGTGGTGCCGGATGTTGGAATAGCACGCTCACGCTCCAGCATAGTTATCAGTGCTTTTTTTTCCTCATTATTCAGCCAGCGGGCATGCGACGGATGATCATCGAGGAAAAACCAGGTGACTCCCCCCAACAGAACCGACGGTAATCCCTCCAGTAAAAATAGCCATTGCCAGCCTTTAAGTTGCCATACTCCGTCCAGAGCCAAAATATAGCCGGAGACCAAGGAACCGAACATCATCGTTACCGGCATTGCTATCATAAACAGTGCGTTAGCCCGGGCGCGATAATAGGCAGGAAACCACCATGTGAGATAGACAAGAATACCCGGCAGAAATCCAGCTTCAGCAATTCCTACCAGCATACGCAGCATATAGAGAGAATATGCGTCCTGTGAAAACATCGTGCAAGTGGTAGCAATACCCCACAGCACCATGATACTGGCAATCCAGCGTCGTGCGCCGATAATTCCCAGCATAATATTGCCAGGTATACCGCACAGCACATAAGTTACGTAAAATAATGTAGCAGCGAGACCAAACATAGTGGAGGTCAGGCCAAGGTCTTTACCCATGGTCAGACCGGCGAAACCTATATTAATACGGTCAAGAAAAGAGAAGACAAACAGCACGAACAAAAACAGAACCAACCGCTTAAAGAGCTTCTTCATCACATGTTGTTCGGTTGCTGACAAATATTCCGGATTTGGCTGTTGCGCTAATGTCGTCATGGGGTGCTCCTGGCAGCTTAACAGACAGACTGTTTGCCGCTGGTGGTATTTAGCAGGGAAGTGAAACGGTTCGCCAATGCCTCGGCGCTTCGTGCCAGCAATGTTGTATCAACGCCCACGGCGACAAATAGCGCCCCCTGTTCAAGATAACGATGTGCTATCCCTTCATTTGCCATCAGGATGCCGGGGGCTTTGTTAGCCTCAAGGATTTGAACGATACAATCCTCGATGGTACTTTGTACTTGCGGATGAGCCGGGTTGCCCATGTAGCCCATATCAGCACTGAGGTCGGCGGGGCCGATAAACACACCATCTACCCCCTCGACCGCCAGTATCTCCTGAAGATTTTCCACCCCGCAGCGTGTTTCAATCTGGACCAGAACACATATCTGTTCATCGGCTTTCTGCAGGTAATCAGGAATTCGGTTCCAGCGTGATGCACGGGCCAAAGCACTTCCCACTCCACGTATACCCTGTGGTGGATAACGGCAGGCCTTAACTGCATCGCGTGCATCTTCAGCTGTTTGTACCATTGGAATTAGCAATGTCTGGGCTCCGGTGTCCAACAGTTGTTTGATAATCACGGGGTCGTTCCATGGCGGACGTACCACCGGATGGCTGCTGTAAGGTGCAATGGCCTGCAACTGTCCGAGTACTGAGCGTATATCATTGGGAGCATGCTCACCGTCGATAAGTAACCAGTGAAAACCAGCGCCTGCGACGACTTCAGCGCTGTAATTGTTTGCCAGCCCAAGCCACAGACCAATTTGCGGTTGTTTGGCGGCGAGTGACTGCTTAAAAGAATTAATCACCATGCTATATCCTTAGACAAAACGACAACTGATGGCACCCATCAGACCGTAATCAACGTGGAAGGTATCCCCCCTGTTGGCTGCGACCGGGCGTGTGAAAGAACCGCTCAAAATAATCTGCCCTGACTCCAGTTGCACATCGTGGGAGGCTAATTTATTAGCAAGCCAGGCGACACCATTGGCAGGGTGATTAAGAACTGCAGCAGCGACGCCGGATTCTTCAATTCTCCCATTTCGGTACATGAGTGCAGAGATCCAACGTAGATCGAGATCGTTGGGTTTGACAGGGCGTCCGCCCATCACTACACCTGCGTTGGCCGCATTATCTGAGATGGTGTCAAATACCTTACGCGGACGTTGTGTATCAGGATCGATACTGTGGCAACGAGCATCAATTATCTCCAGTGCCGGAATGATGTAATCTGTGGCGTTATAAACGTCGAACAGGGTGCAGTTCGGCCCGCGGAGCGGTTTTGCCAGCACAAATGCCAGTTCCACTTCCACGCGCGGCACGATAAAGCGATCCCGGGGAATATCGCTGCCATCATCAAAAAACATGTCGTCGAGCAATGCACCATAATCTGGTTCGCTGATTTGTGAGGTGGCCTGCATAGCTTTCGATGTCAGGCCAATTTTATGGCCTCTCAGTAATCGGCCCTGGGAAATCTTTTCCGATACCCATTCGCGCTGTACCGCGTAGGCATCTTCAATCGTCATATTATGACGCAGGGAAAGCTGACGGGTTTGCTCGCGATTAATCTCTGCCTGATGCAGTTCGCTTGCCAGATTTTTAATGGTTTGTTGATCTAACATCGTCAGACTCCTGTCTGGTTTATTCCGCTGAAGCAGTTGAATTTCAATTTCAAACAGTCCCGAATCCTGTAACGACAACTGACGTGGCCAGTTGGAGGTACCCGATGATATGTAGTCACCCGGGAATTGACTTTACCGACCCCGGATACACTCGTTATTCATTTGCACCTGAATCTGACCTGCCAGAGGCAGGCACCACCTCATACTGAGTGGGGCGGGGCTGATCTCCGGGCGGATCAGCCCTTTTTCATTGGCATCAGGCTGTCTGGAACCTGTGGTTCAGCGTTTGTTCCATGACACTCTAACGATAGAGTGCATGTGCATTGTTCTGTTTAAAGTTAAGTACCCTGTGAAGTTCTTCGACTGCCAGTGACAGAGCCAAAAATCGTGTGGTACTGAGTTCCTCAAAATGGCTGGTTATTATCCCGAACAAGGCAGTCATAACGGGCTGTAACTCTTCGACAGAACGTCCATGGCCAATCTTCAGCGTCATATGCACAAACGCGAAATCGTGTTTACCGTCGGCCATTTGCCAGGTGTCTATCCAGTGCGCCCGGCTACGGATACCGCCGGTGGGGAAAATACCTGTATTGGCGAGAAACGTATTCACCTTGGAAAACAGGCCCGGCAGATCGGCCGGCAGGCGAATGTTTTCGGTGCATTCAGCAATAAAATGAGGCATAGGAACTCCGTGAATAATGCTAGCTGTCGTCAAAACTGCAGCCCAATGATTACAGTATGTTACCTAACTTGTAGCCATTCGCTTTATCGCCTTTCCGGGTGTAGGAGAACCCGTCAGCGCCGATGGTTACCGCCATCTCGCTATTATGCTCTCGCTCATACACAGGTTGTGGTTGACCATCTAAACCGAGTACCAGTGAACCGTCGGTATACCAACTGGGCACAACCGGTGTTCCCCACCAGTCGCGACGCTGATTATCATGCACGTCCCAGGTCACCACCGGGTTATCAGGGTCGCCGGTGTAATAGTCCTGAGTATAAATTTCGACGCGATGTCCATCCGGATCACGGATGTAAAGATAGAAGGCGTTTGAAACACCGTGACGTCCCGGTCCACGCTCAATCAGATCAGATTTACGCAATGCGCCGAGCTTGTCACAGATTGCTAAAATGTTGTGTTTTTCATGGGTAGCGAAAGCAATATGATGCATTCTGGGGCCGGCACCACCTGTCATTGCTGTATCATGCACGGTAGATTTACGGCGCATCCAGGCGGCATATACTGTGCCGTTATCATCGCGAATATCTTCAGTGATGCGAAAGCCCAGGCCTTCAATATACTCCACTGCACGGGGGACATTCGGTGTTATCTGATTGAAGTGATCAAGCCGTACAAGCGCTCCGGGTGAGTAGAGCTCATATCGCCAGGATAAACGTTCCACGTGCTGTACGTCATAGAAGAATTCGTACGGAAAACCCAAAGGGTCTTCTACCCGCACAGCGTCCCCAATGCCTGCTACAAAACCGTTTAGGCGACGTTCTGTCTTACAACCGAGTGATTGGTAGTAGGCTTCAGCACGGTTAACATCCTCAGGGGAACGGACCCTGAACGCGAAGGCAGCCACGGCAGCCACCGGGCCTTCCCGCAACACGATATTATGATGGATAAACTCTTCCAACGTACGTAGATAGAGGGTTTGGTTATCTTCGGCGGTAACGTGCAAACCAAGGATGTCAACATAAAATTCGCGAGAGGCTTTTAGGTCAGTCACCTGGATTTCCATATAAGCACAGCGCAATACATCCGGCGCAGGAAGTTCAGAGGTTAATTTAGTCATTGTTTCTTCCCATCATTGTGAAAATTATCCCGCTGCTGGCGCAGAGGAACAGAGGCGTGGTGTGGTTTACACTCCCCATTTTGGTATAGGGTGGTCGCCGTAGGAGATGCAGACGTTTTTCATCTCAGCAAACACTTCAAAACTGTATTCGCCACCTTCGCGCCCGGTGCCAGAGGCTTTCACGCCACCAAAAGGCTGACGCAGATCGCGAACATTCTGGGTATTCACAAACACCATGCCAGCTTCGATGCTGCGTGACAGACGGAGGATCTTGCTGACATCCCGGGTCCAGATATAGGAGGCGAGACCGTATTCGGTATCATTTGCCATCTCCAGGCCATCGGCTTCGTCTTTGAATGGCAGCAGACAAGCCACCGGACCAAAAATCTCTTCTGTGGCGATACGCATATGGTTATCCACATCGGCAAATACAGTAGGGCGCAGGAAATTGCCATGGCTAAGTCCCTCCGGTTTGTCCGGGCCACCGGTTAGCAGGCTCGCACCTTCTTCAATACCGAGACGGATATAGCCAGAGACTTTCTCCCAGTGTTGAGGGCTGATCAGCGCACCTACCCGTGTCTCCGGATGAGTTGGGTCGCCAACCGTAAGACGACTTGCACGTTCGGCAAAACGTTTCACAAATTCCGGGTAGATACTTTGTTGGATAAAAATGCGTGAACCGGCAGTGCAGCGTTCGCCATTCAGCGAAAAAATGGTGAATAATGCAGCATCCAAAGCGCGTTCGATATCGGCATCCTCGAAAATCAGAACCGGTGATTTTCCTCCCAGTTCCATTGAGTATTTTTTTAGCCCGGCATTCTGCATAATTTTCCTGCCGGTGGTGGTTCCACCGGTAAAAGAGATGGCCCGCACATCGTTGTGCCGTACCAGAGAATCGCCAGCCGTGTTGCCATAGCCCTGTACCACATTGAGCACTCCGGGGGGGATCCCTGCTTCCAGAGCTAGTTCTCCGAGGCGATCAGCGGTTAGTGGTGACAATTCAGACATTTTAAGTACCGCAGTATTCCCCAAAGCCAGGCAAGGGGCGGTTTTCCAGGTGGCGGTCATAAACGGGACATTCCAAGGTGAAACAAGAGCACACACACCGACGGGTTGAACCAGCGTATAGTTCATCATCTTGTCGTCAACCGGATAAGTGCGACCGTTCATCTGCTGGCAGATTTCAGCAAAAAACTCAAAGTTGTGTGATGCGCGTGGAATCAGTACATTTTTTGTCTGCTGGATTGGCAGCCCTGTATCTGCGGTTTCCATTGCAGCTATTTCTGCCACATTTTGATCGATCAACTCACCGAGGCGGTTCATTAAACGCGCGCGTTGGTGCATGGGCGTATTAGCCCATTTTGGGAAAGCATTTTTGGCGGCTTCAACGGCCTGATGAATTTCTTTTTCTCCCCCGGAGGCGACTTCAGCAAGCACTTCACCGTTAGCAGGATTCAGAGTGGTAAAGTAGTCTCTGCTGGCGACGTTTTTGCCATTTATCCAGTGATTAATCTTTTTCATTTCTGTCTCTCCTCAAACTGTTGCTCACTGATAATATGGTTGGTTAAACGCCCCACACCTTCTATTTCCACCACGACCTCATCCCCGGGTTTAACATCAGCCAGGCCTTTGGGTGTCCCCGTGGCTATCATGTCTCCGGGCTGTAATGTCATGAATTCGCTTAAATATTCGATTAAGAAACAAACATCAAACACCATGTCTTTGGTATTTCCGGACTGGGTGAGCAGACCGTTAACCAGGGTTTTCACTTGCAGGTTCTGGACGTCCGGGACTGCCTCACGCGGCGTGATGCTTTCGCGCAACGGTGTCAGGGTGTCGCGGCTTTTAACCCGTAGGTTAGGGCGGTAGTAATTTTCGAGATAATCCCTGATCGCATAGTCATTACACAGGGTGTAGCCTGCGATGTAATCAAGGGCATCTTTGCGGGCAACGTTACGTGCTGTTTTACCAATTACCACGACCAGTTCTGCTTCGTAATGCATATATTCAATATGATCGGGACGAACTGAGACAGCGTTGTCGCCGGTAATGGTATTGGGGGCTTTAATAAAAATAAGCGGGTCTTCCGGAGCTTTAAATTCCAGTTCAGCGGCATGATCAGCATAATTTAGTCCGAGTGCAAAGAAGGTCGGATAGTTATCTGGTTGCGTTTGTACCAACGGGTTCAGGTCAAACTGATTGGTTAATGCAGGGAGACCCTGCGCTCTGATTGTGACCTGATCTCCTGCATTCACCGGGATACGCTCCTGCGGGGTGCCGATCAGAATCACATCACCGGGTAGCAGGGTGGTAAAATCACTCAGTGCAGCAATTAATTCTGTCGGACTGCGCAGTAGTTCTTTGGTTGACCAACATTGTTTCAGCTCACCATTCACCTCGGTACAAATATCCAGTGCATCGATGTTATCCAATGTTGCAATCGTACCTATCGGGCAGAAGCCATCTCTGCATTTCGCCTTGATTGCCGGGCGGTAAAAGCTCTCTTCCGCGAGACTCAACTCGTTAGCAAGTGCATAACCGGCAATATATTTTCCAGCCCTGGCAACCGGTACTTTACGTGCTTCCCGGCCTATCACTACTGCCAAAGTACCACCACTAAAGGTTTGTTGCCGGGCTGGTAAGGAAATTACGTCTCCAGACTTGCGTTGTGTATTGCGCGGCTTGATGAACCATACCGGCGTTGCTGGTGGTTTTTGGTAAGGCGCTTCATGGAAACGGGCATCCCAGGCTTTTGCCTGAGAATCCAGATTAAGCGCAACAGCAAAGACAGACCTTTTCATTGCGATTCCTTGTAGCCATTATGGTGCGTTATTTGTGATTGTTAACATATTAATGAAATATTATTAGATCGATGTCTTCTGGCAGGTCAATATAATTGTCATGACATTTTTAGGGGAGTTTATGAGGGGTTTTTTAAGTAATTAATTGTTATTTATGGAGTTAATAAGGTGCCTTTGTTTTTGGCGTTGTTTTTAAATGTTCTGTTTGTGAGGGGGATCACTTTGTTAATTAGTTAATGATTACCTTATTTAAAAGGTAATCATTAATTCTTTGTAGGAATCACGCCCTGGGGTAAATATACTGGATGTATTTAACAGTTAATTAAACTCAAGCGGTAACCAAATGTATGACTCCCTAACCATTGCGTTGTTACAGGCACGTGAGACGGCCATGGGCCATTTTCGACCGATACTTAATCAACACAATCTTACTGAACAGCAGTGGCGCATCATTCGTATTCTTGCACAACACCGGTCACTGGATTTTCACGAGCTGTCGCAACAAGCCTGCATTTTACGTCCCAGTCTGAGTGGTATCCTGACTCGCCTGGAGCGCGATGGCCTGATTTTTCGGTTAAAGCCATTAAATGATCAACGAAAGTTATTTGCTTCTCTGACCCCGTCGGGAGTCGCGCTATATAAGGAAGCCTGCACAAAGATAGAAAAGGGATATCAACAGATTGAGCAGCAATTTGGCCCGGAGAAGATGAAACAGTTAAATCAATTACTTCATGAGTTCAACAGGCTGGGTTCTGTCGATGCTGCAACTGTTTTCTCCACTGAAATTGCTGAATAACAACACTTATCACCTGAATTTTTATCGGACCGGCACCGTTATTACAGATAATGAAAAAGTATCTGAAATTTTATTAGTTAATTGAATTTAACGTGTTTGCTGCACGCCCTGCGGGTGGGCTGCGGCCATCCAAAACGTTGTTTTGTCGAACCCTGCGAGGGTTCTCACCCTCCCGGGGCGTCATGGCTTCAGGTAATAAAAAAGCCTGAACTTTCGTTCAGGCTCTCTTAATAAATAATGGCGGTGAGGGAGGGATTGACGTGCAGCGTTGCTGCACGCCCTGCGGGTGGCCTGCGGCCCTCCAAAACGTTGTTTTGTCGAACCCTGCGAGGGTTCTCACCCTCCCGGGGGTGTCATGGCTGCAGGTAATAAAAAAGCCTGAACTTGCGTTCAGGCTCTCTTAATAAATAATGGCGGTGAGGGAGGGATTGACGTGCAGCGTTGCTGCACGTCCTGCGGGTGGCCTGCGGTCCTCCAAAACGTTGTTTTGTCGAACCCTGCGAGGGTTCTCACCCTCCCGGGGGTGTCATGGCTTCAGGTAATAAAAAAGCCTGAACTTGCGTTCAGGCTCTCTTAATAAATAATGGCGGTGAGGGAGGGATTCGAACCCTCGATACGTTGCCGTATACACACTTTCCAGGCGTGCTCCTTCAGCCACTCGGACACCTCACCACATTTTTCCTGCCAGCGGCCGTAGCGGCTAACGGGGCGGTACTATAGGGAGTCAGCTGCTAACGGTCAAGAATTATTTTCTTCTTTTGTTTCGCCCGCTTAACTCATGAGCTAATTGGTTTATTTGACCGCAAGCTGCTGACATTTTGGCCGGTGTGCGGTCTGTCAGATTACTCTTTTACCTGAGTAGCAAAACGCTTACGTAACTTTTGTAACTTTGGAGGTATCACCGCCAGACAGTATCCGTTACGCTGACCTTCACCATCCCAGTAGTTCTGGTGGTAATTTTCTGCCGGATACCAGGTTTTCAGAGGCTCGATCGTTGTCACAATCGGTGCCGTATGGTCTTCTGCTGCACGCTGGATAGCTGCTTTTGCTTCCTGCTCCTGTTCAGCGGTCGCCGGGAAAATGGCAGAGCGGTACTGTGTACCAATATCGTTACCCTGCCGGTTAAGCTGGGTTGGATCATGAGTCGCGAAACTGATGTCCAGTAGATCACCATAACCTACCACAGCAGGATCAAAACCAATGCGGATTGCTTCGGCATGTCCGGTAGTTCCTTCACAAACTTGTGGGTAGGTCGGATTTTCGACACTTCCTCCGGTATAGCCACTCTCGACCGATTCAACGCCGTTGATGCTTTTAAACACTGCCTCAGTACACCAGAAACAGCCGCCGGCAATCACTGCATACTCAATCGTCATACTCAATTCCTCTGATTAGCGCTGAACAATAACATTCAGTATATCAGATGTGTGCAATAAGCCATTTTTCAAGAGGTTTATTATGAGGCTTATTTACACTCGATCTGTCGGTTCCCCGTCATAACATTATGGAGAATACGGACAGGGCGGGGGGGATAGTTTTTTAATAATGCTATAAAGCGCCGCGAAGCTCATTATTCGTTTGACTGACTCTGGTGATACTGGCACAGGAAAGGCATTAGCTTTTTTAGGACAAGGTTTAAGACGGTGTGTCTGAAAAAACAGCTATACTTAAATCTGTTTTGATAATTACTTAGCGAATAATTGTGATTCTGTATCATCAGAGAACCCGAAGGGTACAGCAAGTAAAACATAACTGATACTCACTGGTATTATCACAAGGCCTGCCTGATACCTGATTAAACCTTAATACAGGTATCTCCCGGCACGACGAATAGTTTTACTTTGTTGTTACAAAGTAACTAATCGCTGTTCGTCTCCGGTTAGCAAAACAGACAGGAGTTAAATGTGCTACAACACCAACAATCAATTCCGGCCACCCCTCCCGGAAAACACGCCTTCTTCTTTGATGTCGATGGCACTCTGGCACCGTTACAGCCTACACCTGAGTTAGTCACCGTATCCGCTGAAGTCTGTAATAACTTACAAATACTGTTTCAGAAGTCGGGAGGGGCGGTTGCTGTCATCTCAGGGCGGCCGTTAATCCAGATAGACCAGTTGCTTTCCCCGATATTACTACCTGCCGCAGGCGTTCATGGTGCTGAGCGCAGAGATAATAATGGCATGATTGACCGGATGATGCCCGGAGCTGGGTTACTGTCAGAAGCTGAACAGCAGTTGAAACAAGGCATCTCAGGTTTGCCTGGAGTCAGGCTGGAAAAAAAAGGCATAGCATTTGCTCTGCATTATCGTCAGGCAAAACAATTTGCAGCGCAAACTGAAGCGCTGGCCAGGACTGTGGTCAGCCAGATACCTGAGCTGACATTGGTCTCAGGGAAGTGTGTGGTTGAACTCAAGCCTTCCAATATCGATAAAGGAAAAGCGATTGCTCAATTTATGCGGTCTCCACCATATTATGGGCGGCTACCCGTATTTCTGGGGGATGATCTGACCGATGAGCGTGGTTTCAGTATCATTAACAGCATGGGGGGGATCTCCGTCAAAATTGGAAAAGGTAAATCACAGGCAAAATACCGGCTGGAGAATACTGCTGAGGTTCATCAATGGATCGCCAGCATACTGAATACAGAATCTCACCAGGTACGACCTACAGAACCAGATAAGGAGTGACCCGGATGGACAGATTAGTTGTAGTATCAAACCGAATTGTATTGCCTGCGGGGGGAAAAGCCAGTGCCGGTGGGCTGGCGGTAGGAATTCTGGATGCTCTTAAGCACAGTGGTGGTTTGTGGTTTGGGTGGAACGGAGATATTGCAGAGATATCCGGTGAGGAGGAACCGGTAGAGTTGATAGTCAATGACGGGATTACTTACGCGTCCTTTAGTCTGGACCAAAATGACTATGACCTCTACTATAACCAGTATTCCAACACCGTTATCTGGCCAGCTTTCCACTACCGCCTTGATCTGGTTGACTATCAGCGTAGTGCCTGGGAAGGATATTGCCGTGTTAACAAAATGCTGGTGCAGCGATTACAGCCCCTTCTTCAGCCACAGGATATTCTCTGGGTACACGATTACCACCTGATGCCTCTGGCCGCCGGGTTACGACAGCAGGGAAACCAGCAACCTGCCGGATTCTTTTTACATATCCCGTTCCCTGCACCTGAGGTTTTCACCGCTCTGCCTGATCATCAGGAAATTATGCAGATGTTGTGCGCCTATGATCTGCTGGGATTCCAGACGGAAAATGATAAGCAGGCTTTCTTAAGTACTTTGGCTCAGCTGACCCCATTAACTCCGATTCCTGACGGAAGGTGGCAGGCTTATGGTAAGACATTCAGTATTGGTCATTATCCTATTGGTATTGACCCCGGGACTATCCGCCAGCTGGCCAGCGGACCCCTGCCTCCTAAAATAGCTGCGATTCGTGATTCTCTGGGGGAGGCTAAAAATATAATTGCCTGTGAACGCCTGGATTATTCGAAAGGATTGCCAGAGCGTTTTCAGGCCTATGAAGAGTTTTTGGAAAATTATCCGCAACATCGCGGCAGGATTCGCTTTACTCAGATAGCGCCTACCTCACGCGGAGAAGTCCAGGCATACCAAAAAATTCGTCAGCAGCTGGAAGCTGAAACTGGGCGGATCAATGGTAAATATGGCACCTTAAGCTGGACGCCCCTTTACTATTTAAATCAGCATTTTGACCGAAGGTTACTGATGAAAATTTTCCGTCTGACGGATATCGCTCTGGTGACACCGTTACGTGACGGGATGAATCTGGTGGCTAAGGAATATGTTGCGGCACAGGATGCTGATGACCCGGGAGTATTAATCTTGTCTCGTTTCGCCGGGGCTGCCGATGAACTCAGCGGTGCATTGATTATAAATCCCTATGATCGTGGAGAAGTCGCTGCAGCGATAGACAGGGCAACTACAATGCCGTTAGATGAGCGCATAAAACGTTATCAACAGATGATGTCAGTATTATCAATACAAACAATAGATCGCTGGCGCGATAGTTTTCTGCATGATCTGAAACAAATAGCGGGTATCCATAGCTAAGAGACCTGTCATGTTCCCCCTTATAATCCAGCAGATTCCACTAATACCGCTGACAGAAGGCTTGTTGTCGGTGGTCTGCGCTCTCCCTCTTACTCCAGCTATATCGACATTATTGTCTGAATATTTATAGTAGTGATTATTTCTACCCCCGGGGGGGGGTAAAGCACATCAATTTATCGATTTCATTTAATAAAAAATAGAATGTTAAAGTGTTATTTGTTTTGGTTGTTGTTGATTTTAAATAGTCATGCAATATCCAATGAGGTATTTGTTATAAGTTGCTTTGTTTAATTCCGGGTGGCGCAACGCTATTATGATTAATGGAAATCAAATCATTGAATACTTATGCAATAAAATAAAATACTCAGCCCTGTTGATTTTTCATGCAAAACAGTAATTAATTTAACTGATTTAGTGTAAACCATGAGATCGGCTGATTTATTATCAGGTCTGTTTTGTGATTGACAGCAGTTTTTGATAAAAAATTAAAGGTGGTTATATTACCCTTTGAAACCTGTGGTAATTTTTGTAAAATGATCTATGTCAAATTTTTTACTAAATAAATAGAAAAAACCATTGTGTGCATGACAGCGAACAGTTAAATTCAAATAAGATAAATCCCATAAAACAGAAAAAAATGAAGTTGTGTGTTTTTATCCCGATGCCATTTTTTTCTGTTAATTACTGTTTTCGGTTTTGTCTTATTATTAAATCTTTTGTATCTCTTTTGAAGAGATAAATTTTATGGAAGGGTGTTGCCGATAAATTGCGCAATGTGGCAATTCTGTGCGTGTTAGTTCGTCATTTAATCAAAAGGAAACTAAAATGAATTCAGTTAACCTGTTGAAACATATTTACGATATTAATCTTTCATATTTACTTCTGGCGCAGCAGCTAATTAGCCAGGATAAATCTTCAGCTATGTTTCGCCTTGGAATAGATGAGCCCATGGCGAATAAACTGGCGGAGCTGACTCTGCCAGGCCTGGTGAAACTGGCTGAAACTAACCAGTTAATATGCAAGCTGCGGTTTATGGATTACACCATTATACAGCGTCTGACCCGCGAATCCCGGGTAGATGATATGCAGCAAATTCATACCGGAATTATTTTAGCGAGTGAGCTTTTACAGTCAGTTTCTTAGAAAACCTGCCGGTAAACTTCAGGAGAAAGAGATGAAAGCACACAGTGTTATACAGGAAGGGCATGACATTCAACTGGCCACTGAACTTATCAGGCTTGGTGCACGGCTACAATTACTGGAAAGCGAAACTGTCCTGAGTCGTGGGCGTCTAATCAGGCTCTACAAAGAAATTAAAGGATGTCCGCCACCGAAAGGTATGTTGCCATTTTCCACCGACTGGTTTATGACCTGGGAGCATAATATCCATGCCACGGTGTTTTATCACGCCTGGTTATTTATGCAAAAAACCCAATTAACAGAGGGCGTAGGCGCTCTGATCGCTGCATACCGGTTGTATCTGGAACAATGCCCGCCGGCTGATGAAGGGCCATTACTGGCACTGACCCGCGCCTGGACATTAATACGCTTTGTGGAAAGTGGAATGTTGGAACTTTCCTCCTGCCGATGCTGTCATGGACAGTTTGTTAATCATGCCCATCAGCCCAGAGGCAGTTTTATCTGTAGTTTATGTCAGCCTCCTTCCCGGGCTGTTAAAAAGCGTAAACTTCCTCAAACAGATGCCGATAACAGTTTATATATGCTGGATGAGAAAATTAAAAGCTAACTAGTATTAATTTCATCCAATGTCCGGCGGTGTATTTCTTTGCTTTATCATTGACTTTTAATAATTTCAGAGAAAATAAATTTGTCAGGTATCGGCGACGTAAGGGGCTCTCCGTGTTAATTATTCTGGGATATATTGTAGTTATCGGTTCAGTGCTGGGGGGATATGCACTAGTCGGCGGGGAAATGGGCGCGCTGTATCAACCGACAGAATTATTGATCATTGGTGGTGCCGGGATTGGATCTTTTTTTGTCGGGAATAGCAGTAAGTCGCTAAAAAAAACACTCAAAGCGCTGCCGTTATTATTCAGAGGGTCAAAATATACTAAAACACATTACCTTGACCTGATGACCTTATTATTTCAGTTAATGTCAAAAGCCCGTCAGCAGGGTATGCTGGCCCTGGAGAAAGATATTGAGGAGCCTGACAGTAGCGATTTATTTACTCTTTATCCCAAACTACTGGCTGATAAAATGATAATCGATTTCATGACTGATTATTTGCGGCTTATTGTTAGTGGAAATATGAGTGCATTTGAAATCGAATCATTGATGGATGAAGAAATAGAGACTTACGAGCATGAAAGTGACGTGCCAGCACAGAGTATTGCTGCGGCTGGTGACGGGTTACCAGCGTTTGGGATTGTAGCGGCGGTGATGGGGGTTGTGCATGCATTGGCTTCTGCGGACCGCCCGGCAGCGGAACTGGGCGCGTTAATAGCCCATGCAATGGTCGGGACTTTCCTGGGTATTCTGTTGTCATACGGCTTTATTTCGCCTCTGGCCTCTGTGATCCGACAGAAATATGCCGAAAATACCAAAATGATGCAGTGCATAAAAATAACGCTGTTGTCGAATATGCATGGCTATCCACCACAGATTGCAGTCGAGTTTGGCCGTAAGGTTCTGTATTCGAGTGAACGCCCGTCATTTACTGAACTGGAAGATCATGTTCGTGAGAATAAAACTGTCAATAAATCCACAGTGGAAGCCGACGTATGAAACCGGTTGAACGTCAGAGAGTGGTGGTGGTAAAAAAAAGAAAATCGTCCAAACACCATGATAGTCACGGTTCCTGGAAAATAGCCTATGCCGATTTTATGACTGCCATGATGGCATTCTTTATGGTGATGTGGCTGGTGTCGGTCTCCACTCCGAAAGAACTTCAACAGATAGCCGAGTATTTTAAGATGCCGTTGAAGGTTGCATTATCCGGCGGTAATCGCAGTAGTGACAGTGTCAGTGTGGTACCTGGTGGCGGGGAAGATGTGACCCGCCAACAAGGAGAAGTCAAACGTGTGCTCCCTAAAGCAGATAGCAAAAATCAACAGGACAGCCGGCGACTCAAACAGTTGCAAAAGAAGCTCGAAAACCTGCTACTGAATGACCCACGGCTGAAAGCACTTCGCCCCCATCTGTTAGTCACAATGGTTAGCAATGGATTACGGATTCAGATCATCGACAGTAAACAAAGGCCGATGTTTCTTCGTGGCAGCTCAGAAGTGGAACCTTATATGCGCACCATCCTGCGGGCGATAGCGCCAATTCTTAATGATGTACCCAATGCCATCAGTATTGCCGGACATACTGACGACTATCCCTACGAGGACGGCGAAAAAAGTTTCAGTAACTGGGAGCTTTCAGCGAACCGGGCCAATGCCTCCCGCCGGGAACTGGTCGCGGGTGGTCTGAATCAGGGGAAAGTCCTGCGGGTACTCGGTATGGCCGATACGATGAAGCTGAAAAATCTTCAGGGTGATGATGCCGAAAACCGGAGGATCAGTTTGCTGGTTCTGACCGAAGATGCACAGCAGGCTATCGAAAAAGAAAACAGTGAAGCACAGGCAATCACAATTTCTGAACCGGGTCAGCTGAAATTCCCGTCTCCGGTGACCTCCGCAGTACCTTCTTCGTCAGCAGCATCTGTTGAAAGTGGTTCATATACCATTCCTGATAAGCAGGAAAATCAGAATCTTAATTAAAAAATTGGGAGTTATTCTCTGCCGGCTGTGTCCGGGGAGACACCTTAGCAACTACTGACAGTACCGCCGGGCGCTGTGTCCTTATTCGCGGCAGGAACGCCCTCTACAGACCAATAAAGGCAGCTTACGTGACAATGGATATCAGTGAATTTTATCAGACCTTTTTTGATGAAGCCGACGAGTTACTGGCCGATATGGAACAGCATCTGCTGGCTCTGGACCCTGATACACCTGATCCGGAACAGTTGAATGCCATTTTCAGGGCAGCCCATTCTATTAAGGGGGGAGCGGCGACATTCGGTTTCACGGTATTACAGGAAACGACACATATCCTGGAGAACATACTTGACAGTGCAAGACGCGACGAGCTGTCACTGAACAGCGCTATTATTAATATTTTTCTGGAAACCAAAGATATTATGCAAGAGCAGCTGAATGCCTATAAGTTGTCGCAACAACCGGACGAAGAAAGCTTTCGCTATATCTGCGAAATGCTACGCCAGATTGCCCTCGAAAAGGATTCCGGAGCTGATGGCGCAGACATCACGACCGGAGAAACCAGGTCGCAGCATCCTGTTGAGCCACCTGTCACTGAGATCAAAGACAGCTCTGGAAAAACAGTCCGGTTGCGGCTTGAGTCACTGAAAAATAATGAAGTCGAACTCCTGCTTACGGAGTTAGAAAATATCGGTCAGGTCTCCGGGGTCGTTAAGCATTCTGACAGCCTGGAGGCTAATGTCGCTGGGGTGAGTGAGGATGATCTGCTTGCCGTACTCTGTTTCGTGGTGAATGAACAGCAAGTGCATTTCATTCAGCCGGAATCAGACGCCGGGTTAACGAAGGAAAGTCCCGATGAACCCGTGGATGATTCGCTGGTAAAATCCGCCAGGCAGCCCCCCCCCGGTGATGAAAGCCAGTGAGTCCGGCAGTATCCGCGTAGCGGTCGAAAAGGTTGACCAGTTGATTAACCTGGTGGGTGAACTGGTGATTACGCAATCAATGTTACAACAACATGCGAATACCCTGGAACCCGGAATTCATGGTGATTTACTGAACAGCATGAGTCAGTTAGAACGAAATGCACGCGATCTTCAGGAATCGGTGATGTCTATCAGGATGATGCCGATGGAATATGTATTCAGCCGCTTTCCTCGCCTGGTCAGAGATCTGGCGGCGAAGCTCGGTAAGAAAGTCGAGCTGACGTTGCAGGGTAGCTCTACTGAGCTGGATAAAAGCCTGATAGAGCGCATTATTGACCCCCTGACTCATCTGGTGCGTAACAGTCTGGATCATGGTGTAGAGCCTACAAAGCAGCGTCTTGAAGCTGGTAAATCAGAGACCGGTCATCTAATACTGGCGGCAGAGCATCGGGGAGGCAATATTTGTATTGAGGTCTCTGATGATGGTGCCGGCCTCAACCACGAAAAAATACTGGCAAAAGCACGCTCCTCCGGTATCCCGCTGCATGAAAATATGAGTGATGACGATATCGGTCTGCTGATTTTTGCGCCGGGTTTCTCGACTGCAGAACAGGTCACGGATGTCTCAGGGCGTGGTGTTGGTATGGACGTAGTCAAACGGAATATCCAGCAAATGGGCGGTCATGTGGAAATCAGCTCAAAACAGGGACAGGGGACAACTATTCGTATACTGTTACCTCTGACGCTGGCAATCCTTGATGGTATGTCGGTTCGTGTGGGTAATGAAGTCTTTATCCTGCCACTCAACGCGGTAATGGAATCACTACAGCCTGAGCGTAAAGATCTGAAAGCGTTGGCCGGGGGGGAGCGGGTGTTGGAAGTTCGCGGTGAATACCTGCCACTGGTGCCATTGTCAGCGGTCTTTGAGGTTGAAAATGCTCATCAGGACCCGACCCGTGGTATTGCGATAATTTTACAAACTGCCGGTAAGCGATATGCATTGCTGGTTGATCAACTTATTGGTCAGCATCAGGTGGTGGTAAAAAATCTTGAAAGTAATTACCGGAAAGTTGAAGGCATTTCTGCAGCAACCATTATGGGAGACGGCAGCGTCGCATTTATCGTCGATATTGGGGTATTGCAGTCATTTCACCGTGATAAATGTTTATCCGCCAAGCCAGGTAATGTCTACGAATAAATGAATATGCGGGGTTTATGTGGAAAAGATAGCTGAAGAAATAGCCTCCCAGGAATTCCTGGTTTTTACTCTTGGTGATGAAGAATATGGAATCGATATATTGAAAGTCCAGGAGATTCGAGGCTATGATCATGTCACCAGAATTGCAAATACACCTTCTTTTATTAAAGGGGTAACCAATCTTCGAGGTGTTATTGTCCCTATCCTGGATATGCGGATTAAATTTTTGCAAAATGATGTTGCTTATAATGAAAACACTGTGGTTATCGTGCTCAATCTAAAAAACAGGGTGGTGGGCATTGTGGTCGACGGAGTATCTGATGTACTGGCGCTCAGTAAGGATGATATCCGTACTGCCCCTGAGTTTACGGTGACTCTGGCCACTGAATATCTGACAGGACTGGGCGCCCGGGGCGACAGAATGCTGATTCTGGTTGATATAGAGAAATTACTCAGTAGTGATGAAATGGCGCTGGTAGATACGCTCAGATAAATATGAGGGCAGAATGCTAAAAAGGCGACATGAGTCGTCTTTTTTATTTTTGTAAATAATAGTCGTCAGTAAATAAAGATTTATTTTTGTTGGCCGATATAAGCAGAGTCATGCTTATCACAGAGGTCATTATGTTCAGTCGAATGAAAATCGTCACCAGTCTGTTATTTGTGCTTTGCCTGATGGCGATATTACAGATGTTGAGTGGGGGTATCTTTTTTCAGATGCTCAAGCACAGCAAAGATAATTTCTCGTTTAGTCAGGTGCTGCGAGATCAACAGCAATATATGACCGGAATGAGTAACGCCTTACTGGAAGCCAGAAATAATATTAGCCTGGCGGCTATTACTGCACAGCAAGTTGATGATCAACAGAAACGCAGCAAGCTGGTCACAGGCTTGCTAAAGAATGCCAGTGATCAGATAAAACTGGCTGATGAAGAGTATCAGAATTATACCGGTGCTCTGACGGATAGTGGGTTGAAGGATCCCCGGCAGCAGGAGCTGCAGAAAAGTTATAAGAATTATCGTGAAGGATTATTCAGTTTACTGGCGGTGGTGGATGAAGGAAGAATTGGTGATTTCGTGAATATGCCGGTGCTGGATAAGCAAAAACTTTTTGAATACAACTACACCGTTTGGATCAAACGTAATGATGAGCTGACTGACAAGGGAATTGACCAAAGCAACAATGACTTTCAGCAAGCAGAATGGATGCTGGTTGCCGTTCTGATTGTCACGATACTGGTCGTCGGTCTGGTATGGATGGGGATGCACCGTATTTTGTTAAAACCGTTACGTCAGGGTATCGAGCATATCCGTCATGTGGCTAACGGCGATCTTACCCATGCAATAGAAGTGAAAAGTAGTAATGAAATGGGTGAACTGCTTAACACAGTCCGTTTTATGCAGCAGGAACTGAGAAATACCGTAGGTATGGTCCGCGATAGTTCAGAGTCAATTTATTCCGGAGCCAGTGAGATCGCTAACGGCAGTACCGATCTCTCAGCCCGCACCGAACAACAGGCCGCCTCTCTGGAAGAAACGGCTTCCAGCATGGAGCAGTTGACGGCGACGGTAAAACAAAATGCCGAAAATGCACGTCAGGCTTCGCAACTGGCACTGAATGCCTCTGATACGGCACGACATGGCGGATCGGTAGTCGAGAACGTTGTCACCACAATGAAAGACATTGCCGGCAGTTCGAAAAAGATTGCCGATATTACCAGCGTGATTGATGGTATCGCCTTCCAGACCAATATCCTGGCGCTGAATGCTGCCGTGGAGGCAGCTCGTGCCGGAGAGCAGGGGCGGGGTTTTGCTGTCGTCGCCGGAGAGGTCCGTAATCTGGCTCAGCGCAGTGCTCAGGCGGCCAAAGAAATTAAAATTCTGATTGAAGACTCGGTTAACCGCATCGACTCCGGTTCACAGTTGGTGGAGAACGCAGGCACGACTATGGGCGAAATCGTCAATGCAGTCACCCGGGTCACCGATATCATGGGGGAAATTGCTTCGGCTTCAGAAGAACAGAGTCGGGGTATTGACCTGGTAAGCACTGCGGTGACTGAAATGGATCAGGTCACACAGCAAAACGCCACTCTGGTCGAAGAGTCAGCGACTGCTGCTGCCACTCTGGAAGAACAGGCTGGTTTACTAAAACAGGCGGTAGCTGTTTTCCATATCGGACAGGTGTTGCCGGAAAATGAAGTCAAACTGCTTCCGGGAAACAGTGGCCTTAGGGCGCCGGTAATACGAGGTCAGGATTCCGGAAACGCGGCTGATAACTGGGAAACTTTTTAAAAGCACAGGGGAATGCCGGGCAGCGCCCGGCATCCGTCACGGACGGCTTCTGGCTCGTGTCAAAGTCATCATAAAAGGGGGCTTAAATCCCGTTGTATGACGTAAAGGATGGTGTCAGTAACTCATGGAAAAACCAGCGAACAGTACAGTACAGCAGACCAAATCTGTTACCGGTCAGTCACAAAAATTACTGTTGTCTGAAGCCAATTTCCAGCGGCTTCGCCAGCTTATCTATCAACGGGCGGGAATAGTGCTGGCCTCACATAAACGGGAAATGGTCTACAACCGGTTAATGCGGCGGTTACGGTTGTTGCAGATGAAAGATTTTGGCCAGTACCTGGCTCTGCTTGAAAGTCAGCCGAAGAGCAGTGAATGGCAGGAATTTATCAATGCGCTCACCACTAACCTGACGTCTTTCTTTCGTGAGGCTCACCATTTTCCTTTGCTGGCGGAACATGCCCGTGAGCGGCAGGGGTGCTATCAGGTATGGAGCTGTGCGGCTTCCACCGGTGAGGAGCCTTATTCCATCGCCATAACCCTGGCTGAAACTCTTGGGATAGCGCCCGGGAAATTTCAGGTCTATGCCAGTGATATTGACACCCGGGTGCTGGAGAAAGCACAGCATGGGATTTACAGCAAAGAATCTCTTGATGTGTTATCGCCGGAGCAATTACAACGATTTTTCCTTAAGGGAAAAGGGACACAACAAGGACAGGTCCGGGTCCGGCCCGAACTGGGTAATATGCTGCATTTTTTCCAGCTAAATCTGCTTAGCCCGGACTGGAAACTTCCGGAGAAGTTTGATGCGATATTTTGTCGTAATATAATGATTTATTTCGATAAAGCGACGCAGGAAATCATTCTCCGTCATATGGTCCGTTACCTGAAACCGGGCGGCCTGCTGTTTGCCGGCCATTCTGAAAACTTTAGTCAGATCAGCAAAGATTTTTGGTTACGAGGTAAGACGGTTTACAGTCTTGCTAAGGAAAGGCAATGAGTAAAATTACTGTGCTAAGTGTCGATGATTCGGCATTAATGCGCCAGCTGATGACCGAAATTGTCAACAGCCAGCCTGATATGGAAATGGTTGCCACAGCACCAGATCCGTTGGTCGCTCGTGAGCTGATTAAACAGTTTAACCCTGCCGTGCTTACACTGGATGTTGAAATGCCCCGTATGGACGGGCTGGAATTTCTGGAAAAACTGATGCGCTTGCGTCCAATGCCAGTGATCATGGTTTCTTCCCTGACGGGGAAAGGATCGGAGGTGACTCTGCGCGCCCTGGAATTGGGTGCGGTGGATTTTGTGACCAAACCTCAGTTGGGATTACGGGATGGCATGCTGGCTTACTGTCAGGTGATTGCCGAAAAAATCCGTGTTGCTGCCCGTGCACTGCTGTATCGTCCGTTGGCCGGCGCCGGTCCAAAGGTCCTGAACACGCCCCCTATCCTGAGCAGTGAAAAACTTATCGCCATCGGTTCGTCGACCGGTGGCACAGAAGCGCTACGGGTAGTCCTTGAGACTTTACCGGCAGCCTCTCCGGCTGTGCTGATTACCCAACATATGCCCCCGGGTTTTACTCATTCATTTGCTGAACGTCTGAACCGTATCTGCCAGATCACGGTGAAAGAAGCCGAAGAGGGTGAGAGGGTCTTGCCCGGCTACGCCTACATTGCCCCGGGATCGATGCATATGCAGCTCGGACGCAGTGGGGCAAATTATCAGATAAGGCTAAATGAAGGGGAACCGGTTAATCGCCATCGACCTTCGGTCGATGTGCTTTTTGACTCGGTGGCACGCCATGCAGGACGTAATGCCGTTGGAGTGATCCTGACAGGAATGGGCAACGATGGTGCTGCCGGGTTGCTGAAGATGCGCCAGGCGGATGCCTGGACTATCGCCCAGAGTGAGTCCACCTGCGTCGTTTTTGGCATGCCCCGGGAAGCAATATTACTGGAAGCCGCCTGTGAAGTGGTCGATCTCGAAAAAATTAGCCAGCAGATGCTGCTGCACATCAGTCACGGACAATCGCTCCGTATTTAGTTAACTGGAAAAACTCAAAGGAAAGTGCCATGGCGGACAGTAATTTACATTTTCTGGTGGTTGATGATTTTAATACGATGCGACGCATCGTGCGTAATTTATTAAAAGAGCTTGGATACACCAACGTTGAAGAAGCAGAAGACGGCGCAGATGCTCTGCATAAACTGCAGGCAGGTGCATTTGATTTTGTCATCACCGACTGGAATATGCCCAATATGGACGGTCTTGAATTGCTACACAGCATTCGTGCCGACGAAAAATTGTCTGACATGCCGGTACTAATGGTGACTGCCGAGGCCAAGAAAGAGAATATTATCGCCGCTGCACAGGCGGGTGCCAGCGGCTACGTGGTTAAGCCATTTACGGCCGCCATTCTGGAAGAGAAGCTAAATAAAATTTTCGAAAAACTGGGTATTTAGGGGGCACTCATGAGCCATATTCCACTGCCAGATAATGACAAATCGGTGCGTGACATTGTCACTAAAGTGGGGGCGCTGACACGGATGTTACGTGATAATCTGCGCGAGATGGGCCTGGAACAGGCTATCGCTGATGCTGCGGAAGCCATTCCGGATGCCAGGGACAGGCTCGATTATGTGGTACAGATGACAGCCCAGGCCGCCGATCGGGCATTAAGCTGTGTGGAAGCGGCACAACCCCATCAGGAACAGTTACAGCAGCAGGCGACGGCATTATCGGGTCGGTGGGATCAATGGTTTGCTGATCCGATTGAGCTCACCGAAGCCCGACAACTGGTGACTGAAACCCGTGAGTTCCTGGAGGAGGTTCCATACCACACTGCATTCACTAATCAACAATTACTGTCAATTATGATGGCCCAGGATTTTCAGGATCTTACCGGTCAGGTAATAAAACGCATGATGGAAGTCATTCAGGAAATCGAACGCCAGTTATTGATGGTGTTGTTGGAGAACATTCCCGATTCAGTCATTCCATCAGCCACCGGTAAAGACAGCTTACTTAATGGTCCACAGATTGACAGTAATGCCAGCGGGGTTATCGCCAATCAGGACCAGGTGGATGACCTGCTGGACAGTCTGGGATTCTGAATTTTGGCGCTAAGAGCGAGCTGCATTGCCTGGTCCGCTGATCCGCAGAATAGCCAGAAATTTCGCAGGATATCCACACAATAGTTATTCCTGAACTCTGTCATGCTCTGATTTTTGACATTCAAGAGTACCATCAGTGACAGACCAGGATAAGGACGATAAAACAGAAGCCCCCAGTGCACGGCGAATAGAAAAAGCCCGTGAAGAGGGGGATATTCCCCGTTCACGCGAACTGACCTCATTGCTGATATTACTGGCAGGTTTACTGCTGTTATGTTTCAGTGCCGAACCAGTGGCCAGAGCGATGATAACCATAATGCGTAGTGGGTTGTATTTTGGCCAGCCTGTGGTCCGTGATGGCGATTGGTTGCTGATAAGCAGGGGGTTGTTATGGCAGAGTTGCCTGACAATACTGCCGGTGCTGTGCGGCATCATGCTGGTCGCTGTTTCCGCACCGATGCTGTTAGGCGGCATCACCCTCAGCAGTAAATCCCTGAAATTTAATCCGGGCAGGATGAATCCGCTAAGCGGTTTCGGGCGCTTATTCAGCGGGCAGATGGTGGCAGAACTCACCAAGGCATTACTTAAAGTCGTCATCAGTGGCTTTGTGGTCGGTAGTTATTTGTACCACCACTGGGATGAGTTCATGGGATTGTTGGCATTGCCGGTCACTGAAGCCATTCCGCGGGGACTGGTGTTGGTGCTGCTCTGTGGCATAGGAGTGGTGCTCAGTATGATTCCAATGGTCGGGTTTGATGTGTTCTGGCAGTTATACAGCTATCACAAAAAATTACGGATGTCGCGCCAGGACCTGCGGGATGAATATAAACAGCAGGAGGGTGACCCGCACGTGAAAAGCCGTATTCGTCAGCAAATGCACGCGGTTGCCAGACGCAGGATGATGGCTGCAGTCCCGACAGCGGATGTGATTGTCACTAACCCGACCCACTTTGCTGTGGCTCTGCAATATCAGGAAGGGAAGATGCATGCACCCAGAGTGGTTGCGAAAGGGCGCGACAAACTGGCCACCCGGATCCGAGAACTGGCCGGACAGCATCATATTCCACTGCTTGAAGCACCGACACTGGCACGGGCGTTATATCGCCATACTGAGCCCGGTGATTATATACCCGGAGCATTGTATGGCGCGGTCGCGGAAGTGCTGGCCTGGGTCTGGCAAATCCGTCGCTGGAGAAACGTTGGCGGAACCCGTCCGGCTGCCCCCCGAAATTTACAGGTACCACAACAAATGGATATGACAGGAGAGTTTTCACGGCATGGATAATCTGGCAAAGAAACTACGGCTGCCTGCACGCTGGAGTGAAGTAGAGTGGCAGGTCCTGGCAGGACCCGTGCTGATTCTGATGATCCTGGCAATGATGGTTCTGCCGTTACCTCCATTTGTGCTCGACCTGTTGTTCACATTTAATATCGCCCTGTCAGTAATGGTGTTGCTGGTGGCGATGTTTACCCGAAAAACCCTGGAATTTGCCGCGTTTCCTACTGTCTTATTGTTCGCCACCTTACTTCGACTGGCCCTGAATATAGCTTCTACACGAATCATTTTATTACAGGGACATACCGGTGTGGCGGCGGCCGGTAAAGTTGTGGAAGCCTTTGGTCATTTCCTGGTCGGTGGTAATTTTGCTATCGGAATCGTGGTGTTTGTCATACTGGTAGTGATCAATTTTATGGTGATTACCAAAGGTGCAGGACGCATTGCCGAGGTCGGAGCGCGTTTTGTACTGGACGGTATGCCAGGCAAACAAATGGCCATCGACGCCGATTTAAATGCCGGTCTGATTGGAGAAGATGAAGCCAAGGCCCGGCGCAATGAGGTGACCCAGGAAGCCGATTTTTACGGGTCGATGGACGGTGCCAGTAAATTTGTTCGTGGTGATGCGATTGCCGGGATTTTGATTATGGTGATAAACATCATCGGCGGATTATTAGTAGGCGTAGTGCAGCATGGTCTGGATGTGGGGCAGGCGGCGACCAGCTACACCCTGTTGACCATCGGTGATGGTCTGGTTGCACAGATTCCGGCTTTGGTTATTTCTACAGCCGCCGGAGTGATTGTCACCCGGGTGAGTACCGACAGTAATGTCGGGGAACAGATGGTGAGTCAGTTATTCAGCCATCCCCGGGTGATGTTGTTAAGTGCGGCCGTACTTGGGCTATTAGGTATTGTTCCCGGAATGCCAAACCTGGTTTTTTTACTGTTTACCGCCGGATTACTGTTGCTTGCCTGGTGGCTGAAAGGGCGGGAAGAACTACAAACCGTCAGTCATCAGCAGCAACGCACTCAACCCCGGGATCTGCCGGTGACTGATGTCAGTTGGGACGATGTGGCACTGGAAGATCCGCTGGCGATGGAAGTGGGTTACCGGCTGATTCCACTGGTTGATGAACTGCAACATGGCGACTTACCTGGCCGGATTCGGGGAATTCGCAAAAAGTTTGCCCGGGAAATGGGCTTTTTACCCCCTGCGGTGCATATCAGTGACAATCTGAGTCTGACGGCTTCCGGTTATCGTATCATTATGAAAGGGGTAGAAATTGGTCGCGGGGATGTCTGGCCGGGCCGCTGGCTGGCGATTAATCCCGGCGGGGCCAGTGGCGAACTTCCGGGTGAGTTGACTCATGACCCGGCGTTTGGACTACAGGCTAAATGGATTGATGGTGCACTGCGTGACCAGGCTCAGACCCTCGGATATACCGTGGTAGAGGCCAGTACCGTGGTGGCTACCCATCTTAATCATCTGATCAGTCAGTACGCCAGTGAACTGTTTGGCCGGGAAGAGGCCCGGCTTCTGCTTGAGCGGGTTGGCCGTGAAATGCCTAAACTGACCGAAGGGCTAATTCCGGATTTAATTACCCTGACCACACTGCATAAAGTGCTGCAAAATCTGCTCAGTGAACAGGTTTCTGTACGGGATATGCGTACCATCGTTGAAACACTGGCAGAACACTGTCCGGTAACGACCGACAGTGATCAGCTCACCAGCGCGGTAAGGATCAGTCTTGGCAGGGCTATCACCCAACAGTGGTTCCCGGGCACTGACGAAATGTTGGTGATAGGCTTGCAGCCAGCTACCGAAACCCTGCTGCTACAGGTGATTCAGAGTGGCAGTGGTCTGGAACCAGGGTTAGCTGAACAACTGACGACACAAACGACAGCTGCTATTGCCAGTCAGGAAGCCCAGGGCGTCACTCCGGTACTGGTGGTTCAGTCTGGCTTACGTCAGTTGCTTTCCCGCTATTTACGCCGGAGTTTTCCGCAACTGGTGGTGATGTCGGCGGCCGAAGTCAATGCACATCGCCAAATCCGCCAGACTGCGACTATTGGCAATACGCTGTGAATACGTTACGGGTGATGGTACTGCTGACAGCTCTGCTACCCGGGGTGACGTTGGCTGCCGATATCAGCGTGGGTGATCGTCTGGCGGGGCCGGCCGTGACCGCCAGGGGGCGTTGGGTGGCTACCTTACCGTTCAGAATCAACCTGCCGTCAGATATCCGCATTATCAGTATCCGTTGGCGTTATCAGTTAACGGCGGCTGCACCGGCAGGTTTTCAGGCGCAGTTATGCCGTGGCAGGGAGTGTATGCTGACCGATGCGGCACGGGGAATCAGTCGCGGGTTCAACGGCAGCCATTCCAGCGGGGCGTTTTACTTTCGGTTTCGTCACGAAGGGAGGGCGGTAATCCCGGCGGCGATGCGGGTCAGTTGTGCGGAGATTCAGGTGACTTACCGGCAATCCCGTGACGGGACTGCCGGGCAATCCGGGACCCTGCACAACAGCACAGGGCCCGCAGTTACATCCGTTCGACGGTATTAATACCCAAAGTATCCAGGCCGGTTTTCAGCGTTCTGGCCGTCAGGCTGGCCAGTTTCAGGCGGCTCTGGCGGGTCGCTTCATCTTCTGCGGCAAGAATCGGACAGTGTTCATAGAAGCCTGAGAACAATACTGCCAGTTCATAAAGGTAAGAACACATCACATGCGGAGTACCTTCACGGGCGACCTGCAATACAGTTTCTTCAAACTGCAACAGTCGGGTAGCCAACGCAGCTTCACGGGGTTCACCGAGGATAATCTTACCTTCGGTCGCCAGTGCACTGATGCCCGCTTTACGGAAAACTGACAGCACACGGGTATAAGCATACAGCAGGTAAGGGGCAGTGTTACCCTCAAATGCCAGCATATTGTCCCAGTCGAACACATAGTCAGTGGTACGGCTTTTCGACAGATCGGCATATTTCACCGCACCAATCCCTATCACTTCCGCCAGCTGTTGCAATTCAGCTGGTGACATTTCCGGATTTTTATCACTGACCAGTTTCAGGGCGCGTTCATGTGCTTCATCCAGCAGATCGGCCAGTTTGATGGTACCCCCCGCACGGGTTTTGAACGGACGACCATCTTTGCCCAACATCATGCCGAACATATGGTGTTCAAGTGGTACACTTTCAGGCACATAACCTGCCTTGCGGACAATGGTCCAGGCCTGCATCAGATGTTGATGCTGACGAGAGTCAATGTAATAGAGTACACGGTCTGCTTTCAGGGTTTCATAACGGTATTTGGCGCAGGCAATGTCTGTGGTGGTATACAGGTAGCCGCCATCCTTTTTACGGATGATAACCCCCATAGGTTCACCTTCTTTGGTTTTATATTCTTCCAGATAAACCACGACGGCACCTTCACTTTCAACCGCCAGACCTTTCTGCTCAAGATCAGTGACAATCCCTGGTAGCATCGGGTTATACAGGCTTTCGCCCATCACATCGTCGCGGGTCAGACTGACATTCAGACGGTCATAATTGTGCTGATTTTGCGCCATGGTGATATCCACCAGTTTTTTCCACATCTGCGCACAATATTCATCCCCACCCTGCAGTTTCACTACATATCCCCGGGCACGCTCTGCAAAAGCTTCATCCTGATCATACAGTTGTTTCGCTTCGCGATAAAAAGCCTCAAGGTCAGACAGGGCAATCTCTGTCTGCTGTTCCTGCTGTTTCTTTTCCAGGAAAGCAATCAGCATACCGAACTGGGTTCCCCAGTCACCGATATGGTTAGCGCGGATGACATTGTGCCCAAGAAATTCCAGGGTACGGACCGAAGCATCACCAATAATCGTTGAGCGTAAGTGGCCAACGTGCATCTCTTTCGCCACGTTAGGTGCAGAATAGTCAATCACGATGGTCTGTGGTTTGACCGGGGCGACATTCAGATTATCAGAAGCCAGCGCCTGCTCTGCCTGAGCGGCCAGCCACTGCGGATCCAGGAAAATATTAATAAATCCCGGGCCGGCGATTTCGGTTTTCGCGGCAATTCCATTCAAATCAAGCTGACTCAGCACCTGTTCTGCCAGTTGTCGCGGAGCCTGACCCAGTTTCTTGGCGACAGCCATAATACCATTGGCCTGATAGTCACCAAACTGTGCTTTTGCAGACTGACGAACCTGTGCTTCACAGTCGGCAGGTGCGCCGGCTGCAATCATTGCCTGACTGATTTTTTCTGAGAGAATAGCCTGAATATTCACCGAATTACCTTCATAAGCTGTGATCACCTCTTAGCGGATCAGCAACAGGCTGTTGCAGATAACCTAAGAGGCAGTCATCGAAATTGAGTCGGGCAGTATACGTGAAAGCCCGGCAGACGTCAGCAGTCTGTTAGAATCCACGGACAGAAGCTGTCTCGGGGGGTTCCCAGCCAGGCTTTACATATGACGGGGGAGCCGTAAAAATAGCGGCGCGGTTTTTTATTATTGATGGAATATTATGAGCGATATAGCTTCTTTTGCCCGGTTGCTGCCGGACCTTGCGGATGATTTGCAACGTTTTGCCGGTGACCTCAGTCATCTTGCCCATCGTCTGGGTCTGTCGCTGGCGAGCTTACAGCCTGATCATATCTCGGTGCGTTGTCACCAGATAGCCACGGCTGAACGCTGGGCAGCCGGTTTTTCGCAACTGGGTGAAATGTTTTCCCGCGCTGAAATCAATCAGCGCCCGGTTTGCCTGTTCAGGTTGCATCAACCATTGCGTTTACTAAGCTGGCAAATTCATATTATTGAGCTGCCCTGGCCCGGTAATAAACACTATCCACACGAAGGCTGGGAACATATTGAAGTGGTGCTGGCCGGAGAACCAGAGTCTCTTGGCCAACGGGCAATGGAGTTGATTGCTGATCAGGGGCTGACTCACCCCGGAATATCATTTAAAACCAGTAGTCCCGAGGCAAGTCACGATTGTTTGCCGAATCCAACTCTGGCGGTCACAGATGGTAAGACCACCATTAAGTTTCATCCCTACAGCCTGGAACAGATTGTCGCCAGCGAACAGCCGCACTGAGTCATTGTGTCCGGAACAGGGAAGGAATCCTGTCTCCGGTGGTATTTTGTCAGCGTCGGGTCGTGAAACGTCCCGCGTAATATGACGACGATCCACTCGGAATTTTACAGCAGTTCTCTATTTTTTCTATGAATTTTCAACTCTTATCGCTATCACTGTGATACTGGTCGACCCTTTCTTTGTGATCCGATGTCATTATTAGCCGTCATGTTAAACGGTCAGCTTACAGGTGAGTGGGCTCCGTTACTTATAATGCTACAGACGCAACGACATTTGATAAGGAGAGAGTCATGGCTACGTTGGAAATCTGTTGTTACGGTCCGGATTGTGCAATACAGGCCGCTGAGGCCGGAGCAGACCGTATCGAGCTTTGCGCTGCGCCTCATGAAGGAGGGCTGACCCCGTCACTGGGCGTGCTACAGGAAGTGATAACACAGGTTTCAATACCGGTACATCCGATTATCCGTCCCCGTGGCGGTGACTTTTGTTACAGTGAGTCTGAATTTCGTGCCATAAAATCCGATATCGCCAGGGTTAAAGAACTCGGCTTTGCCGGGCTGGTCGTTGGTATTCTCGACCAGCACGCCCACATTGACATACCGCGGATGCAGCAGATCATGGCGTTGTGTGGCGGCATCCCGGTGACTTTTCATCGCGCATTTGACCTATGCCAGAATCCCTACCGGGCTTTGGAAGAACTGACCGATCTTGGGGTAGCACGGATACTGACATCCGGCCAACAGGAGCGCGCAGAAAATGGCCTGGCTTTGCTGGCTGAGCTTAACACCCGCAGCCGGGGGCCGGCGATCATGGCGGGCTCAGGCGTCAGACTGAGTAATCTGCATCGCTTTACCGGTGCGGGTCTGACCGAGATTCACAGTTCAGCCAGCAAACCGGTCAGCTCGCCAATGCATTATCGTAAAGCCGGAGTCAGCATGAGTTCTGTTTCAGCGGAAGATGAGTTTACCCGCTATGTGGTGGATGGTGAAATGGTCGCCGCAATGAAGAGTATGATGCAGTAACCGGCACTCGCCGGTTACCTTTATTCAGGGCTTACTGGCGATCAGCACAGCACGCAACGGAGCGGGGTAGCCTTCTGCGGTCAGTTGCTGATCGTCGGGGTCGAGGAATTCCGCCAACGACTCACTGGTCATCCATTCGGTGCGACGCTGTTCTTCGGTCGAAGTCACCGCATGATCAACGATGCGTACATTGATAAAACCACATTTCTGAAGCCAGTTCTTCAGTGCTGCAGCAGAAGGCAGGAAATAGACATTTCGCATCTGAGCATAGCGTTCGCCAGGCACCAGGACGGTATGTTCATCGCCTTCGACAACCAGGGTTTCCAGAACCAGTTCACCGCCGCTGACCAGTTGATTTTTTAACTGCATCAGATGATCGAGCGGCGAACGGCGATGATACAGCACACCCATTGAAAATACGGTGTCAAAGGCATTCAGTTCCGGCAGTTGTTCAATTCCTACAGGTAACAGATGTGCCCGGTTATCATCACCGAGCAACTTGCGTACCGCTTCGAACTGGCACAAAAACAGCTGCATAGGGTCAATACCCACCACCTGCGCTGCACCTTCCCCCAGCATTCGCCACATGTGATAACCACTGCCGCAACCCACATCAAGGACTGTGCGGCCGGCAAGCGGGGAGATATGGGGTAACACACGTTGCCACTTCCAGTCTGAGCGCCATTCGGTATCGATATGGGTGCCATACAACGAATAGGGGCCCTTCCGCCAGGGCATTAACTGGCGCAGCAGAGTTTCGATACCCTGGCGCTGGCGGGGGGTCAGATTGTCGCTGTCGGCCGTGACGCCGTTTTGCAGATCACAGCAATCAGGTGTCAACTGAGGCAGATGATCGATGGCCTTTTTCCACTGGCGAAAGTGCCCGTGAAGATTCTCACGCTGCCACTGGCTCAGCTGAGCCGGTAATACTTCGAGCCACGGAGCTAACGGGCCGGTGGCGATTTGCTGATAAAAACGTCCAAAATCAATCATTTTATTGCCACAAGAGAGCCAAAATTAAAACACTGAAACCATTGTTCTGCATGCCCGAATCCGGCCTCTGCCAGTCGTGACTTATGGGTTGCGACACTGTCTGTCAACATCACGTTTTCCAGCATGCTGCGTTTCTGGCTGATTTCCAGCTCACTGTAACCGTTAGCGCGTTTGAAATCGTGATGCATATTGAACAACAATTCACCCATTGCCTGGTCGTCGAAACTGAATTTTTCAGACAAAACCAGTGCTCCCCCCGGCAGCAGTCCCTGATAAATTTTATTCAGTAACAGCTGGCGTTCAGCGGGGTCGAGAAACTGCAGGGTGAAATTCAGGACGACCAGCGAAGCATTGCGGATTTCCACCTGACGAATATCGGCTTCGATGACCTGAACCGGGGTTTGTGCCCGGAAGGCATCAATATGCCGTCGACAACGCTCCACCATGGCCGGGGAGTTATCGACAGCAATAATTTCACAGCCGGAATGATGAATATTACGCCGTACCGACAATGTGGCTGCGCCTAAAGAGCAGCCCAGGTCATAGACACGGGTATCAGGCCGGACAAAACGTTCTGCCAGCATACCTATCATTGAAATGATATTAGAGTATCCGGGCACTGAACGCTGAATCATATCAGGGAAAACTTCAGCCACCCGTTCATCGAAAGTCCAGTCGCCTAATTTATCAATTGGCGCTGAAAAGAGTGTATCACGGTCAGACATCACACTATCCGCAAGGTCCTAAAAGCGGCTATTGTCGCAGAAACTAGCGCGGGCTGCATCCGTCGGAGTTATTTTTAGCATCCATCACGACAAATTCACCGGTAACCGGGAAAATCACTGCCTGCCAGATCAGAACAGTGCCGGCTGTTCCGGCCATGCTGGCAACGGCGGCAGACCTGCCGTCAGCGGCTGTAATTCAGGCCATAGCAGGTGGAGCAACGGGAAGACTTCCCCCATTTCCGGGGTGTGAATAAACAGCAGCGGAGAGGATACTGACTGCCATTCTCTGATGCGCGTCGACCAGTCATGAAACAGCTTCACCGTGGCTTCAGTTTCGTCACTGCCGATAAAACGAATCATCGGTTGTTGGGCAGTGCATACCGCATGGACCGGCACTTTAGGTTTTTTTGCTTTGGCGTCGAGAGCTGCTGCACTGCGCGAAGGTGATGCATGTACAGCCCGGCTATCGAGAATGACTCGATTTACACCGCGATCAGCCAGCCCACGGTTTAACGCCCGCTCTGCTTCGCCACGGGCAAAGAACTCCGGATGTCGGACTTCCACGCCATAACTGAATGCGGCCGGCAGTTGCTTCAGAAAGGACCACAACTGTGGTAACTGAAGAGGGGAAAACCGTGACGGTAACTGCAACCAGTATTGTCCGATCCGGTCAGATAACGGATCCATCCGGCGGAAGAATTCGTTCAGCAACTCTGCGCTGTCACGCAGCTCCGTGCCGTGGCTGATCGTCGCCGGAAATTTAAAGCAAAAACGAAACCGGTCACTGGTCATGGCTCGCCAGCGCAGCACAGTGTCTGCATCCGGCAGTGCGTAGAGCGTGGTATTGCCTTCTACACAATCAAAGTGCCGGGCGTAATCTTCCAGAGTATACAGCCCGGCACGTTTCCACCAGGGGTGTTGCCACTGAGGCAGGCCAATTCGCAGAGTCACCGGTTCTCCTTGTCAGACAGCATTTTATCGTAAACGGTGAGGCAGAGTAGCCTGAAACTCAGGTAAAACGAAAACTTTAGCCTCCTGACTGTTGAGTAATCAACCGCTTTCATGCTGGCATACTTATCCTGTGGCAGTTTTTCCAGTATAATACGCCCCATTTTGCAGCCGGTGATTTTCGGTAAAAATTCCCGACACAGTTCAGGCCGCTGCGGCAAGGTCAAAAAAGGATAGCGTTATGCGTACAGAATATTGCGGAAAGCTCAACCTGTCCCACGTGGGTCAGAAGGTCACTCTTTCAGGATGGGTTAACCGCCGCCGTGATCTCGGCAGCCTGGTGTTTATTGATATGCGTGATCGTGAAGGCATTGTTCAGGTGTTCTTCGACCCGGATTACCAGCAGGCTTTTACGCTGGCGTCTGAATTACGCAATGAATTTTGTATTACTATCGAGGGTACAGTACGGGCCCGCGACGAGCGTAACAGAAATAAAGATATGGCCACCGGTGATGTCGAAGTGCTGGCGACCAGCCTGACCATCATTAATCGTTCTGAACCACTGCCACTGGATTCAAACCACGTGAATACAGAGGAAGCGCGTCTGAAATACCGTTATCTGGATTTACGTCGTCCGGAAATGGCTCAGCGCTTCAAAACCCGTGCCCGAATCAGCAGCTTTGTGCGCCGCTTTATGGATGCCAATGAGTTTCTGGATATTGAAACTCCGATGCTGACTAAAGCGACTCCGGAAGGGGCCCGTGATTATCTGGTGCCAAGCCGTGTTCACAAAGGGGAGTTTTACGCTCTGCCGCAGTCACCTCAGCTGTTTAAACAGTTGCTGATGATTTCGGGGTTTGATCGTTATTACCAGATAGTGAAATGTTTCCGTGATGAAGATTTGCGGGCTGATCGTCAGCCGGAATTCACTCAGATTGACGTAGAAACATCGTTCATGACCGCGCCACAGGTGCGTGAAATCATGGAGCGAATGATCCGTGAATTATGGCAGGAAATCCGTCAGGTCGATCTGGGGGAGTTCCCGCAGATGACCTTTGCCGAAGCGATGCGCCGTTTTGGATCGGATAAACCGGATTTGCGTAACCCGATGGAGCTGGTGGATGTTGCTGATCTGCTGAAAGAAGTGGAATTTGCTGTTTTCTCCGGACCGGCAAATGATCCTAAAGGACGGGTTGCCGCACTGCGGGTACCTGGCGGGGCACAGTTGACCCGTAAACAGATTGATGAGTACACCAAATTCGTCGGTAATTACGGTGCCAAAGGCCTGGCCTGGATGAAGGTGAATCAGCGTAATTCGGTTCCTGAAGGTATTCAGAGTCCGGTCGCGAAGTTTCTGAGTAATGAAATTATTGAGGGAATTTTGCATCGTACTGCGGCAGTGGATGGCGATCTGATTTTCTTCGGAGCAGATAAAGCCAGTGTGGTAGCCGATGCTATCGGTGCGCTGCGGCTGAAAACCGGGCGTGATCTGCAACTGACAGACGAAAACCGTTGGGCTCCACTGTGGGTGGTTGATTTTCCGATGTTTGAAGAAGATGCAGAGGGACGCATGTCAGCCATGCACCATCCGTTCACTGCGCCGCGGGATATGACGCCTGAGGAACTGACTGCTTCTCCGACCGATGCCATTGCCAATGCCTACGATATGGTGATCAATGGTTATGAAGTGGGCGGTGGATCTGTGCGTATCCATAACGGTAAGATGCAGCAGGCGGTGTTTGCCCTGTTGGGTATCGATGAACAACAACAACAGGAAAAATTTGGCTTCCTGCTGGATGCACTGAAATATGGTGCGCCACCACATGCCGGCCTGGCCTTCGGTCTGGACCGTCTGACCATGTTGCTGACCGGTACCGATAATATTCGTGATGTGATTGCGTTCCCGAAAACTACCGCGGCCGCTTGTCTGCTGACCGATGCACCAGGCCCGGCGAATCCGGATGCCCTAGAGGAGCTGGCTCTGCAGGTGGTGAAAAAAGAAAAGCCATCTTCTGAGAACGCATAATGAAATATAAGCATCCGGTGTCGGTACTGGTCGTAATTTACGCCCGGGATACCGGCAGGGTGTTGATGTTACAGCGCCGGGATGATCCCGGGTTCTGGCAGTCGGTGACTGGTAGCCTGGAATCGGGTGAACAGCCCGGCGAGGCCGCGATACGGGAAGTAAAGGAAGAACTGGGGATTGATATCCCGGCACAGGGGCTTGAGCTGACTGACTGCAGGCAGCAGATAAGCTTTGAAATCTTCCCGCATTACCGGCATCGCTATGCTCCGGGAGTGACACATAATCAGGAGCACTGGTTTTTGCTGCCACTTCCGGAAGAACAGACGGTAATACTGACCGAACATTTAGCCAGCCAGTGGTTGTCTGCAAATGAGGCTGCTGTGCTGACTAAGTCGTGGAGTAACCGCGAAGCAATTGAAAAATTTATCGCCCGCTGATGCGTCAGGGCGATGTCATTGGATGAAAAGCGTAATGATTTCACGCGCTTTGTCCCCGATTATCTGATAACGAGATAGTGAGAGACCAAAAATATGGCCGGACACAGTAAATGGGCTAATACCAAACACCGTAAAGCGGCACAGGATGCTAAACGCGGGAAAATTTTCACCAAGATTATCCGTGAGTTGGTGACTGCCGCCAAACTGGGTGGTGGCGATGCTGGTTCCAACCCGCGTCTGCGTGCTGCGATGGATAAAGCGCTGTCTAATAACATGACCCGTGACACCATGAACCGTGCCATTGCACGCGGGGTAGGCGGTGAAGATGACAGCAACATGGAAACCATCATTTATGAAGGCTATGGCCCGGGTGGCAGTGCCGTGATGGTAGAATGCCTGAGTGATAACCGTAACCGTACCGTTTCAGAAGTGCGCCATGCCTTCACCAAAACCGGGGGTAACCTGGGGACCGATGGTTCAGTCGCCTACCTGTTTAGCCGCAAAGGTGTAATTTCCTTCGCTCCGGGCCAGGACGAGGATACCATCATGGAAGCTGCGCTTGAAGCCGGTGCAGAAGATGTCATGAGCTATGATGACGGTGCTATCGATGTGTTCACTGCCTGGGAAGATCTGGGTAAAGTGCGTGATGCTCTGGAAGCTGGTGGACTGAAAGCAGATAACGCCGAAGTGACTATGATTCCGTCGACCAAAGCAGAAATGGATGCGGATACTGCACCAAAACTGTTACGTCTGATAGACATGCTGGAAGACTGTGACGATGTGCAGGAAGTTTACCACAATGGTGAAATTTCTGATGAGATTGCAGAAACCCTGTAATCTGTCATGCACGATAACCGCGACACAGGGCTTTTGCTATGGCGATCATTCTGGGGATAGACCCTGGGTCACGTATTACCGGATATGGTGTTATCCGCCAGGTGGGCAGGCAACTGACCTATCTGGGAAGTGGTTGTATTCGTACTAATACTCCGGCGTTACCCGAACGCCTGCGGCTAATTTATGCCGGTGTCAGTGAAATTATTACTCAGTTTTCGCCGGACTATTTCGCTGTTGAACAGGTGTTTATGGCGAAGAACGCGGATTCAGCGTTGAAACTGGGTCAGGCCAGGGGAGCGGCGATTGTCGCTGCGGTGAATCATGAAGTACCGGTGTTCGAATATGCTGCACGTCAGGTCAAGCAGACGGTGACCGGTACCGGGGCCGCCGAAAAAGCGCAGGTTCAGCATATGGTACGTAATTTGCTGAAGCTCCCCGCCAACCCTCAGGCCGATGCGGCTGATGCGTTGGCGATTGCCATCACCCATTGTCATATTAGCCAGAACGCACTTCGGGTTAGTGATAATGCGTTATTACTGGCACGCGGCAGATTGCGCTGAAAAAACAGATGACATCACCAGGGCTGGATATTCATCCAGCCTTTTTTATGCTATAACCCACTGCAGTGCTTAAAACATAAGGATACGCAGAGTGATTGGTCGGCTTCGGGGTCTTATACTGGAAAAACAACCGCCGCTGGTATTAATTGAAGCGAACGGGGTAGGTTATGAAGTTCATATGCCAATGACCTGCTTTTATGAATTACCGGAACTGCAACAGGAAGCGTCGGTATTCACCCATTTTGTGGTCAGGGAAGACGCTCAGTTGCTGTTTGGTTTTAACAACCGGCAGGAAAGAACCCTGTTCCGTGAGCTGATTAAGGTTAACGGCGTGGGACCAAAACTGGCGCTGGCTATTCTGTCCGGTATGTCGGCACAGCAGTTTGTTCATGCTGTTGAACAACAGGAAATTGGTGCGTTAATTAAGCTGCCGGGGGTAGGTAAAAAAACGGCTGAGCGACTGGTCGTGGAAATGAAAGACCGCTTTAAAGGGATGCATGGAGATTTGTTTTCCGGTGATACTCCGTTTGAGTTGTCCGCCCCGTCATCAGCACCGGCTGAAGCGAATGATGCCGAGGCCGAAGCTGTGTCTGCACTGGTGGCACTGGGCTACAAGCCTCAGGAAGCCAGCCGTATGGTCAGTAAGGTGGGGCAGCCCGGGGCTGATTGTGAAACATTAATCCGTGAAGCATTACGTGCTGCGATATAAGGACCGTTATGATAGAAGCTGACCGTCTGATCTCCGCTGTGCCGCAAAGCGAAGAAGAAAGTCTGGACCGTGCTATCCGCCCGAAGTTGCTTGATGAATATGTCGGGCAACCCCGGGTGCGGGAGCAGATGGAAATCTTTATCAAAGCCGCCAAAATGCGCAATGATGCTCTGGACCATTTATTGATTTTTGGTCCTCCGGGTCTGGGTAAGACCACGTTGGCCAATATTGTCGCTAACGAAATGGGAGTGAACCTGCGTACGACTTCCGGTCCGGTACTGGAGAAAGCAGGGGATCTGGCCGCCATGCTGACTAATCTGGAACCTCATGATGTGCTGTTTATCGATGAAATCCACCGCTTATCCCCCGTCGTCGAAGAGGTACTCTATCCGGCGATGGAAGACTATCAGCTGGATATTATGATCGGTGAAGGGCCTGCGGCCAGGTCAATTAAAATTGATTTACCCCCGTTTACCCTGATTGGCGCCACCACCCGCGCCGGATCACTCACTTCGCCACTGCGTGATCGTTTTGGCATTGTGCAGCGGCTGGAGTTTTATCAGGTCGCTGATTTACAACAAATTGTAGCGCGGAGTGCTGCCTGCCTCGGGTTGCCTCTGTCGCCGGAAGGTGCGTTGGAGATTGCGCGCCGTGCACGTGGTACGCCACGTATTGCTAACCGGTTATTACGCCGTGCCCGCGATTATGCCGAAGTCCGGGCCGACGGGGAAATGAACGGGAGTATTACCGCCAGCGCACTGGACATGCTGAATGTTGATAGTGAAGGTTTCGATTATATGGACCGTAAATTGCTGCTGGCGATTATCGACAAATTCACCGGCGGGCCGGTAGGGTTGGATAACCTGGCTGCGGCGATTGGCGAAGAGCGGGAAACGATTGAAGATGTCATCGAGCCTTATCTCATCCAGCAGGGGTTTATTCAGCGAACACCCAGGGGTCGGATGGCCACCGGGCATGCCTACCGGCACTTTAATATCGTTCGGGACGAATAACGGCGATAAATTCAGAAGGTGCAACAGCACCTTCTGAAGAAAGCTTCAGACTGCACTTTTTTTCAGCAGGCTGAGAACAAACAATAACGTTGCACTCAGTACCACTGAAGGTCCGGCTGGGGTATCGTAAACGGCCGAAAATGCCATACCGCCGGTGACCGCCAGCATTCCACAGATGACCGCTAAACCCGCCATTTGCTCAGGGGAGCGAGAGAAACGTCGTGCAGTGGCAGCCGGAATAATCAGCAGGGAAGTGATAATGAGTGCTCCGACAAATTTCATGGCGACCCCTATCGTCAGAGCGGTGGTAAGCATCAGCAATATCCGGCAACGTTGCAGATTAACACCTTCAATCTGTGCAAGTTCAGGACTAATGGTCATCGACAGTAGTGAACGCCACTGCCAGAGCAGCAACAGAACTACTGCCAGTACTCCGCCCCCGATAATCCACAGGTCACCGGGAGCCACTGAGAGTAAGTCCCCGAACAGATAGGCCATCAGGTCGACTCTGATGTTCGACATCAGACTGACCACCACCAGGCCGAGTGATAATGCACTGTGGGCCATGATGCCTAGTAAGGTATCGATAGCCAGTTGCTGACGATGTTCCAGCAACACCAGCAACAACGCCAGTAACAGTGTTATGGTAATCACGGCATAATAGGGGTTAATGTTCAGTAATAAACCGAACGCCACCCCGAGTAACGAAGCATGTGCCAGTGTATCGCCAAAGTATGACATGCGCCGCCAGACCACAAATGAACCCAGGGGACCTGCGGCCAGCGTCAGTAGCATTCCACCCAGCCAGCCGGGCAACAGTAACTCAATCATCGGTGGTCATTCCCCTTACGCAACACGATCCGGCCTTGCAGGTCATGGCGATGATTATGGTGGTGACGATAGATCGCCAGTTCTTCTGCACCACGCGGTCCAAACAAGGCAATAAATTCCGGATGCTGTGTAACAATTTCCGGGGTGCCTGAACAACAAATGTGATGATTCAGGCACAACACCTCATCGGTCCTGGCCATGACCAGATGCAGGTCATGTGAGACCATCAGCACTCCACAGTTCAACTCAAGACGCAACTGATTAATCAGATCGTAAAGAGCAACCTGACCGTTGACATCGACCCCCTGGGTCGGTTCATCCAGTACCAGCAGCTGCGGACGACCGGGTAGTGCGCGAGCCAGCAGTACCCGTTGTAGTTCTCCACCAGAAAGCGTTTGCAAAGCTGAGTGTTGCAGGTGTGCTGACTGTACCCGGCTCAGTGCCGGTAATACATCGGCTGCTTTGACGCGCGGAGAAAGGCGCATAAACCGGTCCACGGTGAGAGGAAGAGTGGGGTCAATATGCAATTTTTGCGGTACGTACCCGGTCGTCAGTCCATGAATACGGCGGACAGTGCCCTGCTGAGGTTTAAGTAAACCCAGAATCAGGCGGACTAACGTCGATTTACCCGCGCCATTGGGCCCCATCAGTGTCAGAATTCTTCCGGCCTTAAGTGACAGAGTAATATTGCTTAAAACATTGCGTTGACCAAAGTCTACCGAGATGTTGTCTAGCGCGACCAGTTCAGTCATGATTTTTACAGTTTGCAACAAAAATATAATGTTATAATATCACAATTATTGACGATATTATTAAGGTTTGAATTAAAATGTTACATTTTAAATCGTATTATTTCCCACTGTTTTCTGCGCTCTCTGTTTGCAGTTTATTTCCGGTCACTGCACACAGTGAAGTGGTCACTTCGATCAAACCCCTGGCCTTTATTGCGGCAGCCATCGCAGACGGTGTGACCCCGGTGAGTGTGGTACTGCCTGACGGTGCCTCAGAGCATGACTATGCGCTGCGTCCTTCTGATATAAAACGTATAAAAAACGCAGAGTTAGTTATCCGGGTTGGGCCGGAGATGGAGGCCTATATGAGCAGTGCGATGGCGGCTTTACCGGCAGATAAAACATTACAACTTGCGGTTCTGCCTACGGTGACACCGTTATTACTCAAGGGAGATGATGATCATGATCACGAACATCCTCACGATGATCACGTATCCTCAGCTACGGAGAACTCCGATGTTCATCATTCCCATGGTGAATATAATATGCATATCTGGATGTCGCCAAAGATAGCCGAAGCATCGGCAATTGCAATTCATGATAAATTGTTGGAACTTATACCAAATCGTAAAGACCAACTGGATGCTAACCTGGAATTTTTTAAAGCCGGGCTGGCTGAGACCGATAAACAAATACGTACCCGGCTGGCACCGGTAAGTCAGGAAGGCTATTTCGTTTTTCATGATGCCTACGGCTATTTTGAGAACTATTTTGGTCTGTCGCCGCTGGGGCATTTTACTGTGAATCCTGAAATCCAACCCGGAGCTCAGAGATTACACCAAATAAGAACACAGTTGGTTGAGCAGAAGGCCGTATGCGTCTTTGCTGAGCCACAATTCAGGCCAGCCGTCATCGATGCGGTTGCCCGTGGTACGTCGGTGCGTAAAGGTACTCTTGACCCATTGGGGATGAATATCGGAGTCACCCGTGAGAGTTATGTGCAATTTTTGTCACAACTGTCTGTTCAGTACACGAGCTGCCTGAAAGGAGCATAAAAGGAAAATAAATTAGTGCAACAGATTGCCCGTTCTGTCGCCCTGGCATTTAACAACCTGCCGCGACCTCATCGTATTATTCTGGGGTCGCTGAGCGTAATTACGCTGGCTGTCGCAGTATGGCAGCCTCCGTTTTACCCGCATGGCGATATATCAGAATCGATAGTCAGAAATATTGAAACAGACAGCCAGCAACTGAGTCAGATCCTGCCTGAAGCCAGTGAGCCGCTGGATCAGGATAATTCAACTGCAGATGAAGAAGAGGTTCCGCCAGAGGGGGCGGGAGACAGCGATACACCGACTGGCCGTGATTACACGGTATCTGCGGGTGATACGCTGAGCAGTATCCTTAATCAGTATGGTATTGATCTTTCGGATATCAATTCGCTGGTCAACAGTGATAAAGCACTGCGTAATCTTAATGTAGGGCAGAGTCTGAGCTGGACACTTAATGCAGATGGCCAGTTACAGTCGCTGAGTTGGGAAATTTCACGTCGCGAAACCCGTGATTATCAGCGTACTGCTCAGGACAGCTTTACCATGACGCCGACTATCCAGAAAGGTATCTGGAAAGATTCCGTATTACGTGGAGCGGTGCAGGGGAGTTTCTCCCAGAGCGCCCAGCGTGCCGGGTTATCGGCGGCAGAAGCCAGTGCGGTGATTAAGGCGCTGCAATGGCAAATGGATTTTCGTAAATTACGGGCAGGAGATAAATTTAGTGTCCTGATGTCGCGAGAAAATCTCGATGGTAAAACCATGCAGAGCCAGTTACTCGGCGTGCGGTTACGATCCTCCGGTAAAGATTATTACGCTTTTCGGGCTGATGACGGAAAATTTTATGACCGCAATGGTTCAGGATTGTCACGAGGGTTCCTGCGTTTCCCGACAGTGAAACAGTTCCGTGTTTCCTCTAATTTCAACCCGCGTCGCCTTAACCCTGTCACTGGCCGGATAGCACCTCACCGCGGTGTGGATTTTGCCCTGCCGATTGGTACGCCGGTACTGGCTGTAGGAGATGGTGAAGTCATCACCGCTAAAAATGGCGGAGCCAGTGGAATTTATGTTGCTTTGCGTCATGGCCGTCAGTATATGACCCGCTATATGCACCTGAGCCGTTTACTGGTTAAACCCGGGCAGAAAGTAAAACGTGGTGATCGTATCGCATTATCCGGTAATACCGGTCGTTCAACCGGACCGCACCTGCATTACGAAATCTGGATTAATAACCAGGCAGTGAATCCACTCACCGCGCAGATGCCAAGAATGGAAGGTTTGAATGGCAGTGCCCGCAAACAGTACCTGGCCGATGTAAAAGGCTGGCAAAAGCAACTAACGTTTTAAACCTAAGGAAGAAACTCAGTCAGAAAGCCGGGGGATTGTTACCCGGCTTTTTTCATTTATGCAGATGATTATTGCAAAATATCCCTTCAGCACTATCATAATCCCGGTATATACAGAGGCCAGTGCATGAAGAATGAAAAAAAGAACAATGTTGAATTTATTCCGCAGTTTAAGACGGAATTTCTTAAGCCTCGCTACTGGGGCAACTGGGTAGCCATTGCTGCTCTGGGGGGAATGGCTTTGTTGCCGGTCTCTGTCCGTGATCCGGTGCTGGGAACACTGGGCAAGTGGGTGGGCCGGTGGGCCAAAAGTGCCCGCAGACGCGCCCGAATTAATCTGTTGTATTGCCTGCCGGAGTTACCGGAACAACAGCGTGAACAGATCATCGATAAAATGTTTGCTACCGCACCTCAGGCTATGGTGATGATGGCTGAACTGGCGTTAAAAAAACCGCAGTCAGTTCGTAAAAGGGTGGTCTGGCATGGTCGCGAGATCATCAGTCAGTTACAGGAACAGCAACAGAACGTTATCTTTCTGGTGCCTCATGGCTGGGGAGTAGATATTCCTGCGATGCTGCTCGCTTCTGAAGGCCAGAAGATGGCCGCGATGTTTCATAATCAGAAAAATCAACTGATGGATTACCTCTGGAATCGCTTACGCCGCCGGTATGGTGGCCGTATGCATGCGCGCAATGACGGGATAAAACCCTTTATTAGTTCGGTACGGCAGGGGTTCTGGGGGTACTATCTCCCTGATCAGGATCACGGCGCGGAACATAGTGAATTTGTTGATTTTTTTTCGACCTATAAAGCGACACTGCCGGCCATCGGGAGGCTGATGAAGGTCTGTCGCGCACAGGTTGTGCCGTTATTTCCGGTATACAACGGGAAAACGCATCAGCTGGATATTTTTATCCGTCCGCCAATGGAGGGTCTGGAGCAAGCCGATGATCGAACGTTAGCGTGGCGTATGAATCAGGAAGTCGAAGTATTCGTCCGACCGAATCCGGAACAGTACACATGGATTCTTAAGTTGCTGAAAACCCGTAGGGAAGGGGATATTGAACCCTACAGACGCAAAGACCTGTAATCACTGAACACTTACACTGCGGGCAATTAGTCTGCCCGCAGTAGGGTGAGAATTACTCTACTCTGAGCACACGGCTGGTATTGGTCGTTCCGCTGGCACCCATCACATCCCCCTGGGTTACAATCACCAGATCACCGGTCATCAGATAACCTTTATCACGTAACAGGGTGACAGCATCGTAAGCTGCGGCCACGCCATCTGTATAACTTTTAAATGCAACCGGAGTGACACCGCGATACAAAGCGGCCAGGCTGAGCGTTTTTGGATGGCGGGACATCGCAAAAATCGGTAATCCCGAGGTGATGCGTGAAGTCATCAGTGCTGTTCTGCCTGACTCAGTCATAGTAATAATGGCACTCACCCCCCGCAGATGATTCGCGGCATACATGGCAGACATGGCTATCGCTTCTTCGATATTATCAAACTGCACATCGAGACGATGTTTTGAGACGTTCACACTGGGGATCTTTTCCGCACCAAGACAAACTTTAGCCATGGCACTCACCGTTTCTGCAGGATACTGACCCGCGGCAGTTTCCGCTGACAGCATGACAGCATCTGTCCCATCCAGTACGGCGTTCGCCACATCCATAACTTCCGCACGGGTAGGCATTGGGTTAGTAATCATCGATTCCATCATCTGTGTTGCGGTAATCACGGTACGGTTGAGCTGTCGGGCACGACGGATCAGGGTCTTCTGAATCCCTACCAGTTCAGGATCGCCGATTTCTACACCGAGATCGCCACGGGCGACCATGACAACATCACAGGCGAGGATAATATCATCCATGGCAGCCTGGGTTGCCACGGCTTCTGCACGTTCCACCTTAGCGACAATCTGAGCATGACAACCCGCTTCCTGAGCCAGTTTGCGGGCATACTGCAGATCGGCGCCGGAACGTGGGAAAGAGACGGCCAGATAATCGACACCAATTTTGGCTGCGGTATGGATGTCCGCCTTGTCTTTTTCGGTGAGCGCTGCGGCAGATAAACCGCCGCCCAGCTTATTAATCCCTTTATTATTTGACAGTGGACCACCGACAGTGACTTCGGTAAATACCTGAGTGTCATTGACCTGTAATACTTTTAACTGAACCCGGCCGTCGTCCAGTAATAAAATATCACCGGGTACAACATCCTGAGGTAAGCCTTTGTAATCAATGCCGACTTTATCTTTATCACCTTCGCCTTTACCCAGGCCGGCATCGAGTAAGAAGGCATCGCCGACATTCAGAAATACTTTTCCGTCTTTGAAAGTGGATACACGGATTTTTGGACCCTGCAGATCTCCGAGAATAGCGACATGGCGTCCCAGTTTTGCTGCAATTTCACGTGTTTTATCTGCCCGGGCCTGGTGATCTTCAGGACTACCATGCGAAAAGTTGAGACGAACTACGTTAGCCCCTGCTGCGATGATCTTTTCAAGGTTATTATCGCGATCAGTAGCGGGGCCAAGGGTAGTAACGATTTTGGTTCTTCTGAGACGTCGTGACATTGAAGGACTCCATTGACAAAAAAATGCGGGTGGCTGCCGCATCAGAATTTATGCCGGTATTCTAGCTGAAAGGTGTTACCCATTTCGAGCTAAAATGTTGTCATAATGTTAAGTGTGTCGGTGCCTGTACTATTATTATCTCAGCGCTATTTGAGCGGCAGATCTTTGATACGGTGCAACTAAAAATGAAATAATTTTTTCTGCCTGAGACCGGGTAAAAATAAGGACGCTAACACCCTAAACTGTGACAGAAAAAAAGTCACCGGCTATTATTGTCGGAGGTAATTTCAATCTTAGCCACACAGTAAAAATGGCGCAGAAATGATAAAATGGCCTAAGGGATAAGTTATCACTCATAGTTTCACGTAGATATGAAGACTGTGATTCTGTGTACCGGGAGTACTTTGCAGGCGCATCTACAAAACCCATTGAAACATCAGGGGATTAACCTTGTATTTACCTGGTGTTATGAAAGCAGTACAGTGTAACGCAATTGAATAATGAAAGAGTCCGACAATGTCAGCAGACAGTGACGGTAATTCTGCAACGAGGAGAATAGAATGTCGGTAACCCATCAGGCCCAGGCATGTGATCTGGTCATTTTCGGTGCCAAAGGCGATCTCGCACGCCGCAAGCTGTTGCCATCCCTGTATCAGCTGGAAAAAGCCGGACAGATCCATGAAGATTCACGCATCATTGGTGTAGGCAGGGCAGAATGGGATAAAGCTGCCTACATTAAAGTGGTTCGTGAAGCACTGGAAACCTTTATGAAGGAAAAGATCGATGAAGCGCTGTGGGATAAACTCAGCAATCGTCTCGATTTTTGTAACCTGGATGTCAACGACAGCGCCCATTTTGCTCGTTTAGGCAAGATGCTGGACCAGAAAAAACGTACCACCATCAACTACTTTGCGATGCCACCCAATACGTTTGGGGCTATTTGTAAAGGTCTGGGCCAGGCGAAACTGAATGCCAAACCTGCACGTGTGGTGATGGAAAAACCTCTGGGTACCTCTCTGGAAACTTCCCGTGAAATCAACGACAGTGTCGGGGAGTATTTTGAAGAAAGTCAGGTATTCCGTATCGACCATTACCTGGGTAAAGAAACTGTACTGAATCTTCTGGCACTGCGTTTTGCTAACTCTATCTTCGTGAATAACTGGGATAACCGCACTATCGATAGTGTGCAAATCACTGTTGCTGAAGAGGTGGGTATTGAAGGTCGTTGGGGTTATTTTGATAAAGCCGGCCAGATGCGGGATATGATTCAGAACCACCTGTTGCAGATTCTGACTATGATTGCGATGTCTCCTCCTTCAGATCTGGGTGCTGACAGTATCCGTGATGAGAAAGTGAAAGTGCTGCGTTCGCTGCGTCGAATTGATCAGTCTAACGTCCGTGATAAGACGGTGCGTGGCCAGTACACTGCCGGTTTTGTACAGGGTAAAAAAGTGCCAGGTTATCTGGAAGAAGAGGGTGCTAACAAAACCAGTACCACCGAAACTTTTGTCTCTATCCGGGTAGATATTGATAACTGGCGCTGGGCCGGCGTACCCTTCTATCTGAGAACCGGTAAACGTCTGCCATCCAAATGTTCAGAGGTGGTCGTTTACTTCAAAAATCCGGAACTGAATCTGTTCAAAGATTCTTACACCGAGTTACCACAGAATAAACTGACCATTCGACTGCAGCCGGATGAAGGCGTTGCAATCGAAATTCTGAATAAAGTGCCTGGCCTGGATCACAAGCACAAACTTCAGACGACTAAGCTGGATCTGAGTTTTTCAGAGACCTTCAATCAGTCACACCTTGCGGATGCTTATGAGCGCCTGCTGTTGGAAACCATGCGCGGTATTCAGGCGTTGTTTGTACGTCGTGATGAAGTTGAAGCCGCCTGGACATGGGTTGACTCTATCATTGAAGCATGGGCAGTCGATGGTGAAGGTGCTAAACCTTATCAGGCAGGTACCTGGGGGCCGGTCGCTTCTGTCGCGATGATCACCCGTGACGGGCGTTCGTGGAATGAATTTGAATAATTCATCCTGCTAAATATTCTTAAGGCCTGCAACGCAGGCCTTTTTTTGACACAAACCAGTCTGTAAACTGCCACAGCTTTCTCTGCTATTTTGTCTGAATTGCTCTTATCCCGGTCGGGACTCCGTACAGTGACCATTCTAATGCGTTGTCTTTAAATAAAAAAAATATTATGCAATGAGGTATTCGTCTTTCTAATAAGACCACATCCCTCTGCGGCTCACAGAATTATTCCTGTGTCAGCGACAAAAAATTCTGATTCGCTACACTATAACATCCTGCGCAGTACCGGCACGGTTAGCACTCTCATGGAAAATTATGTTAAGGATGATTCGGGATGAAACATGCGGTTTCTCTGGCAGCACTGATAGCTGCACTTCTGTCGGTCAATACTAAGGTAAATGCGGCTGAACACAGCCTGAGTCTGGGGTATACCCGGGCAAAGCTGGGTTCAGTTAGATTACATGGGGCAGATATTAAGTATCGCTTTGAATGGGGATCACCATGGAGTGTGATTGGCTCTTTCAGCTTCCAGACCAAAAATACCGGGCTTATCAGCGACAATTCGCAAGGGATAAAAAGTGGGGAAAACAAGATCAAAATAGGATCTCTGATGGCGGGACCCGCCTGGCGATTCAATGAATTTTTCAGTTTGTATGGCATGGCCGGCTTGAATAAGCTGAAGCTGCATCAGCAATGGAAAATGAATCAGGCAAACAGTAATGGTACTCAGTCATCAGAACAGTTTTCCGATTCATTTCATCATTTATCTCCGGTAATTAGCATAGGTACCCAGATTAATCCGCTTAATTCAGTCGTGCTTGATTTGTCCTACTCTGTTTCGAGACAAAAAACCGGTTATGCACGCTATAACTTCAATGTACTCGGTCTGGGTGTCGGAGTTAAATTCTGATGTCCGGTAGTGACGTGATTACCATTAGTGTGGACAGTGATCCTTGCCGTTATTAATGGTTCCAGGCCTCACTATTACCCTCTGACCCTCAGCAAATTACAGATACAAAACCGGCACTCTGTTCAGGGGGGCCGGTTTGTATTTATCACAGTTTGTTCGGAGGAGCCAGGCAGAGTGGGCAAGATATCTGAATCACTCACTGGCGTTTGTGATCAAGTCAACAGTGGCGGAAGTCTTACCAACTACCGACAAAATATTCTTGCCAACGAAAGTTCCTGCATGATCAGGTTGTTTATTGAACATTGGTTGCCTGTGTAATAGGCGATAAACAAACAGTCACTCACTAATTTACTCCATATTTTATCAAATTGAAAAGAAATGTAAAACTGGCCTTACATAAAAGTGAAATATAAATAAGAATGATTATCACAATCATTACATTGGGTGAGTAGTTCCTTGAAAAAGAAAAATAATGTGGCACCTGCTTTTAAAACGATGAGTACATTAGGCGTGTTCGCTGGAATGTGTGTACTTCCAGTGGCGGTTCAGGCTCAGACTACACAGAAATCAACAAATAGCGACAATTCAACAGTCAGTAAAACGACTATCCGGCAGGCGAATAAAAATATCGCGATAACCGATGCCGGAAACACCATGGTAGTGACCGGGGAGAGCTTACCGTCGTTATATCTTCCACAGAGACTCACTGACCCGAAATTTACCGCGCCGCTGGCAGACACAACCCGTACTGTGACGGTCATTCCGCATAAAGTTATTCAGGAACAGCAGGCGACAACGTTGACTGATGCTTTGAAAAACTCTCCCGGGGTAGGGGCCTTTTTCTCGGGAGAGAACGGCACCACCAACATGGGGGATGCTATCATGATGCGGGGGATTGATACCTCAAATAGCATCTATATCGACGGCATACGTGATATTGAAAGTGTCACCCGCGATACCTTTAATACCCAAAGTATCGAAGTGATTAAAGGTCCGTCAGGATCTGACTACGGGCGAACAGCTCCCTCAGGTTCCATTAATATGGTGAGCAAGCAGCCTGAGTTGTATACCGGAGTTGACGGATCTGTGGGATATGGAAGTGCCTCCGAACGCCGTGCAACCCTCGACTATAACCAGATGCTTAGTGATACCTCTGCTTTCCGGGTCAATGTAATGGGGGACAAAGGGAATACTAAAGGTCGAAATGACGTTAATCATGAAAAATATGGTATTGCACCTTCACTGGCCTTTGGTCTGGGCACATCCACCCGTTGGTACCTGGATTACTTTCATGAGCAACAGGATAATACCCCGGATGGCGGAGTTTATACCGTCGGATTGCCGGAATATACCAACGCAAACAGTGTGTTAAACAATGCCAGTGCTGTGTCGTCTAAAACATTTTACGGCACTGATTCAGATTATGAACACGACATGATCGATACTTTCACTTCACGGGTGGAACACGACTTTAACGATCAAACGACATTGCGTAATACCACGCGTTGGTCTGAGACGCGCCAGCGCTACCTCCTTTCTGCAGTTACGGCGGGGACGGTCACCGAAGATGCCGACGGCTCAGTCTGGGGGATCAGAAAAATGAACTCCAGCGATACTGTCGACAAAATCCTGACTAACCAGACTAACCTGTCCACCAAATTCGATACCTATGGTATTCACCATAATGTCAGTACCGGACTTGAGCTTACTCAGGAAAATTATGTTTCTTATCCTTACGCTTTTAGTAGTAATGCCGTAAACCTGCTGGATCCGGACTCTGATACTTCAGTGACCCGAACTGCCGGTTATGGATCGAAAGCGCGTACTAATACGCTCGGTGTATATGCGTTTGATACGGTTAAGTTGCCATATCGCTTTGAGCTCAACGGCGGATTAAGGCTGGATAGTTATAAAACGCATTACACGGCAGGGAGTGCTACAGGTACCAGTGACCTTAGCCACTCCGGAAATCTGGTTAACTGGAAGGCTGGTGTGCTTTATCACCTGACCAGTGAAGGTAATCTCTATCTTAACTACGGCGTTTCCCAGCAACCACCAGGTGGAACCGACTTCAAACTGACCGATAATTCTACCGACCGTGTATCACGTGGCGGTGAAAACATTGATTTTAAACCTGAGCGGGCCGAAACCTCAGAACTCGGGACCAAATGGTCATTACTGAACAAAAAGCTGTTGCTCAGCGCAGCACTGTTCAGAACCAATATTAAGAATGATGCCGAACTGGATGCAACGACTAATGAGTATGTGCAGACAGGATCAAAACGGGTAGAGGGATATGAGTTGACCGCTCAGGGAGACATTACCGATACAGTACATCTGATGGCGGGTTATACATTACAAAATACCCGTACTGATCAGACCTCGGCTACCAGTGACGGGTCCGACTACATACCGTTTACACCAAGGCATGCATTCACCTCATGGGCAACCTGGGATGTTACTGATGCGGTTACTATCGGGCTTGGGGCACGTTATACCGGCAGTATGCATAAGATTAAAGACAGTGCTTCGGGAACCCCAGCCAGTGTCGATCATTACTGGGTCGCAGACTCAATGGCTACGTGGCGGGTGAATTCCACTCTGGATCTGCAATTTAACCTGTATAACATGTTCAATAAGAAATACATTGCTGCACTGAATCGCAGTGGTTATCGCTACACACCAGGCACACCCCGGACCTGGATGCTGACGGCCAACGTTCATTTCTGACAGCGAAAACCGTTTCCCGTGGTGTGTGCCACGGGAAACGGTGAGCGCTTTTGCGGAACAGGATAATATATACAGTTCCGTTACAGAGTTATCCTGTTGCCCGCAATTTGTGGAACAGGCAGTTATTTATCTGTGACGCTTACTGAGCTGGCCGCTGAGATAGCGCGGCTGACAGCTTCGTCGATAGTTTCACCGGTGGCTAAGGCGACACCGAGTCGGCGGCGACCTTCAATTTCCGGTTTACCAAACAGACGTAACTGCAACCCGGCACCAACGGCCTGTTCTACGGCCGAAAAACGTACATCCTGACTGGTTAACTCTGGCAGGATCACCGCAGATGCGGATGGACCATACTGGCGTACCCCTCCAACCGGTAAACCAAGGAAAGCTCGAACATGCAGGGCAAATTCTGACAGATCCTGAGAAATCAGGGTCACCATTCCTGTATCATGCGGGCGAGGCGAAACTTCGCTGAAGATAACGTCATCACCACAGACAAACAGTTCAACACCAAACAGACCATAACCACCCAGCGCCTTAACCACCGACTCTGCAATCTGTTGAGCCCGTTGCAATGCTAAATCACTCATGGCTTGTGGCTGCCATGATTCGCGGTAATCCCCGTCCTCCTGACGATGTCCGATGGGCGCACAGAAGTGAATTCCGTCGGCAGCATGGACGGTGAGTAGTGTAATTTCAAAATCAAACTTCACCACTGCCTCGACGATAACCCGTCCCGCACCGGCACGACCACCTTGCTGGGCATACTGCCAGGCTTTTTCCAGCCCTGATTCATCACGAATAAAACTCTGACCTTTACCCGAAGAACTCATGACGGGTTTGACGATACAAGGAAAACCGATTTCGTGAGCGGCAGCCACAAACGCCTGCTGGCTGTCAGCGAACCGATAGTCGGAGGTGGGAAGTGCCAGTTCTTCGGCCGCCAGGCGGCGGATGCCTTCGCGGTTCATGGTCAGTTTTGCAGCACGAGCCGTTGGAACAACATGTACACCTTGTTGTTCAAGTTCCAGTAACTTATCTGTCGCAATGGCTTCAATTTCCGGAACCACATAATCAGGTTTTTCTTTGGCAATAATCGCCGCCAGCGCTTCGCCATCCAGCATATTGATGACATAGCTACGATGTGCCACATGCATTGCCGGTGCGTCAGCATAGCGGTCAACCGCGATGACTTCGACACCCAGCCGCTGACACTCCAGGGCGACTTCTTTCCCCAGTTCACCAGAGCCTAATAACATGACACGTGTTGCTGACGGACGCAGTGCAGTTCCGAGAGTTACCATTATTTCCACCCGTTAATTCTGTTCAAAAACTGCCGCACAGTATAAAGGAAAACGATTGCGCAGGCATTAGCAGGCGATTTCTTTTTTATAATGGTAAAGTCTTGCTATGAGACGGACAGCTACCGTCGTGACACTGTCACCTTTAATCACTGTAGTCGATGTTTTTTCGGCGGAATACGACCCAATTTTTCAGGACAGATACGATGAAAATTCCTAATGCGGCAAGACATCCTCATACAATGGTGATGCACGGTGATACCAGAATTGATGACTATTACTGGCTTCGGGATGATGCAAGGTCCAGCCCGGAAGTGTTGGATTATCTGCGACAGGAAAATAATTATTGTCAGCAACAACTGGCCCCGTTAAAAGCACTGGAAGAGACACTCTACCAGGAGATGGTAGCGCGTATTCCACCAAAAGATCACTCCGTTCCTTATCTTAAAAATGGTTTTTTGTATCAGCAACGTTTTGAAGCAGGGGGCGAATATCCGTTATGGTATCGGGCCCCGGAAACGACGCAGGGAGAACCCCTTTGGCAGTGTCTGATTGACTGTAATAAAAGGGCAGAAACTCATCCGTTCTACAGTCTCGGCGCCCTGGACATTACCACGGACAATACTCTGATGGCGGTTGCAGAGGATTTCCTCTCCCGGCGTCAATATGAAATCCGGTTGTATGATTTACATGAATACCGCTGGTTTCCGGAAGTGCTGACGGGTGTTTCTCCCTCACTGATGTGGGCCAATGATGGTCGCACGTTATTCTATGTGCGTCAGGATCCCGAAACATTATTACCCTGGCAGGTGTGGTGCCATGAAGCGGGTACGCCGGTCAGCCAGGATCAACTGGTCTATCAGGAGGATGATGACAGTTTTTATGTCAGCCTCGGGAAAACGACTTCTGAAGATTACATCGAAATTATTATCGACAGTACGACAACCAGCGAAATTTGGCTGGTAGATGCCAGTCAACCTCGTTCCGAACCTGAGTGCTTTTTACCCCGCCGGGAAGGGCATGAGTATGGGCTCGATCATTATCAGCAGCAGTTTTATATCCGCTCAAACACCGCCGGTATTAACTTTGCCCTGTACAGTGCCGACGAGTGCCAACGGGATGAAATGCACTGGAAAACGCTGATACCGGTCAGGGAACACCGGGTTCTGGAAGATTTTCAGGTGTTCCGCGACTGGCTGGTGACAGAAGAGCGGGAAAACGGGTTAAGTTGCCTGTCACAATATCATCGTTTCCGTGATGAACAGCGGTTGATCAGCTTCGATGACCCGACTTATGTGACCTGGCTGGGTTACAACCCGTCGCCGGAAACTTCGCAACTACGCTACGGTTACTCTTCAATGACAACTCCGGCCACTACCTACCAGCTCGATCTTGACAGTGGTGAACGCAAAACCCTGAAACAGAGCGCGGTGAAAGGGTTTTCGGCCGTTAAGTATCACAGCGAATATCTCTGGCTGACAATGGATGATGACTGTCAGGTTCCGGTATCGCTGGTTTACCGGAAAGACCTGTTCAGGCGTGGGGAAAACCCCTTGCTGGTATACGGGTATGGTGCCTACGGCAGCAGCATGGACGCAGATTTTAGCAGTAGCCGACTCAGCCTGCTCGATCGGGGATTTGTGTATGCCTTAATTCATATTCGTGGTGGTGGCGAGCTGGGCCAGGCCTGGTATGATGCCGGCCGGCTCAAAAATAAGCAGCATAGTTTTAGTGATTTTATCCAGTCGACCCGGCAACTTCTTGAGCGGGGTTATGGCCACCCACAGCGATGCTATGCCATGGGCGGAAGTGCTGGCGGCTTGCTGATGGGGGCGGTGGTGAACCAGGCCCCTGAGCTGTATCACGGGGTGGTGGCTCAGGTGCCATTCGTGGATGTGGTTACCACCATGCTGGATGAAAGCATACCGCTGACCACCGGTGAATATGATGAATGGGGAAATCCGCAACAGGCTGACAGCTATGCTATTATCCGTGCTTACAGCCCTTATGATAACGTGGCTTCTCAGGACTATCCGCATATGCTGGTGACAACAGGACTACACGATTCTCAGGTGCAATACTGGGAACCTGCAAAATGGGTGGCAAAGTTACGCGATAAAAAAACCGACAATAATCTGCTGTTACTCTGGACGGATTTGGATGCCGGGCACGGGGGGAAATCAGGGCGTTTCAAGGCTTATGAAGACACTGCGATGGAAAGCGCATTTCTGATTGCACTGGCGGAAGGCAAGCTGCCGCCGGCCGAACCTCAGGGCTGATCTCTCAGATAACGCTGTAATGTCTGACGGAAAGCAGGGCGTAAGTCCGTCAGGTTGTCCAGCATCCAGCGCAGGTAGCCCGGGTTTTTACGGGCTACCAGTGCGACAGGTTGACCACGGTATTTACCGAACGGAAACACATCATCACCATCAGCGGCGGCGGCAGGCTGACAAATTTCCCGCATTTGCGACGCGTCCCAGCCGGACTCGTCAATAATTCTTAGCAATAACGCCGCAGTGATGTAACAGTCATACAAGGCGCGGTGAGCATGCAAATCGGGCGGCGGATTGACTTCGAGTTTCAGGCTGTGGCGTAAAGCCTGGTTACCGTACTTTATCCCCGGCCACAATTTGCGAGCCATTTTTAGGGTGCACAACCATTGCCCTCCCATTTCAGGCAATACCCGCCGGTCAAAACTGGCATTATGCGCAACATAGCAATCACTGCCCTGATAGCGGGTAATGATCTGCTCCAGCGGGGGCTTATCTGCCACCATCTGTGGGGTAATCCGGTGAATTGCCATCGCCTGATGGCTGATTGGCCGGTCGGGGCAGACCAAATCACTCATTGGGTTGACAATCTGACCGTTGATTACATCTACGGAGGCAATCTCGACAATCCCGCCCTGCAGATCACAGGTTTCCGTATCAATTACCCGTAACATCAGTTTTTCTGTTTCGGTTCATAAGGTAAACGTGACAGGGTGAGAGAGGTTTGCCGGAATACACCGAGTCGCTGACGAAACCACTCCTGCATCTCAGCAGGCTGCTCTTTTTCGACAATTTCGGCCACTACCGGCATATTATACCGCTCTTTAAAGGCTACGCCGGACGCAGCCAGATCGGTATTGATTCGGTCTTTTTCTTCTGCACTAAGCAGTGCTAAATTAAAACTCATCGGCGACTCCTGATTATTTAGTCACAAAGTAAAACTTTATCCGTCTGCAATCAACCCTTGGGCATAACGACCGGACTCGACAGCAGCATATTAGCGGCGTATCCTTGGCTGCATTGTGCGTCAGCTTACCAATAGTTTCAGGAGATCAGCGTGTTGCATATCGACATGCCGGGCAGAGCGACTGTATTTTCCCTTCCTGAGATATTCCTGTTTTTCTCCATGCGGAGTCACACGTGATTGCTGCCAGCTATATTCTGCTGAGATTTGTCCATTTTACCAGTCTGATATTGCTGACGGGCTGTGCCAGTTACCGGGCCATCCTTGCTCCGAAAGAATATGCGGGACTTCTCTGGTCACACTTAAAAATCGGTGCAGTATGCGCTGCCGTTATTGCATTTGTGTCAGCTGTAGCAATGTTTGCAGTACAGACGATACTTATGAGTGGTGCGACTGACGGCATCTGGCAGGCTTCAGTGTGGAACGCTGTGTCCGGCACCCGATTCGGTCAGGCGTGGTTGCCGGAAATGTTGCTAGCGCTGCTGTGCGTACTGTTGCTCATTTTCAACAGTCGGCGGGCCGGATTTCTGTTGTTGGCGGGGTGTGTTGTCGGGCTGATGCTAATGGCGATGACAGGTCACGCTGCGATGCATGACGGAGTTCGGGGGCTGGCAGGTCAGGTCAGCCAGGCGGTCCATCTGACTGCGGCGACCTTCTGGTGCGGGGGGCTGTTTCCATTGTTATGGCTGATGAAACAGGCCAGCAACCGTCCTGATGATAATAACGCTATCCGGACGATGATGAAGTTTTCCCGCTATGGCCACTGGGCAGTGGCCCTGACGATTATCAGCGGTGTGTTAAATACTGTGCTGATTGCCGGTTTCCCGCTGCACTTTTCTGCCTGGCTACTTTGGCTGTTGTTCAAGGTCAGCCTGGTGTTACTGATGGTAGCTATTGCACTGTATAACCGGTACTGGCTGGTTCCACGTTTTTCCCGTGCTCCGGAGCGGAGCCGTCGCTGGTTTATCCGTCTGACTCAACTTGAATTATTCGTTTCACTGGTGGTGATTGCGGTGGTGAGTTTGTTTGCCACACTATCACCGGTGTAAAGTCATTCCGTTATCACTGTGTATTGAAGGTTTATATTAAATGAAAAAACTACTTCCCTCGCTGTTACTGCTACTGGTCAGCGGCCAGGCATTTGCGACTCAGGTCATCACTGTCAACCGTCTGGAAACTGGCAAAGACATCTGGCCGTTTCGTGACCGCGATGAGATTATGCTGACCTGTGAACAGGATGGTTCATTATTTGCAATTAATCCCTCAACACTGATGAACTATCCTCTGAATGAAAAAGCACAGAACCGGGTGAAGCAGGGGCTGTCTCAGGGAGGGGATATTACTCCGCTGCTTTCTGATGACAAAGATCATCCCGGGCAGAAAATGAGCCTTCAGCCATTGATTAATAAAGCACAATCTTTGTGCGGAAAATAATTCTAAGTGAGGGAAAAACGCGGTGGAATGACTGCGCTGGAAATAAGGCAAAACTCAACTATGATTACTTTGTGAGGCCAACTACCTCGTGATGCCAATTTTTAGCGCACGGCTCTCTGAGCCATTTCCCTGGACCGGTCACAGGATTTGTGCCCGGTCTTTTTTTGCCCCGGTCTAACGAAACAGCCGACCATCTCTGACAAGTTCGCGTGGATAACTGTTTTTAATCCGGTTGCTGACCTTTTTCGCCAGCCCCAGTGGTTGTCCACGATGTAGCACCAGCATTTCCTCTGCCGGCAGTGGCTGCTGAGGATAAATGTCTCTGCCACGAAACCACTCTTCGGCCTCGTCATCCGTCAGTTCAATTGCGGAAGTATGGGCTGAATCGGCTAGTCCAATGACCGCTTCGTTTTGCCAGCGGTAACCTTTAGCAAAGGTTTCAGCCAGCTTTAAGCCAATTCGTGAAAAACGGATACGGCCGAAAAGGGGGACAGCGGCCCGTGGGAATAACCAGATTTCCTTCTCCCTGGACCAGAGTTCAAGGCTGTCATCCCAGCGTAACCCGGAAGCTGCCGCATTCCTGCGGACTTCTGCTGCCTGTTTTAAGGTAAGCGGGCTGAAGGGAAACTTACCCACTTTGTAGGTCGGGGCCGGAAGCGGGGCAACGCTGGCAGTTTTCCGTAAACAGGCGACAAAGAAACCTTCACTATCAAAACAGTGGGGAAAAACGTGGAGATAACCTTCCGGCGTGGCGACGCGTTCTGCACCGCTGAACAATTCAGTCAGGGCAACCACTTCGACAGCGTCCGCGAATTGTGTCAGCAGGGTGTTAACCACCTGCTGATTCTCCAGGGTATTTAATGTACAGGTAGAGTATACCAGGGTTCCGCCGGGTTTCAGGGCATGAAAGGCACTCTGTAGCAGTTGTTGCTGCGTCGCCGCTATCTGTTTGCAGCTATCCATACTCCAGTTTTTGAGTGCCTGGGGATCTTTCCGAATCACTCCTTCGCCGGAGCAGGGAGCATCCAGCAGAATGGCATCGAACTGCTCCGGCAATGCCGGACCGAAGACTGCGGCATCGAAGTGGGTCAGCGCGCTATGGGTCACGCCACAACGGCTGATATTTGCATGCAGTACTTTCACCCGGCTGGCAGAGTATTCATTAGCGAGGATCATACCCTGATTATTCATTCTGGCAGCGATTTGTGTGGTCTTTGAACCCGGGGCGGCGGCCATATCCATCACATACACCGGCGATTCACTGTGGGCAAACAGGGCGGTCACTGGCAGCATAGAACTGGCTTCCTGGATATAAAATAATCCGCTTAAATGTTCGGCTACGCTACCCAGAGGCAGTGATTCATCGGCCCTGCTGACCCAAAACCCTTCTTTGCACCAGGGGACCGGCGTGAGTTGCCAGTCATAGACGGAGACTTGTTCCAGAAAATCATCCACAGATATTTTCAGCGTATTTACGCGGATACTGCGACGTAATGGCTGATGACAGAGGGCTTTAAACCGGGAAAACTGCTGATCATCGGCCAGCAGTTGTTGCATCTGTAACAAAAAGTCTTCGGGGAAAAACAGGGAGTCGGACACAGCAGGCTACCGTCAGAAAATAATCCGTTATTGTAACATGATAACGGACAGCTTGGCTGCCCGTTATCCGTTTACATCAGTTAGTGTGAAATTGCGGTGCCCCATTGCTGCCAGTTTTTAGGGGCTTCATTAAGCAGCAGGAAATGTTTCTCTGCGGTGGCTTCCGGAGCTAATGGAACAGTCGGCGGGGTAGCAAACTGAATCCCGCCACGAATAAACTGCTGGAAGGTTCCTGTTTTGACTACGCCGCCGACCAGGCCAAAGTTCAGACTGTATCCGGAGGCCAGCCAGAAGACCGAGTTGTTCCTGACCAGATACTGATAACGCTGGCTGATACGTATTGCTACCTGTACCCGATCCGCAAGAGTGCCCAAGGATGTTCCGGTGACGGTACCGACTTCAACGCCACGGAATAATACCGGAGTGCCAATGGTCAGAGACCCGGCCTCAGGTGCATCTACATAGAATGTTCTGCCGTTCAGATACCGGGAATCGGTAATGGTCGCCTGTTGCAGCTCAAAACTGCGGGTCACGGCACCTTTGCCCGGGTCAACATTCACATAAGGCTGTAAGAGAGATTCGAGGTGATTCACCCCGGTCGGAGATATTTCAGGTGAAATCACCGAGAAACGACTCCCGGAGCGGGCAAAGTCATTCACATATTCCGGGTAAAGGACCGCTTTAGCCAGAACCTGATTGTTGGCCGCATTTAGTGATAACGACTCGATCTGACCGATGGTGATCCCCAGATAACGGATAGGCATACCGGTGGAGAGTTTGCTACCGTCATAAGTGCGTAATGTAATCTGGCTGCCAATGGCCCTGGCGGCAGTCTCGGTCGGATAAAGTATCCGGGTTTGTCCTGACTGATGATTAGCGCCGTCAAGATTATCAAAACTGATCGCTCCTTTCAGGGCCCGGTTAAGTGGGGTTGCCTGAACAGTAATGCCACTGGTGTTTAACTGTACCCGTGCACCACCTTCAGCCCAAAATACCGTATCTTTAGTGATCAGATTTCTGTACGCAGAGTTAATATGTACCGCCACCAGAAATTTATCTCTGAGAGGAGTTACCGCCACAATTTCACCGACCTGGAAACGACGATACAGCACTACCGACCCTGCCTGAATATCCGGCAGACTGGCGGCGGTCAGTGTCAGCGTGGTAGAAGGTTTGTCACCAGTAACACCTTCTGCTGCTTTACCTGCATCGGCATATAAAGGATAACTACTGACGGGCTGTCCTTTATCGCCTGGCAACAGTCGTATACCGCCCTGTAACCATTCTCCGGGGCTGGCACCTACCATCTGAACACCGTCCAGGCTGACATTGACCCGAAGCTGGCTGTCGGCAACAAATTTACTGTTGGCGTGAACAAATTGCCGGTAAGCCCCGGAAACCGAGACGACAAAACGGACTCCGTTATCGGTCAGTTGACGTTCTGAAACTGTACCAATCGGCACGCCATTAAGGATCAGCGGCTGACCCGGAGAAATGCCGTAGCTGTCATCGGCTGTCAGCTGTACATTGAGTGTTCCCGGGGTCCGCATCAGAGTTTGTGTCGACGGGTATACCGTGAAATGTGATTGTAGGTCGCCAGCCCCCGGTACCAGTACTAATGAATCCCCGGTCAACAGGCTGCTTACAGACGTGTCAGCCAGGCTGAGTTTCGGAGAGTGTAATTCAATCCTGGTCTGACTGCGCATCAGATCAGTCACTGACGGGTCGATGGTCAGTTCACCACTGACATGCTGCGGGTCGGCCAGGTTCAGTTTAGTCAGGGTTCCGACCTGCAGTCCCTGATACATCAGCGGGGTAGATCCTGCAGTCAGGTTGTTACCATCAGGCAGATCGAGGGATATTTTTACGCCGCGGTGGCTTTCTGCCAGGTTAGGATACAGGGTATAGGTTTCATCCGCGGTGGCTGCCGGGCTGGTCGTCGGCGAATCGAATGCAATGGCACCGTTGATCAGCGCCGGCAGGCTATCCATCCGGACATTGACACCATTTAACCCAATACTGGCATCTACTCCTGAAACGTTCCAGAAACGACTGTCTTTTTTCACCAGATTACCATAACGGCGTTCAATCAGGACATCAATGACTACCCCCTGGTTGTCACCATTAACACTGTAGTTATACACCTTACCTACAGGGATTTTTCGGTAGTAGACCAATGACCCGGTAGACAGAGAACCTAAGTCTGTGGCGTTAAGATGTAACATCAACCCGGAGATATTGGTGTTAAACTTCGGTTGCGAATCAAGCGCTGTAAAATTTTCCTGAGGTTTACCTGAACCTGGCATCATTGAGATGTAGTTACCCCCTACCAGCGCATCGAGTCCGGAGACCCCGGCCAGTGATGCCTGTGGTGTGACCAGCCAGAACTGAGTTTTCTCGCGCAGCGCATCTTTCATATCACTTTTAATACTGGCTTTAATGCGGATAGTCCGGTAATCGTCGCTGAGTACAATGCCTTCAACGGTCCCTACCTGTACGCCCTGGTAACGAATAGGTGTACGTCCAGGGACAATACCATCGGCAGTCTGAAAATTGATGGTAATAGAGGTTCCACGCTCCTGATAGTTCTGCCACAGTAGCCAACCGGTGATCAGTAAAGCCACCAATGGCAACAGCCAGAACGGGGAAATTTTGCGCTTTTTGGTTACCGCAGAACTAATCGGCATATTCGGCGTTTCCTGTTGTATATGCATCCCAGATTAAACGACTGTCCAGCCATTCGGCGGCAAGTATCGTCAGGACTACGGCAGAACCGAAGTAAAAAGCAGCCGGTCCCATAGTGAAAGCTAACAACTGATCACGGTTTACCAGTGACATTGTCAGCGAAATGACAAATAAATCGAGCATTGACCAGCGGCCAATCCACTTGATGGCACGCAACAGACGGATTCTGGTTTTCAGGCCCTGAACACAGCGAAAATGGATACTCAGTAGTAACGACAGCATGATGAGAACTTTACTGAAAGGTACCAGAATACTGGCGATAAATACTACCATCGCGACGGGAATATTACCGGAACCCAGGGATAAAATACCTGAAAAAATAGTGTCCTGTTGACGGGCACCATTCAGATAAATCACCGAGATAGGCAACATATTTGCCGGGAACAGGAAAACGATGGAAGAGATGAGTGCCGCCCAGGTCTTTTGCAGGCTATAAGGCATCCGCCGGGATAACCGGGTATGGCAGCGTGGGCAGCGTCCTTTGCTGTCAGCACCGCCACTGAAATGGCAGTTCAGGCAGACGATTATCTTATCTTTCGCCAGCGCTCCCGGAGGCTGAGGGTAATAATGTTGCCATAAAGATTCAGTGTTCATGTTTATCAGAATAAGCAGGCTCAGTAGTGTCAGTGAGATAAATGCAACCAGCCCGTAGCCCGCTTCTAATGAGGCATAATCCTGAACTTTGATGGCGGCGACAGCAATACCCACCAGGTAGATGTCCAGCATGACCCATTCTTTGAGTTTTTCCAGCATCAGCAAAACGGGTCTCAGATTCATTCCCAGGGCGTGTCCAACGACCAGATAAATCATCGACAGTGCCAAAGTGAGCGGAGCACCTATTGCACCGAACATCACCATGGCTGCTGTCAGAACATCGCCCTGAGCCATAATCTGGTAAACGCCCTCCGTGAGGCTGGCATTGATAGCCATCCCCAGCAGAGAAATCCTGAGTAATGGCAGGCTGTAAGCCATAGGCATCAGACACAACATTATTATGGATATCACCACCAGTCGCAGGACCGACCATTCCCGGCCACTGCGGATTTTTGCCATACAACGAGGGCAATACGCTGTTTCGTGCAGGTTCACTTCTGACAGACGAAAAATGATATCGCATTGAGGACATCGGTGAGTGTCACTGTGTAATAATGGATGACTGATTTTGAGTATTTTCATAAATGAATTTGATGGTTACCCGGTGTGGCAGCATAAAATCCTGAATTATCTCAGCGCATGTCTGCTATATTTCTGCCGACGATAATGAAGAGATTTCCCGGACAACAGATTGCTAAGAGTATAGTAACTCTGTTATTGATTCATTATGTCTGTGTATGTTTTCGTGCTATCGGGTGGCACAGAGGTCGATAATATTTTGTTAATGTATATGGTTGGTGTATGAGCAAACAAGCATTTTATGATGAGCTTAACCGTGATTTCGGCGCGTTGATTTCTGGCGAAACCTCATTTCTTGCAGTGTTGGGCAATTGTAGTGCGTTATTGTTCGAACGGTTATCAGAAGTGAACTGGGCGGGGTTTTATTTGCTGAGTGAGCCTGAAACACTGGTACTGGCACAGTTTCAGGGAAAAATTGCCTGCGTGCGTATTCCTGTCGGACGAGGTGTTTGCGGGACCGCCGTTGCAGAAAATACCGTACAACGGGTTGCCGATGTCCATGCTTTTGCCGGACACATTGCCTGTGATGCCGCAAGTAATTCTGAAATTGTGTTACCTGTAGCAGTAAACGGAAAGATCATTGGGGTGCTGGATATTGACAGTACTGCCTATGGACGTTTTGATGCTGAAGATGAAAAAGGCTTGCGTACCCTGACGGAAACGCTCTCTGCCGTACTGTCTGCCACAGAAATTGAAAGATTTTTGCAACAGAACGGCAGCTAATTGACAGGATGCATAGCATTTAGCAACGTTGTCATTATAATGGCGCCTGTTCATGCCTTCTTTGGTCGGCAAAACCGTTGTAATCAGGAAATTTCATGGAAAATCAACCTAAGTTGAATAGCAGTAAAGAAGTTATCGCCTTTCTGGCACAGCAGTTCCCGCAATGTTTTTGCATTGAAGGTGAAGCTAAGCCACTGAAAATTGGTATTTTTCAGGATATCGTTGAGCGTGTTCCGGGGGATTCTGCTATCAGCAAAACCCAGTTACGTTCCGCCTTACGTCTCTACACCTCCAGCTGGCGTTATCTGCACGGGATTAAAGCCGGTGCTGCCCGGGTCGATCTTGATGGTAATGCCTGTGGGGAACTGGATGAGCAGCATGTGGAACATGCCCGTAAGCAACTTGAAGAAGCCAAAGCCAGAGTGCAAGCCCACAGAGCACAGCAGCGTGCCCGTAAGGCGGAAACCGGCGAAGAGCCTGCCGAAGCACGCAAGCCGCGTAAACCCGCGCCGCGTAAAGCCGCTTCAAATGAAGCTCCACGCAAACCCCGTGAAAATGCCAAAAACACTGCAACTCCACGGGCACCCCGGGCCGTCGAATCCCGTAAACCAGTGACTGATACTTCCGTACTCCAGGCAGGCCAGGCGATTAAGGTTAAAGCCGGGCAAAATGCAATGGATGCAACGGTACTGGAAGTATCGAAAGAAGGTGTGCGGGTTCAGCTTTCATCCGGCATGGCTATGATTGTACGCGCAGAACACTTGCAGTTCTGAAACGGAGAGTGACCAGGGCATGAACACCTTTTTTAAGTTGAATATTATCGCTGGCCTGCTGATGGCAGGTCAGGCTTTTGCGGCGGATACTATTACCCGTGAAGATCAGATTCCTGTTTTGCATGAAGAACCGCAACATGTGACAGTGAGTGAGCGGGTGACCACCCGTTTTACTCAATCACATTACCGGCAGATTGATCTGAACAGTGATTTTTCGAAGAAGATTTTTGATCGCTACCTGAATATGCTGGATTACAACCATAATGTATTACTGGCATCTGATATCTCTAAGTATTCAGGGCAGGCCGCGACGGTTGGCGACGAGCTAAAAACCGGCAAACTCGATATTTTTTATGACCTGTTCAATCTCTCCCAACGACGTCGCTTCGAACGCTACCAGTATGCGCTGGAAGTTCTGAAACGTCCGATGGATTTTTCAACTAACGAAACCATTAACCTGGACCGTTCAAAAGCGCCATGGCCGACGACGACAGATGAACTAAACAGCCTGTGGGATGCTAAGGTTAAATATGACGAGCTCAGTCTGAAACTGGCCGGCAAGACCGATGCTGAAATCAGAGATACACTGACCAAGCGCTATAACTTTGCCATCCGCCGTTTGGCTCAGACCAACAGCGAAGATGTGTTCCAACTGGCAATGAACTCTTTTGCGCACCAGATAGATCCCCACACGAACTATCTGTCGCCTCGTAATACGGAACAATTTAACACCGAAATGAGCCTCTCTCTGGAAGGCATTGGGGCCGTATTACAGTCAGACGATGATTATGTTGTGATCAATTCTATGGTCGCCGGTGGCCCGGCAGCACGCAGTAAACTGCTGTCGGTAGGAGACAGAATCGTCGGCGTCGGACAGCCAGGTAAACCTATTGAAGATATCATCGGGTGGCGGCTGGATGATGTGGTCGAGAAAATCAAAGGACCGAAAGGTAGCCGTGTTCGACTGGAAATATTGCCGGCAGGTAAGGGCAGTAAAACCCGCATTATTACTCTGACACGTGAGAAAATCCGCCTGGAAGATCGGGCAGTACAGATGTCCGTGCATAAAGTCGGCAACGAAAAAGTGGGCGTACTGGATATTCCCGGCTTCTACGTGGGGCTGACTGATGATGTTAAAGTCCAGCTTCAGAAACTGGAAAAACAGCACGTTGACAGTATTGTGATTGATTTAAGAACCAATGGCGGTGGTGCTCTCACTGAAGCCGTGTCACTCTCCGGACTGTTCATTCCTTCCGGCCCAGTGGTCCAGGTGCGTGATAATACCGGTAAAATCCGTCAGGACAGCGATAATGATGGCATTGTCTATTACAAGGGACCACTGGTGGTTCTTGTCGATCGTTTCAGTGCTTCTGCCTCTGAAATTTTTGCGGCAGCGATGCAGGATTATGGCCGTGCTCTGATTGTGGGTGAACCGACCTTTGGTAAAGGAACCGTCCAGCAGTACCGTTCACTTAACCGGATTTATGACCAGATGTTGCGTCCGGAATGGCCTGCATTAGGTTCTGTTCAGTACACCATTCAGAAGTTTTATCGTATCAATGGTGGCAGTACTCAGCTAAAGGGAGTAACCCCTGATCTGCTTATGCCTACCGGAGTGGAAGCGGTTAAAACCGGTGAGAAATTTGAAGATAATGCACTGCCGTGGGACAGCATCCCTGCAGCGACTTATCAGAAAACGGGTGATCTCAAGCCTTATCTTCCGGAACTACTGGCTGAACATAATGCCAGGATCGCCAAAGATCGTGAGTTCCAGTATATCCTTAAGGACATCAAACGGTTTGATGCGATGAAAGATAAGATTGATATTGTTTCCCTGAATTACGCCGAGCGTGAAAAAGAGAACAAAGAAGACGATACTGAGCGCCTTGACCGGATTAACGCACGTTACCAGGCCGAAGGTAAAAAGCCGTTAACTAATCTCGATCAGTTGCCGAAGGATTATAAAGAGCCTGATCCGTATCTGGATGAGACGGTTGACATTGCTAATGATCTGGCTCAGCTTGAAGCGGCGACGCCGGCAAAATCAGCCAGTAAATAAGCTGTTGCCCGACAAAAAAAACACCGGATGTCCGGTGTTTTTTTTGTCCGTTGCGAGCTTAAGGAAAATAGTTACCCGGTTATGTCAGGAACTGCCAGAGGAGTGCGGCAAACTGTCTTTAATAGTGTAAAGTTATGTCTTTTCAGGTATCTGGAACGATTACTCTCTTGAAAACCGGTGTAATGCACATAGGATAGGTGACAGAAAACCTGCGTTAATAATGAGGATAACAAACGTCTATGATGCGTATAGCTCTTTTCTTGCTGACTAACCTTGCAGTGATGCTGGTGTTTGGTCTGATCCTGAGTCTGACCGGCATTCGATCGGGGAGTGTCCAGGGACTGATGGTGATGGCCGGGCTGTTTGGTTTCGGTGGCGCATTTGTCTCGTTACTGATGTCGAAATGGATGGCATTGCGTTCCGTTGGCGGAGAAGTGATTGAACAGCCACGTAACGAAACTGAAAACTGGTTGATGTCTACGGTCGCGCAACAGGCACGTCAGGCAGGTATCGCCATGCCGCAAGTCGCTATTTACCATGCACCAGATATCAACGCTTTTGCTACCGGGGCACGTCGTGATGCTTCGCTGGTCGCTGTTTCGACCGGGTTATTGCAAAATATGAATCGTGATGAGGCTGAAGCCGTTCTCGCCCATGAAATAAGTCACATTGCCAATGGTGATATGGTGACCATGACGCTAATTCAGGGGATAGTGAATACTTTTGTCATCTTTATTTCACGGATTATTGCCCAGATAGCCGCCGGGTTCCTCTCCTCGGATCGTGACGGAGAAGAGAATAGCAACGGTAATCCGCTGGTCTATTTTGCGGTAGCGACAGTTCTGGAACTGGTGTTTGGTATTCTGGCCAGCATTATTACAATGTGGTTTTCTCGTCACCGTGAATTCCATGCCGATGCTGGCTCGGCGAAGCTGGTCGGACGCGAAAAGATGATTGCCGCTCTGCAGCGTCTCAAAACCAGCTATGAGCCGCAGGAGCCAGGGAATATGATGGCGTTTTGCATTAATGGTAAAGGGAAGTCTTTAAGCGAGCTTTTTATGTCTCACCCGCCCTTAGATAAACGTATTGATGCGTTACGCCGTGGTGATTACCTGAAATAATATTGCCCTGTCCCGCCAGCTTTTCAACTGGCGGATTATCTGAAGGCCAATGGATTGGCCTGGATATCATTCCTCTCATCAGTTTTATTTAGCCACGGGCAGCTGGATTTACCTATCACACCATTATCAGTTCTGAGGAAGTGTGAAACTGTCAACCCTTTTGCAGTAAGGTACTGGCAACTTAATCCCAGTCCGGCCGCAATTTTATGACTTCCGGTCAGCACACCATAGCCAGTCAGCAGCATCGCCAGCCATAAGATTGCTAACACTATGACAACCCGTACTATCATCTCTTTTTGCTCCTGAAATTCAGATAATCAACGTTTTGTATGTTTTACGAAGGATGCGATAAATCATCACAGAAGAGGATCAGAGATAACTGAATTATTTTTGCCAAATTGTTTCCGCTAAACTGACAGCAGATGATCATTTTTGTTTCCCGGAGTAGAATCTTACTTTAGAGCTTATTTCAGTGATTCAGGGTGTTGAGGCAAGTGTATGAATGATATTTCATTAGGAATGGGGCCGTTCGTGCTACCTGCATTAATTGCAGTGGCGGTGATATTTGCCCTGATCATTTGGTTTTATATTAACCGGGCTAGTGTTCGTGCAAACGACCGTGTGCATCTGCTGGAGGCGTTATTGCGTGAACAGAAAAAACAGAATGTATTGCTGAAACGCCTGCTGGAACTGAATCTTCCACCGGAACCGACGGAAGAGGAAGTCCCGGAACCGGTGGTGGCTGAGTCAGAAGACAATGGCTACCTTAAATTTGTCCCGGAACGATAAGCAGTCACGAGGTACATGACTGATGGCATGGCGTAACCCTTGGTATGACCCCGCAAAATCTCATCATACTCTGCAGGGATTCCGGAATACGGAACCTGACTGCCGGGCACAGGGTGACCTGAAAAAATGGAGAAAGATGCGAAAACAGCAGGGGGTTCCGCACCCTCCGGCCGGGGGCTATATCGCCTTCAACCAGCGATGGATGGCACCGTTGTCACTGGATGGGAACGATGACCGTCTGTGGTGGCTGGGCCATGCATCTCTTATGTTGAGGGTTGATCGACGCTACCTGTTGATCGATCCGGTTTTGTCACGTCGGGCGTCACCCTTAGCTTTTATCGGCCCGCAAAGGAAGACCCCGGCACCCTTAAAAGTCGGGGACTTGCCTCATCTGGACGCAGTATTCATCTCCCATAATCATTATGATCACCTGGACAAACCGACAATTCGCCAGATTATCGCCGCTTTTCCGGCGGTAACGTTTTTTGTACCTGCAGGACTGGATCGCTGGTTCTTTCGCCTTGGAGCACGCAACGTTGTGAGTCTGGACTGGTGGGAACAATGCAGGTTTGCCGGAGTAGAAATTCATGCGGTGCCCGCCCGTCACTGGAGCCGGCGTAGTCTGTTCGATAAGAATCGGTCTCTGTGGTGCGGTTGGGTTATTAGTCACTCCGGATTTAGTTTCTGGTTCTCCGGGGACAGTGGCTTTACACGCAGTCTGCTGGAAATTCCACAGCGTCTGGGACCATTTACTCATGCGGCGTTACCGGTAGGTGCCTTTGCCCCGGAATGGTTTATGAAAAATCACCATATGTCTCCTGCTGATGCGGTGGTGTTGTTTGAAGCGGCGGGACAGCCTCTGACAGTACCTATTCACTGGGGCGTTTTTGAACTGGGTGATGAAGGGCTCGATATTCCGCCGCAGGCACTGTCAGAAGCCATGAACCATCACCCGCAGTCAATTGCAGACAGATTTTCTGCATGGAAAATAGGAGAGAGCCGACCACTAGCCTGAGGGCTGTTCTGCCTGAACCTGAGGATGTGTTAGTTGTCGGATGACTGTCCCGTCATAATAAAAAAATATAACCAGATTGACAGTTTTGTGACGGTATTATTTCTGTCAGCAATAACGAGAATAACCACAGTCACTTTATTTGCCATTATGCAAAACCTGGTTTATGTTTATTTATCTTACTGTTTGATTTCGGGTAATGAATTTAAAATACTGTACAATATTTGGCAGGGGGTGATAGCACATTTTGGTATTTTCTTAGCAGAAATGACCATATGCATATCGCTATGTTGTTGTTAAAAACCCAGCCTGCAGGGCTTGCGCGATGTTTAAACTGTGTTTTACGTCAATAAATATGCGTTAAGTCTCACGGGGACATTAAAAATGGCTTGCCATTAATTAAGGGATATGTAATAACAATTCATAGATTAATCGAGGTGCGATTCTGTTTATGTATGGCATTTTCAGTAAAGAAGATATGAGTAAAGACGTTATCGTTAGAACTGCTTCCTTTGCCGAACCAAATATTAGTGCCTCATTCAGTAATGTCCCACGTTTTTCTGTAACACTGCCTTCGGGCAAAATAAACATTTAAAGGAATTTGCAAAATGGCAAAGATTAAAGGTCAGGTTAAGTGGTTCAACGAGTCTAAAGGTTTTGGTTTCATTACTCCTGCTGACGGTAGCAAAGATGTATTCGTACATTTCTCTGCAATCCAGGGTAATGGCTTCAAAACTCTGGCTGAAGGCCAGAACGTAGAGTTCGAAATTCAGGACGGTCAGAAAGGACCAGCAGCGGTTAACGTTACTGCTATCTGATTAAACGAATCTCTTTCCGGAATCACTTCCTGAAATGATGAATTGTGAAACCCCGCTCAGTGAGCGGGGTTTTTTGCTTTTTCCTCCGGCGACGAACAGGTACACTTGCGGCTGTTTCTATCAGTGGGGTACCAGCAGTGTATATATGTCCGTTATGTCATCAGCCATTGTTACAGCAACAGGGCGGGTGGCGGTGTACTGGCAATCACCATTTTGATCGGGCCAGAGAAGGTTACGTTAACCTTATGCCGGTGCAGCACAAAGGGTCGAAAATTCCGGGAGACAGTCCGGAGATGATGCAGGCCAGGCGACGCTTCCTGGATCAAGGTTATTATCAGCCTATGCGAAGTGCCGTCACTGAAATGCTGGCAGAACATCTTCCCCAGACTGACGTACAGATTCTGGATATCGGATGTGGTGAAGGGTATTACACCGCAGAGATTGCCCGTTGTTTTGCAGAACGGCAGGGGGCCGCTGTCTATGGTCTGGATATCGCCAAAGTGGCTGTCAAAAATGCGGCCAAACGCTATAAAGCGATACGTTTCTGTGTGGCCTCAAGTTACCGTCTGCCATTTGCTGATCAAAGCCTGAATGCTGTTTTGAGAATCTACGCCCCCTGCAAAGATGAGGAGCTGGCGAGAACACTGAAACCGGACGGCTATTTACTCACCGTCACGCCGGGACCAGATCATTTGCGTCAGTTAAAAGCTCTTATCTATTCTGAAGTTCAGCAGCATGAAGACAATGAACATCCGTTGTCAGATTTTGTTCAGGTACAAGAGAACCGGCTTACTTATTCCATGGACTTAACCCCGGAAGCTGCAATAGCCTTGTTACAGATGACCCCCTTTGCCTGGAAGGCATCAGCGCAAGTCTGGCAACAGCTGGCATCTGTTGGTCGTTTCAATTGTGACGCTGATTTCAGGCTTTGTCTGTGGCAGCGAAAACCACTCAAAACGTAATGTAATGTCATTTAGTGTGTAACTGTAAAAATTTTTTTGACGGCGTGACAGATGCTGATACAGTAATTCTCTGTTTATTATTCAGGAGTATCGGGCTTAGCCCTGTTTATGGACCCTCACCGACGCCGTTCTGTCTTCCCGCAGCTGCATTGTAGTGCCTGCAAATTTTCGATCGACCATTCCCGCATTTATCCGCAACCGGTTACCGGCACGACCTTTGGCCGGACATGGGTTGCTACGCTATTTTTGTCCTCAAGGAGCCATTAATGGAAATATTTCTGGACCCCTCCATCTGGGCAGGGTTGTTGACACTGATTGTTCTTGAGATTGTTCTCGGTATTGATAACCTGGTGTTCATTGCGATTATCGCGGATAAATTGCCTCCGCGGCAGCGGGATAAAGCGAGGGTTATTGGGCTGAGTCTTGCCCTGGTGATGCGCCTGGGACTACTGTCACTGATTTCATGGATGGTGACTCTCACCCGGCCATTATTTCACATTGGAGATTTCGGTTTTGCCGGACGTGATTTGATCATGCTGGCGGGGGGGATCTTTCTGCTATTCAAGGCGACGACCGAACTGCATGAGCGACTGGAAAACCAGCCGGAATCTCATCAGACCAATAAAAGTTATGCCAGTTTCTGGTCCGTCGTTGCGCAGATTGTTGTGCTCGATGCCGTATTCTCACTCGACGCGGTAGTCACAGCCGTGGGGATGGTTAGTCATTTATGGGTCATGATGACGGCAGTAGTCATTGCCATGGGAATTATGTTGTTAGCATCAAAGCCGTTGACACGCTTTGTTAATGCCCATCCGACCGTAGTGGTATTGTGTCTCAGCTTCCTGTTAATGATTGGTCTGAGCCTGGTGGCTGAAGGATTCGGTTTTCATATCCCGAAAGGTTATCTGTACGCCGCGATTGGCTTCTCGATAGTGATTGAGATGTTTAACCAGATAGCCAGACGAAATTTTCTGCGTCACCAATCCCGCAGACCACTACGTGAACGGACCGCTGAGGTCATTGTGCGACTGATGGGTGGCAAACAATCGCAATCGTCAGGTGACAGCTCTCTTCCTGAGAGTCAGGTGCCGGCGACCGAAAGTTTTAAGGATGAAGAACGCTATATGATTACCGGAGTATTGACCCTGGCGTCACGTTCGGTGCGTAGTCTGATGACGCCAAGAGGCGATATTTCCTGGGTAAATGCAGAAAGTTCGTCTGAAGAGATCCGCCGGCAGTTGCTGGATACTCCTCACAGTCTTTTCCCTGTATGTCGTGGAGAGCTGGATGAGATTATCGGGGTTGTCAGAGCCAAGGAGTTGCTGGTGGCTCTTGATCAACAGGTGGATATCAGCCTGTTTGCGTCGGAAAACCCGGCAATTATTGTCCCTGAAACGTTAGATCCGATCAATCTGCTGGGTGTTTTGCGCAGGGCTAAAGGTAGTATCGTGATTGTGAGTAATGAGTTTGGCGTCGTTCAGGGATTAGTGACACCACTGGATGTGCTGGAAGCCATTGCCGGAGAATTCCCTGATGAAGACGAAACACCGGATATTGTCCCTGATGGAGAAGGCTGGCTGGTGAAAGGGGGAACAGACCTGCATTCCCTCGAACAGTTGCTGGATGTGCATTGTCTGGTCGACCCTGCCGAAGATTATGCCTCAATCGCCGGGCGGTTAATCAGTCACAGGGACCAGATTCCACGGGCAGGTGAAGTGATCGATATTGAAAACCTTCACTTCACCGTTCTGGAGGCTACAGATTATCGCATTGACCTGGTTCGGGTTACCCGTGACCCTTCAGATACGGATGAGGACGAGCAGGAATAAGTATCAGGCCCTGTGGTTAACTTCACGGGGCCTGTTTACTACCGCGGGATTGAGTCACACCGTACTTTAATAGTCAGCCCAATCCGGGATGTTTCGCGTTATTTTGCATCATAGCTTTCACTGTAGCGATTGTATTTCTCTCAATGCAGGTAGCCTTTACCTGGCTTGCTACAGTGCACTGTGCTCCACGCCCATTATCGGCTGAGGGAGTGATTAGATGCCGAGTAATTGTTTGCCAAGGTCGCGGAGGATACCCGCAGTCATCCCCCAGATAAACTGGTGTGGGTAGTCTGATATCCAGACATAGCGAGACTGACCGTTGCGGGTCACTCTCAGTGATGAAAAATGCTCACTCTCTAGCAGAGGTAATAACGGGACTTCGAAGGCCATAGCCACTTCGGCGGCTTCAATCCTGACAGGTAAACCAGCGGGAAGTATCGCGACAAAGGGGGTGACCCTGAAGCCGGTCTGGCTACTAACCGTGGGCAATTGACCAATGACTTCTATCTTATCTGGCGTCAGTCCCAGTTCTTCTTGTGTTTCCCTCAACGCCGTCTCTTTAAGTGAACGATCGCTGAGATCCTGTTTTCCACCAGGAAATGACACCTGTCCGGGGTGATTGCGGAGATGAGCAGAGCGAAGGGTGAGCAACAGTGTAGGTTCAGGGTGGGCGATCACTGGCAGCAGCACCGCTGCCTGACGATCGCTCTTTTTCCCCTGCGCTTGAGCCTGTGGAAGTTGCAACAGGAAACGTTGCCGGAATTGCTCAATTTTCATCAGAGTTTATCGAGGATAAGTGAATCAATGCCGGCAGTATACGTTGCAGCTTGTGAAACGTTTCCTGATATTCGTCCTCCGCTATACTGTCGGCCACAATTCCACCACCGGCAGTACAATAAAGTTTTTGCTGCTCCGCAATCAGGGTGCGGATAGTAATATTAGTATCCATATTCCCGCAACGGCTCAGGTAACCGATGCTGCCACACCAGGCATTGCGTCGATGTGGCTCCAGTTCATCAATAATTTCCATAGCGCGAATTTTGGGTGCTCCGGTAATCGATCCGCCCGGGAAACAGGCGCGTAACAGGTCACTATTTTCGGTGCCGGTGGGAAGTCTGCCACGTACAGTACTGACCAGATGGTGCACTGCAGGGAAGGGTTCAACCACAAACAATTCCGGAACAGTGACGCTGCCGGGTTCAGCTACCCGGCCGATATCATTACGTAATAAATCTACAATCATCAGATTTTCTGCCCGATCTTTTTCGGCGGATGCAAGCTGACGGGCCTGGTGTGCGTCAGCCTGTGGATCATCAAGACGGGGACGTGTCCCTTTAATGGGCCGGGTCTCTACCTGGCGGTCCTTCACCTGCAGAAAACGCTCAGGAGAAAGGCTCAGCAGGCAGCTCTCTGGCAGACGCATAAACGCACTGAACGGTGCACGGTTCTGCCGGCTTAAATACTGAAAAGCCTGCCATTCGCTGCCCTGGTAATCCGCACTAAACCGCTGAGCCAGATTTATCTGATAACAATCTCCGGCATCAATGTAATTTTTTACGTGGTTAAAGCACTGTTGATACTGTTCACGTGAAAGATTACTTTGCCATTCTGAAATGAGTCGGAAAGCAGGAAGTTGCTGAGTCTGCTGCGAATTCAGCCATTCTAACCGTTGACTGCTGTCACTGAGGCTTACCAGAGTAAGGCGTTGTTTATGATGATCTGCTATCATAGCCCAATCGTAGATCCCCACTGCCATATCCGCAGTGTGTAATTCACTGATTGCTGTCTCCGGAAGCTGTTCGAATCGCCGCCCTAAATCATAACCAAACAGGCCCAGAGCACCGCCGATAAACGGCAGGTCCGAAAGTGACGAGGTCACTTCCGGCAGGGTCTGTAGGGCTTCCTGCAACAAAGTCAGCGGGTCTCGGTGGGAATGGCGGAGCTTATCTCCTTCGCTTATCCGGGTTGTCTTGCCGGTAGTGGACAGGGTCATCACTGGGTCAGCACTGAAAATATCGAAGCGGTTATCATGATGTTCGGCCGCTGATGAGCTGAGTAATATGGCCCAGGGTTGCTGTTCCACATGGGAAAACCAGTGGTTAAGTGCATCCGGTGAGTATTCAAGAGAAACGGTATTCAGAGTCATAAACGTCGGGCTTTAGCAATAAACTGGTCATAAGCCTGACATATTTTTTAATTACTGACATCAGTTATCTCGTCAGCAGTGACGGGAAACTGACTATGTGGCAGAGGTTTGTATGTTTAATGGATTACCGGCACTTTCTCATCAACAGCAGCAACAGGCCGTTGAACGCATTCACCAGCTTATTGCGGAAGGTATGTCCAGTGGTGAAGCTATTGCCCTGGTGGCAGCAGAAATACGCGAAACGCACCAGGGAGGACAAAGTCTGGCACGTTTCGAAGATGATGAAAACGCTGACGAGGATGCTTAACAGCGTACCGAATTTTAGCGGGCTGCGATGATTTTGATTTCTACTTTGTACTTAGGATGCATCAGCCCTGCCCGGACAGTACAGCGTACAGGTGCGTTATCAGGGGAAACCCACGCATCCCAGGCCTTATTCATGGCGGCAAAATCGTCTGTATCGGTGAGAAAAATGGTCGCATCAAGTATTTTGCTTTTATCAGATCCAACACGAGCCAGTAACCGGTCAATCACCGCCAGGGCGTCGGCCGTCTGGGCGAAGGCATCGCCTTCAAGGTCTTCAGGTACACTGGTGTAGTAGACGGTTTCGTTGTGAATAACGGCTTCAGACATCCGGTGTTCCGGGTCAATCCGGGTAATAGTCATTGTAGGCTCCTTTAGTTTCCGGCAGTCAGCCTGCCATATCGCAATGAATATGTCATCCCTGGTAGTCCGTATCATTGAAAACTGACATAATTGCGCGGTTTTAAGCTGCATCGGGAGGCGATGTGACAGATGATTTCTCCCCTGAAGGGGCGCTGACAGCCGCAATCCCGGGGTTCCGTCCACGTGAAGCCCAGCGGCAGATGGCCGGGGCTGTGGCCGAGGCGATTAATAACGGAAGTGAGCTGGTCGTAGAGGCGGGGACTGGTACCGGGAAAACCTATGCTTATCTGGTACCGGCCCTTCGCTCAGGTAAAAAAGTGATCGTGTCGACCGGTTCGCGGGCATTGCAGGATCAACTCTATAGTCGGGATTTACCTACTATTGTCAGGGCTCTGGAATTCAAAGGTAAAACAGCGATCCTTAAGGGGCGTTCAAATTATCTTTGTCTGGAGCGGATGGACCAGCAGAATCTGACCGGGGGAGACCTGCCGGTACAATCGCTCACCGATCTGGTCAGTGTCCGTGGTTGGTCTTCGGTAACAGTTGATGGTGATATCAGCCAGTGTGCCAGCGTGGCTGAAGACAGCGGGCTTTGGCCACTGGTGACCAGCACAAATGACAACTGTCTTGGGAATGATTGTCCGCGTTACAACGATTGTTTTGTCGTTAAAGCCCGAAAAAGAGCGATGGATTCGGATGTCGTCGTCGTCAATCATCACTTGTTTCTGGCGGATCTGGTGGTTAAAGAGAGTGGATTTGCTGAATTAATTCCTGATGCTCAGGTGATGATATTTGACGAAGCTCATCAGCTTCCGGATATTGCCAGCCAGTATTTTGGACAACAGATCTCCGGCCGACAGTTACAGGATTTAGCCAAAGACATCATTATTGCTTATCGTACTGAAGTGCGGGACATGCAGCAGTTGCAAAAAGCGGCAGACCGGTTATCCCAGGCAAGTCAGGATTTCAGGATGATTCTTGGCGACCCCGGATTCCGGGGGAATCTGCGCGAATTACTACAGCAAGCCAATGTATCGCGAATGTTGGTACTGCTCGATGATGCGCTGGAACTTTGTTACGACGTGATAAAACTGTCTCTCGGGCGTTCTGCGCTGCTGGATGCGGCATTTGAAAGGGCTGCACAATATCGCACGCGGCTGAAGCGAATCAGTCACACCGAACAGCCGGGCTTCAGTTACTGGTATGAATGTACGTCACGACATTTTACACTGGCACTGACCCCGTTATCTGTGGCTGAACGCTTTCGTGAAGTTGTCGATGCGCGTGATGCAGCCTGGGTGTTTACCTCAGCAACGTTGTCAGTCAATGGCCAGATGCAACATTTCGCGGGACGTTTGGGAGTCACAACCGCCAGCCAGATGATCCTCAATAGTCCGTTTGATTATGCGCGTCAGGCGTTACTGTGTGTTCCCAGAAACTTGCCGGAAACACACAGGCCCGGCGCGGCGAAGCAGCTGGTTAAAACACTGACACCCTTAATTGAAGCTAACCGCGGCAGATGTTTCTTTTTATGTACCTCTTATCAAATGATGAGGGAACTTGCCGCAGAGTTCAGGGCGGTATTGAGTCTGCCGGTACTGCTGCAGGGTGAAACCAGTAAGGGGCAAATACTGCAGCAGTTTATTGAGGCAGGAAATGCATTGCTGGTGGCGACCAGTAGCTTCTGGGAAGGGGTGGATGTCCGTGGAGACGCTTTATCATTAGTGATTATTGATAAACTCCCTTTTACGTCGCCGGAAGACCCGTTACTCAAAGCAAGAATGGAAGATGCCAGACACCGTGGGCTGGATCCGTTTGATGAAGTGCAGCTTCCTGATGCAGTGATCACCCTGAAGCAGGGGGCGGGTCGGCTGATACGTGACGAAACAGATCGTGGCGTGCTGGTGATTTGTGATTCACGTTTAGTTTCCAGACCCTATGGTGCATTGTTCGTCAACAGTCTGCCGGATTGTCCACGCACGCGTGATTTAGCCAGGGCTGAACAGTTTATTACTGAGGGGCGGCCTGCGGGTAGCCTCATTCAGGAGGACTAATGATTGTAGTATTTTGTTGCGAATGAGTTTCATTTAATCCATATGTGACAAGCTATACTATCCGCTGTGAGTGTTGTGTCGCTGACAGCCGATGACTGATTCACGGGTTGTGGGAAGCTCTTTCTCCGGTAGCCTGAATGTTAACTTTTATCAATCACAAAAAACTATGCAAGACATCTCAGCTTTAAAACTATTGGCTCTCGATACGGCAACGGAAGCCTGTTCGGCCGCAATTCTTAACCACCAACAACTGGATACACGGTTTGAGGTTGCTCCGCGCGATCATACCCGCAAAATATTACCGCTGGTGGCAGAATTACTTGAGGGTCAGCAATTGGCACTGACTGATCTGGATGCACTCGTTTTTTGCCGTGGACCTGGTAGTTTTACCGGCGTCAGAATTGGCATAGGTATCGCTCAGGGGCTGGCCCTGGGGGCAGAATTGCCAATGATTGGTGTCTCTACCCTGGCGGCTCTGGCCGAAGGTGCCTGGCGGTTAAAGCAGGCAGACAGAGTGCTTACTGCCATAGATGCCCGGATGGGTGAGGTTTATTGGGCAGAATATCAGCGCACGGCCGAAGGAGAGTGGCAGGGTGTCGACACTGAGCAGGTCATGAATCCGGCTCAGGCTGTTGAACGGATGCAGCAACTCTCCGGGCGCTGGGCTATAGCGGGTACTGGCTGGCAGGCTTATCCTGAAATGGAGCAAGGCCATACGCTGGAGCTGGAGCTGAGCGGATCTGAGCTACCGACGGCACAGGACATGTTACCGCTGGCGGTCAGCCAGTGGCAGCGCGGGGAGATGTCCGCCGTGGCGGAAATTGAACCCGTTTATTTGCGTAATGAAGTTACATGGAAAAAATTACCCGGCAGATGATGCTTTGCTGCAACCCGCGGTGATTTAAGCGGTCTAAGTGGATAATACTCAGGAGATTATTATGCTCAGTTTAAGAAAGGGTTGTTCTGCATTGATGCTGGCATCCGTGTTATTACTTGCCGGATGTGCAACTGTACCTCAAAGTATTCGCGGAATTTCTCCGGAGCCGCAACAGGACCTGGTCCGGGTGATGAATGCCCCACAGCTTTACGTAGGACAGGAATCCCGGTTTGGCGGTCAGGTGGTGAAAGTTACCAACAGTAATGGTATGACCCGCATTGAACTGGCGGTTCAACCGCTGGATGACAGTGCCCGGCCAATACTGGGTTCGGCATCGACCGGACGGATTTATGCTGACGTGCATGGATTTGTGGACCCGGTCAATCTGAATAATCAGTACCTGACAGTATTAGGTAATATCCGCGGTACAGAGAAAGGTCAGATTGGTCAGGCAACCTATGACTTTTTGGTTATCGATGTGACAGGCTATCAGCGTTGGCATCTGGCTAGTCAGGTAGTGAGCCCGCCAATGCCAATGGATCCGTGGATTTGGTATGGCCCTGGTCCCGGCCGATACCGCCATGGCTACTGGGGGAATCCCTGGTGGGGTTTTTATAGCCCCGGTCCCGCCACGGTTGAGACATACCTTACCGAATAAACCCCCGGGCATGCCAGTGAGAAGGCCTCCCCCGTCCCGGGATAAAGGCAAGTGAGATATCCGGCCCGGAGCCAGTATGGCTCCGGGTTTTTTATGTGCAGGGCCGTTAATATATGCAGTAATTAGTGACAGATATCGCAACACGGAGATCGTGTTATTAGCATACTGGTACAATGAGTTAAAATAATGTTAAACGGGCAGGAGGGATTTAACATGGTGTTACAATATGATTTTTCAACGCCAGCAAGGACGAAGGCCTGGTTAGCACATTATCCTGACGGGGTACCGCCGGAGATCGATGCCGATCACTATAACTCACTGATTGATCTTTTCGAACATGCAGTACTACGCTATAACGATAAACCCGCCTATATCAGTATGGGAGAAGAGCTGACGTTCCGCCAGTTGGAAGAGCAGAGCTGTGCCTTCGCGGCTTATCTACAGCAGGAACTCAAGTTGGAAAAAGGCGCCAGGGTTGCGCTGATGATGCCCAACACTTTGCAGTTTCCAATAGCTCTGTTCGGCATTCTGCGGGCGGGTATGGTGGTTGTAAATGTTAATCCGTTATATAAGCCCAGAGAGTTACGCCATCAATTGTCTGACAGTGGCGCGGAAGCGATCGTTATAGTCAGTAATTTTGTTCATACTCTCCAACAGGTGATTGGTGACACCCGGGTAAAACACGTGATTGTTTCTCAGCTAGGTGACGGCCTGCGTTGGCCTAAACGTACCCTGGTGAATCTGGCGGTGAAGTATGTTAAACGGCTGGTACCGGCCTGGTCTCTGGCAGGCGTACACTCCTATCGCGAATGCCTCAGACGAGGGCGCCAACTGACTTACGTTCGGCCAGAACTCAATAACAGTGATCTGGCGTTTTTGCAATATACCGGAGGTACAACCGGACTGGCAAAAGGGGCGATGCTGACTCACCGGAACCTGCAGGCTAACCTCGAGCAGTGTAAAGCGATGTATGGCGGATTGCTGACTCCTGGCGAAGAGATGGTGGTGACGGCATTGCCTTTGTATCACATCTTCGCCCTGACCGTGAATTGTCTGCTTTTTCTGGAGGTAGGTGGGAGTAATCTACTGATTACTAATCCTTTTGATACTAAATCCATGATTAAAACACTCGGACGTTACCGGTTTACGACGCTGAGCGGGGTAAATACTTTATTTAATAGTTTGCTGAGTAACCCTGAGTTCAGAAAACTGGATTTTACAGCGCTCAAACTCACTGTCGGTGGGGGAATGGCCGTCAATAAAATCGTCGCTGAACGGTGGGAGGCATTGACGGGTAATTATCTTCTGGAGGGATATGGCCTGACGGAGTGTTCTCCACTGGTTTCCGTCAATCCCTGTAATATTACCAGTTATACTGGCAGTATCGGAGTACCGGTACCTTCTACAGAAATAAAAGTGGTGGATGATAACGGTCAGGAATTGTTGGACGGCGAGCAGGGAGAATTACTGATTCGTGGGCCACAGGTGATGGCAGGTTACTGGCAACAACCTGAAGCGACACGTGAGGTAATGACAGATGGCTGGCTGCACAGTGGGGATATTGTTACAGTAGACAGTGAAGGTTTTATCCGGATTGTTGATCGTAAAAAAGATATGATTCTGGTATCGGGTTTTAATGTTTATCCCAGTGAAATCGAAGAAGTAATCATGTCTCATGCCAAGGTTTCTGAAGTGGCCGCGGTGAGTGTACCGAGCGATGCGACGGGAGAGGCAATCAAAGTGTATGTGGTCGTCAGAGATAAGTCGCTGACCCGGGAAGAGTTACTTGACCATTGTCGTCAAAATCTGACAGGCTATAAAATTCCTAAATATATTGAATTTCGTGATGCTTTACCGAAAAGTAATGTTGGAAAAATTTTGCGCCGTGAGTTGCGCGCAGAAGCGGTGGCAAAAGGCCAGGGCTGACAGGGTGAAGCATTTTTATGTCAACGCCGGCTAAACCGGCGTTTTGTTTTTATGTCATCGCTGCGGAGAATTTTCGCAGTAAGAGAGAATTTTGCTTTGAATTATCAAATTATCGACACTGATCAACAACTGGCTGAAGTCTGCCAGTCCGCCCTGAAACACTCAGCCGTTGCTCTGGATACCGAATTTGTACGTACCCGCACCTACTATCCACAATTAGGGTTAATTCAGTTATTTGACAGTGAGGCGGTGACCCTGATTGATCCTCTCACTATTACTGACTGGTCGCCGTTTATTACATTGTTAAGTGATCAGCGGGTGATTAAATATCTTCATGCCGGTGGAGAGGATCTTGAGGTCTTTCTGCACCGTTTTTCAGTGTTGCCGTCACCGATGGTGGATACACAAATTCTGGCGGCATTTCTCGGTTACCCTATGTCACTGGGATTTGCTGCGATGGTGGCAGAGTTTACCGGGGTTGAGCTGGATAAGAGCGAATCCAGAACTGACTGGCTCGCCCGGCCGTTAACCGAACGTCAGTGCCTTTATGCTGCGGCTGATGTGGAATATTTGCTGCCGATTGCCCGGAAATTGCATCAGCAAGCCACTGAGCGACAGGTACTGGATAAAGCATTGAGTGAATGTGAGATGTTATGTGAACGGCGTCAGGATATTCTGCCAGCAGAACATGCGTGGGCAGAAATAGGTCAGGCCTGGCAACTACGTCCGCGTCAGCTGGCGGCCCTACAAAAACTGGCGGCCTGGCGACTGAGCTATGCACGACGTAAAGATATGGCCGTCAATTTTGTGGTGAAAGAAGAGAATCTGTGGAAAGTCGCTCGTTACCTGCCAGGATCGTCAGGGGAGTTACAGCAACTGGGGTTGACCGGGCCCGAGATTCGGTTTCATGGTCAGACGATGCTACAGTTGGTGGCAGAAGCTCAGGCCGAACCTGAACAACAACTACCGGCGGCGATAAAAAATCTTATTGACTGTCCAGGTTACAAGACACTGTTTAAGGATTTAAAAGCCTTTATTAAGCAGACAAGTGAACAAACGGGTTTCAGTCAGGAACTTCTGGCCTCACGCAGGCAAATAAATCAGGTACTGTCAGCGCACTGGCAGATAAAGCCCCGGGAAAATACACCAGAATTATTAAAAGGATGGCGGGGAGAGTTAATGGCAGAAAAAATCACCGCCATTATTGCCGCTAAATAATTCAGAGAGATGCCGCGGTTTAACGCGGCATCTGTTATCTGTCCCACGAAATCATTTCGGTGCTTCTTCCGTTTCCGGCAAGGTCACGTTGAGTTCAAGAATCGAAATGTCTTCGCCTTTTTGATCCAACTGGACAGTCACCATATCCGGATCAATCTTCACATATTTACAAATCACTTCCAAAATATCGCGCTTTAACTGCGGCAGGTAGTGGGGCTCGCTGTCCCCACGACGACGTTCCGCAACAATAATCTGCAATCTTTCTTTGGCGATATTAGCAGTATTTTTTTTACGGGATAAAAAGAAATCAAGTAATGCCATGGCTTATCCCCCGAACAGGCGTTTTAGGAAACCCTTCTTCTCTTCTTCAATAAAGCGGAAGGGACGTTCTTCGCCGAGTAAGCGATCGACGGTATCAGCATAGGCTTTACCTGCATCTGAAACGGTATCCAGGATAACAGGCTCCCCCTGGTTAGAGGCGCGCAACACCGACTGGTCTTCAGGAATCACACCTACCAGAGGAATGCGCAGAATTTCCAGCACATCTTCCATGCTTAGCATATCACCGCGGCTGACACGACCCGGGTTATAACGGGTCAATAGCAGGTGTTCTTTCACCGGATCCTGCCCTTTTTCGGCACGACGTGATTTGGAGGCAATAATGCCGAGAATACGGTCTGAGTCACGGACCGAAGAAACTTCAGGGTTGGTGGTGATAACCGCTTCATCAGCGAAGTAGAGTGCCATCAACGCACCGGTTTCAATACCGGCCGGTGAGTCACAGACAATAAAATCGAAGTCCATGGTTGCCAGTTCATCCAGTACTTTACCGACACCTTCATAATTCAGGGCATCTTTATCACGGGTTTGTGATGCAGGAAGAATGAACAGGTTTTCGGTACGCTTATCTTTAATCAGAGCCTGATTCAGTGTGGCATCACCCTGGATCACGTTAACGAAGTCATAAACGACGCGTCGTTCACAGCCCATGATTAAATCCAGGTTACGCAAACCGATATCGAAATCGATAACGACGGTTTTTTTTCCCTTTTGCGCTAAACCGGTTGCGATGGCCGCGCTTGACGTTGTCTTGCCAACGCCCCCTTTACCAGATGTAACTACAATAATGCGTGCCATATATAATGATTTCCTTAACAATAGAAAAGGGGTCTAATTTAGTGTCTTTATCGACAATACACCGTCGGTTAATGTTAGTCGTGCGGCCTTGCCAAAAAACTCCGCAGGAATTTGATCCATAATCCAGTATTCTCCGGCAATGGATACCAACTCGGCCGCTAAATTTGTGCAAAATATTCCGGCATTTTGGTCCCCACCTGCTCCGGCGAGAGCCCGGCCACGCATCATTCCGTAAATATGAATATTACCATCAGCAACAAGTTCTGCGCCTGCGCTGACACTACTGGTGACGATTAAGTCAGCATTTTTAGCATAAATCTGTTGCCCGGACCGCACCGGGGTATTGATTATGCGGGTTCTGGCAAATTTTTCACTGTCGACAACCGGAGCCTGAGTGACAGATTCTGCAGCGACGGGAGTAGTTTCACCTTTCGCTGGCTTACGGGTTTCTTTACCTTCAGTTAATACAGGTAAACCCGCCGCCTGAATCAGTGACTTCAGTTGCTCGTCTTTACAGCCACTTACCCCCATAATCCGCAAACCGGTTGAGGTAACGGCCTGTTGCATTTGTGTCCAGTTAACCGCTGATGATAGCGATGAAATATTCAGGACTACCGGGGCATTTTTGAGAAACGCCGGGGCCTGATCAATTTTTTCCTGAAGCGCCTGACGAATCACCTCGGGTTGTGAATGGTGAAGATGGACAACAGATAAAGTAAAACTGCTGCCTTTTAGTTCGATTGGCGTTTGCGACATCTGTCCCGACTCAGTCCTGTTTGACAGTTTCATTTCTGAACAAGCGATAAAATATCTACACCTGGCCCAGAAGGTTCAATATTCGAATGACACCTGTCATGTTATAGTTACACTATTATAGAGGCAAGTCACCATACAGATTAATTCGGAGAAAAATATGTTTTGCGCCATTTACAGAAGTTCGCTACGTGATCAGACTTATCTGTATATCGAAAAAAAAGATGACTTTTCCCGTGTGCCCGCTGAACTACTCAAGGGATTTGGCAAACCAGTGCTGGCTATGGTGATTTCACTCTCTGGCCGCGAGAAACTGGGTAGTGCGGACATTGTGAAAGTCAGACAGGAATTACAGGATAAAGGTTATTATTTACAGGTACCTCCTCCGGTAGAAAACTTACTTAAAATGCACCTGTCTGCTAACGAAAATTAATTATTAGGATTCCTCTGTAAATATAACCAGTGTTATTTGCAGAGCATTATTTCTGTTTTGTTCCACTTTTCCCGGATGTCTCTGCGCTAAACAGTTAACCCACATTTTATTTGTCAGGGATTCCACCGCCACAGACGGATGGACTACAGGTAAGACTTTGTTACTTATTGTCTGTAGCTGTGGTTAACAAGTACGCAGTTACGCTATTTTCTTTTACTGGTTTTCTTGCTAAGTATAACGGAGGTTAATGCTTTCTTATACCAAACAAAGGGGACATCATGTATCAGCATCGTAACTGGCAGGGTGAGTTACTCAATTTACCCGCAGGGAAAGTAGTCTGTGTAGGAAGCAACTACGCTAAACATATCAGTGAAATGGGGAGTATCACTCCGGAAGAACCGGTGGTATTCATTAAGCCGGAGACGGCGCTCTGTGATCTTCGTCAGCCGCTCTCTCTGCTGTCGGGCTTGGGTGAGATTCATCATGAAGTGGAACTGGCCGTGTTGATTGGCAGCACCTTACAGCAAGCCAGTGAAGAACAGGTTTTGCCGGCGATTGCGGGTTACGGTGTCGCACTGGATTTGACTCTGCGTACTGTTCAGGCAGGTCTGAAGAAGAAAGGGCAGCCGTGGGAAAAATCGAAAGGCTTTGATAATTCTTGTCCGGTTTCCGGATTTATTCCGGCGTCCGAATTTAGCGGTGATCCTCAAAACACGCCACTGAAACTGGAAATCAACGGGGAAGTGCGTCAGTCAGGAAATACCAGCGATATGATGTACAAGATTGTGCCCCTGATTGCTTATATGTCACGCTTCTTTACCCTGCGTCCCGGTGACATTATTCTGACCGGCACCCCCGAAGGTGTGGGTCCGTTAGCGACCGGTGATTCGTTAAAAGTGTCATTTGCTGACCACGGTGTGAGTACAAGAGTGTCGTAATACTTGCATATCCGGTGATGACTCTTTATAACGGGCGGCTGATTTATATAAAGAGACAAAATTATGATAACCAATCCTCCTTTCTGGAAAACCAAAAGTCTTGATCAAATGACAGATGAGGAGTGGGAATCTGTCTGTGATGGTTGCGGGCAGTGTTGTCTGAACAAATTGCAGGACGCGGAGACAGATGAAATTTACTTCACCAATGTGGCCTGCAATTTACTTAATATAAAAAGTTGTCGTTGTAAGCATTATGAAACGCGCTTTGAGTACGAACCGGATTGTATCAAACTCACACGAGCGAACCTGCCGACTTTCTCCTGGTTACCAAAGACCTGTGGTTACCGGCTACTGGCCGAAGGAAAGTCACTACCTGAGTGGCATCCGTTGCTGACGGGGTCAGCCAGGGAAATGCACGCTAAACGCATTTCAGTCAGATACATTGCGGTGCGTGAAAGTGAAGTTCGGAACTGGGAAGATCATATTATCGAAAGACCGGATCAGAATGGCTGCTAAGCAGCCATGGTTCTGGTTATGGCTGGCCGTTTATTTTCTGCGGCTGAATACACTCAACTGGGCAATCAGCACTAACACGGCAACCAGCAGGTAGACGACAAAAACCCCTAACAGCCATTCCGGCATACTCAGGTTAAACAGTGTCCAGCTACGGTCAAGACAGTTACCGCTGGCAACGAACATTCCCGGTACCCATTTGTCGAGGGGTAACCAGGACGGGAATCTTGCCATAAAGTCACAGGTGGCAAATAGTGGGGGATGAACCTGTAACATGGTATGTTCCCAGGATAAACGGACACCTTCACATGCACCAATCAACCAGATGATAATTCCGATAAAGCGGAATGGCGTCGCGGGAGCAAGAGCGCCTACCAGGCCGGCCAGCAGCACACCTAACAGGGCGCAACGCTCATAAATACACATTACACAAGGCTTCAACCCCATAACATGCTGAAACCAAAGAGCGGTAAGTTCTAACGCAAAGGCCGTTAGCGCAAGGAGTAACCATGCTGCGCGGCCTTTAGAACAACGGTTTAACATTCGTAACATGCTGTTTTCCTTGTCCAAATCAGATATCCTGCAGTGTAAACCAAAACGGCAGATAATCCACCAATATCCCATATCAACCCGTGTTGAAAATGTCACCCTTTGTTGCGCTGGTGGAAGTTTGAGAATTGTACGGGAAAACGGCATCGGATATAGAAATTTATTGATGTTGATCGTGTTTTAATACTCAGTGATGCTATATGGCTGATAATGGTTTTGTTATGATGAATCAATAAACGGACAGTTGGTAAAGAGATAATTTGCTATGGTCATTAAGGCGCAAAGCCCGGCAGGGTTCGCTGAAGAATTTATTATTGAAAGTATCTGGAATAGCCGTTTTCCGCCGGGATCTATTCTGCCTGCCGAGCGTGAGCTGTCTGAGCTGATTGGTGTCACCCGCACCACACTGCGCGAAGTTCTGCAACGGTTAGCCCGCGATGGCTGGCTAACGATTCAGCACGGTAAACCCACGCGGGTGAATGACTTCTGGGAAACTTCGGGTCTGAACATTCTCGAAACACTCGCCAGACTCGATCACGAAAGCGTTCCGCAGCTGATTGATAATCTGCTGTCAGTACGCACTAATATTGCGACCATCTTTATCAGCCGTGCACTGCGTCACTATCCTGAACAGTCGCGGGCAGTTCTGACTGATGCTCGTGAAGCTGAACTCCGCGGTGATGACTACTCGGATATTGATTACCGGGTTTTCCGTGGCCTGGCGTTTGCTTCCGGTAACCCGATCTACGGTCTTATTATCAATGGGCTTAAAGGTCTCTATACCCGGGTGGGTAAGCAGTACTTTGCCAATCCTCAGGCTAAGGAGAGGGCGCACGAATTTTACACCACACTGTATAAGCTGTGTGATCCAAAAACAGCCAACGATAAAATTACTGAACTGGTGCGGGATTACGGTCGTGACAGTGGTAAAATCTGGCACAGCATGCAAAAGCCCGCTGCTTAACCCGGGAAACTCCGGCCGTCTCCGGCCGGACAGAGACTATATTTGTTGGCGGGGAGGACAGCGTTCAAGAATATCGACACTGCCGTCATCATTTAACTGCTCCAGTTTTACATCAAATCCCCATAACCGGTGCACATGCTTCATCACTTCGGTGCGGCTATCAGCCAGTGAAGCGCGGTTTTGCGGTATATAACGTAGTGTCAGAGAACGATCGCCTCGTAAATCCACATCCCATACCTGAATGTTTGGTTCAATATTACTCAGGTTGTACTGAGCAGAGAGTTGCTGTCGTATCGTACGGTATCCTTCATCATCATGAATGGCCGATATTTCCAGGAAATTTTTCCGATCATCGTCAGCCACCGAGAACAGATGGAAATCACGGATCACTTTAGGTGACAGAAACTGGCTGATAAAACTTTCATCTTTAAATTCCCGCATCGCAAAATGTAAAGTTTCCAGCCAGTCGCTGCCTGCAATATCCGGGAACCAGACTCTGTCTTCCTCTGTCGGGAACTGACAGATTCGTTTAATGTCCTGAAACATCGCAAATCCCAGGGCATAAGGGTTAATTCCACTATACCACTGGCTGTTGTACGGTGGCTGGGCAACGACATTGGTGTGACTGTGCAGAAATTCCATCATAAACCGCTCAGTCACTTTTCCCTCATCATATAAATGATTGAGGATAGTGTAATGCCAGAAGGTGGCCCATCCCTCATTCATCACCTGAGTCTGTTTCTGGGGATAGAAATACTGGCTGATTTTGCGCACGATACGGAGAATCTCGCGTTGCCACGGCTCCAGCAATGGTGCGTTTTTCTCCATGAAATAAAGCAGGTTTTCCTGTGGCTCCGTTGGATAACGGGGCCGTTCGATCGCAGTTTCTTCTTTTTCTCTTCGTGGCAAAGTTCTCCACAAGGTATTTACCTGACTTTGCAGATAAGCCTCGCGGCTTTCTTGTCGTGTTTTTTCTTCCTGCAGAGATATTTTTTGAGGTCTTTTATAACGGTCTACCCCATAGTTCATCAGCGCATGACAGGAGTCCAGCAACCGTTCTACTGCTTCAATACCGTATTTCTCCTCACAATCAGAAATATAATTACGGGCAAATAGCAGATAATCAACGATAGAGCCCGCATCGGTCCAGCTACGGAACAGGTAGTTATTTTTAAAGAAGGAGTTATGACCATAGCAGGCATGGGCCATGACCAGCGCCTGCATGGTCATGGTATTTTCTTCCATCAGATAAGCTATACACGGATTGGAATTGATAACAATTTCATAAGCCAGCCCTTGTTGACCTTGCTTATAGAGCTGTTCGGTTTCAATAAATTTTTTACCGAATGACCAGTGGGCATAGTTGATAGGCATGCCAATGCTGGAATATGCATCCATCATTTGTTCTGACGTAATTACTTCTATCTGATGCGGATAGGTATCCAGCCGGTATGACTTAGCAACACGGTCAATTTCGGCCAGGTAAGTTTCAAGCAGTCCAAAGGTCCAGTCCGGACCATCGCTCAGACGTTCGGGTCGAAGCGAAGGGGCATCAAAAACAGTTGTCATAGCGCACCTCGTCTATCTACAGTGGTCTGTCTACAGTAAGTTATCGCCTGGTATCAGACTCATCATCCTGATGAGGAAAATTGTTTCGGGTGACTTTTTAAGGATAGCTGATTCTTTTAGGTTGCAATGACAGGCTAGCGCGAAAACGGATACAAAAGAAGGCTCAGATTACTGCCGTGCGAGTTTTTTGTGCCAAATACCATTAACTGACTCAAAAAACAGAACAATATACTGTATATAAGTAGATTGTATGGCAACATTTAAAAATTCTGACATGCATTAATAAAATCACATTCCGCATAATTAACTGCCGAGTTTTAATTTAAAACCAATTTAACTACTGAATATTCACCATGATGCTAATTTTTGTTATCAAAACAGCAAAAACAAGGTGAAATAGACTAAACGGTGGGGTTCTGGTCTGGATAGTTAATATCACCAGACTTTGGATCATAATTTAGGTTTTTATGCTGAAGGTGCTGCGATGAAAGTACTTATTCTTGGAAGTGGAGTTGTCGGTGTTGCCAGTGCCTGGTATCTGGCACAGGCGGGTCACGAGGTGACCGTCATTGATCGCACCAGTGGTCCTGCGGAGGAGACCAGTGCGGGTAATGCCGGGCAGATTTCTCCCGGTTATGCTTCACCATGGGCCGCGCCGGGCATTCCATTGAAAGCCGTAAAATGGATGTTCCAGCGCCACTCGCCGCTCTCAATTCGTCCTGATGGATCTGCTTTCCAGTTGCAGTGGATGTGGGAAATGCTAAAGAACTGTACTCTGCCGCATTATCACGAAAATAAGAGCCGCATGGTACGTATTGCAGAGTACAGCCGTGACTGCCTTAAGGAGTTACGTGCGACAACGGGAATAGAATACGAAGGGCGGCAGGGTGGAACTTTACAGCTGTTTCGCACTGAACAGCAGTACGCGAATGCGGCGAAAGATATTGAAGTGCTCAGAGAAGCCGGTGTCCCTTACCGACTGGTCGAATCTGCGGAATTACCTTCTATTGAACCCGCTTTATCGGCAACCCGACACAAACTTACCGGTGGTCTGCAACTGCCTAATGATGAGACAGGGGACTGTAAATTATTTACTCAGCGACTGGCTGCGATGGCAGAGCAGGCTGGGGTGACTTTTCGCTATAACGTGACGATCGACAGGCTGTTACGTGAAGGGAACAGCATCACTGGCATTCGTTGCGGCAGTGAAACGCTTACCGCAGACCGTTATATCGTCGCCTGTGGTTCATACTCTACGGCATTGTTAAAAGATATTGTGTCTGTTCCTGTCTATCCCTTGAAAGGCTATTCACTGACGATACCCATCAAAAATTATGATGCAGCCCCTGTTTCTACCGTCCTTGACGAAACTTATAAAATCGCCGTGACCCGGTTTGATGACCGTATCCGGGTCGGGGGAATGGCGGAGATTGTTGGATTTAACACCAAACTATTGCCTGCGCGCAGGGAAACGCTGGAGATGGTGGTCAGTGATCTTTATCCTGAAGGTGGCCAGATTGAACAGGCAACATTCTGGACAGGTTTACGACCGATGACACCGGATGGTACTCCGATCGTCGGACGCACTCCGTTAGCTAATCTGTATCTGAATACAGGCCATGGCACACTGGGCTGGACCATGGCCTGTGGGTCCGGAAAATTAATCGCTGATATTATTTCCGGGAAAACACCGGATATCGCAGTCGATGACTTATCGGTCATGCGCTACCTGCCGGGTTTTGATGTCAGTTCATCGCACCCCAAAGTCAGTATTGCCCGTTAAGGATACCAGGAGAATTGTATGTCACGACCGATTATCGCAACTGTAAGTCATCAGGCCCTGAAGCATAACCTCTCTGTCGTCAAACAGACGGCATCAGGAGCTAAGGTCTGGTCCGTTGTGAAATCTAATGCTTACGGGCATGGTATCGCCCGCTGTTTACCTGCATTATCTGCCACGGATGGTTTCGCATTACTGAATTATGAAGAAGCCATTTTGCTACGTGAACATGGCTGGGAGAAGCCGGTTTTACTACTGGAAGGCTTTTTCAAACCAGCCGACCTTTCTTTACTGGATAGGTACCGGCTGAGCACCAGTATTCACAGTGAATGGCAGATTGAGGCGTTGGCTAGTGCGCAACTGTCTGCACCGCTAAATATTTTTGTCAAAGTAAACACCGGGATGAACCGTCTGGGTTTCCGACCCGAACAGGTCGCTGCTGTCTGGAAACGACTGGCTGCATTGCCGAATGTGGGTGAAATGACATTAATGACCCATTTCGCCCGCGCAGAAGACAGCGATGGTGTCGATGAACCATTGGTAAAAATTGATCAAATTATCGCCGACTTATCTGAGGTTCCGCCACGATGCCTGGCGAATTCCGCTGCCACACTTTGGCACCCGCAAACTCATCATCAATGGGTCCGGCCGGGTATCATTCTGTACGGTGCATCACCTTCAGGACGCTCGCAGGATATCGCAAACACTGGTCTGAAACCGGCCATGCGCCTGAACAGCGAAATTATAGGGATTCAACAGCTACAGCCCGGGGAAGGAGTGGGGTATGGATACCGGTACCACTCAACGACATCGCAGCGTATTGGGGTGGTGGCCTGTGGCTATGCTGATGGGTATCCCCGGCATGCGCCTACCGGAACACCCGTGGCAGTTGATGGAGTGGTAACGCAGACACTCGGGGCTGTTTCAATGGATATGATTATGGTTGATCTGACACCCTGTCCGCAGGCAACTATCGGTTCGTCTGTGGAATTATGGGGGGAACAAGTACCGATAGATGACGTAGCACAGTCTTCCGGTACTGTCGGATATGAACTCATGTGTGCGGTAGCACCGCGCGTCCCATTCCGTATTGAGCTTTAAGCTCGGCGATTATAGTCACCCCAATAGAATTTTGGGGTGACTATTGAGTTACAGAGCTTTAAGGGTGCCCTTGACACGATGGCTGCACCGCCACGCTATTATTGCCAGTAGGGCGCCAGTAAGCATCATCAGAGTTAACGCGATTCGTGGATCCACAGGCAATGTCAGTATCGCCAGGCTTCCTCCGGCCCCTCCGGCCATCTGAATAAATCCCTGCAACGCAGAGGCCATACCAGCCTGCTGTTGATAAGGTTCCAGTGCATAGCTGGTTGCCGGGCCGATGATGAAAGCCAGTCCGGAGACTGCGACGGCGACCGGCAACATATAACACACCCAGAAATGTTGCAGGTCTGTGCTGAACCAAAGGATTTCGCCCGTCATCATGGCTGCAGCAACCAGCATCAGCAGGGCACCGGACAGCAGACAGAAAGGTCTGCCGGCTTTACGTATGACATAACTGACCAGTTGACTGACCAGCATAATCCACAACCCGTTAGCCCCAAATACCAGCGCGAAGGTAAAAGGGGACAAGCCACCTTGTTCCATCAGTACCCCGGGAGCCAGCGACACATAAGTGAGTACCATTCCCAAAGCCCCGGCATTTGCCAGGGAGAAACAGACAAAGCGCAGGCTGGTGAGTATGGTCAGGTACTGTTTTAATGGGAAATATGGGACCTTCAGTGTGTTCTCAGGACGGGTTTCAGGTAACCGAAAAATGATCAGTAATCCGATGATCAGACCGTACAACGCCAGAAAGCCAAAGGGGGCCCGCCAGCCAAACAGTCCGGCTAAAGTACCGCCGAGTAACGGCGCCAGTGCCGGTACGATATTTAACGCGCCGTTAAGAAAGCCGAAAGTTTTAGCCGCCTCATCACCGCTCAGGCGGTCACGCACACCGCTGAAAGCCACTACCGCCGTACAACACACCGCACAGCCCTGCACAATTCTTGCTGTCAAAAACCAGGGCCAGCTGACAGCGAAAACGGCAGCCAGGCTGCCGGCCACATATAGAACCAGTCCCGCGATAGCCACGGGCTTACGGCCGAGATTATCGACCAAAGGCCCGGTCACCAGTTGTCCCAACCCCATGACCAGCAGGAACAGTGGGATGGTTGACTGAATATTGTCTACCGGGGTGGAAAGTCCGACAGCAATCTGTGGCAATGTCGGCAGATACAGGTCAATACCCAGAGGTGCCAGCAGAACCAGCGAAAGTAGTAACAGAGTGTATTTATTCATGAAAAAAGCAGAGGTTCCGCAAAAAAAGGGGGACAAAATTACCGTTGTTATCCTGGCCGGTAGTCGAATGATAAAGTTTAACCTGCAGACCCGGAGTATGGCGGGTCGGCAGGAACAGGTTCAGGACTGGCCATCTGTCATCCTGACACCCACTTTTACGATGTTATTATCTTCTTTTTCTGCAATGGTCCAGATAACATTCAGCCATTCCAGTTGGTCACCTACGACCGGGGTACCCCCCAGTTGTTGAATGATCATTTTCGCCAGTGGCTGATGTGCCTGAATATCCTGGTCGAGATCCAGGCCATAGACCTGAGCAATATCATACAAATCAGTGCTGGCATCCAAAATAAAATCACCAAAAAAACGTTGTTCCAGCGCGACAGGGGGACTATCACTGAATATTTTCCCCAGTGCCGGTAAGTCTTTCTCCCGGCCAATGATGCACAAAATATCACCCTCTTTGAGCCTGGTAGAACCTGACGGGTGCATCAACTCGTTATCGCGGAACAGGGCAGCAATCCGGGTTTCAGCTGGCATTTCCAGTTCCCGTAACGCGGCACCAATACACCATTTATCGTCACTTAACTGATAGACAAACTCTTCCCACGGACTGCGTGGATCAATATCCAGACCAATACGCTGAATAGGCTCAGCCGCCGGAGGGACGATTACTCTGGCCAGTTTAGCCGCCCGGGTCAGTGAGGTGCCCTGCAGCATTAAAGAAACCAGCACTACAAAAAAGGCAATGTTGAAGTAGAGTTTAGCGTTATCCAGTCCGGCCATCATCGGGAAAACAGCCAGGATAATAGGGACTGCACCGCGCAGTCCGACCCAACTGATAAAAAAACGCTCACGAAGGGTGAAATTTCTAAACGGAAGCAATCCGGTAAATACTGATAAAGGTCTGGCGACAAAGATTAGCCACAACGAGAGCAGCATGGCCGGTACTGCGATTTGCCACAGATCACTGGGTACAACCAGCAGACCCAGCACGATAAACATGCCTATCTGACTTAACCAGGCCATCCCGTCAAAGGTTTGCAGAATGCCGTGCCGGTTACGCACCGGAGAATTCCCCAGCCAGCAACCACAGAGATAGACGGCCAGAATACCGCTGCCTTCCATCAGTGTAGTAAACGAAAATACCAGAATCCCGCCGCTGACGGCTAACAGTGGATATAATCCTGATGACAGCGTAATACGGTTAATTAGTTGTTGAATAGCAAAACCGCCGCCAATACCGAACACAATACCTAGCCCAAATTCCTGAACCAGATGGACCACAAACATCATATCCAGTTCGGTTTTACCTTTACTGATCATATCGATCAGTGTGATGGTCAGGAAAACAGCCATGGGGTCATTACTGCCGGATTCTATTTCAAGTGTTGAGCTGACCCTTTCATTTAAACCTTTCCCGCCCAGCAGTGAAAATACCGCCGCCGCATCGGTGGATCCAATTATTGCCCCAATCAGAAATCCCTGCATCAGATCGAGGTTAAATAGCCAGGCTGCTATCATACCCGTGAGGCCTGCCGTAATTAGCACACCGACAGTTGCCAGAGACAATGAGGGCCAGAGAGCCACTTTGAGTGATCCGGCTTTGGTGCGCATTCCACCATCCAGCAGGATAACCGCCAACGCCAGATTGGAAATTAAATAAGCGGCAGGGTAATTATCAAAGGCTATGCCGCCGATACCATCTTCCCCCGCCAGCATGCCGAGCGCGAGGAAGATCACCAGGATAGGAATACCCAGCCGGGACGAAAAGGCACTAAGGATAATACTTGATGCTACCAGCACTGAGCCAATAACAAAAAGACTATAAATCATGCTGGTTTCCAAATGACAGCTCCCTGAAGATAGATGATTTACTGAAAAGAGGAGGGAGTGGAGAGTGGTATTGCAGAACTCAGCCGCAAAATACACTGCCACCCTTAAATTTAAACTGAACTACGACGCAAGCCGCCGCACAAAGGCTAAAACACGTCTGATCAATAGCGAATTTGTACCGTAAACCAGAGATGAGTCGACTATTACATTACGCGATATTAAACAGAAGAAGGGAAAATGGTTATGCTGTCAGAGACAGAATTACTGACCTGGCATCCAGGCACCGCTGGCAATAAACCAGCCCAACAGTACTACCCCTGCGACAATAATAGCGACAGGAAACAGATAACCAATCTTCATGTTAAAGACCTTCTTAATGATATCTGGCCGAACCGGTGGGTCAGGTATTCCAGGGTAACCAGTGATGAGTCAGCAGAAACATCGTCAGTTCAAGAATAATGACCAGACTCAGGATAACGCCCAGTTTATGATTACAAATCCATGCAGTCATCGTTGTTAACTCCACAGTGACCCGGATGCTGATTATTATACCTTTTGCCGCGATTAAGTTGAATCTCAGCCAACAGTTTTTTTACATTCATTCGAGGGCTGGTGACTGGAGCTAAGGCTATCCGGGTCAGGGCGGTGTTCAGCCAGAAGGAGAATCACACAGGCAAGTTTTCTGTGCCGTGTTGAAATTGGTTATCACATCGGGGCCGGCATTACGAAATAAGTGAAGAGTCACAATGAAGCCGTCTGAGCAGACAGACTAAAATAACAGCCGGTTGTCTGCCGGCTGTTGCGGACAAGGTTAATTATCTGCGTTCTGTCGCTGGAACAGCTCACGGAAGACCGGATAGATATCTTCGGGTTCGCGGATATGTTGTATTGCAAAATTACCAAACTGATTCTGCAATTGTTCATATTCACGCCATAAGGTTTGATGGGCGCGTCGGGTTATTTCAATGTAACTGTAGTAACGGACCACGGGCAGTATCTGGCTGGCCAGAATCTGATGACACAACGGTGAGTCATCTGCCCAGTTATCACCATCGGATGCCTGCGCAGCATAAATATTCCACTGTAAAGGGTCATAGCGCTCTTTGATAACCTCATCCATTAGCTTAAGCGCACTCGATACAATGGTTCCTCCGGTTTCCTGTGAGTAAAAGAATTCCTGCTCATCCACTTCTTTGGCCTGGGTATGGTGACGAATATAGACCACATCCACGTTTTTATAGCTACGGCTAAGGAACAAATAGAGCAGGATATAAAAACGTTTAGCCATATCCTTGGTGGGCTGATCCATAGAACCAGAGACATCCATCAGACAGAACATAACAGCCTGGCTGGAGGGCTCCGGACGTTTTTCAAAGTTTTTATACCTCAGGTCGAAGGTATCGATAAAGGGAACCCTGGCAATGCTTGCCTTCAGTTCTGTAATTTCTGTTGATAAGCGTTCCTCCTCGAGTAACTGGATCGGCTCGCGGGATTGAATCGATTCCAAAGCCTGCTCCAGTTCACGCAACTGACGACGTTTCCCTGCCGTCATGGCAGTACGCCGTGCCAGTGAATTTTGCAGCGACCGTACCACACTGATATTGGAAGGTACGCCGTTAGCGGTATAACCAGCACGGTGAACTTTGAATTCTGTCACCTGGTTATGGTTATTTTTCTGCAAATTGGGTAAAGCCAGGTCTTCGAATAACAGATCCAGATATTCATCTTTTGAAATATTAAAACTAAACTCGTCCTGACCTTCTCCCTGCTGGCTGGCTTCTCCCTGACCACTGCCGCCTCCGCCACCCCCCGGGTTACGTTCAATGCGGTCACGGGTGACGAAGTGATCGTTACCCGGATGAACCCTGACCCGTTCGCCTCCGCCGCCCTGATGGAACATTGGTTCACGTATGTCATCGACAGGGATGGATACGGACTCTCCACTGCCGGTATCTGTCACTGAACGTTTGTTGATGGCTTCAGAGATCGACTTCTTAATCTGTGATTTGTAACGGCGTAAAAAGCGCTGCCGGTTAACAGCACTCTTATTTTTACCGTTCAGACGCCGATCGATAAAATAGGACATAGCACACTCCCGGACATCACTGTGATACGAACCGGCTCGTGCCGGTCCGGCGCCGGAAAGCGGGATGCTCTCCGGCGCAACTGACGGTTTATGAGGATTTACGTACGCGTAAATACCATTCACAAAGCAGTCTTACCTGTTTACGGGTATATCCTTTCTCCATCATCCGGTCGACAAAATCGTCGTGTTTTTTCTGTTCATCGGTTGAGGTTTTGGTATTGAACGAGATTACCGGTAGCAACTCTTCAGTGTTAGAGAACATTTTTTTCTCAATCACTGTCCGCAGTTTCTCGTAACTGGTCCAGTTCGGATTCCGGCCGCCATTCTGTGCCCGTGCACGCAACACGAAATTGACGATTTCATTACGGAAATCTTTAGGGTTGCTTATGCCGGCAGGTTTCTCAATTTTCTCCAGCTCAGCATTCAGCGACTCCCGGTCGAATAACTGACCGGTATCAGGATCACGATATTCCTGGTCCTGAATCCAGAAGTCTGCATAAGTCACATAACGGTCGAAAATGTTCTGACCATACTCGGAGTAGGATTCCAGATAGGCGGTCTGAATTTCCTTACCAATAAATTCGGCATACTTAGGAATCAGATAACCTTTCAGGAACTCCAGATATTTATCCGCCTGTTCCTGAGGGAACTGTTCACGTTCAATTTGTTGTTCCAGCACATAGAACAGGTGCACCGGGTTTGCCGCAACTTCGGTATGATCAAAGTTAAACACCCGGGACAAAATTTTGAACGCAAAACGGGTAGACAAGCCATTCATGCCTTCATCAACCCCGGCATAATCATGATATTCCTGCCAGGATTTCGCTTTTGGATCAGTATCCTTGAGGCTCTCACCGTCATAGACCCGCATTTTGGAATAAATGCTGGAGTTTTCCGGCGATTTCAGGCGTGACAAAATGATGAAGCGAGCCAGTGTTTCAAGTGTTCCAGGTGCACAGGGCACGCTGGTCAGCTCACTGTTATTTAACAGTTTCTCATAAATACGGATCTCCTCAGATACCCGCAGGCAGTAAGGCACCTTGACGATATACACACGGTCGAGAAATGCTTCATTATTTTTGTTGTTACGGAACTGCACCCATTCTGATTCGTTTGAGTGCGCCAGAATCATGCCGTTAAACGGCAGGGCGGAGATACCTTCAGTGCCGTTATAGTTACCTTCCTGTGTCGCGGTCAGCAACGGGTGAAGAACTTTGATGGGTGCCTTAAACATCTCGACAAATTCCATCACCCCCTGGTTTGCACGGCACAAGGCACCCGAATAGCTGTAAGCATCAGGATCGTTCTGGGCAAAGTGTTCCAGTTTGCGGATATCCACTTTACCGACCAGGGCGGATATATCCTGGTTATTTTCATCGCCAGGTTCAGTCTTGGCGATAGCCAGTTGTTCCAGAATCGATGGCCAGACTTTCACTACTTTAAAACGAGTGATATCGCCTCCGAATTCATGCAGCCGTTTGGCTGCCCATGGCGACATAATGGTACCCAGGTAGCGGCGGGGGATGGCATACTCTTTTTCAAGAATCGCGGCATCCTCCTGAGGATTGAACAGACATAACGGGTGGTCGTTGACCGGGCTACGTTCACCATTAGCCGTCAGGACATAAATAGGGACCCGCTGAATCAGGGCTTTAAGCCGTTCGGCCAGTGAAGATTTACCTCCACCCACCGGACCCAGCAGATAAAGAATCTGTTTCTTCTCTTCCAGTCCCTGGGCGGCATGTTTCAGATAAGAGACAATTTGTTCGATAGCGTCTTCCATGCCGTAGAACTCTTCAAACGCAGGGTACCGGGAGACCACACGGTTCGAAAAAATACGTGACAGTCGGGGATCCTGGGCTGTGTCTACCATTACCGGCTTGCCGATGGCGGTCAGCAGCCGTTCGGCAGCATTCGCATAGGCACTACGATCCTGTTTACAGATTGAAAGAAATTCCTGCAATGTGAACTCTTCGTCTTTGGCCGCTTCATAGCGCTGGCGATAGTGATCGAATATATTCATAACGATGCCCGTCCTTTCAGTTTTAGCACAGGTAAAGGAGCATGCCTCTGCAGGATCTGCTCCTGGAAATACGGCTCTGCTATCAGTACAGCAACCCTTATGCCAGGATATGATTTTATAAAAAGATAATGCCCGGAAAGGGGTGAAAAGTGGTTTTTAAATGAGCCGTATAATTTAACTGTAGTAACTATCTGACAGTTTTGCTGATGTTATTTGAATTATTTCGCGATATATCAATAACAAACTGTGCTATCAGGCTGGCACACTGAGCTCAAAGGGGTAAAAGAGGACAAAATGGGTGTTATCACCGGATATTTATGATCAATCTGTGCGCTGATCATTTTCGTCAGGGCATTGTAAGGATAGACTGCGTCAGTCAGAATAATTACAGGATTGTTACATTTTGAAAAGATCACTTTATTGCCTCAGCGCCCTCATATCAGCGTGCTTCTCAGGCCAGGTTCTGGCTGAAAATACTCCACTCACTGTCGGAGCTTCTGTTTTGTATATGCAGTCGCCTTACCACGGAGGACAGAACCGGTATTACCCGTTTCCTTTGGTGAACTATGAAGGGGATCACTTCTTTATCTCTGGTTGGCAGGCCGGCTACTATCTGTGGAAAGATAATAGTGATCAGTTGTCTCTGATTATCACCAGTTCAGGCCAGGAATATCGCCCTAAAAAGAATGATTTCAGTGGTATGCGGCGACTGGATAAACGCCATCTTACCATGATGGCAGGGGGAATGTGGCGGCATACTGCAGACTGGGGGGTAGTTAAAACCTCGCTGGTGGGTGATGTGCTGGGTGAAAGTAATGGCATGATCTGGACTACCGACTGGCACTATCCACTCACCCTGGGCGGCTTTACTGTGAATCCGGGGGTTGGACTGAGCTGGAATAGTGCACGTGAAACTGGCTATTACTACGGAGTTTCACAGGATGAATCTTCCCGCTCGGGTATTGCAGCCTATCATTCCGGTGACAGCTGGAATCCGTACGCCGAAGTAAGCGCGGTGTATCCATTGTCCAGCCGTTGGCAACTGGGAGTCGGAGGCCGTTACCAGTGGTTTGACAGCGCAGTGAAAGACAGCCCGATGGTTTCTAAATCCGGACAGGTGATGGTCTGGAGTGGGGTCAGTTATACATTCTGACAAGTTGCACTAAAAAGGGGTCTTAACCGCCCCTTTTTAGTCACAGGTGTTCAGTTTTGGTGCAACACCAGATAACTGGATTCAGAGGTGTTTCGAGACCCGCAGAGTTACACCTAACCGACCCGGGAGATCAGTTTTACTGACCAGAGGGGTGGTAATACGAGCCGTTTCGACACAGACCATCGTTTTATACCCGTCATTAGCCATATCCGACATGCTACATGAGAGTTCAGGGCCCGGATTCCAGGTGACAACGTCACTTTTATGGTGGTGATAAACCTCAAGCTGCCGCTTACCGTGGCGGTCAGTAATGACATTACAGTCATCTGCGGCAGTAAAAATCCGATCGACCCGGTCAGGATAAGTCTGTTCTGTGGTCTGCTGACCGGCGGCATTATCGGTTACTTTATCAATAAAGGGTTGTCCCAGCCCACTGACAGAAACCCCGGTAATATCATCAACCTGGAAGTAGCTGTGCAGGGCGGCGGTCGATTCAAATTCCCCGTGAGCTTCCAGTTCGATTTCACAATGGCTACTCAGCCTGAAACGGGCAATTAATGAAAATTCATGCGGCCACAATTTCAGGGTCTGAGGGGTATGCTTTAGTCCAAAGGTTAAAATGACACCTTGCTCGTTTTCATCGTGTGCCAGCAATGTCCATGGAAGAGTGCGGGCAAACCCATGCGCAGGTTGTCCGGCAGGACCAAACCAGGGCCAGCATACAGGAACGCCGCCGCGCAGCGCTTTTCCTTCCCGGAAAGCGGTTTCACTGCTCAGCCAGATGACTGGTTTCTCATCAGCGGGTTGCCAGGAGATAAGATGTGCCCCCTGCAGGGCAATCACAGCATGAACTTTGGGATGATTAATCACTATCAGCGGTAGCTGATCTTTCTGACGCTGAGAAATATAAGGGGTGATCTGACGGATTACCGGCAGTTTGTATAATGAGTCCTGCATCTTCTCACCTCAAAAATGGTTACCCTGACATTGAAAAGGGCGACCGAAGTCGCCCGTGGCTGTATCTGTAATCACAAATATCAGAATTATTTAGCGGCAACCAGCGCAATCAGATCCAGAACTTTATGTGAGTAGCCAGTTTCGTTGTCATACCAGGAAACCAGTTTCACAAATTTGTCGTTCAGAGCGATACCTGCTTTCGCATCAAAGACAGAAGTCAGTGACTCACCGTTAAAATCGGTGGAAACAACGTCGTCTTCGGTATAGCCAAGAACGCCTTTCATTGGACCCTGAGCCGCGGCTTTAATTGCATCTTTAATCTGCTCATAAGTGGCAGATTTTTCCAGGCGAACAGTCAGGTCAACCACAGAAACGTTAGGAGTAGGTACACGCAGTGACATACCTGTCAGTTTACCGTTCAGTTCTGGCAGAACTTTGCCGACAGCTTTAGCGGCACCAGTAGATGAAGGGATGATGTTCTGAGAAGCGCCACGACCACCACGCCAGTCTTTATGAGACGGACCATCAACGGTTTTCTGAGTGGCGGTGGTTGCGTGAACTGTAGTCATCAGACCTTCAACGATACCGAAGTTATCATTGATGACTTTAGCCAGTGGTGCCAGGCAGTTGGTGGTACAGGAAGCGTTAGAAACGATATCCTGGCCGGCATATTTGTCGAAGTTAGCACCACGAACAAACATTGGGGTATCATCTTTAGAAGGACCGGTCAGGACCACTTTTTTGGCACCAGCAGCGATATGCTTACGTGCTGTTTCGTCTGTCAGGAAGATCCCGGTCGCTTCTGCAACGACATCCACACCTACTTCGTCCCACTTCAGGTTCGCCGGGTCTCTTTCGCTGGTAACACGGATTTTTTTACCGTTAACAATCAGTGCACCGTCTTTTACTTCAACAGTACCGTCAAACCGGCCATGAGTGGAGTCATATTTCAGCATGTAAGCCATGTAATCCGCGTCGAGCAAGTCGTTGATTGCAACGATCTCGATATCTGAACGCTGTTGCGCAGCGCGAAAAACAACACGACCGATACGGCCAAAACCGTTAATACCTACTTTGATAGTCATATATTCCACCAGCTATTGGTTATTGAATAAAAGGTTGGCTGTAAAATTACAAAAACCGCTTTCGGCGTCAAGCTTAATCGTGTCAATTGTTGTGGCAGATCAATCCCCGAACCTGCTTTCACCTGTCGGAGAATGATAATTATGCTTAATCAAATGTGTAGCTGTTGCAGCCACCCAAACTGGAAAAAGTAGATTGCAGTCACAGTTTCAAATAACACTTATCGTATTTCTGCTGTCAGCACGAAATGCCAGCCCCGTTTTGTTGCCTGTTTGTTATAATACGCCTTATTTAGCTTTGTTAACAGTCAATGGATACAGCATGTCGTCAGAGAATAAAAACGGAAATTCTGCGGGATTTACCCTTACTGAAATGCAACAGTATGTGACTCAACAACGTGGAACTGAACCGCCATTTAGCGGGGCTCTGCTGCATAATAAACAGGCAGGGGTTTACCATTGTCTGGTATGTAATGCTCCGCTGTTTTATTCTGACAGTAAATATGACTCAGGATGTGGCTGGCCAAGCTTCTATGAGCCGGTGTCGGACAGTGCGATACACTATATTGAAGATAATTCTCATGGTATGCATCGCACGGAGATTCGTTGTGGCAACTGTGATTCTCACCTTGGGCATGTCTTCCCTGATGGTCCGCAACCGACCGGAGAGCGTTACTGTGTGAATTCTGCATCACTAAATTTTACCGATCCTCAGGGCAAAGTGATTCCGGGATAACCGATGAATAATACTCTTCAGACTTTACTGGCCGGTATGACTCCGGAAGTGTATCAGCGTCTTGCCACGGCAAGCGAAACAGGGAAATGGCCGGATGGTGTGGCGTTAACGCCTGAACAACGGGAGCATACCTTACAGTTGGTAATGCTGTGGCAGGCACAGCATAATGATGATCCGGACCATATGACCATCAGTAAAGACGGTGATATGGTGATTAAAACCAAACAACAGCTCAGGCAGGAGTTTGGTATTGATGATGACACAGTCCGGCTGAATCTTAACTGAGTGCACCACAAAAATGGCCGGCACGGTGGCCGGCTAACTCAGTTACTTCTTAATCTGGAGTTAATTCACCGCGTAAATTCTGCTGCATTAATGCCCGAATCTCTTGCGCGTTATAACCGGCAGTCAGCAGGTAGTGTAGTTTGGTTAACGTCGCTTCAACGGTCAGGTCATAACCACTGATCACTCCGGCATTTTCCAGCGCGTTTCCTGTAGCATAGCCTCCCATATTCACCTTGCCCGAAATGCATTGTGTCAGATTAACTACCACGATACCGCGTTGTGAAGCTTGTTGGAGTTCATTCAGAAACTCCGGATTTTGCGGTGCGTTACCGACACCGTATGAACGGAGAATCAGAGCTTTCACTGGCTGACGCAGGAAGTTACGTACCACTTCGGCCGAAATCCCCGGATAGAGCGTCACCACACCGACAGGCTGTGGTTCAATCTTATGCACTTTCAACGGACCCATTGCGGCAGGGGCCGGCGGTGTGTTTAGCCGACGAATATGGATGCCGGCTTCCAGTAACGGTGTGAGGTTAGGTGAGGCAAAGGCATTAAACCCATCAGCATGAGCTTTAGTGGTCCTGTTACCCCGGTACAGAGTGTTATTAAAGAATAACGACACTTCATTGACAGGATAGTTAGCCGCTACGAATAGTGCATTCAATAAGTTTTGTTGACCATCAGATCGTAGTTCAGCCAGGGGAATCTGTGACCCTGTCACAATAACTGGCTTACCGAGGTTTTCCAGCATGAACGACAAGGCTGAGGCGGTAAATGCCATGGTATCGGTGCCGTGCAGAATAACGAAGCCATCATAACGTTCATAATTTTGCCGGATATCATCAGCAATGACCTGCCAGTCCCCGGGCGTCATATCTGAAGAGTCCATTAATGGCTGATATTCATGGATAGTAAAATCCGGCATTTCAGAACGGTGGAATTCGGGCATGTTCAACACCTGCTGCTGCAGGTGCCCGGACACCGGCACATAGCCATGAGCTGAGCGTTGCATACCAATGGTTCCGCCTGTATAGGCGACATAAATATTTTTTTTCTGCATGGGCATCTGGTTCGGTAGTTTTAATCAGGAGACTGAATGGCGGCAGTATAAAAGCAATTGCAGGGAAAAGCAGCCTGAACAAGGTTCAGGCTGCATATTTTTAATTTAATACACCACAGTTCATGCAGTAAGCATAACGGTTCTGAGGATCGGCAGTGTTGCCTGTCAGGCCCGGTTGCTTCTGGATATCGCTCATCACTTCGACCAGTGGGGCCGGCAGCAAGGCTTTAACGCTCACCGGTAACACCGCACTGACTGAAGCGCTCATCTGGTCCAGCACCTGGTCAAAGAAAGATGGCTGTTCCTGATACCAGTCGAGAACTGGCGTCGTGACATGTGCCAGCTCTGCGGCTTTACTGACTGCATCGTCAAAGTCACCTAACTCATCCACCAGACCATTAGCTTTTGCATCAGTTCCGGTCCAGACATGTCCCTGCGCAATCTGGTCTATCTGTTGCGGAGTTTTATGTCTGGATTCGGCAACCAGATTCAGGAAGTTGCGGTAACCATTTTCGATGCTGATTTGCATCATTTGTTGCACCTGGTCAGGCAAGGCTTTGGTTGTTGAGACATCTGCAAGCGGCGATGTCGAAACACCATCGGTATGCACACCAATGGTGCTCAGTGAGTTTTCGATAGTGTTAATTACCCCGAAAATCCCGATAGAGCCAGTCAGTGTGGTTGGGCTGGCGATGATGTAACTGCCAGGCGTGGAAATCCAGTAGCCGCCGGAGGCTGCAAGGCCGCCCATCGATACCACGACTGGCTTGCCGGCAGTTTTGGCGGCCATGAGTTCCTCACGAATTGCCTCAGAAGCCGTAACACTTCCCCCCGGGCTATTTACCCGCAGGATAATCGCTTTAATATCTTTGTTCAGGCGTGCGGCACGAATCTGCGACACCGTGGTATCACTGCCGACATTTCCAGCGCTGGCCTCTCCATCGGTGATTGCTCCGTTAGCGACAATCACTGCGATATTACCTTGCTGGCCCGCATGGGGATCTTTAACCGGGTAATTATAGATACTGACATTCCGGTAATCTTTGGCCTGAGGGTCCCAGCCAAATTTCTTGATCAGGGTCTGGTCAACTGCTGCACGAGTCTGTAAACCATCGACCAGTTTGGTGTTCAGCGCATAGGTAGCAGTATTACCGTCGTCAGCCTTCAGGGCTGCAATCAGGTTATCAGCTCCCGGGAAAACCTGCTGCGGAGTAATATTGCGATTGGCGGCCACGGTAGACAGGTAACTATCCCATAACTGGTTAATCCAACGATTGTCAGCATCTTTCGCCGCAGGCGACATATCATCACGCAGGAAAGGCTCAACCGCAGATTTATAAGTCCCGACACGGAACACATGAGAAGAAACTTTCAGCGTATCGAGCAGGGTTTTAAAATACAGGCTATTAGTCGCCATCCCGTGAATATCTACCGCGCCTTGTGGCGATAAATAGATGGTATTGGCAAAACTGGCCAGATAGTACTGAGCCTGGCTAAAATTATCACCATAGGCATAGACAGGTTTACCTTTATCCCGAAATTCCTGCAATGCCTTGCCGATGTAACGTAATGAAGGTTGGTCACCTCCGGCAAAATTGCTCAGGTCAAGCACGATACCGGTAATTTTGTTGTCATCTTTCGCCTGGCGAATAGCATCAACAATATCGAATACAGAGTTTTGTTGCAGAGTTTCACTCCGGCTGCCAATGATTTCACGGCCAATTTTACTAAGACGGTTATTGGCGGAAGGCTGATCAACAATGGTCCCATCCAGATCAATTTTTAACGCGCCGCCTGTCAGGGTCTTCGCTGAGCCGGAGGAACCACCGCTGACCTGCAACCAGATACCTACACCGACCACAATCAGTAATAGAAGGAACAGGTTGAGAATGAATTCCCTGATAAAATTCAAGACCCGCCAGACAACTGAGAACAGCCTGACGATGAATCGCCCCAATGTGCGCATAATTTCTCCATTAATTTATCTGCAGGCTAATCTTTTGCCTGAGTTCTGATCATTCAGGCATCATCCTAAAGAGCACTGCTCTAAATGTCAGCAGGAAATCTCCGGCAGACTGTTACAAATGTCGTTGTTATGCCAGACTGAGCACTATTCATCGCGATATCAGGGGGATTTATGGACGCACTGGAATTGTTACTGCAACGCCGCTCTGCGGGAAGACTCACTGAACCTGCTCCACAGGGTGACGTATTGAAACATATTCTGCAGGCTGGGTTACGGGCTCCGGATCACGGTGCACTTAAGCCATGGCATTTTGTTATTGTTGAACAGGAAGGCCGCGAGCGTTTTAGTCAGTTGCTTTCTTCGGCTGCAATAAAAGAGGGCCAGGATGACAAAGCTATTGAAAAAGCCAGAAGTGCCCCTTTCAGGGCTCCGTTAATTATTACTGTCATTGCCCGCTGTGAAGAACATCCGAAGGTGCCAGAGTGGGAGCAGGTGGTGTCTGCCGGTTGTGCGGTGATGGCTATGCAGATGGCAGCGCAGGCTCAGGGTTATAATGGTATCTGGCGTAGTGGAGCCTGGACTGAAAGCGAGAGTGTGCGTGAAGCATTTGGTTGCAGGAGCCAGGACAAAATTGTTGGTTTTCTGTATCTGGGAACGCCACAATTAAAAGCACCGCCCGTAGCAGCAGAGGATACTGCTGCTTTTGTCAGTTATTTCTGACAGATAAACCTCGCGGAATCTGGCACTATTCCGGCAGTTTCGCTGCTGTGTCACCGGCACCCGGTCACCCCTGGTCCGGTGAACACTCAACTCCGGACCTGACAGATATGATGTACAGCCACCCGACTGAAAGGAATATCGCGGTTAATGCGTTTGTTTATTGCCGAAAAGCCTAGTCTCGCCCGGGCTATTGCTGATGTGTTACCTAAACCGCACCGACGCGGTCAGGGATTTATTGCCTGTGGAAATAATCAGGTGGTGACCTGGTGTGTTGGCCATCTGCTGGAGCAGGCGCAGCCTGAAAATTATGATCCGCGCTTTGCCCGCTGGTCACTTGCCGATTTACCGATAGTTCCGGAGAAATGGCTACTTAAGCCGCGCCCGGAAGTGGCTAAACAATTACGGGTGATAGAAGAACTCCTTCAGCAAGCGACGCAGGTGGTTCATGCGGGTGACCCGGACCGCGAAGGTCAGTTGCTTGTTGATGAAGTGCTGGATTACCTGAAGCTGAGTGGTGATAAAAAAGCAACGGTACAACGTTGTCTGATCAACGATCTTAATCCTCAGGCAGTAGAACGTGCCATAGAAAAATTACGCGAAAACCGTGATTTTATCCCGTTATGTGTTTCTGCTCTGGCCAGAGCCAGGGCTGACTGGCTCTATGGTATTAATATGACACGGGCTTATACCCTGTTTGGCCGCAATGCGGGGTACAACGGGGTATTGTCGGTTGGCAGAGTGCAGACACCGGTGCTTGGGCTGGTGGTGCGGCGTGATGAAGAGATTGCTAATTTCGTCGCCAAAGATTTTTTTGAAGTCAGGGCTCATATTCTGGCCGATAATGAGCAGCGCTTTACCGCATTATGGGTACCCAGTGATGCCTGTGAATCCTGGCAGGATGAAGAAGGCCGGTTGCTTAACCGCTCACTGGCAGACCATGTCTGTAAACGTATCGCGGGTCAACCAGCACTGGTCACCGGTTATCAGGATAAGCGCGAATCAGAGATTGCTCCGTTACCATTCTCTCTTTCCAGTCTGCAGATTGAAGCGGCACGACGCTTTGGACTGAGCGCGCAGAATGTACTGGATGTCTGCCAGAAACTCTATGAAACGCATAAACTTATCACTTATCCGCGTTCTGATTGTCGTTATTTACCTGAGGAGCACTTTGCCGGGCGTCATGCTGTCATGGAGGCAATTGGCACTCATTTACCTCAGCAGAGGTTACCTGAAGAACTTAATCCGGATTTACGTAACCGCTGTTGGGATAATAAAAAAGTGGATGCCCATCACGCGATTATTCCAACTGCACGTCGCAGTAATACCCGTCTGACGGAAAATGAACAGAATATTTATGGGCTGATTGCCCGCCAGTATCTGATGCAATTTTGTCCTGAAGCTATATACCGAAAATGTGTCATTGAACTGGAAATCGCCGGGGGAAAATTTGTCGCTAAAGCCCGTTTTCTTTCCGTTTCTGGCTGGCGGGTACTGTTGGGCGCTAAAGAACGAGATGAGGAAAATGACGGGACACCATTGCCTGAAGTAAAAAAAGGCCAGCAATTACTGAGTGAGAAGGGTGAAGTGGTGGAAAAGAAAACTCAGCCACCTCGCTACTTTACTGATGCTACGTTATTGTCGGCCATGACTGGTATTGCACGTTTTGTTCAGGATAAAGCGCTAAAGAAAGTACTGAGAGAGACCGATGGTTTAGGGACAGAGGCGACCCGGGCCGGAATCATCGAGCTTCTGTTCAAACGTGGCTTTCTTGAGAAGAAAGGACGTTATATTCATTCGACGGCTGTCGGAAAAGCGTTGATTCATGCGCTTCCTCAGCCTGCAGCGAGTCCGGATATGACTGCGCACTGGGAATCGATGCTCACCAGTATCAGTGAGAAAAACTTTCGTTACCAGGATTTTATGCATCCGCTGGTGGAGACATTGCACACTCTGATAGGTGAAGCAAGACGAGCACCACCAGTTCAAATTTTAAGGCAGCTGCCTGCAGCTCCACGCAAAGGGGCGGCTAAAAGGAAGAAAAAACCTGTCACGGAGGAATAACTATGCGTTTTCTACTGCTGATAACCGCCGGTTTCTGTTCTTTTTCAGCATTTTGTTCGCTGCATACCGGAAGTGGAGGCGCGGTCCGACTGGATGTCGATCCCGGTCAGGTTTTGACGGCGAGGAATTATAGCCGTACCGGCTGGCAGGATAGTAACCGCCTGTGTTGGTATAATAATCAGCGTTACTCTGAAGGAGCAGTGATTAACGCCGGTCCTGTGATAATGCAGTGTGGCCGCGACCGGAATATTACCGGAACGATGCCTTTGATCTGGAAACCGCTGAACCGTTAAGGCTCAGCGATATTACGGCAAATTGTTCAGAGTTTGAACTCAGCCCAGACAGGAGCATGGTCAGAAGGTTTTTCCATGCTGCGGATATCATAGTCAATTCCGGTAGCGATACATCTGGAGGCCAGAGGCTGGCTGGCCAGCAGTAGGTCGATTCGTAATCCGCGGTTATCGTCGAAACCTTTTGAACGGTAGTCAAACCAGGAGAAGCGATCTTCCACCAGTGGATTGGCCGCGCGCCATGTATCCGTGAGGCCCCAGCCTAACAGCTTATCCATCCATTCACGTTCTTCCGGAAGGAATGAGCATTTTCCGGTTCTTAACCAACGTTTACGGTTGTCTTCACCAATTCCAATGTCGCTATCAGTACAACTGATATTCATATCCCCCATAATCAACACCGGATTATCAGGGTTGAGTTGAGTTTCCAGATGATTTTGTAAATCCTGATAAAATTTATCTTTAGCCGGGAATTTCACCGGATGGTCACGGCTTTCACCCTGTGGGAAATATCCGTTAATTACTGTTATGTTACCGATGGGAGAAGGAATATCAGCCATGATAATCCGCCGTTGGGCATCTTCATCATCAGTCAGGAAACCGCGTTGTACGTTAACCGGTTCGGCTTTCGTCAGTAACGCAACACCGTAATGGCCTTTCTGACCATGGAAGAAAACGTGGTAACCAAGTTTCTGAACTTCTTCCAGAGGAAACATATCATCGTGGACTTTAGTTTCCTGTAATCCGATAACATCCGGCTGAAGGTTTTCGACCAGTGCAGCTAGCTGGTGTGGGCGAGCTCTGAGTCCATTGATATTGAAAGAAACAAATTTCATATTTTTACCAGTGTCATAGAAGTTAACCGCGATGGTAGCGATTTTTTTTATGAATGTCACCGCAGGCAAGGGCAGGGATATCGATTGGGCAATTCAGGAAAAAGAGTATTCCCGACCGGGGAGTATGTGGAAAATCTATAACAGATGAGGACGGGTGACCTGTACACTTATCTGAAATATCTGGCTGAGGTGCCATATTAAGAGGGTGGTGGGAGAAGGATGACTCGCCGTAACTGGCTCGCCCTGCGGGCCGTGCTGAAGCTCGTTGCCTCACGTTGTTCGGCTCAAACCTTGTCGAAGGTTCTCGTCCTTCTCTGTGAAGAGTCTGTAAGTTTATCTGGAATATCTGGCTGAAGTGCCACATTAAGATGGTGGTGGGAGAAGGATGACTCGCCGTAACCGGCTCGCCCTGCGGGCCGTGCTGAAGCACGTTGCCTCACGTTGTTCGGCTCAAACCTTATCGAAGGTTCTCGTCCTTCTCCATGGAGAATCTGCAAGCTTATCGGGAATGTCTGGCTGAAGTGCCATGTTAAGATGGTGGTGGGAGAAGGATTCGAACCTTCGAAGTCTGTGACGGCAGATTTACAGTCTGCTCCCTTTGGCCGCTCGGGAATCCCACCTTATTGTGATGCTCTGTAACCTGTCAGAGCGGGGTGCATATTAACAGAACTTCTGAGTGTGTAAACAGGCAAAACGGATATTTTTCATCGTTTGCCTGTTTTTTACACGGTAAATTAATGACATGCGTATTTTGCAGTCAGTTTTTACAGAATAATGGTTCGGTTTCCATAAACAAATACCCGTTGTGCCAGCACTTTATCCAGAGCGCGGCTAAGGGCATTCTTCTCTACATCTCGTCCTGCACGCATCATATCGTCAGCAGTGAAACTGTGATCAACATGAATAACGTCCTGCATAATGATTGGACCTTCATCCAGGTTATCATTTACATAGTGTGCAGTCGCACCAATGATCTTCACTCCGCGCTCGTAGGCCTGATGGTAGGGGCGGGCGCCGATAAAGGCAGGCAGAAAAGAGTGATGAATATTAATGATCTGGTTGGGAAACCGTTTGACAAATTCGGGGGTGAGAACACGCATGTATTTTGCAAGGACAACGTAGTCAGGCTGATAACGTTCAATCTCATCAGCCATACGCATATCGTGGTCTTCGCGGGTCAGTCCCTCATGGCTGAGCAGCACAAATGGGATATCAAACCTTTCTACCAGCGAACGCAGGGTTTCATGATTACCAATTACTGCGGCAATTTCCATATCCAGACCGCCAAAGGTACTTTTCATCAATAGATCGCCAAGACAATGAGCTTCTTTGGTCACCATTATGACGACACGGCGGCGTCCCGCAGGTTGCAGTTCACGTACCGATCCGCCAGGTAGTGCACTGTCTAAATCTGCCAGCAACGTCGTATCGTTAAAAATGCCTTCCAGCTCGGTACGCATAAAAAAACGGCCGGTACGATGGTCGACGAATTCATTATTCTGGACAATATTCAGTTCGTGCTTGTAACAAATATTGGTAATTTTAGCGATGAGTCCTTTAGCATCAGGACAGATGGTTCGTAAAACTTTTCTCTGTAACGTCTGGGCTTGCATTGTACGCATTATCCTGTCGAATCTAATTTCTGTCGTGCAAATGTGGCTAAATTGCTACTGACCACAACATTTTTTATATTTCCTGCCAGAACCGCAAGGGCAGGTATCGTTTCTGCCCGCCTGCAGATGAACGCCATCAATATAATACCAGTGTTGTTCTTCTCTGATAAAGCGGGACCGTTCGTAAATCGCAGAAGTTTGATTTTTTTCGCAATATCGGGCAAAAAAAGTAACAAATGCCTCCTGACTATTATTATTATAGTCGTGTGAGATAACGTTCAGTCCCAGCCAGTCTGTCCCGGACAGATGAGTGGAAATAAGCGCTTCAAGTTCGGGACTTCGCTGTGATTTATGCCAGGTTTCGACCAGCCACAAGACATCTCCGCGCTGATAAGCAGTGTAGCGGGAACGCATCAGTGATTCAGCGTCCGGTGCAATATGAGTTCCGCTGATATACTGGCCACAACAGTCGTTATAGCTCTGCTGGCTTCCGCAAGGACAGGGTTCGCTGGGCACTGTGTCTCCGTTAAATTCTAAAAATGGGTAACGCTTTTTTGCGGCCTGAATCGGTTAATTCAGGCTGACATGTGAAAGGCCGAGGATGAACTATACTATACAAAAGCCGCAGATTCTCTTACTGACAAAAGTTCATAAGGACAGGATTCAGTGCTTAAGACTGTTGGGTATCTATTCCTGCAGAGACGAACTTGATAACTCTGAGAAGAAGAACAGGTATTTTTAATGAGTAACCCATTGTCCGGTAAAAATATTTTAGTCGTTGAAGATGAAGTCGTCTTCTCTTCGTTGATTTGTGGTTTTGTTGAGAGTTTAGGCGGTAACACTTTGCCAGCCAGAGACGGTAAAGCTGCGCTTAATCTGATAGACCACTACCCGGTGGATCTGGTCATTTGCGATCTCAACATGCCAGTGATGCGAGGCGATGAATTTGTTCAGCAACTTCGTATCCGTGGCAATGCCCTCCCGGTCGTCATTATTACTGCCAGTGAAGATGTATCAGAAATTGCTGGCATGTTACGGCTGGGGGTACAGGATGTATTACTGAAACCACTTGACGACATGGAGCGGGTTAGGGATGTTATTCTGGAATGCCTCTATCCTTCTATGTTTGCCTCCAAGGTTAAAGAAGATGAACAACTCTTCGATAGTTGGGATGATCTTATACAGCAACCCGATAAAGCTGTCAGGCTGATTAAACAGCTACAGCCACCCATTCGCCAGTCTTTAGCGAACACACAGGTGAATTACCGTCAACTGACCTGCACAGGGGACCCCGGCTTAGTATTTGACATAGCTGCGCTTTCGGATTATCAGCTTGGTTTCTATATCCTTGATGTCACCCGCTCAGGTGATAATGGTATTATGGCGGCGCTATTGTTGCGGGTTATGTTTAATGAATTATTGCAGAAACAAATCGCTGATAACCATCAGCAGTTACCTGAGCTCAATACTGTGCTTCATGATATCAACAGATTACTTCAGGATGCAGGAATGACAGGGCAGTTTCCTCTACTGGTAGGTTATTATAACCAGGCCCAGCACCAGCTGTTACTTGTTCCGGCAGGTTTACACACTGTCATTTCAATTGATGGTATCAGGCTTGAATTGGATACGGGTATCCCGCTGGGAACTTTTGAACATATACATGCCACACAGCACAGTTTTTCTCTGAAAGCATGCGATTGTAGTATCAGCGGATCCGGAGGAAACCTGAAACTAATGCTCGGTGCAAATGATCAGTTTTCATAAACAATAATTATGTAAGTTTCTTACCTGGCAGAGTAAATTACGGGTTAGTATAATTCCTAAATTACCTGTGATTACGCTTTCAGGCGCAATCCGGGGGCGATCAACTGATATACTGTGGCTGTTAAAAACAAAAAATCCTATGGGCAATACTTGCCCACCAGTGAGGTAATTTGATGTCTGCTTATAAATCAAAAGTAAAAAAAGCGGTAATTCCGGTCGCGGGATTAGGAACCCGTATGTTGCCGGCAACCAAGGCCATTCCAAAAGAGATGCTGCCTCTGGTTGATAAGCCGTTGATCCAGTATGTGGTGAACGAATGTATTGCTGCCGGTATTCATGAAATTATTCTGGTCACACACTCTTCTAAAAACTCTATTGAAAACCACTTCGATACCAGCTTCGAATTAGAAGCTATGCTGGAAAAACGAGTTAAACGTCAGTTACTTGATGAAATTCAAAGCATCTGTCCTCCACACGTTACCATTATGCAGGTGCGTCAGGGCGTTGCAAAAGGGCTGGGACATGCAGTGATGTGTGCACATCCACTGGTAGGAGATGAACCTTTTGCGGTTATCCTGCCAGATGTGATCATCGATGAATATGAATCGAATCTGCAACAGGAGAATCTGGCAGAGATGATACACCGGTTTGATGAAACCGGTCGCAGCCAGATCATGGTTGAGCCGGTAGCTGATGTCACCGCCTACGGTGTGGTTGACTGTCAGGGAATCGAGCTGCAACCCGGCCAGAGTGCACCAATGGTCGGTGTGGTTGAAAAGCCAAAAGCCACTGAAGCACCTTCTAACCTTGCGGTTGTGGGTCGCTACGTACTTTCTGAGCATATCTGGCCGCTGCTGGCTAAAACGCCTCCGGGAGCCGGTGGCGAAGTACAGTTAACTGATTCCATTGCGATGTTGATGGAAAAAGAGACTGTAGAAGCGTATCACCTCAAGGGCCTCAGCCATGACTGTGGCAACAAGCTGGGTTACATGCAGGCATTTGTCGAATACGGTGTGCGCCACCCGGTGTTGGGCGAAGATTTTAAAAACTGGTTAAATAAAACGGTAAGCTGATATGCCGCCAGGTGCTCAGATCGCAGAGCCCCCCTGTAGTTAAATGACATCAGTTTAAGGTATTCAGGGTCATGCCATTGTGTATGACCTTTTTTTTAGTGGCAAAGACCTGAGTGGTATAAATGACAGATAGCTAAAATAATCGGTGATAATTGCGCCCTGACACCTGTATCATTCTGACAGAAGTAATGACGGGATTGATAACAGCCATATATATGTAAGCTGAAAAGAGGCAAAAATGAACTATCTGGTGACAGGCGCAGCAGGGTTTATTGGTTTTACTGTCTGCCGGCGTTTGCTGGAAGCAGGGTACCATGTTGTAGGCATCGATAATCTGAATGATTATTATGATGTCCGGCTAAAACAGGACCGGGCAGAATTACTCAAGGCTTTCCCCTGCTTTACTTTTGAGCAGGTTGATATAGTCGACAAAGCCGGGATGGAGTCATTATTCAGCCGTTATTCTTTTCAGCGAGTCATTCATCTGGCTGCGCAGGCTGGTGTTCGCTATTCACTGGAAAATCCGCATGCTTATGTGGATTCAAATGTTGTCGGGCATCTCAATGTCCTGGAAGGCTGTCGACTTTATAAAATTGAGCATCTGCTCTACGCCAGCTCAAGTTCAGTCTATGGTTTAAACCGTAAACTGCCATTTTCCACTGAAGACAGCGTGGATCATCCGGTCTCTTTATATGCAGCAACCAAAAAGGCTAATGAACTGATGAGCCATAGTTATTCTCATCTATATCAGCTACCCGTGACCGGCTTACGCTTTTTTACGGTGTATGGCCCCTGGGGGCGTCCTGACATGGCGTTGTTTACATTTACCCGCGCCATGCTGGCAGGTAAAGCTATTGATGTTTATAACTATGGGAAAATGCAACGTGATTTCACATATATTGATGATATCGTTGAAGCAATTTTTCATCTACAAGATAAAATTCCACAATCCGACCCATACTGGACGGTAGAAAACGGTTCTGCAGCGAAAAGTTCTGCACCCTACAGTATCTATAATATTGGTAACAGTCAGCCGGTTGCTCTGATGGATTACATCACTGCACTGGAAGAGGCATTAGGAATTACGGCCAAAAAGAATATGTTACCGTTGCAGGCTGGGGATGTTTTGGATACCAGCGCAGACACTGCCGGGTTATATAACCTGATCAATTTTAAGCCTCATACTTCGGTACGAGAAGGGGTCAGGAAGTTTGTTAGCTGGTACAGAGACTATTATAAGGTATGAAAAAAAAGGAGGGTATTCACCCTCCTGTAATGTTACCGGCTAACCGGTTTCAGTAAGAACTTACCGGAGAATGAAAACTAACCTGTCAGTTTAAAGAGCAAAGTCTTCCAGGTTTTTGCCGTCTGATTCAATGGCTTTTCTGATGACTGCCGGAGTACGCCCCTGACCAGTCCAGGTACGAATTTCTCCGGCCTCATCAGTATACTGATATTTGGCTGGGCGTGCGGCACGACGTGCTTTAACCGCAGGTTTAGCAGCAGCAACGGCCTGTAGGAGTTCATTAGGGTCAATACCGTCAGCAATCAGCATTTCACGATATTGTTCCAGTTTAAGTAAACGCTCTGAATTTTGTGCAGCAGCCTGAGATTCTTCTTCACGACGTTCATTAACGATAACTTCAAACTTCTCAAGCATCTCTTCCAGAGTTTCAATAGTATATTCTCTGGCCTGCGCACGAAGTGTACGAATATTATTCAACGATTTAATCGCATCGCTCATTGTCCGGATCTCACAATTAATTGGTTATTATGCAGAAGATTATAATCATAGTCTGAGGTAAAATTTACTGCAACTAATAACTATGGCATTATTGACAAATTAATTTAGCTGTTACTTTAGAACAAAACAGATAACTGCTGTCAAAATAACAGGCAAGTGTTAAATATTCGCAATGGAAATGCCTAAAATACAGATATATCTGACAATGCTCATTTTGTATGCATTGGATATGTCGGGATGACACTTATTACTTTGTACTTCAGAGAGCAATTGATATGGCACAGCTTTACTTTTATTACTCTGCAATGAATGCAGGGAAATCCACTTCATTACTGCAATCATCGTATAACTATCATGAACGCGGAATGAAAACGGTCATTTATACTGCCGAAATCGATAACCGGTTTGGAAAAGGTAAAGTCAGCTCCAGAATAGGATTATCTTCTGACGCCAGACTTTACAACCCACAAACGGATATTGGGGATGATATTCACAGGATACACGAAGACACCCGCCTGCATTGTGTTTTGGTTGATGAGAGCCAGTTTCTTACCCGCCAGCAGGTGAAAGCGCTCACATGGGTGACCGATTTTCTTGATATTCCTGTCCTGTGTTATGGATTACGTACGGATTTTCGTGGCGAGTTATTCGAAGGCAGCCAGTATCTTCTTTCCTGGGCAGACAAACTGGTGGAACTAAAAACCATTTGTCACTGTGGCAGAAAGGCCAGTATGGTACTGCGTCTTGATGCACAGGGAGTCCCGTTCAGACAAGGGGAACAGGTCGTTATTGGCGGAAATGAAAGTTATATCTCAGTGTGCCGCAAACACTACTGGCAAGCGATTGAAGAAAATGATCTCAGTGCGATACATGGCGCGGGGTATAATACTTAAGGCATTCAGGCTTAGGTAAACCCGCCAGAGATATGGCGGGTTTTGTAAGGATTATTTCACTTTCTTTTTAGCCCGGGGTGCGGCCGCAGGTTTTTCAGTTTCTGAAGGTTGTGAATCTCCTTCGTTAAATTCGCGCCCATAGAAACTGTCCAGCATGATCTGTTTTAATTCTGCAATTAAAGGATAACGCGGGTTAGCTCCGGTACACTGATCATCGAAGGCATCTTCAGCCAGCTTGTCAATTTTGGCCAGAAAATCACTTTCCTGAACGCCTGCTTCCCGAATAGATTTTGGAATCCCCAGATCAGTTTTAAGTTCATCCAGCCATCTCAACAGGGCTTTAATTTTAGCTGCAGTACGGTCCCCGGGCAGTCCTAAGCCGAGATGGTCTGCAATTTCAGCATACCTGCGCCGTGCCTGCGGGCGATCATACTGACTAAAAGCTGTCTGTTTGGTAGGGTTATCATTGGCGTTATAGCGAATAACATTCGAAATCAGCAGGGCATTGGCCAGACCATGTGGGATATGGAATTCAGAGCCAAGCTTATGTGCCATTGAATGACAAACCCCAAGGAAAGCATTGGCAAAAGCGATACCAGCAATTGTGGCTGCATTATGCACCCGCTCACGGGCGATTGGGTTTTTCGCGCCTTCATGGTAACTGGCAGGCAGGTTTTCTTTCAGTAATTTCAGAGCCTGCAGGGCCTGACCATCAGAATACTCATTAGCCAGTACAGAAACATAGGCTTCAAGTGCATGAGTGACTGCGTCCAGACCACCAAAAGCACACAGTGATTTTGGCATATCCATTACGAGGTTTGCATCGACAATCGCCATGTCCGGGGTCAGAGCATAATCTGCCAGTGGGTATTTTAGTCCGGTGGTATCATCTGTAACCACCGCAAAAGGTGTCACCTCAGATCCGGTACCAGATGTGGTAGTAATGGCTACGAGGCTGGCTTTGACACCCATTTTCGGGAACTTATAAATACGTTTGCGGATATCCATAAAACGCAGCGCCAGTTCTTCGAAGTGTGTCTCCGGATGTTCATACATCACCCACATAATTTTTGCTGCATCCATCGGAGAGCCACCACCTAAGGCGATAATGACATCCGGTTTAAAACTATGCATCTGAGCAGCACCCTTGCGCACGATACTCAGAGTTGGATCGGCTTCGACTTCAAAAAATATTTCAGTCTCCACGCCATGGGCTTTTAATACCCGGGTCACCTGGTCTGCGTAGCCGTTGTTAAACAGGAAACGGTCGGTGACAATAAATGCCCGTTTAGCGCCATCACCGGCAATCTCCTCCAGTGCAATCGGCAGTGAACCACGACGAAAATAGATGGATTTAGGAAGTTTATGCCACAACATATTTTCAGCCCGTTTAGCGACGGTTTTTTTATTGATCAGGTGTTTAGGCCCGACGTTTTCAGAAATTGAGTTCCCTCCCCACGAGCCACAGCCCAACGTCAGGGAAGGGGCCAGTTTGAAGTTATATAAATCGCCGATCCCCCCTTGTGACGCGGGGGTGTTAATCAGTATCCTGGCGGTTTTCATTTTTTCGCCAAACAATTTGACCCGTTCAGGTTGATTATCCTGATCGGTATACAGGCAGGAGGTATGGCCGATACCGCCCATTTCTACCAGTTTTTCTGCTTTCAGAAGTGCATCATTAAAGTCCTTTGCATGATACATGGCGAGAGTGGGCGACAATTTTTCATGAGCAAAGGGTTCTGACTCATCAATAACACTGACTTCACCAATCAATATTTTGGTATCTGCTGGCACGTTGATACCTGCCATTTCGGCAATTTTTGTTGCAGGCTGACCTACAATTGCCGCATTGAGTCCACCATTTTTCAGAATGATGTTCTGTACAGCCTTGAGTTCACTGCCCTGAAGCAGGTAGCCACCATGACTGGAAAAACGCTCACGTACGGCGTCGTAAACAGAATCATCGACAATCACTGATTGTTCAGATGCGCAAATGACCCCATTATCGAATGTTTTAGACATCAGGATAGAGGCAACCGCGCGTTTAATATCAGCGGTATCGTCGATAACCACCGGAGTGTTACCTGCACCTACTCCGATAGCTGGTTTTCCTGAACTGTAAGCCGCTTTCACCATTCCCGGGCCACCCGTAGCAAGTATCAGATTAATATCCGGGTGATGCATGAGTTGGTTGGATAACTCGACAGAAGGTTCATCTATCCATCCAATCAGGTCTTTAGGCGCACCGGCAGCAATGGCTGCTTGCAGAACGATATCTGCGGCTTTGTTAGTCGCATTTTTTGCCCGCGGGTGAGGGGAGAAGATAATACCGTTGCGGGTTTTCAAACTAATAAGCGCTTTGAAGATGGCAGTAGAGGTTGGGTTAGTGGTTGGGACAATACCGCAAATCAGACCGATGGGTTCAGCAATGGTGATGGTCCCAAAAGTGTCATCCGTTTCCAAGATACCGCAGGTTTTTTCGTCTTTGTAAGCGTTGTAGATGTATTCGGAGGCAAAATGATTTTTGATGACTTTATCTTCAATAATCCCCATTCCCGATTCCTCAACCGCCATTTTAGCCAACGGTATGCGGGCATCTGCGGCAGCCAGTGCGGCGGCCCGGAAGATTTTATCTACCTGCTCCTGAGTAAAATCTGCATACTGTTGTTGCGCATGTTTCACCCGGGCTACCAGCGCATTCAGTTCAACAACGTTTGTTACAGTCATGCTTATCTCCTGAAGGAAAATTAAACTTTTTTAGTAAACATACGTGTCAGATTTCTGCTGCTAACCGCCATTGCACGGTGCTTACTAAAAGAATCTCATATCAGCATGAAGTTATGAAGTCTGGTTGATAATAGATTACCGGGATGTTGCAAAGCGGGCACTGATGCAGATCAAATTATGCGCAAGCTGATACCATTCAGCTTTAGGGGAAGAGTGGTCCTATTTCATTATTGCTAAATAATGTTTATCTATGTGTTAATTTTCAGGAAAGATACAGACACAGAACAAGCAGATTGTTAAATCTGATTTATCGGGTTGAAAAATAGGAAGAGTCTAACAGTAACTCGTCGGAAGAGAACATTGATAAGCTCTCAGACTCTGGTATTGTTGAGTCTGATAGCAGTAAGGCGCAGCGGGACAGAGCAGGCAAAGAACTGGGGTGCCCAGGTGGGCACCCCTGTCTATTCACGCCACAGGATATGACAGAGTTTATGGTCCTTTTCACGACACAGCAGGACCCGCGCAAAGACATCGGTAATAGGTTCACCATCGGCTTCCCCTAAACCAATAACCACCTCGGCAAAAAAGTCGGGATTTAAATCGAAGTCGACATGTTCACTCCAGTCTTCTGACGGGTCGAATAATTCCGCACCACCACGCTCTTCGAACTGTAAATTAAACAGAATAATATCTGCCGGGTCGAGATTGTCTCCTGCCAGTTCGAGAAAAATGTCGTACGCCTGCTCCAGCGTTTCATCTTCAGTAAGACGATTATTAAGATCCATCATGAGCCTGTACTTTTGATAGTGTGTATGCGGCCTTTTTTACAGCAAAGGACTGAAGAAGTAAAACAGTCGTTCTACTATTCGGCGCCAATACGGCCGTTTTGCCCACTCTTTAGCGTCAAGCAATTCTGAGCGCTGAATATAGTCCTGTTGAACCAGTGAGACATCATTTCCAAAATCGATATCATCAATGACCAGTGTGACTTCAAAATTGAGCCACAGGCTTCTCATATCCAGGTTAACGGTACCCACCAGACTAAGTTCACCGTCGACCAGTACGCTTTTGGTATGCAGTAAACCGTCGGAGAACTGATAAATCTTAACCCCGGCGTCCAGAAGCTCGTTAAAGAAAGCGCGACTGGCCCAGCCAACCAACAGTGAATCATTTTTCTTTGGCACTATCAGACTGACATTAACCCCACGAAGTGCTGCAGTACAGATGGCGTGTAACAGGTCATCGCTGGGAACAAAGTAAGGTGTGGTCATCACCAGCTCTTCACGCGCTGAATAAATAGCTGTTAGCAGAGCCTGATGGATCATATCGTCGGGGAAGCCCGGGCCTGAAGCAATCACCTGAATAATATGCCCGCTGGCTTCTTCAAATGGCATCACAGCCTGATCAGGCTGCGGTGGCATGATGCGCTTACCGGTTTCAATCTCCCAGTCGCAGCAAAAGACAATTCCCAGAGTAATGGCGACAGGACCTTCCATTCGGGCCATCAGGTCAACCCACTGTCCCACGCCGGCATCTTGTTTGAAGAACCGCGGGTCAACCAGGTTCATACTTCCGGTGTAAGCAACCCGGTTATCAATCAGCACGATTTTACGATGCTGACGGAGATCCATTCGGCGCAGGAACACCCTGAACAGATTGACCTGTAAAGATTCAACCACCTCAATGCCGGCATCACGGAATTTCTTTGGCCACCCACTGCGGAAAAATGTCCTGCTACCGGCAGAGTCCAGCATTAGCCGGCAAAAAACTCCGCGCCTGGCGGCTTCAATAAAGGCCTGTGCCACTTCATCAGCCAGGCCGCCAGGCTGCCAGATATAAAACACCATCTCAATATTGTGCTGAGCGTTATTGACATCCCGAATCAGGGCATGCATGACGTCATCGGAACTGGTCAGTAATTCCAGTTGATTCCCTTTAACTCCGGGAATGCCGTGGCGGTGCTCACATAACCGGAAGATGGCGCTGGCAACATTGCTGGTACTGGTCGCGAAAATGTGTGAAGAGTTTTTTAATTCCACCATCCAGCGAGCGGTAGCAGGCCACATCGTTCTGGCGCGCTCCGCACGCCGTTTACCCAGATATAATTCACCAAAACTCAGGTAAGCAATAATTCCCACTAAGGGCAATATGTAGATGATAAGCAACCACACCATAGAAGAAGAAACAGTCCGGCGTTTCATCAGGATTCTGAGAGTGACGCTGGCGATTAATAGCCAGTAGCCAAACAATATCAACCCGTTAACCAGTGAATAAAAAATCGTCATTAAGTGGAAGTCCGGTTCACGCTTTCGTGATCTGAGTGTACGTTGAGTTGCGATATTGTAAAACCTTTTCTGAAACCGGCGTTGGATCCCGATATGAAGCGCGTATACTGGTTAGGTAATACTCAGGGGGAGAGAGTGATGAGAAGAAGCAGAAATGAAGTTGGACGCTGGAGAATGGCACGTCAGAGCAACCGGCGCAAAATCCGCTGGCTTGAAGCGCAATCCAGACGGTATACCCATATCAGGCTGATTAGGCATCAGTTGGCAAAACAACAGCGCAGATCATTATTATTTAAATTATCTGAAAGTAGTTGCCAGGCAAAACATTATTTCTGAAATCAAATCTCCGCTGCTGATACCTCAGTAGCGGAAATCTCAATGTTTTGCAAAAACTGCTCAGTACAGGGCCATAGAATCCGGCAATCCACATGACATACGCCAGCCAGATAATGACACCAGCACCCGGGAAGAATTTTGCGTTCATAATTCGGTCTCCGGAAGGCTTTTTTAATGTTAAACAGATTACGTAATTCAGTAAAAAATCCCGTAGACAGTGATATTAACCAGGAACAAACGTAGTTGTGAGTCACGAGAACTGATTGCCCGGGCGACGACTAGTGACTGAGTATTCCCTGGCCGACACAGGGAGGAACTGCAGTAACCATCAACAGTATCCAGGGAATGTTTTCAATCTTCCGCCAGCAGGGTAAAACAACCGCCAGATGTACCGGCATGTCGACAGCCTGAGAAGTATGGAATAAGGGAGATTTACAGAAAAAGGGCAGTGCCGGTGTACTCATGAGAGTACAGGCAGTGTACAAATAAAGGTTGAAAGGGCTAAATATCAGAATATTTACTTTGGCAAAGCGGTCATTGTCTCCTGTACGGCCGATGATTCACGATTGAATCCATTGCTGAAATCTCCGCATGAGGATTACATCCCCGGTATCGCAATATTAAAGCCCGAACAAAAAATATTTTGTACCTGATTGCATACCTTTCCTATTCATTGCCCGGGGGTTATTCATTCAACCAGTTATGTCTGAATAAATCTGTTTATTCTCAGAACACCCGTTTGAAGGGTTTTACAATGACGTTCTGATACACACCCGCAGCCACGTAAGGGTCATCATTGGCCCATGATTGTGCGACTTCAAGAGAAGGAAACTCTGCGATCACAGTAGAACCAGTAAATCCGGCGACACCTGGATCATTACTGTCGACTGCCGGCAGGGGGCCTGCAACGATCAGACGACCTTCATCCTGCAACAGTTGCAGGCGAGCCAGGTGAGCAGGGCGAACAGACAGACGTTTTTCGAGTGATTCCGGAAAATCTTCAGCGTAAATGACATATAACACGGTGATTCTCTCTTACGGCAAAAAGTTGAGAGCTCAAACTTATGCTAAGCGTGACATCAGTGCAAATAAAATGGCATAACTGAGTCAGGAATACGTATTGAAACTGATTGCTATTTGCATTTACAATGAGCTATCACTGAACTAACCAGACAGCTATGAGCACTTTGACTGAAGAATTTCCTAAACGTTTATCAATATCCATGCTGGTATCAGTCGCTTTACATGGTGCGGTAGTTGCCGGATTGTTGTATGCGTCATTTAATCAGGTCCTGAATGTGCCTACGCCTCAGGCTGCTATTAATGTTTCGATGGTCGCGCCGGAAGTTCAGACTCAGGCTGCAGTGAGTCAGCCACAGCCAGTGACTCAGCCTGTCACACCGCCACCGCAGGAGGTTCAGCCTCAGCCTGCTCCTGAGCCGGAACCTGCGCCGACGCCTGAGCTGGATAAACCGGTACCGATAGAAAAGCCTGAGCCCAAACCAAAACCTAAGCCTGAGGTTAAGAAACACCGCGAGGTGAAGAAAAAAGCGGTTAAGCCAAAACCTGTGGTGAAACATGAAGAAAAACCTACTGAGAACAGAGAAACGCTGACGGCTCAGCAGAAGGTCAATCCGGCAGACCAGACGAAAGCCCAGACGGCACCAGAAAAGTCTAAAACGGATCAGCAGAGCATTTCCCAGGGTAAACCACAGGCTGTCAGTATTACCAGTCCAAGCTATCCGGCACGAGCACTAGCCTTTCACCTTGAAGGACGGGTAAAGGTTCAGTTTGATGTGGATGCCAACGGTAATGTAGAGAATGCCCGGATCATCGAAGCCCAGCCCAAAAATATGTTCGATCGTGAGGTTAAGCAGGCAATGCGGCGCTGGCGTTATCAAAGCGGTAAGCCAGGTACGGGTCTGACAATGACGATTCTGTTTAAAATTGATGGCAGTTCATCCGTCGAATAACCGGCTGATTGACTAGTCCTGATATAGGTTGACAGTTTTCTGTCTGTAAAACGCCTGATGAACCTCATCAGGCGTTTTATATTTTAAGGGACTGATGTGGCCTCTCATGGTTATAGATAGCCACAGATTCTTCTACCATAGTCCGGGCCTGCGACAGGTCTGCCGGTCGACTCAGCAAAAATTCATTCTTAAGTATACCGTTTATCCGCTCAGCCGGCGCATTCTGATAGCAGTCATAACCGTCTGTCATTGAACAGGCTATCCCGTATCTCTTATGTACTGACTGATAAAGAGCTGAGCAGTATTGCAGACCCCGGTCGGAGTGATGTACCAGATGACCTGTTGTTTTTCTTTCTCTCAGAGCCTTTCTGAACGCTTTTACAACATTTTCAGTCTGCAGGTTTTCCCCCACATGGTAACCCATGATCTTTCTGGAACAGGCATCCGTAATCAGGCTCAGGTAGACCATTCCACTACGCAGCGGAAGATAAGTGATATCAGCTACCCACACCTGCTCCGGTTCAAGGGCTCTGACCTGGCCGGGACCCGGTTTCAACAGATTAGGGTGACGGTAGAAGTGATGACGGCTGTTGGTGGTTTTGTGATATGCCCGTTTCACAGGAACCAGAAGCCTGTGTTCACTCAGCAGGTCAAACAGACGGTCCCGACCGATACTCAGTGTTTTATCCGTCTGACTGTTCAGCAGATAGTGCAGTTTACGCGTGCCAATTCGTGGCTGACGGCACCGGATTCTGGCAACAAAATCAAGAATATGAACATTTCTGCTCTGTCTTTTTTGGCTTCTGGCATTGTCCTGGTACCATGACTGCCTGCTGTGCCTCAGAAACTGGCATGCACGTGTCACTGTTATTTTTGAGTCCTGGTTTTGCGTGAGGACCTGCCGGGCTGCTTTTTTACGATGCTCACTCCGTAATCATTTTTCAGCACATTGATAACTGATTCAAAAAACTCAGCTTTCTGATTCGCCAGCTTAAGCTGTTCTTCGAGTTCCATGATTCTTTGTTCGGGGGTCAGCGGTATATTTGTCAGGGCCACAGGCGTTTTCCTCTTAACCAGGTCAGGAAGTCCGGGACTCCAGTCAAGCCGGCCATACTTTCGCAGCCAGACAAGGACAGTGGAGCGCCCCTGGATACCATATCGCTGTTGAGCCTGTTTATAAGTCATTTGGCCTTTTTCGACCTGCTCAACAACAGCAATTTTAAAGGATAGAGGATAATCTCGTTGGGTGCGTTTGAACTCTGTCATTATCACGTTCTCCGGAATTAAATCAGAAACGTGTCAACGCTATTCAGGACGGGTCAGATGAGTAAAAAAAAGCGCAGTGATGCGCTTTTTTACTCCGACAACTCATCGAATCAGGGGTAAGTTTTATTTGCGACCTGTTCACTCAGCGCTCTTGATTTGCCGTGCTCATCGACCGCTACATAAATAAACACCGCTTCAGTAGTACAGTAACTCTGACCTATAGGCTCAGAAGATACTTTTTTTATCCAGACTTCAACATTGATGGTAATCGAACTGTTACCGGTACGGATACAGCGCGCATGGCAACTGACCACATCGCCTATCGCAACCGGTTTCAGAAATGTCATTCCATCAACACGAACAGTGACGACACGACCATTAGCGATTTCTTTTGCCAGTATTGCTCCACCCATGTCCATCTGGGACATTAACCAGCCACCAAAAATATCACCATTGGCGTTGGTATCTGCCGGCATAGCCAGTGTACGCAACACCATTTCACCTTGCGGTTGTCTCAGACTTTGAGTCATTTTTATTCTCTGTAATTTTCCCGGGGCCTGCGGGCAGGCCGTGATGGGATTATTTTTCTTCACGTGGCAGATGACGCCAGATATATAAACCACTGGCAGCGGTAAACAGCAGGGTCAATGCTGTCAGACCGAACACTTTAAAGTTAACCCATAATGATTCAGGCAACCAAAAAGCGACATAAATATTTACTAATCCGCAAATAAAGAAGAAAACTGCCCAGGCAGCGTTTAGTTTACGCCATACCGGGGCAGGTAATTCGAGCTCTTTGCCCAGCATTGACTGAATCAGTGGTTGTTCCATCCACCACTGACTAAACAGCAACGCTGCAGCAAATAAAGTATAGATAACGGTCACTTTCCATTTAATAAATTCATCATTGTGGAAAATAAGTGTCAGTGAGCCAAAGATAGTGACCAGCAGGAAAGTGATGATGGTCATTTTTTCCAGCTTACGATACAGCACCCAGCTGACAACTAATGCGATGGCTGTAGCAGCGATAAGCGCTCCGGAGGCGACAAAGATGTCATATAACTTATAAAACACGAAGAAGACGACAAGCGGCAGAAAGTCCAGTAATTGTTTCATAACAGGTCCGAATAATACGGCTTACCGAAATAAGCCGAAAAAATAGCGATGATTAACGAATCAGCATATACAGGCGGAACAGGTAGATGACCAGTACCGCTGACAGCAAATTACCCAGAGTAGTAGCAATCACTGCTGCTGCAGTAGCTGGCAGCAGTGTCTGTGAAGCAAAAATGAACATCAGCAACACTTTTCCTGCCAGCCAGCACACCACCGCAGGGGCCAGTGATTTAATATTTTTCCAGGCCATAGGGACACTGAGTTTCATCGTCCCGATAATTCCGCCACGTTTCTGGCTGAGTAACACGGGCGCCAGTGCAAACAGGATGGTCAGTAAAATACCCGGAACCATCAGGACCATAAAACCGATCTGAACAATTAACGTTACCAGAAAGGTCTGGATCAATAAGGCAGGCAAAAATCCCACTGAGGCACCAATGGCACTGAGAGCACTCATTTTCCTACCCGCAGACACCGATGGAATTAAGACCAACATCCCCCCAAGCAGTAAGGTATTACCTATCAGGGCAGACAGCGTTCCGACAGCAGAGGTATGCAACAAAATCTTCTGTTGATCCGGGGTCATATTTTGCAGAACGGTAATCAGTGACCCGGCATTGTCATCCCCTTGCATCAGCGCCGCAACCTGATCTGCGTCCGGAGAAAAAACGGTTCCCAGTATCACGGTAACCAGTGCGCTGGCCAGTGCGATCAGGGTAATCGCTGGCAGTTGGTGACGCAAAAAATTTGCAGTATCACGGTATAACGAGCTGGCCGTGAGAGACATGTACACTCCTTTGGGAAACAAATGAATTAACCGGAAGATTGTACATGTTAACCCAGCTGACGGGCACCCTGACTTACATAACTTTCCGTTTATATCGCTGGTCGCTGTTTCTTTAATCACTGCTGACGTGTTGTTTGCAAAATTCCGTAAGGGCACACGCCCGGGCATAACGCGCTAAGACAATTTTTTTAGTCAAAAAGCGCGATTGTACTGCGATGAAAATTGATCTAAATCAAGGCTTTGTTTTTTAACTATTTTTTATAAGGCGAAAGACATGATTTTCTGTCTGATTCGCGTTAAACATAGCAACAACCAATGACAATTTAACGATTGTCCACATTGAAAACTATAAAATGAAGACGTTTCAGGAGAAGAGTGGCTATGAAAATCGGAAAAATTGGGTTACTGATTGCAGCACTGCTGCCTACGGTAGCTTCTGCGCATCAGGCTGGTGATTTCTTTATCAGGGCAGGGAGCGCAACTGTACGTCCGACCGGTGGTTCAGATAATGTGTTGGGCCTGGGAGAGTTTAATGTCAGTAACAATACTCAACTGGGATTAACCTTCACTTATATGGCTACTGACCATATTGGTGTGGAATTACTGGCAGCGACACCGTTCCGTCATAAAGTAGGGCTTGGCCCAACGGGCACTCTGGCGACCGTGCATCAGTTGCCTCCCACATTAATGGCGCAGTATTACTTCCTGGACAATACCTCGAAATTCCAGCCTTATGCTGGTATCGGGCTTAATTACACCACTTTCTTTAATAATAAATTCAATGATACTGGTCGTGCAGCAGGCCTGAGCGATCTGCATGTGAAGGATTCGGTAGGTGTGGCCGGACAACTGGGTATGGATTATCAGATTAATCAGCACTGGATGCTGAATGCTTCAGTCTGGTATATGGATATTAATACTAAAGTTAAATTTAAAGCAGGCGATGACCAGCAAAGTATTAAAACGAATATCAACCCCTGGGTGTTCTTCTTTGGTGTCGGCTATAACTTCTGATATCACATGATATGCAATCATAAAAAAGGCCGGTTACCCGGCCATTTTTATAAACAGATTAACTACTTGATCTGGATGTTATTAACCACAGAAGTGACACCCTGAACTTTGCGGGTAACTTCTACTGCGCGACTGGCTGCCTGTGGCGTTGCCACAAAACCGCTCAACTGTACGCGTCCTTTAAATGTTTCAACATTAATTTCGGTCGATTTTAGTTCTTTAGTACCCAACAATTGTGCTTTTACTTTAGTAGTAATCACCGTGTCATCGATGTAACCGCCGGTTCCTTCTTTTTTCGGGCCCGGAGCACAACCAGCTAATGACAGTGCCACTACAGATGCCAGCACAGCACTGGCTAAAACTTTAATGAACTTCATTTAATGTCTCCCTGTTTTTTAAACATCATACCCCGGTGAGTTCCGGTACATTTGTAGTTTAACCATAAATCAGGATTCTACCAGTGTGATGATAAAAAGGCCTTCATGGTGAAAAGGAAGGCCTGAGTAATCATCGGGTAGCCGCTTTCAGTGAGGCAGCAAAATCAGTCAGTTTCTGCAGCATTACCGCAGGTTGTTGCAAATTTTGTTCAATAATTTTTACTACTGCAGAACCTGAAATTGCTCCTGCTGCACCGGCTACGATAGAGTCTTTGACCTGTGATGGCTCAGAAATACCAAATCCCTGAACCGGGGGGGCCGCATGATATTCATGCAGTTTACTGATGATATGATGCAGCGGCCGTGCAGCTTTATTTTCGGTCCCGGTAACACCTGCACGGGAGAGCAGATAAGTATATCCGCGTCCATGGGAGGCGATCTCACGTAACAAATCATCGCTGGCATTGGGTGGGCAGACAAAAATAGGCGCAATATTATGCCGAATCGCTGACTGCCGGAATGGCAGGGATTCTTCCATCGGGACATCCGCGACCAACACCGAGTCTACTCCGGCCTTCTGACAACGGGAATAGAAGCTGTCAATTCCCGGACTGAACACCAGATTGGCATAAATCAGCAGCCCGATAGGGAGTTCAGGGTATTTGCCACGAACCTGAGCGATGATTTCAAAGCTTTTTTCGGTATTCATTCCGGCACTGAAAGCCCGCAGGTTTGCCGCCTGAATGGTCGGGCCGTCAGCCAGTGGGTCGGAGAATGGAAAACCGAGCTCCAGAGCATCGGCTCCGCCTTCGACCAGCGCATCGATAATCTGTAAAGATAATTCAAAAGAAGGATCACCCAGCGTGACGAACGGGACAAACGCGCCTTCTTTACGTTCTGCCAGGCGGTTAAATAGTAATGAGTAACGTTCCATCAGATTTCTCCACGCTGCTTCAAAATATCGTGCACAGTAAAAATATCTTTGTCTCCACGTCCTGACAGACTGACAACTAACAGCTGCTCTTTATCAGGATTCTGACGAGCCATTTTAAGGGCATGAGCCAGTGCATGAGAGGATTCGAGTGCCGGAATGATCCCTTCATGACGAGACAGGTCCTTAAATGCTTCCAGCGCTTCATCGTCAGTTACCGACACGTATTCGGCGCGTCCGGTACTGTTGAGGTGAGCATGTTGTGGTCCCACTGACGGGAAATCCAGTCCGGCAGAAATAGAATAAGACTCTTCGATCTGCCCGTCTTCTGTCTGCATCATCGGTGACTTCATACCAAAATAGATGCCCACTTTGCCGTGTTTGAGTGGCGCACCATGTTCTCCTGTTTCAATTCCATGACCGGCAGGTTCAACACCGATTAACCCGACGGAGGTTTCATCAATAAAGTCAGCAAACATACCGATGGCGTTAGAACCGCCTCCCACACAAGCAATGACTGCATCTGGTAACCGGCCTTCATGTTCCAGAATCTGGGCACGGGTTTCTTCACCAATCATTCGCTGGAATTCACGAACAATCGTCGGGAAAGGGTGAGGACCAGCAGCGGTACCCAGCATATAGTGTGCCGTTTCGTAGCTGCCAGACCAGTCGCGAAGTGCTTCGTTACAGGCATCTTTTAGCGTTGCTGAACCACTGTGCACAGGAATAACCTCTGCGCCCATCAGACGCATACGGAAAACGTTGGGAGACTGACGTTCGACGTCTTTAGCACCCATATAAATCCGACATTTCATACCAAGCAGTGCGCAGGCAATTGCTGAAGCGACACCGTGTTGGCCGGCACCGGTTTCTGCGATAATTTCATTTTTGCCCATCCGTTTAGCCAGCAGTGCCTGGCCCAGGACCTGATTGGTTTTATGAGCACCACCGTGTAACAGATCTTCACGTTTCAGATACAGGCGGGTACGGGTTCCTGTGGTCAGATTACGGCATAATGTCAGTGCGGTAGGACGGCCGGCATAATCTTTCAATAGTTGAGTAAATTCGGCCTGAAATTCCGGGTCACGCTGGGCGCTGACAAAAGCTTCTTCCAGTTGAGTAAGGGCAGGCATCAGAATTTGCGGCACATACATGCCACCAAATTCGCCAAAATAGGGGTTCAGTAAAGTCATAACTCAGTTTCCTGTATCGTCAGATTGACGCGTCCTGATTAATACGCTCGTAATTGTTGGAAAACATCTGCCAGTTTATGTGGGTCTTTAATCCCAGGGGCGCTTTCAACTCCAGAGTTGAAGTCCAGCCCAATACAACCGACCAGCGCTGCTTCGGCACAATTTTCAGGTGAGAGACCTCCTGCCAGCATGACATTATGCAGATCCTGACCTTTCAGCAGTGACCAGTCGAATCGATGTCCGCTGCCACCCTGACCATTGTCGAAAAGATACCGGTCAACGTCGGGAATATCACGTGCTGGCAGATGGTCACTGATACTTAACGCTTTCCAGATAGCGATGCTATCAGGTAATTGCTGGCGTAGTTTGGCGATCCACTCTGCGGATTCATCGCCATGTAACTGTACAGCACTCAGGGAGAGGCGATCAGCGATACGGACCACTTCGTCCTGAGAGGCATTACGGAATACCCCGACAAATTTAAGCGGAGCCGCGGTGATCAATTTCTCCGCTTGTTCAATGCTTACCTGGCGTGGAGAGCCTTCGACAAAAATCAGCCCGCCATAGACGGCACCAGCCTGCCAGGCAGCACTAACATCTTCGCTACGGGTCAGGCCACATACCTTATTATCTCCAATAAGCACCCGGCGAACTGCAGCGGCGAGATTGTCTTCAGACATCAGCGAAGAACCTATCAGAAATCCATCCGCATCACTCCGGAGCTCGCAGATCTGGCTATAATCATAGATGCCCGATTCACTGATAATAATGGTATCGGCAGGCAGTTGCGGGGCAAGCTCTCGGGTCTTATCAAGGTGAACCGACAGATCGCGTAAATCACGATTATTGATTCCGGCAACCCGTGGTTTCAGTACCAGTGCACGTTCCAGTTCTTCCTGATTACTGATTTCGGTCAGTATGCCCATGTTTAATGAATGAGCGACTTCGGCCAGCGCCAGATATTGCTGATCATCCAGTACCGACAACATTAGTAAAATGGCATCAGCCTGATAATAGCGGGCAAGATAGATCTGATACGGGTCAATAATGAAATCTTTACACAATACCGGCTGCGTGATAGCGGCACTGACCAGTGGCAGAAACTCAAAATTACCCTGAAAATACTTTTCATCTGTCAGCACGGACACCGCTGATGCATAATCACGGTACACAGCAGCAATGGCTGCCGGGTTAAAATCCTGGCGGATTAATCCTTTGGAAGGAGATGCTTTTTTACATTCCAGGATAAACGCACTTTTGTTACGTTGTAACGCCTGGTAGAAATCACGTGTGGATGGCACAACCCGAGACTGAAAATTGGCCAAAGGTTGTTGCGTTTTACGAGCTTCAAGCCAGATGGCTTTGTCTGCGACGATCTTCTCTAAAACTGTACCCTTCATGATTATCCTCTTGCTGCCAGTGCAGTCACTAATTCGTAAGCCCGGCCACTGCGAATGACAGCGATTGCCCGTTCTGCGTTTTCACGCAAATCTTCATTGCCGAACAATTTCATCAGCATAGCGACATTAGCCGCAATTGCCTGCTCATGGGCTGGCTGACCATTACCCTGTAGCAACTGACGTAAAATATCACGATTTTCCTCAGGCGTACCGCCTGCCAGCGACTCTTTGTCATGAAAATCAAGCCCGAAGTCTGGAGGGCTGATTTCGTAGCGGGTGATTTCACCCTCCCGTAATTCGGCCACTATTGTCGGCGCGTGAATGGCGATTTCATCCATTCCACCGCCATGAACAACGGCTGCGCGTTGGTATCCAAGCACTTTAAGCGTTTCAGCGACCGGCTGGATTAACCCGGGGCTATATACACCAATTAACGCTAATGGCGGGCGTGCCGGGTTAATCAATGGACCAAGAACGTTGAATAATGTCCTGGTCTGTAACTGTTTACGCACCGGCATCGCATAACGAAATCCACTGTGGTATTGCGGAGCGAACAGGAAACAGACATTCTGCTCATCCAGGGCCTGGCGGGCAGATTCAGGTGTCATATCCAGATTAATACCAAAAGCGGCCAACAGGTCAGATGACCCCGACTTGCTGGAAACGCTACGGTTGCCGTGTTTCGCCACTTTAAGTCCACAGGCGGCTGCGACAAAGGCACTGGCAGTAGAGATATTAATACTGTTACTGCCGTCCCCTCCGGTTCCGACAATATCCGCAAACCTGTAGTCAGGGCGGGGAAATTCACGGGCATTGGCCAATAATGCGGTGGCAGCACCCGCTATTTCCGCTGGCGTTTCACCGCGAACTTTCATGGCAATTAATGCGGCTCCCAGTGACACCGGGTCCATTTCACCGGTCACAATGGCCGAGAAAAGTTGTTCGCTTTCTGTCTGGTTGATGATTTTTCCCTGGTATAACTGTTCCAGTATCTGCTGCATTTCTTCGTCCTTATTTATCAAGTGCCCAGGCCAAAGTTTGTTCAAGTAATTTTGCTCCCTGTGTGGTCAGAATCGACTCCGGATGAAACTGGAAGCCACAGACTTTATCCTCATCATCACGGATGGCCATCACCATACCGTTAAAGGTGGCATTCACCGTGATATCTGCGGGGATATTGCTGCCGACAAGGGAGTGGTAGCGGGCAACCGGCAGCGGGTTAGGCAAACCACTGAACATCGCCTGACCATCATGGCTGATGGCGGACGCTTTACCGTGTAAAATTTCTCCCGCCTGACCGACAATACCACCATAGCTTTCTACAATGGCCTGGTGGCCCAGACAGATACCGATAATTGGGACCTTGCCTCGCATAGCTTTAAGTAATCCGGGCATAGATCCGGCGTCTGCCGGTGCGCCAGGGCCAGGTGAGAGCATTAAAACCGGATTCTCCATATTACTCAGGCGTTCAGTCAGCGTTTCAACCGGCAGATTGTTGCGGTACACCACCACATGATGTCCAAAGGAACGTAACTGATCGACCAGGTTATAGGTAAAAGAATCAAAGTTATCCAGCAGTAGAATATCGGCCATCAGAAAATCTCCTTGCAGTGATGGGCTGTAGCGATGGCTCGTAACACGGCACGTGCCTTATTGCGGCTTTCATCGGCTTCTGCCTGAGGTATGGAATCGAGAACCACGCCACCGCCAGCTTGCACAGTGGCAATTCCGTCTTCAACATAAGCCGAACGGATAACAATACAGGTATCGAAATCACCTGTGCCGGTAAAATATCCAACCGCACCACCATAGGATCCGCGTCGTGTACCCTCAGATTCTGCAATGAGTTGCATCGCCCTGACTTTTGGGGCTCCGCTCAGCGTTCCCATATTCATCACCGCCCGGTAGGCGTGAAGTACGTCAAGGTCTTCGCGCAATGTTCCAATGACCCGCGAAACCAGATGCATCACAAAGGTATAGCGGTCAACTTTTGTCAGGTCAGCGACATGACGGGTACCAGGTACGCAAATACGGGCCAGATCATTACGGGCTAAATCAACCAGCATCAGGTGCTCAGCCAGTTCTTTATGGTCAGTGCGCATTTCAAGCTCAATACGACTGTCGAGATCACGGTCAAGATCTCCGGCAGCATTACGGCCACGAGGACGGGTCCCCGCAATCGGGTAAATCTCTATCTGACGTGATGAGGCGGAGTATTTCAGTGAACTTTCCGGCGATGCCCCGAACAGCGTGAAATCGTTGTCCTGCATGTAAAACATATAAGGACTTGGGTTGCTGGTTTTTAGCGTATCGTAGGCTGCCAGTGGTGACGGGCAGGGTAACGAGAAGCGCCGGGAGGGAACGACCTGAAAAATTTCACCAATACGAATGGCATGTTGTAAACGGCTGACGACCTCACAATAGACTTCATCACTTTGATTACAACTCAGCTCCATTTGCCCGACTTTCTGAGCGACCAGTGCCGGTGCTGGCTGCTGCATTTGTTGATGCAGTTGATGAATACGCTGTTGCAGTCGTTGGAATTCACTGGCAGACGGAGTAAATACACTTGCCTGTAATCGGGCTGTCTGTGACTGGTGGTCGATAACCAACAGTGTTTCAGCCAGATAAAAACAGTAATCAGGACAACGCTGATGATTATCGAGTTCCGGTAATGTTTCGAATCCGGCCACCAGGTCGTAAGCAAACAAGCCACCCAACATCACGGCTTCACGTTGATCACCACTGTGGTTAATTAATGTCGGGATTAATCGCAGAGCATCAAGCACCGAAACGGACTTCAGGCGGGAATCTTCATCCTGTAGGGGATCAATGACGGGAAAAAACAACTCACGTCCGTCTGGTCTGGCCTGAATTTCCACACTGTCTGGTAACGCAGCATCCAGCAATGGCAACAGGCTGGCGCCGTTTTCCGATAAAGCCTGAACTGAGACCTGGCGCCCTATGGCGCTGATACGCAACGCGCTGTCGGTAATCAACAGACTCTGGAGATTGTTTTTACTGTCGACATCTGCAGATTCCAGCAGCAGAGTGGCCGGACGTGCCCCGCAAAGCTGGTTGAAAACCGCTGCCGGATCATGCCGGTATGGGGCATCACCGGTAATAAGTTTTAATTTTGGTTTTGCTGTAGCCATGGTTATTTCTCTGAATTTTTTTCAAAAAAAAGCCCGCGATTCGCGGGCCCTGAAATCTGCACTGTGGTTATACTTACGGTGCACGACAACATCGCCCTTTAAGGGAGAGTCATGCGCCACCAACGGAAAGAATGAGTATAAACCAACATGAGAAGTATCCTTATCTGAACTTGTGTACTAGTTAACTGGTTCGTGAGTGGGTTGTCAATACATCTTTTTCACTTATTGCAAAAATGCCACAATACGTCAGAGCACACTAGCTATTGGAGTTAAATTGACCGAGCGAACGGCATTTCAGCTTTACGATTTACACAGCCACACACGGGCATCTGACGGGGTATTAAGTCCAGAAGAGCTTGTTATACGTGCACATGAACGCGGTGTTAATGTACTGGCGATTACCGATCATGACACCACCGCCGCGATTATTCCTGCACAACAGGCGATTACCAGACACCAGTTACCCCTGACACTGATAACTGGCGTAGAAGTATCTACGTTGTGGGAGAATCATGAAATTCACATTGTCGGGCTCGGCATGGATATCAGTCATCCTGCCATCTGTAGTCTGCTGCAAAACCAGCACCAGAAACGCCAGGCACGTGCAGCAGAAATCGCCCGCCGTCTGGAAAAAGCCGGTGTCCCGGGGGCGCTGGAAGGGGCCACAGTTCTGGCGGGGGCAGGGCAAATCACCCGCGGGCATTTTGCGCGCTATCTGGTGGAATGCGGTAAGGCAGCAACAATGGCCCAGGTGTTTAAACTATATCTGGCTAGGGGCAAAACCGGATATGTTCCGGCACAATGGTGTACAATAGAACAAGCCATTGAAGCCATACACCAGTCAGGGGGCAGAGCTGTAGTTGCTCACCCCGGTCGTTATGACCTGTCAGCAAAATGGTTAAAAAGATTACTTAAGTTTTTTGCAGAAGCTGGTGGTGATGCGATGGAGGTGGCGCAATGTCAGCAGCCTCCCGATGAACGTCAGCAACTGGCAAAATATTCTCAGGAATATGGACTGGCGGCTTCTCAGGGCTCGGACTTTCACCAGCCCTGTGCCTGGATAGAACTGGGCCGTAAGCTCTGGTTACCGGCAGATGCCGAAGCTGTCTGGTTACGTTTTCCTGAAATTCAAAGTGTGGCACCGGTAATTCCTGGTGCAGGGAGTGAAGTATGAGTCAGTTTTTTTATATCCATCCGGAAAATCCGCAACCCCGGCTGATCAGTCAGGCGGTCGATTATCTGAATAAAGGCGGAGTAATTGTATACCCGACGGATTCAGGATATGCCCTTGGCTGCCGTCTGGAAGACAAATCTGCGCTGGAAAGAATCTGTCGCCTGCGTCAGTTGAATGATCATCATAATTTTACCCTGATGTGCCGTGATTTATCAGAGCTGTCGACCTATGCTCAGGTGGATAACAGTGCTTTCCGGCTGATTAAAAATAACACCCCGGGCAGCTACACTTTTTTACTTAAAGCGACCAAAGAGGTGCCACGCCGCTTAATGAACGAAAAGCGCAAGACTATTGGTTTGCGTGTAACGTCTCATCCGGTGGCTCAGGCATTGCTTGAAGCTTTGAATGAACCGATGATGTCAACCACTCTGATGTTGCCCGGTAATGATTTTGCCGAATCCGACCCGGAAGAAATCCAGATGAGTATAGGTAAGCAAGTCGATCTTATCCTCAATGGGGGGACTATCGGTCAGCAACCGACAACTGTCGTCGACTTAACCGGGGATGCCCCGGAAGTCCTGCGCGAAGGTGCCGGCGACCCGGGACCTTTCCAGTAAACCTGACTGTGGTGGCAGACTCGCCGCGGTTGCTGGTAAAATAAAACAGTTACATTATGACTGTCATCCTGTATAATGGCAGTCAGTATTTACCTAAGTATTTGATTTTTATATTAAATGCACATTAAACCTGAGGCCTGGGAAGGCGACAGTGAGGCTGCTCCATGAGCGAAAAGTTACAAAAAGTTTTAGCGCGGGCCGGACATGGTTCCCGCCGTGAAATCGAAGCCATTATCTCTGCCGGACGGGTCAGCGTGGACGGGAAAATCGCCACTCTGGGTGACCGCGTAGAAACCGGAAGTTCTCTTAAAATCCGAATCGATGGTCATCTGGTGCGTGTCGCCGAGACGGCCAGTGAAGTCTGCCGTGTCCTGGCCTACTATAAGCCCGAAGGTGAGTTATGTACCCGTAATGATCCTGAAGGTCGTCCAACAGTTTTCGACCGCTTACCCCGTCTTAATGGTGCCCGCTGGATTGCAGTAGGGCGGCTCGATGTCAATACTTGTGGTTTAATGTTATTTACCACAGATGGTGAGCTGGCTAACCGCCTGATGCATCCAAGCCGGGAAGTAGAGCGCGAATATGCGGTAAGGGTGTTCGGGCAGATTGATGATGAGAAAATTCGTCAGCTAAGTCTGGGTGTTCAACTGGAGGATGGCCCGGCAGCGTTTAAAACGTTGAAGTTTGGCGGCGGTGAAGGCCTTAATCAGTGGTATAATGTCACGCTGACCGAAGGGCGGAACCGTGAGGTCCGTCGTTTATGGGAAGCTGTCGGAGTACAGGTCAGCAGGCTGATTCGTGTTCGTTACGGTGATATTGTACTGCCAAAAGGCTTACCCCGTGGCGGTTATATGGAGATGGACCTGACATCGGTTAACTACCTGCGTCAGCTGGTTGAAATGCCGGAAGAGACAGTGACTAAACTGGCAGTAGAGAAAGATCGTCGTCGTACTAAGGCTAATCAGATTCGTCGCGCGGTGAAAAAACACAGTCAGCTGAGCAGTAAAACGCCGGCTAACCGTCGTCCGTCATCAGGCCGAAATACTGCGGCCCGACCGGCGTCTAAAAGAAATAACGGTAACGGCTGAATCATAATTTCAGGTGTAATCAGAAAACCCCGGAAATCCGGGGTTTTTTATCGAACTAACTGGCTGGACCGGCTTTGCGTCCTGGCTGTGCATCAAAACTAATTCCTGTCTGACCGATACTGGCATCACTCATTACATGCAGGTAGACCGGCATAATATCGGCAGGTGTTTTCAGGAGACTGGCGTTTTCCTGTGGGAAAGCGCTGGCGCGCATGGTCGTGCGTGTGCCTCCCGGATTTATACAATTCACCCGCAATCCACTGTCTTTATATTCGTTGGCGAGCACCTGCATCATGCCTTCAGTCGCGAATTTGGATACTGAGTAGGTACCCCAGCCAGCACGCCCCTGACGACCGACGCTGGAGCTGGTGAATACCAGCGATGCCTGACTGGCATTAAGCAACAGTGGCAGCAAAGCCCGGGTGAGGAAGAAACTGGCATCAAGGTTTATTTTAAGTACCTGATGCCATTCCTCTGTGCTGATTTCTGCCATCGGCTGGAGGGTGCCGAGTATCCCGGCATTATGCAGTAATCCTTCGAGCGTGGGTGTGATACTGGCAACCTCACGGGCAAATTGCTGGTAATCTTCTGCAGTCGCTGTGGCAAGGTCCAGAACCAGTACACTGGCAGGTTGCTGTTGCAGGGAATCGATAGTCTGGCGTACCAGTTGCAGTTTTTGTGGATTACGCCCAGTGAGTATGACTCTGGCACCCTGTCTTGCATAGGTAATTGCAGCTTCACGGCCAATTCCATCTGAAGCTCCGGTGACTAAAATTGTGCGATTTTTCAGCAGGCTACTGCCCGGGATGTTGTTCACAGACGGTCCTTTGTTTTATTAGATTTCATACAGTTATGTCGTAAATTATCATATGATAGAATGTGATGACAGGCTGTTAATCTTCCGGTTTAGCAGGATGTGGTTGGGCGTTATCTCTTATTTTGGCCGGGAGTTCAGGCATTTCAACGGATTATGACTAAGGTGGACTGAGTGAGTTTTATTGCAGAATACGGGCTGTTTTTAGCCAAAATTGTCACGGTCGTTGTGGCGATTATTGCGTTGGTACTGGTGATTGTCGGTGTATCTTCTCGCAAAAAAGGTAGCCAGGGGCAATTAAATCTGGGACATCCCGGGGAAGACTATAAGGCACTTAAGCAGACGTTGTCTGTGGAGAAATTACCTGAATACGCACGAAAATCCTGGCTGAAAGAGCAGAAAAAGCAGCAAAAGGCCAACGCTAAGGCTGAAAAAACTCAGGCTAAGCAGGGTAATATCAGTCAGCCAGCTAAGACGCTATTTTTGCTGGATTTTAAAGGGAGTATGGATGCGGGTGAGGTTGCGTCGTTACGCAAGGAGATTTCAGCCGTGCTTTCTGTGGCCGTGCCGGGTGATGAGGTTCTGCTGAAACTGGAAAGTCCTGGTGGAGTAGTACACGGCTATGGTCTGGCGGCATCACAGTTACAGCGGTTGCGTGACCACGGAATTCCGTTAACAGCAGCAGTAGATAAAGTGGCCGCCAGCGGAGGTTACATGATGGCCTGTGTAGCCTCACATATCGTTGCTGCACCCTTTGCAATTATTGGTTCGATTGGTGTGGTTGCTCAGGTGCCCAACTTTAACCGATTACTGAAACGCAACGATATTGATATCGAGCTTCATACAGCGGGTCAGTATAAACGAACGCTGACTCTGCTTGGTGAGAATACCGATGCAGGCAGGGAAAAATTCCGTGAAGATTTGAACGAAACACATCAATTATTTAAATCATTTGTGCATCAGATGCGACCGTCACTGGATATTGATGCTGTCGCGACAGGTGAACACTGGTATGGAAGGCAGGCTCTTGAAAACGGTCTCATCGATGAAATAGCGACCAGTGATGACGTTATCATTAAGAAAATGGATGAATTTAATTTGCTGTCAGTCAGTTACAGTAAAAAGAAAAGTATTATTGAACGTTTTACCCAAAGTGGTGCCAGTGTCGCCGAACGCCTGCTACTCAAATGGTGGCAAAAGGGTGAAAAGCCGCTGTTATAAGTCACAACGAATAGCTATTCAGACAATTATCAACCCCGGCTTCTGCCGGGGTTATTCTTTCAGACAGTATTGTGACGACAGTTCAATGGTCAGGGACTTGAACATATTGAAGGCGAGCGTGCTCTGTCGGGTAGGCATTCCGTGATTGTCAGCAAACCACGGGCCACTGAAAATCAACAAGGCTCCTTGCTGGCGAACTGCTGAGATTTCCATACCAGGAAAGTAATCCTGGTGCTGTTTGAGTTTGTGATTCGCCAGAGTAATCAGTGAGGTAGCATCAAGCGCTTCAGGAGAGGTCGTCATTTTCTGCTCCGGTGGGTGAATGCCATTACAATAATAAGGGTTATTGTAAAAGAGTATCACCGCAGACACAAAATTATTGGTGCGATTAGTGGCGTGAAATCCACAAGGATGCTAATAAAGTTGCGTAACAGATTTTATCAGGTACAGTGTGGACGATTTCAGTATCAGGGAGTTCAGACCGAAAACAGGTCAGATGCCTGAGTAAAATATTATTTTAATCATGCTGTTATTATTCGGGCAATGTTCAGTGAACGATGATCTGGCGTGATAAGCAGGAGTTGGCGGCAGCTACGGTTGTTGCAAATCAGGGGGAGTGAACCTCTCCCGTTCTTCAGGACGTTTTTATTAGGTAAAGTTATCTATGGGTAAAGCACTCGTTATTGTTGAGTCACCTGCAAAGGCTAAAACTATTAATAAATACCTTGGCAGTGGCTACGTTGTTAAATCAAGTGTGGGTCATATCCGTGATCTGCCGACCAGTGGTTCTCTGGCGAAGAAAACAGCTGAGACCGGTAAGGCGAAAGCAACGAAAACAACGAAAACCGGTAAGAAAGACGAGAAAAGCGCACTGGTCAACCGTATGGGCGTCGATCCCTGGCATGGCTGGAAAGCTAACTACCAGATTTTACCGGGTAAAGAAAAAGTCGTTTCTGAGCTTCAGGCTCTTGCTGCTGATGCTGACCACATTTATCTCGCAACGGATTTGGACAGAGAAGGAGAAGCGATTGCCTGGCACCTGCGTGAAGTGATTGGTGGGGATGATAAACGCTTCAGCCGCGTGGTGTTTAACGAAATTACTAAAAATGCTATTCGTCAGGCATTCGAACAGCCTGGTGAACTGAATATTGATCGCGTCAATGCCCAGCAGGCACGGCGTTTTATGGACCGTGTTGTGGGTTATATGGTCTCGCCACTGTTATGGAAAAAAATCGCCCGTGGTTTATCTGCCGGACGTGTTCAGTCAGTGGCAGTCCGGCTGGTGGTAGAGCGTGAACGCGAAATTAAGGCCTTTGTTCCTGAAGAGTATTGGGAGGTTGATGTCCGCCTGAATACTCCCAAGGGGGATGAACTCAAGATGCGGGTGACTCACCAGGGTGAGACTGCATTTCGTCCGGAAAACAAAGCCGACACGCAGTCTGCTGTCGCGCTGCTGGAAAAAGCCAGCTATCAGGTGACTGAACGTGAAGACAGGCCAACCAGCAGTAAACCGGGTGCGCCGTTTATCACTTCCACTCTGCAGCAGGCCGCGAGTACGCGGCTCGGCTTCGGGGTGAAAAAAACCATGATGATGGCTCAGCGTCTGTATGAGGCAGGGCATATCACTTATATGCGTACAGACTCTACTAACCTGAGTCAGGACGCGATTGAAATGGCCCGTGGCTACATCGAAGGACACTTTGGTGATAATTATTTACCAAAAACCGCTACCGTGTATGCCAACAAAGATAACTCGCAGGAGGCGCATGAAGCCATTCGTCCTTCTGATGTGAATGTGGAAGCCGATCAGTTAAAAGATATGGAAGCTGACGCGCAGAAGCTTTATCAGCTGATCTGGCGCCAGTTTGTTGCCTGTCAGATGGTCTCGGCCAAATATGACTCCACCACGCTGACGGTCCAGGCGGGCGAGTATCGTCTGAAAGCCAAAGGTCGTACTTTACGCTTCGATGGCTGGACCCGGGTGATGCCGGCACTGCGTAAAAATGATGATGATTTAACGCTGCCTGCGGTTGATGTTGGTGAATTACCGTCATTGTTGGATGTTGTACCTGCGCAGCATTTTACCAAACCGCCGGCCCGTTTCAGTGAAGCATCTCTGGTGCGTGAGCTGGAAAAGCGGGGAATCGGTCGTCCTTCGACTTACGCCTCTATCATTTCGACGATCCAGGATCGTGGCTATGTCAGGACCGAAAGCCGCCGCTTTTATGCTGAGAAAATGGGTGAAATTGTCACTGACCGGTTGGAAGATAATTTTCGCGAATTAATGAATTACGATTTTACTGCCCGCATGGAAGATAATCTTGACCAGGTTGCCAATAATCAGGCCGAATGGCGTGCAGTGCTGGATCATTTTTTCACTGATTTTAGTCAGCAACTGGAACAGGCAGACAAAGACCCACAGGATGGTGGTATGCAGCCTAACCAGATGGTGGTGACCTCTATCGAGTGTCCGACCTGTCAGCGCCATATGGGAATTCGTACCGCTACCACCGGGGTGTTCCTCGGCTGCTCAGGTTATGCATTACCACCGAAAGAGCGCTGTAAACAAACAATCAATCTGATTCCTGAGAATGAAGTCCTTAATGTTCTGGAAGGCGATGATGCAGAAACCAATGCGTTACGTGCACGTCCTCGCTGTCGCAAATGTGGTACTGCGATGGACAGTTATCTGATTGATGAGAAGCGTAAGCTGCATGTTTGCGGTAATAACCCCTCCTGTGATGGTTATGAAATTGAAGAGGGTGAGTTCCGCATTAAGGGTTATGACGGCCCGATTGTGGAATGTGAAAAATGCGGCAGTGAAATGCACCTGAAAATGGGGCGTTTTGGTAAATATATGGCCTGTACCAATGAGGCGTGTAAAAATACCCGAAAAATTCTTCGGAATGGTGATGTAGCACCTCCGAAAGAAGATCCGGTACCGTTACCTGAACTTGCCTGTGAAAAATCGGATGCTTATTTCGTGTTGCGTGACGGTGCAGCCGGCATATTCCTGGCTGCTAACACCTTCCCGAAATCCCGCGAAACCCGCGCACCGCTGGTGGAAGAATTAAAACGCTTCAGTGATCGTTTGCCGGAAAAATTCAGCTACCTGACAGAAGCGCCAGTGACGGATCCGGAAGGTAACAAGGCTATGGTTCGCTTTAGTCGAAAAACCAAACAGCAATATATCTCTTCGGAAAAAGACGGTAAGGCAACAGGCTGGTCAATGTTCTATATTGACGGGAAATGGCAGGAAGCTAAAAAATAATTTTTTCTGTGAAAAAGGCCAGCTTTTGCTGGCTTTTTTACTTTTAACTTATATAGCTATTTGTTCTGTTGATAATATTTTAATGCTATAGTGGTTATAGAAAAAATGAATGTGCTGTCTGTTAAGGATTCGACAATTTTTACCAGATAACTCTTTGCAGGTATGCAGGCACTGAGTGCCCCTTGTTCTGAATGGTGGGCTATGAAATTACAGCAATTGCGCTATATCGTCGAAGTTGTAAACCATAATCTTAATGTTTCCTCGACGGCCGAAGGGTTATATACCTCCCAGCCGGGTATCAGTAAACAAGTCCGAATGCTGGAAGACGAGCTGGGTGTTCAGATCTTCTCCCGTAGTGGAAAGCACCTGACTCAGGTCACCCCGGCAGGCGATGAAATTATCCGAATTGCCCGCGAAGTCCTGTCTAAAGTTGATGCTATAAAATCAGTGGCTGGTGAGCATACCTGGCCTGACCAGGGTTCACTGTATGTCGCAACCACGCACACACAGGCCCGTTATGCACTTCCTCCGGTAATCAAAGGTTTTATTCAACGTTACCCTCGTGTTTCACTGCATATGCATCAGGGTTCACCGATGCAGATAGCCGAAGCTGTCTCCAAAGGGAATGCCGATTTTGCGATAGCCACCGAAGCGCTGCATCTGTATGACGATCTGGTCATGTTACCGTGTTACCACTGGAATCGCGCGATTGTCGTTCCTCCCGGACATCCACTTAGCGAAAAGTCTCATGTGACGATTCATGACTTAGCTGAGTATCCGCTGGTGACTTATACCTTTGGTTTTACCGGGCGTTCAGAGCTGGATTCGGCGTTTAATCACGCCGGACTAACCCCAAAGATAGTGTTCACCGCAACCGATGCAGATGTGATCAAAACCTATGTCCGTCTGGGTTTAGGCATTGGAGTGATTGCCAGTATGGCGATTGATCCGGTTTCAGACCCTGATCTGGTGAAAATTGAGGCATCAGATATTTTTACTTACAGCACCACTAAAATCGGATTCCGTAGCAGTAGCTTCCTTCGGACCTATATGTATGACTTCATTCAGCGTTTCGCGCCGCATCTTACCAGAGACGTGGTGGATACTGCGATTGCGTTGCGGTCTAATGAAGATATTGAAGCGATGTTCAAGGATATCCGCCTGCCGGTTAAATAAAATATTGCAAACCGCATCATTTCTTCTGCGGGGCATACGGTTTTCTCTTATGCTATCCATGCCTGTCAAGGATGACTCGCAAAGTAGTAACGCCCGGATTAGTTTCGGCTCGGGGCGTTATTCTTGTCTAACAGGGAGGTACTATGTTCTTTTCAGCTTTCATCCATTCAGTTCAGCGTTTTTTTCATCCTGATGAAATCATTTCCCTACATCTGTATCGACGCCGGATTTGGCTGACGGCTTTAATCGTCTGCACTCTGTTCTGGTTGTTCGCCGGGCTCATCATTATCCGGCTGTTTACCTGTTAGTTAACTGTTTAAAGTTTGTTATTTAGTGTTATCAGGAAAACAACTCCTTTTATTTGGTCTATTTTTAAATAAACCCTGTTAATTTGCGGGGTCTTTGCCACTGCAAAGGAGGAGCTATGTCGTTATCATTACGTGAGCGCAGCCAGAAGGTACTGGCGGTTAATGGCAGAAATTACAGCTATTACAGCCTTCCCGAACTGGAATCACTGACCCGTCCCTGTACTGCACTCCCGAAATCACTCAAAATATTACTGGAGAACCTCCTGCGCTGGCAGGACGATCAAACTGTCACGCAACAGGATATCCTTGCGGTTATTGACTGGCTGAAAGAGGCTAAAGCCGACCGGGAAATAGCCTACCGCCCGGCGCGCGTGCTGATGCAGGATTTTACCGGCGTACCTGCAGTCGTTGATCTTGCTGCCATGCGTGAAGCCGTTGCCAGGCTGGGCGGAGATGTCAGTAAAGTAAATCCACTTTCACCGGTCGATCTGGTGATTGATCACTCAGTTACCGTAGATTATGCCGGCCAGCAGAATGCCTTTGTGCAAAATGTTGGCCTGGAAATGCAGCGAAATCATGAGCGTTATATCTTTTTGCGCTGGGGGCAACAGGCTTTCCGTCAGTTCCGTGTTGTGCCACCCGGTACCGGTATCTGTCATCAGGTTAATCTTGAATACCTGGGACAGGCTGTCTGGCAACAGGAAACAGAAAACGGCACGCTGATTTATCCAGATACTTTGGTCGGCACTGATTCGCATACCACCATGATCAACGGACTCGGAGTGCTGGGCTGGGGCGTGGGGGGGATTGAAGCTGAGGCGGCAATGCTTGGTCAGCCTGTATCTATGTTGATCCCCGAAGTTGTTGGGTTCAGGCTAAGTGGAAAATTAGGCCCCGGTATTACAGCCACAGATCTGGTATTAACGGTGACCCAGATGCTCAGAAAACATGGGGTGGTCGGTAAGTTCGTCGAATTTTATGGTGACGGGCTGGCAGATCTGCCACTGGCAGACAGAGCGACCATCGCTAATATGGCTCCGGAGTATGGTGCCACTTGTGGTTTTTTCCCGATAGATCAGGTAACTCTGGACTATATGGCCCTCACCGGTCGTAGTGATGAACAGATTGCGCTGACTGAAGCTTATGCCAAAGCCCAGGGATTGTGGCGTGAAGCGGGTGATGAGCCGGTATTCACCAGTAGTCTGTCCCTGGATATGTCAGAAGTAGTCAGTAGTCTGGCCGGGCCGAAACGCCCTCAGGACAGGGTGGCGCTGAATAAAGTTCCGGAAGCTTTTGAGCTGGCGGCCCAAACCGGTCACACTGCGGCTGGCACGACATCTGAAGAGCCCGGGCTTCCCGTTGATGGCTCTGTGGTCATTGCAGCGATTACCTCCTGCACAAATACCTCAAATCCCGCCGTCATGATGACCGCTGGTTTACTGGCTAAAAAAGCTGTGGCTCGTGGGTTGAAACGTCAGCCGTGGGTAAAAGCTTCCCTGGCTCCGGGATCCAAAGTGGTGACAGATTATCTGGCCTCCGCAGGATTAACAGAATCTCTGAATCAGCTGGGATTCAACCTGGTGGGATACGGCTGTACAACCTGTATCGGTAATTCCGGGCCTTTATCTGACGAGGTTGAAAATGCAATTAAAACTGCCGACCTGACTGTCGGGGCAGTATTATCCGGAAACCGTAACTTTGAAGGGCGTATCCATCCGTTGGTCAAAACTAACTGGCTGGCCTCTCCGCCGTTGGTGGTTGCCTATGCGCTTGCCGGTAATCTGAACATCAATCTGGAAGAGTCACCGCTCGGTACAGGGAGTGATGGTCATCCTGTCTGGCTGAAAGATATCTGGCCGACGCCCGGGGAGACAGACCAGGCGGTCCAGAAAGTCAATAGTAGTATGTTTCATAAAGAGTATGCTGAGGTGTTTCAGGGAAGCGAAGAATGGCAGAAAATTTCGGTCAGTAACAGTGCGCTATACTCCTGGGATGCTACCTCTACGTATATTCGTAAGGCCCCGTTCTTTGATCTAATGGACAGTTCGGTACCGGAAGTGGCGGACATACAGTCAGCCCGGGTTTTGGCCATGCTGGGTGATTCCGTGACGACAGACCATATTTCCCCTGCCGGGAACATTAAAGCCGATAGTCCTGCTGGCCGCTATCTGGCAGAGCAGGGGGTTGCCCCGGAGGATTATAACTCTTATGGATCCCGACGAGGTAATCATGAAGTTATGATGCGAGGGACCTTTGCTAATATTCGTATACGCAATGAAATAGTCCCCGGCACCGAAGGTGGCTACACACGTTATTTTCCTCAGCAACAGCAGCTTTCAATCTATGATGCGGCGATGAAGTATCAGCAGGACGGTACGCCGCTGGCAATTATTGCCGGTAAAGAGTACGGTTCGGGCTCCAGTCGCGACTGGGCAGCGAAAGGACCAAGATTACAGGGAGTAAGGGTGGTGATTGCTGAGTCATTTGAGCGAATCCACCGCTCAAATCTTATTGGGATGGGGATTCTGCCGCTGGAATTCCCTGCGGGGGTTAGCCGTAAAACACTGCAACTGACCGGTGAGGAAATTATCGATATTCAGGGATTAGCGGGAATTACCCCGGGAGCAAGTGTCCCGGTGACTCTGACGGCAACCAATGGGCAAGTGCAGCAGGTGAATATGAATTGCCGGATAGATACTGCCACTGAGTTGTTGTATTACCGAAATGGCGGGATACTGCACTATGTCATCAGGAAGTTATTGCAGGAAGAATAACGGGGAGTTGATGTCGCCCCTGCGACAGGGGCGGCGCAATGACTAATCGTCGTTATGGTGAAGCAGGTGGCCCATCTTCAGCGCTTTGGTGTCCAGATAACCGGTGTTTTTAGGATTACGGCCAACCTCAAGCGGAACCCGTTCGGCAATATTTATACCAGCTTCGGTCAGGACTCTTACTTTTTTCGGATTGTTGGTCAGTAACCGTACTGCTGTGACTTCGAGCAGTTTAAACATATCAGCACACAGGGTGAAATCGCGTTCATCAGCCGCAAAACCTAACTTCAGGTTAGCCTCGACGGTGTCATATCCCTGGTCCTGAAGCGAGTAAGCACGTATTTTGTTCAGCAAACCGATATTACGACCTTCCTGACGATGATAGAGCAGAACCCCGCGCCCTTCGGTGGCAATGGCATTCAGTGCTGACTCCAACTGAAAACCACAATCACATCTCAGACTGAACAAGGCATCGCCCGTCAGGCATTCTGAATGAACCCTCGCCAGTACTGGCTCAGGGCCTGAAATATCACCAAAGACCAGTGCAACATGATCCTTGCCGGTACTGATTTCTTCAAAACCCACCATCTGGAAATCACCCCATGGTGTGGGCAGTGTGGCTTGAGCCACCCGCTTAAGTTTCATGCAAACTCCACTGTCTAAAACGTATTATTATCAGTACTCTGAATTCAGAGTTGAAGCGATTATTGTGCCACAATCATCAGTAGTCTGCGTCATACTCTGCGACACAGAAAAAAGATAAAGCACAATCCGACTAGTGGCGCAGATTAACGTATTTCTCAAAACTCAGAAAATGATAATTATCGATTTAGCTACGGAGAAAAAGTATATACGATGTTAAAACTGGTTAAACTTATCTGTAGCGGAATGCTAATTTTACTGCTTCTGCCGCTGTCATTCTGGCTGTCTGGCTGGCACTGGCTTCCCGCTCAGGCTGAAGACTGGCAGTTGATATTGTTTGCTTTTACTGAAACAGTAACTCGTCCGGCCGGGGTTGTGACCACGCTACTGTTCGGAGGTTGGTTGTTGTGGAAATTACGCCATGAGCAACGCACTTTCCGGCAACGGTTAGTGGTAATGCTGAGCGTCATTATTGTGGTGTGGGGAGGGCAGGGAATCAATTCGTTGATCAAATTGCAGGTCAGAGAGGCGAGACCCTACGTGGTCTGGTTACAGTCTGAAACGGCACAGCCCACAGAGAATTTTTACCAGATACCGGCAGTGGATCGAAGTGCGCGGATTCATCAGTTTACCCGGGATAATCCGCTGTTGCCTGGTTGGTTAACCAAACACTGGGCTGCGGAAACAGGTTACTCTTTTCCGTCAGGGCATAGCATGTTTGCAGCCTGTTGGGCGCTGCTTATGCTGTTCTGGTTATGGCCGCGGGGCCATGTTATCAGCGTTGTGGTGACGTTTATCTGGGCAATGCTGGTCATCTGGAGCCGGATGGCTCTGGGTATGCACTGGCCTCAGGATGCCAGTATGGCTGTCATTAATGCCGGATGGCTGGTGATACTTGTTGGTCTTGCAATAAATTCTCGTTATATCACCCGATAAAGCATGGAATGATGCGCTGAAACGTAAAGCTATATTGTAAATATGTTCTGCATCCCCATAATAGAAAGATGCAGGTTTACCGGAAATGTCACTCGTCAGCTACAGGAGCCTTTCGTCGGGAGCTTACGGGAAATACGATAACAGGATGCATTGTGAAATATTTAGTCATTTTTTTAGTAGTTTTGGTCATTTTTATTATCTCAATCACTCTTGGGGCGAAAAATGATCAAGTTGTGACCTTTAATTACCTGCTGGCTCAAGGCGATTTCCGCGTGTCTACGTTGCTTGCGAGCTTATTTGGCGCAGGATTTATTCTTGGCTGGGTTATATGTGGTTTATTCTGGTTACGGGTTCGCCTGTCTCTGTCACGTGCCCAGAGAAAAATTAAGCGTCTTGAAACGCAGTTTAATACTCCGACTGCTGCTGCCACCACGACCAACAGTAAAGTTGTGGTGAAGGAATAACCCTGTATGCTCGAACTGCTGTTTCTGTTATTGCCGGTTGCTGCAGCCTACGGGTGGTATATGGGCCGTCGAAGCGCGCAACAGGATAAACAACAGGAAGCGAATCGCCTGTCACGTGATTATGTCGCTGGTGTTAACTTTCTACTTTCAAATCAGCAGGACAAAGCAGTCGATCTGTTTCTTGATATGCTGAAAGAGGACAGTGGTGCCATTGAAGCTCACCTGACCCTGGGTAACCTGTTTCGATCCCGTGGTGAGGTGGACCGCGCAATCCGAATTCACCAGTCACTTATGGAAAGTGCGTCACTGGATTATGACCAGCGACTACTCGCGATTCAGCAACTGGGTAAAGATTACCTTGCCGCCGGACTGTACGACAGAGCTGAAGATATGTTCAGCCAACTGACGGATGAAACAGATTTCCGTGAAGGAGCTCTTCAGCAGTTATTACTGATTTACCAGCAAACCAGTGACTGGGCACAGGCGATTGAAACAGCGGAACGTCTGGTTAAGCTGGGTAAAAAGAAGCAGACCGCCGAAATTGCTCATTTTTACTGTGAGCTGGCTCTGCAGGCCATGAGTAGTGATGACCTTGACAGAGCGATGAGTTTGTTGCGTAAAGGCGAGTCAGCAGATAAACAGTGCGCCCGGGTATCGATTATGATGGGCCGTATCTACATTGAACAAGGTGAAGAGCAGAAGGCAGTACAGTCGCTACAGCGGGTTTTACAACAAGACCCTGAACTGGTCAGTGAAGTTTTATCATTACTGGAAGGTTGTTATCAACGGCTCAATTCTCCACAATTGTGGCTGGAGTTTTTGCAACAGTGTGTCGCACAGGAAACGGGGAATGCCGCAGAGCTTTACCTGGCTGATATCATTGATAACAACGAAGGTTCTGAGGCTGCTCAGCTATTCCTGATGAAGCAACTGGAGCAACATCCAACGACCCGGGGCTTTCACCGGCTAATAAATTACTACCTACAGGATGCTGAAGACGGCAGGGCTAAACAGAGCCTGGTGGTTCTGCGTGATATGGTGGGTGAACAGATTCGTATCAAACCGCGTTACCGGTGTCATAAATGCGGTTTTACCGCCCATGCCATTTACTGGCATTGCCCTTCCTGCCGAAGCTGGGCAACAGTTAAACCGATTCGCGGCCTCGATGGACAGTAAAATGACAGAACCTGAGGGTTCTGTTTTTTTAACACTCCGATTAGTTACAACATACTAATAGCGATCATTTAAAGGAAACATCGGCAAAGTGCAAAACAGGTGACATCGCAGGCCAGGCAGGTAGAATAAGCGCCGTTTGCCTATATCTTTCACCTGCCTGATTTAAAAGGAACTCTGCAATGACTGATTTATCGCCATCTTCTGTTACTTCACCGGTAGTAGTCGCTCTTGATTTTGACGATATTCATCGGGCGTTGTCGTTGGTTGACCAGATTGATCCGACCAGTTGTCGGCTTAAGGTCGGTAAAGAGATGTTCACCCGATTCGGGCCAGAATGGGTTAAGACCTTGCACGACCGTGGTTTTGAGGTGTTCCTGGATCTCAAATTTCATGATATTCCGAATACTGTGGCACATGCAGTTGCTGCTGCCGCAGATTTGGGCGTGTGGATGGTGAATGTGCATGCCAGCGGGGGGGCACGAATGATGAATGCTGCCCGTGAGGCTCTGCTGCCGATGGGAAAAAATTCACCGTTGCTGATTGCTGTTACGGTTCTCACCAGCATGGAAGCCAGTGATTTACAGGGACTGGGTATTGATCGGACACCGGCTGAGCAGGCCCTGTTACTGGCTAATCTGACCCGTGATTGCGGTCTGGATGGTGTGGTGTGTTCCGCCCGGGAAGCTGTTACTTTCAAACAGCAACTTGGTTCTGACTTTAGGCTGGTGACCCCGGGGATCCGTCCGGCCGGTACTGATGCACAAGACCAGCGCCGGATTATGACTCCTCCTCAGGCTAAAGCGGCAGGTGTTGATTATATGGTGATTGGCCGGCCGGTGACGCAGGCTACTGATCCTGCCGTTGCACTATCGTCAATCTTACATTCACTGCAGGTATCATGATGACTAAAGACCATCTGGTGTATTCCACAGAAACTGGCCGCATTACCCCGCAACAACAGCCTGTAGAACGTCCTAAAGGCGATGGTATTGTGCGTATTTCCCGTCAGACCTCCGGGAGAAAGGGAAAAGGCGTATGCATTATCAGTGGCCTGGACCTTGAAGATAGTGAGCTGTCTAAACTCGCCGCAGAACTAAAAAAGAAATGCGGTTGTGGCGGGGCAGTGAAAGAAGGTGATATTGAAATTCAGGGAGACAAGCGCGATCTACTGAAGACATTGCTGGAAGCAAAAGGTTTCAAGGTCAAACTCGCGGGTGGTTAGGTGAGGAATAGCCGGAAAAGGTTCATCCACACTTTTCCGGCCAGATCTATTAATGGACCTGATGACCGACAACACCACCGACCGCCGCACCGCCCACAGTTCCTAAGGTGCTGCCACCGGTCAGGATATTCCCTCCGATAGCACCAACTCCGGCACCTAATGCGGTATTTCTGTCACGCTTTGACCAGTTTGAACAGCCAGACAGGCTGCATAAAATGAGTGTTGCAATCAGGGCAGAGGTAATGCTTTTTTTTGTGATTATCACAGTCAACTCCTTAATTATTCACCGTGTTTCCGGCAGACAAGACGACTGAATTATATTGATATCCACCTGAACCCAGGTGCCATATGATTAAACCCGGATATGTCGCGGCAGCAACCCGTGGCGATATCCGACCCTATTTTATGCATTACCTGACCAGGGGAAATGGTGAATATTCCTAATCAGAGTTCAGCATTTTCTTAGTTTAGGCTGATTTTTAAAATTTGCAGCGGTGTATGCGGGTTTTGAGGTTCGCTGAGACCCGGGCTTAACGTCCATGCCGGAATCGCGACCAGGGAGAAATCAGCGCGCACCGGTAACCCGGTACGCGTCTGGTGATGTCAGGTGACAGGACGTGCAACAACATTACGGTTTTCCATCCGGACTTCCGCAATTGTGACTTCGATAATATCGGTGACCCGATAGCGTTCTTCACCTTTAATCTGTACGGTACCACTTTCCTGCGAACAGACTAATTCGTCACGGACACTATGGATAAATGGCGCTGGAATAAAGGCGACTGCACCGTTATCCGTTAACCGTACACGCATGCCGCCACGTGAGACATCGATAATCTCTGCGGTGAATTTTTGATCACTACCCGCGTAAGGCGCGAGGTAACGGGCATACAGCCAGTCACCGACGTCACGTTCTGCCATACGGTTCAGGCGGCGCCTTTCTCCCATGATAGCCGTCAGTTCTGTGGCAGGTGACTGAGGTTGCTGCCCGATAATAATGGCTTTCAGCAGACGATGATTCACCATATCGCCATATTTCCGGATAGGTGACGTCCAGGTGGCGTATGCATCAAGACCTAAACCAAAGTGAGGTCCGGGTTGGGTACTAATTTCGGCAAATGACTGGAAACGGCGAATTCTGCTATCCAGATATTGTGTAGGCTGGCTATCAAGCTCACGACGCATCACCCTGAAGCCTTCGAGGGTGGCAATTTCTTTCGGATCCACGGTGATCCCATGCCCCGCAAGGACACCGGCAACCTGTTCAGCATTCGCCTCATCTAAGCCTGCATGTACATTATAAATACCGAAGCCCAGCGAATCACTCAGTACTTTAGCGGCACAGATGTTTGCAGTAATCATCGCTTCCTCGATCATCCGGTTAGCAATCCTGCGTGGTTCTGCGATAATTTCCAGCACTTCACCTTTTTCACCCAACAGGAAACGATAATCGGGACGATCTTTAAACACCAGCGCATGGGCCTGACGCCATTCACTGCGGGCGAGGCAGAAACGGTGCAACAGGGTGATCTGTTGTGCGATGGTTTCGCTGGCCGGTTGCCATTCTCCGGTGTTTTCCAGCCAGTCAGAGACATCGTCGTAAGCCAGTTTAGCTTTAGATTCAATCCAGGCGGCAAAGAAACGTACGTCATTTTCCGGGGTACCGTCTGCTCCTATTGTGATGTGGCAGGCCAGTACCGGACGGCGTACACCCGGTCGTAGCGAACAGACATCATCAGATAACTGGCGTGGTAACATCGGAATATTGAAGCCAGGCAGATAATTGGTAAAGGCGCGGAGTGATGCCAGTTTATCCAGTTCACTGCCTTCTGCAACGTAGGCAGTAGGATCAGCAATTGCCACCGTCAGCCGCAGTTTGCCGCCAGGCAATTCCTCAGTAAATAGCGCGTCATCCATATCTTCCGTACTGGCGCTGTCAATGGTGATAAACTCCAGGGCGGACAGGTCTTCACGCTCCAGTTTTTCATCCATCATCTCTCCGAAGGCAATTTCCGGAGCAGACCGTTCCAGGTTATGCCGTGACAGTGTCACCCACCACGGAGCCAGATGATCATCTGCATAGGTAATGAACTCAGTGAGCTCTGCATAGAAACTACGATCACCTTTCAGCGGGTGGCGGCGCATCTCAGCCACTGCCCAGTCACCCGCCTGGAAATTATGTTCTACATTTCGGGCAGGGCGGCACTGAATGGCGTCTTTGAGCAGTGGGTGGTCAGGGATAATAGATAACCGGTCATCTTTTTTCTGAATTCGTCCGACAAACCGCGTGAGAAAAGGCTCAACCAGTGTTTCCGGTTCGGCGCTCTCTTTACCATTATTCGTCTGGATGACAGCGATGATACGATCGCCGTGCATCACTTTTTTCATTTGAGGAGGCGGGATAAAGTAACTTTTTTGGGCATCGACTTCCAGAAAGCCGAACCCTTTATCGGTACCTTTTACCACACCCTCAGCACGTGGAGTCTGGGCATGAAGCGTTTGTTTTAGCTGCGACAGCAGCGGATTATCCTGGAACATAGTTTTTAAGTTTCGTGGCCTAACAGCGGCAGACAGTTTTACGCGAATCATGGCGCCCGGGCAAGAGCCAAACGGCGAAAGATAAAAAAAGCCGGAGTCATCTCCGGCTTTTTCACTCAATAACTCAGGCAATTCTGAGAGATGGCTGTTCTGTGGTCAGTGACAGTTTCACCGGCACCGATTTCGAGGTTGGAGTACCACTGTCATCACCAAAGCTGGAGAGCGGTACCAGTGGGTTGGTTTCAGGGTAATAAGCGGCCAGATTTCCCCGGGGGATATTATAAGGCACCAAAACAAAACCCTGTACCTGGCGGGTTATGCCATCGTTCCACAGGGTTTCTATATCAACCTGCTGGCCTTCACTCAGTCCCCGGGCACTCATGTCTTCAGGATTAATGAACACCACCTTTCTCTGTCCATAAACCCCACGGTAACGATCGTCCAGGCCATAAATCGTCGTGTTGTACTGGTCATGTGAGCGTAATGTCTGCAACACAAATGGCGCACTTTCTCCCGCCAGTTGTGGAAACAGAGATACCGGCAACGCTGACGCATTAAATTCAGCTTTACGTGACGGGGTATTAAACTCCAGTCTTGCTGCCGCATTACCCAGATAGAAACCACCGGGTTGATCGCATTTTTGATTAAAATCGCTGAAGCCCGGGATGGTGGCCGCAATATGATTACGAATAATACCGTAATCATCGGCCATCTCCAGCCAGTTGAGTTTTTCTGAACCCAACACGGCGTTTGCAATTCCGGCAACTATTGCAGTTTCTGAGCGTTGGGTCTCTGCCAGCGGAATGCCCACCCCTTCAGAAGCATGAACCATGCTGAAAGAGTCTTCTACGGTAATAAACTGTGAACCAGTGGCGCGGATATCGCGTTCAGTACGGCCCAGTGTCGGCAGTATCAGACTATTTTGGAAACCTGGCACCAGATGGGTCCGGTTTAGTTTCGTGCTGATATGCACAGTCAGTGCGCATCGTTGTATAGCTTCTTCAGTGCGAGGTGAATCCGGAGCTGCCGCCGCCAGATTTCCCCCGAGGGTCACCAGTACTCTTATTTCATCACGTAGCATGGCCTCAATCGCTTCTACTGTGTTGTGGCCTGCTTCACGTGGTGGCTGGAAATCAAAATGGCTGGCCAATGCATTCAGGAACGGGGCATTGGGTTTTTCATCAATCCCCATAGTCCGGTTACCCTGAACGTTGCTGTGACCACGGACAGGGCATAATCCGGCGCCTTTTTTTCCTAACTGACCAAACAGCAGTTGTAGGTTAACAATTTCACGCACCGTATCCACTGAGTGTTTGTGTTGAGTGATCCCCATTGCCCAGGTACAAATAACCCGTTCAGCGCTCTGATAGATTGCCGCTGCCTGGCGAATCTCTTCTTCCGACAACCCGGACTGAAAGGTTATCTGCTCCCAGGAAGTTGCATCTACTGCGGCCAGGTAATCATCCACGCCGACAGTATGTGACTGGATAAACACGTCATCAAAAATCCCTGGCTGGCCTTCAGCAATATTGTCCCGGTGTTGTGCGAGTAGAGTTTTCACCATACCGCGGACTGCAGCCATATCACCCCCCAGTTTGGGCTGGTAGTAAGACGAGCTGATTTTCCCTGCCATCGGGGTGACGACTTCCAGTGGTTTTTGTGGATCAGCGAATCGTTCCAGACCACGCTCCCGAAGCGTATTGAAAGTCACGATCTTCGCTCCGTGATCTGCCGCATGGCGCAGGCTATGTAACATTCGCGGGTGGTTCGTTCCCGGATTCTGGCCAAAGACAAAAATGGCATCTGCGTGGTCAAAGTCATCCAGCCGGATGGTCCCTTTACCCACACCAATGCTACGTTTAAGGCCTGTACCACTGGCTTCGTGGCACATATTTGAACAGTCGGGAAAGTTATTGGTGCCGAGCATTCTGCCGAACAATTGATATAGCCATGAAGCTTCATTACTGGCACGGCCAGAAGTATAGAGTTCGATTTGATCCGGATTATTCATCTCTCCGATATGCTGCGCGATCAGGGTAAAAGCATCCTCCCAACTGATGGGCTCATAGTGGTCGGTTTCGGCATTGTATGAAAGCGGATGGGTCAGACGACCCTGATATTCCAGAAAATAATCACTTTCCAGATAGAGACGGCTGACCGAATGGGCTGCAAAAAAATCGTTATCGACTACCCGACGAGTCGCTTCCCAGGTGACCGCTTTAGCTCCATTTTCACAAAAGCTGAACGTGCTTTTGTTATCGTCGCCCCAGGCACATCCCGGGCAGTCAAAGCCACGGGCCTTATTCATGCGCAGCAGGTTGCGCATATTTTTCAGAACTGCCTTACTCTCAAAAACATAGCGGGTAGTAGCTTCCAGCGATCCCCAGCCACCGGCTGCAGCGCGATAAGGTTTAATCTGGCGTTTGAATTTCATATTAAGCTACTCATGTGATCTGATTGTTATTGTGGTGTGTTAATTATATAAACGAAATTGTGCTTTCGTGTTTGTGTAATGTCTAATTGATTACAATAAACGAGCAATAGATGATCCTTATCGCGGGCTTAACACTTGCGTATGAGATGAAACCGCGTGATCCTGATAACAGGTACACCGATACCACTCTGCCTGATGCCTGGCAGGGAATAATAAGTCGTATTGAGCAGAGGGGAGCGAAGGCAATGGATTTAAAACAACTGGTGTATTTGTGCAATCTGGAGCGCGAAAAACACTTCGGACGTGCCGCTGAAGCCAGTTTTGTCAGCCAGCCGACATTGTCTCTGCGCCTGAAAAATCTGGAAAAAGAGTTAGGTGTTTCGCTGATCAACCGGAGTAATAACTTTTCTGGTTTCACACCGGAAGGCGAAAGAGTGCTGAGTTGGGCTCGTGAAATTGTTTCTGTGTATCAGGGCCTTAAGCTCGAAGTGGATGCCATGAAACATGGTATGCAGGGAACACTTCGCATCGGGGTTGTGCCGCAGTGTAGTATCTCTTTGTCCGGAGTATTGCAGGCCGTTTCACGTCGTTATCCGGAGATAAACTATCGGATTGATGTGATGAGTGCAGATCAGTTACTGGAAGCCATTAACAGCCATACGGTTGACGTAGCATTTGGTTTCTTTGAAATGAGCACTCTACGTGAACTTCAGTTCCAGGATGCCCTGTTTCCCGATCAGGGCGTCGTAGCACTTTACTGCGGTAATGCCTTTGAGTTGCCAGACAATAAATCACCTGTTTCTCTGGAGAAGATTGCTCAATTTCCGTTATGTCTGGCCGCACAAACACGTTATTTCCGCCGTTATCTGGATAATAGTTTTCGACAGGCTGGCGTGCCTTTTCGGGTAATTATAGAAACCTCATCTGTATTGCAATTGCTGGAGTCGGCACACCAGGGTATCGGTATTATGCTGGCTCCTCATGGGAACGTCTTACCATCCATGCTTGGCGAATTGTCGCAGGTGATGGTGGACATCCCGAAGATGTCCAGACAGGGTGCCATGGTGATTGCCGGCAGCAGCAGGGCTACCCCGTTAACTCAGCATTTTTTTGATGAAGCCAGACTGTTGTTGCCATCATTAAATAGTTTTTAACTGAGAGGGGTCAGTGCCCGGTCCCAGCCTGAGGATGCCACAACAAACAGCAGTTGAAGTATTGCTTCTGATTTCCAGCCATTGCGGTTAAGTCGTTCAGTCTCTGTAAAACAGTCCCGCGCCGGCATCTGTAACAGTTGACGGATCAGATGACTGACAGATCCGGAAATGCTGTGATCACTGACTGTATTGGCGGGTAAGTCTACGGCTAACTCAAGTTCGCGGGATTGAGCTTCAGAAAGACTGCCAGGGCTGATACTGCGCAGGCAGAGCCAGGCCTGAGCAGGGGCCGGTGCATGAGCAATCACCAGCGGTACAAAATCAGGGTGACTTAACGTTTGTACTTCCCTGAGTATCTCCAGAGCAGGTTCGCGCAGCAGATTAAATTCTACGGGCGGCAACTTCTGTGGTGCAACTGTGTCTGACAGCAGGTCAGGAAATACCGGAGCACTGGTGAACATAAAAAAGGCCGGAAGCTTGATTCCTGACAGCGCCATTATCCCTGTCATCATTCGTGACTGCCAGCTGATAAAACCACAAATGTGGTGCAGTGTCAGGATATCTGAGGCGGTCAGGCCAACATTCTGTAACCGTGAAATTGCAGGAGCACAGGCAGTCTCCGGGAAGCATGCCAGCTGGCGCGCGTACTGAGTAATTTCGGTCAGGCGGTTATTATTTTCTTTAGTCCCGGAGGGGCCGGCAAGCGGTCTAAGATGATTGGCATAAAAATCACACAACATACTGATATCGCTTAACTGAGCCACCGTTAGTGCAACATTGAGGCGGTCATAAAGTGTCAGCGAACAATTATTTTCCGGACAGGGACTTTCCGGAAACAACCGGCTGTAGATAGCCGCACTCTGGCGGGTGACAGGTAAGAGTAATTGTCTGAGGGATACTGAAACAGCAGAGTGCTGTAACAGTCCGGCAAACAAATCGTCCGGGTGGCGAAGGGTGTTTCTGCCTGTTCCTGCAGGCAGATACAACTGACAAGGCCCGGAGTGTGATTCGCTCATCAGGGTGTAGCTGCTTTGACGCTGGCGTAATTCCATAGTGATTCCTTCTGATGTCAGGCAGATGAATTCGGGAAAAGGGTCACCTGCAAACGGCCATAAGCCTATAGTGTCTTAGGTAGAGTGGCGGCAGAAGGAATGTTAGAGACTAACTAATAACAAGCTGATATATGAATGAATTTGCGTGGGTTACGAGGCAGAGAGGCCGGGGAAAAGTCGCGGCAGGCGGATTCACCTCCTGCCGCAGAAACTTATTTCAGTTCCAGTTCGTTCATTGCTGCAATGCTGAAGCCGCCATCAACGTGGACAACTTCACCAGTGATACCCCCCGCAAGATCTGAACACAGGAACGCGGCAGAATTACCCACATCTTCGATAGTGACAGTACGGCGGATTGGCGTCACAGATTCGCAGTGTGAAAGCATTTTACGGAAATCTTTAATTCCTGAAGCTGCCAGGGTACGGATTGGACCGGCAGACACAGCATTAACACGCACCCCTTCAGGACCCATTGCGTTAGCCATATAACGGACATTGGCTTCCAGAGACGCTTTTGCCAGACCCATCACGTTATAGTTAGGGATAGCTCGCTCTGCACCCAGATAAGAGAGGGTTAATAATGCTGAATTTGGGTTCAGCATGGCGCGACACTCTTTTGCCATAGCAACAAAGCTATAGGCGCTGATGTCATGGGCAATTTTGAAGCCTTCGCGGGTAACAGCGTTCACATAGTCGCCATCCAGCTGGTCGCCTGGTGCAAAACCAATAGAGTGAACAAAACCGTCGAATTTTGGCCATACTTTAGCCAGGTCAGTGAACAGCGCTTTAATGCTGTCATCTTCAGCCACATCACATGGCAGAACGATATCTGAACCGAGATCTTTGGCAAACTCTTCAACGCGTGCTTTTAATTTTTCGTTTTGGTAAGTGAATGCCAGTTCAGCACCCTGCTTATGCATCGCCTGGGCAATACCCCATGCAATAGACAGTTTACTGGCAACGCCAGTGACCAGAATGCGCTTACCGGAAAGAAAACCCATAGCTGTAATCCTTAATATGGTTATTGTTGTCGGCGGAGGCTGGTTGCTTTTTATCCAGTCCGCAATGTTCAATCCGGGGATTCTAACACGACAATGGGTTATCAGGTAAAGTCACGTACGCTCAGGGCAAAATTCTGTGATTTATCGTTCATTTCGTCGCCAGGCTTCTGCGGTCAACGCCTCACCAAAGTGGCTGGTAATCAGTCGTTTAGTCAGATCATGCAGGGGGGAAGCCAGCACATCGGCGGTGCCGCCACGTTCAACGACTTCTCCCTGATGCATCACCATCACCAAATCACTGATATGTTTCATCATCCCGATATGCTGTGTCACGTAGATATAGGACAACCCGTCACGCTCCTGCAATTCCAGCATCAGATTCACCAGTTGTGAACGCATGGTCATATCGAGCGAAGCCAGCGCTTCATCAGCGACAATCACTTTGGGTTCCAATATCAGTGCTCGCGCCAACGCCAGACGTTGTTTCTGCCCCGGAGCCAGCATATGCGGATAATAACCGGCGTGATCGCGAAGCAGGCCGACCTTGCGCAACGTTTCGATAATCCGTTGTTCACGCGCTTCCGGCGCCAGTTCACTATTTAACCGTAATGGCAGATCAAGAATCTGGCTGACCCGCTGGCGTGGATTGAGGGAAGTACCCGGATCCTGGAAGATCATTCGTATCACCTGACTACGATAGCCGTAATCTCCAAATTCCAGCGCATGATTATTGATGATGATTTCTCCGGAAGTCGGGGCGATCATTCCACTCAGCATTTTTGCCAGTGTCGATTTTCCGGAACCATTTTCACCAATAATCGCCAGCGTTTGTTTTTCCCGTAAGGTGAAACTGACGTTTTTAACCGCATCCACCAGCTGTGGCCGGAATAAACCTGTCTTATAGCGGTAGGTTTTAGATAAATCACGGACTTCGAGTAAGGTTTCCATAATTACTGCGGCTCTTTATTCAGCGGGAAGTGGCAGGCATAAAGATGGGTCTTATTGCCTGTCAGACGTGGTGCGACAACACATTCGCGCTGTGCATAGGGACAGCGGGGGCCGAGGCGGCAACCTACCGGCAGATGTTCCAGCGACGGTATGGCACCCGACAGTGTATTGAGTCGGCTTTTATGGGGTAACGCTCGGCCAAAATCAGGCATTGAACGAATCAACGCCTGAGTATAAGGGTGATTTGGTGCATTTATCAGCTCTTCACTCTGGGCTGTTTCAACTGTCTGACCACAATACATCACGTTTATCCGGTTGGCCCACTGGCTCATGGTGCGCAGATCATGGCTGATCAACAGGATAGTCGTGTTATTGTTCTGGTTCAGCCGACTCAGCAGCCTGAAAATCTGGGCCTGGGTGGTGGGTTCCATGGCGTTAGTGGGTTCATCGGCAATCAGCAAGGTCGGCTTATTCGCCAGAGCTATCGCTATCATGACTTTCTGGCATTCGCCTTCTGTCAGTTCATAAGGAAAGCTTCGCATAATATCTTTGTGATCTTTAATACCGACCCGGTGTAACAACTCTATAGCCCGTTTTTTTCGCCAGAACCATAAACGGCGATACCAGTGTCCTTTCAGTGTCCATCCCGGAATAGCCTGTATCAACTGACGGCCAATACTTTCAGAAGGATCAAGGCACGACTGTGGTTCCTGAAATATCATCGAAATATTGCGGCCAATAATCTTACGACGCTCGCGTGGGGAAAGACGTAACAGATCGATATCATTGAAGCGCATCCGGTCAGCCGTCACCCGCCAGTTATCTGAGGTAACGCCACAGATGGCTTTCGCAATCAGGCTCTTTCCGGAGCCTGACTCGCCGACCAGTCCACGAATTTCACCTTCGCTCAGGATCAAATTGACCCGGTCTACGGCTTTCACCGGACCATCTGCGGTAGAGAATTCAATAGTGAGGTTACGTATATCCAGTAATGGCATTATTTCACCCCGGCCTCAATTGCACGACGTATTCCGTCGCCTAACAGATTAATAATCAGTACGCTTAACATCAGCAGGACACCCGGCAGCATAACAGTCCAGGGTGCGACGTAAATTAATTCCAATGAGTCTCCCAGCATTGCTCCCCATTCGGGAGAAGGTAACTGAGCTCCGAGCCCCAGGAATCCCAGAGCCGCAATATCCAGGATAGCCATCGACAACCCACGGGTGAACTCACTGATCAAAAGAGGTAATACATTCGGTAAGATTGTATCCTTCAGAAGAGTCACCTGACTGGCACCGTCCAGCCTGGCAGCGACGACATACTCTTTTTCCATTTGATCATGTATGGCGATATAGATAGCCCTGACCAGTCGTGGCATTAAGGCCAGCCAGACAGCAATCAACGCATGGAACAAACTCGGACCTGCAAAAGCAACGACAATGATGGCCAGCAACAAAGAAGGGATGGAAAGCAGTGTATCCAGAATATGGTTCATTACGGCTGAACGAAAACCATGAGTCACTCCGGCAAGGATACCTATGACCAAAGCACACACTGCAGATAACAGAGTGACAAGGATGGCCGATCCTACTGTGGGTGCGGCACCACTTAACAGACGACTCAGCAGGTCTCTGCCTAAATCATCCGTACCCAAAAAAAATGACACATCACCATAACGGGACCAGGAGGGCGGCAATAGCTGATATCCCATAAATTGCTGATCCACACCATAAGGTGCCAGCAGCCCGCCAAACAGGCAAAGCAGCAGCAGGGCTGCAAAACTGTACAGACCCACCATGGCCGCAGTATCGTGATAAAACTTTCTCCAGGATTGACGAAAGGTACCGGGCAATCGCTTTTCCTGATAGATATTATCAGCGGGCATAAATCACCGTTATACATCTGTTATTTATCATGTTTATCGCTTTTTATTGTGACTCCGGATATCCCGGCGTTATTGCACACTGGCTGAATACCAGCCCCTGCAACTACTGATTATAACGTTGTTTGGCCTGGTCCTGTGGACGGGGATGCCGTCACGGATTCTTCTGTTAATCTGCCAGCTCATATCAGTGGTGATTAGCGAAGTGCATACCATTCTTTGTGCTTCAGTGGATTTAGGGCAGCACCGATGATGTCAGACAGAACATTGACAATCACGACCATACTGCCAATCACCATCACACCCGCAGAAATGGCGGTGTAATCCTGCTGGCGAACTGCCCCTATAAGCCAGTGGCCGATACCGGGCCAGTTAAACACCACCTCGGTTATCATGGTCAGAGTTAACATGGTTGAAAACTGTAGCCCAAGATGAGGGATGACCGGAGGCAGGGCGTTATGCAAAACATGACGACGGATAACCGTAAACCTTGACAGGCCGCGGGTGATGGCCGCTTTGATATAGCTTTTATCAATCACATCCAGGGTACTGTTGCGGATTAACCGGATCACCTCAGTCATCGGGGCTACTGCCAGGGTAATCACCGGTAACAACAGATGCTGAAAAATACTGATCAGCATCTGATGGCGCCAGACCGAATGGGAAAGCAGGGTATCAATCAGCACAAACCCCGTGACATGAGGCAATGGATAGAGAAGATTCAGGCGGCCGGAAACGGGCAGCCAGCCGAGAGTGAGTGAAAAGAATAGTGTCAGCAGTAATGCCAGCCAGAACACGGGTAATGAAAAGCCAATCAGTGCTAACGCACTGATAAGTTTATCCTGCCATTTTTTGCGCATTACTGCCGCGATGATACCCAGTGGAATTCCCAACAGTAATGCCATGGCAAATGCCAGCACACACAGTTCCAGGGTGGCCGGAACGACTTCGGTCAGTTGTTGAAAAATAGGCTGTCCGTTGACATTCGACACACCAAAATCAAGCTGCAACATCCCTTTAAACCAGAACCACCAGGCATCAGATAGTGAAGCCCCTTCCAGTGGGGCGTGCGGGGTAAAATAACTCAGGCTGAAAGCCACCAGTGACAGCATGAACAGTGTAACCAGCAGCAGAACCAGACGGCGTAGAATAAAAATGATCATGGTGCGTTCTCTTCGGAATCATCACGATATACCCCGGCGAACGAAGTATTACCAAACGGACTTAACACCAGTCCTTTAATATCATAGCGATAGGCCTGCAATCTCAGAGACGAGGCCAGAGGTAACACCGGCAACTGGGCAGCCAGCATTTGCTGGGCCTGGTCATAGCTGTCAATCCGGTCAGCCAGTTGCTGAGAAATTAAGGCTGTATGTAGTATCTGGTCGAATTGTGGATTACACCAGTGTGCATAGTTAGTGGCAGAACCGATGGCCGCGCAACTTAGCAGCGGTCGGAAAAAACTGTCCGGGTCATTACTGTCGGTTGACCAGCCCGATAGCGTCATATCATGATTTAGCGCCATCAGTTGAGCCTCCTGGAATCGGCCCTCGACCGGAATAATATCCACGGTAACACCAATCCGTGCAAGGTCGGCCTGAATCAGTTCGGCCATTTTGAGCGGGCTGGGGTTCCAGGGCTGAGACTCAGTTGGCACCATGAGCCTGAGATGCAGATCCTGAATTTTCAGTTGCTCCAACTGTTCACGGGCTTTGGCAGGATCATAATCTGAAATACTGGCCTTATTATCATAAGCCCAGGAGGCTCGGGGCAGAATAGAGGCTGCTGTCTCGGCAGTCCCGTAATAAATAGACGACATCAGACGTTCGTTATTAATCGCCAGAGAGAGAGCTTTACGAACTTCCGGGTTATCCAGTGGAGGTTTTCGGGTATTAAATGCCAGATAGGCAATATTCATCCCGGGACGTAACGTCATCCGAAGCCTCGGGTCGTCACGCAAAATAGGTAGCTGACTGGCAGCGGGGTATGCTAGTACATCGCATTCCCCGGTCAGCAGTTTGGATAAACGCCCGGTTCCGCCAGCGCCGATATCAATCACAACCTGCTGCATCCGGGGGATGCCTTTCCAGTAATGAGGATTTCTGTTGAGACGGATGAACAGACCCGCACGGTAGACGCTGAGTTGATAAGGTCCTGTGCCTACCGGCAGACGATCCATCATTTCCTGATGGCCGCTCGCCGTCAGTTGATCTGCATACTCTTTAGACAGCACCGGTGCATAATGGGTGGCAATGTGCCACAGGAACGAGGCATCGGGATTGGCCAGCCGGAATTCGACCCTGTAGTTGTCCAGTTTTTTGATACTCACGACACTGTCAGCAAATTGCAGACTGTCAAAATAAGGGTAATTGCCGCCGCCGACTTCATGCCATGGACTATTCCGATCGAACATTCGCGAAAAGCTAAACACCACATCATCAGCATTCATGGTTCTGTGCGGGGTAAACCAGGAGGTGGTCTGGAAACTCACACCATGACGCAGGTGGAAAATGTAGGTGGCACCGTTATCTTTAACTTCCCAGTTGTCTGCCAGTTCCGGTATCAGCCGGTAGGTATAGGGGTCCACAGCCAGCAGGCGATCGTATAACTGTGCAGCTAAGGTATCTACCGTCAGGCCACCACTGGCAAGCTGCGGATTAAAGGTATTCAGCACACCGTTGACACAATAGACAAAGCCACTTTGCCGGATATCGTGGTTAACTGCGGCGAAAGCTGAACTGATACACAGAGTCAGTCCCAGGCACAGTGCAGATAACATTTTCGACGCAGATAATATTTTCGACATATTACTCAGGATGTTTTGTAGTTTACAGGCAGTGTATCTCAAACCCTGCGATGACCCCAAATTTGCTGAAACAACCCTGAAGTTTTTTCTGTAAGATGACAAAAAACTGTACAGATCAGGGGAGGCCGCCGCCACAACAGGCGTCAGTCACCGTTCGGTGGGGATCTGATGTTTTTTAATTAATGCTCTGAGCTGGTGATAGGTCAGCCCTAAAGCTTCGGCAGCTTTACGCTGATGGTAGTGGTGTTGTTGCAAACTTTTTTCGGTGATCAAATATTCCTGATGATTCTGCCATTCACGCAGGTCCAGTGGCAGTGCAGGCAAAACAGAACTGCCTTCAATACTGCTTTCCGGAACAGTGGTTGCAGGAGCATCAGGGGTAAAATCCGGACGGAAAGGATTAAAAATAATCTTGTCGAGCATCTCATCGCTATTGTTGTGCCGATAAACTGAACGTTCAATCACGTTTTTTAGCTCCCTGACATTGCCCGGCCAGTGCCATGCCAACAGTTGACGGCGTGCTTTCTCACTAAAGCCCGGGAACAGTGGTAATTCCAGCTCGCGACACATGTGGATGGCAAAATGTTCGCCCATCACCAGAATATCTGACTGGCGTTCACGTAACGGAGGAATATTCACCACATCGAACGCCAGACGGTCGAGTAAGTCGGCGCGAAACTTCCCCCGGGCCGCCAGACCAGGCAGATCCTCATTAGTCGCGCATACCAGGCGAACATTTACCTGCAGAGACTGGTTACCACCGACGCGTTCCAGTTGACCATACTCAATCACTCTCAGGAGTTTTTCCTGAACAATCATCGGTGCAGTCGCCAGTTCATCCAGGAACAAGGTGCCGCCGTCTGCCCGCTCAAACCGGCCCAGGTGGCGTTTTTGTGCGCCGGTAAATGCTCCGGCTTCGTGGCCAAATAACTCTGAATCCAGCAGGTTATCATTCAGAGCCGCACAATTCAGCGAGATAAATGGTCCCTGCCAGCGTGAAGAGAGATAATGCAGTCGGCTGGCAATCAACTCTTTACCCGTGCCTCGTTCACCGATCACCAGTACCGGCTTATCGAGTGGCGCCAGTGCCGAAACCTGCTCGAGCATCTCAAGAAAATTGTTTGATTCACCTAACAGGTTATCCTGACGTTCATTCATGATGAAATTAACCACTTAGTAATGAATATCACCATTCTACGCGAACAATTCTGTAGGGCAATGATATTAATTCTCTGAAAAACAATAAGATAAAAAACTGGCATGCTGATTGCTATTACCTGTGAGAGTGATTTTTTTATCCCGGCCAATATGCCGGCTGATTTCAGGAGATATAACATGGGTATTTTTTCTCGTTTTACTGACATCGTGAATGCCAACATTAATTCACTGCTGGAGCGGGCTGAAGATCCACAGAAACTGGTACGCCTGATGATTCAGGAAATGGAAGATACACTGGTCGAGGTCCGTACCACATCGGCCCGTGCGCTGGCGGAAAAAAAACAACTGACTCGTCGGGCAGAACAGTCAGCGGCTCAGGCGCTGGAGTGGCAGGAAAAAGCTGAACTGGCTATCCGTAAAGATAAAGAAGACCTTGCACGCGCGGCATTACTGGAAAAACAGAAACTGGATGGTTTAACCGCTTCATTGCATCAGGAAATTGCCCAGACTGACGATACTCTGGATCGTATGAAAGGGGAAATTACCGAACTGGAAAACAAACTGACAGAAACCCGCGCACGTCAGCAGGCGCTGACACTACGCCACCAGGCAGCCTCTGCGTCACGTGATGTTCGTCGTCAGTTGGATAATGGAAAAATCGACCAGGCGATGGCCCGTTTTGAGTCTTTTGAACGTCGTATTGACCATATGGAAGCGGAAGCAGAAAGCCAGCGTTTTGGTAAGCCTCAGACGCTTGACCAGCAGTTTGCCAGCCTGAAAGCCGACGATGATATTAGTCAGCAACTGGCCGCATTGAAAGAAAAAATGCAGCGTAATGACGGGCAGTAAGGTCTGTCATCCCTTCAGGCTGAACCGCGACTCAGGTAAGGAGAGTTCATGAGCGCAATGATACTTTTTATGATCCCGCTGACTATATTTGTACTGTTTGTGGTACCAATCTGGCTGTGGCTGCACTACAGCAACAAAAACAGTAACGGCAGCCAATTGTCGCCCCAGGAAATGCAGCGCCTGCAGCAACTGACAGTGGATGCACGGCGGATGCAGGAGCGAATCCGGTCCCTGGAAGCGATACTGGATGCAGAAAATTCACAGTGGAGGCAACAGCAATGAACCAGCAGCCTGTAACTTCCCGCCGGTTATGGCGTGATCCGCAGAACGGTAAACTGATGGGCGTATGCGCGGGGATGGCAGAATATCTCAATGTGCCCGTCAATCTGATCCGTATAATGGTGGTGATTTCGCTGTTTATCGGACTGTTTTTTATTACGGTGGTGGTTTATTTCGCTCTTGGTTTTTTTCTCGACAAAAAACCACTTACCGCAGAAAACGCAGAGGATAGTCCGACCGCCACAGAACTGCTGAATCAGCTGGAACAGCAGATGCAGCAGGGCGAGCAACAGGTCAGAGAGATTGAACGCTATGTCACCTCAGAAACTTTTTCGGTACGTAGCCGGTTCAGGCAGTTATAGGTAGCCATGGGTCATTCCCGTCGGAGGCGAGTTATGAAATATCAGCAGTCGCAGGGCAGATGGCAACGCCTGATGCCAGCGTTACTTTCGGTGGTCAAATTTATCATTCTTACAGTGATCAGCCGGACTCCGGCGGGGATTAGCGCCAGAGTACTGAACCGGGTTGCCCGGAAACCATTACGTCTCGCGCTGGCACTGGTGCTTGAACCGGCGTTGTCTGCAATAATGAAGAAATTGTCGTCGCGTCTGTTCAGGGAGAAACATGAAGAAGCTGCAAAATGAGATAGTTTCGCTGGTGAACCGCGGGGCGGATAAACATCTGCGGCTGGCGGTGACCGGGCTCAGCCGCAGTGGCAAAACAGCGTTTATCACCTCACTGGTTAATCAGTTACTTAATATCCATAATGGCGCCCGGTTGCCGTTGTTTTCAGTCGTCAGAGAAGAGCGGTTGCTGGGTGTTAAACGTATTCCGCAACGGGATATGGGGATTGCACGATTCAATTATGACAGCGGGCTGGCGCAGTTGTATCAGCAACCTCCGGAATGGCCCACACCAACCCGCGGCATCAGCGAAATGCGTCTGGCACTGAAGTTTCGTTCTCAGGACTCATTGCTGCGCTACTTTAAAGATACTTCGACTCTCTATCTGGAAATTATTGATTATCCGGGCGAATGGCTGCTGGATTTACCCATGCTGGGCCAGGATTACCTGAGCTGGTCGCAGCAAATGCTTGGCCTGTTGCAAGGCGAACGTGGAGTACGTGCTGCCCACTGGCGCAAACTGGCCGCAGGACTGGAGCCGGGAACTGTTGCTGATGAGCAGCAACTGGCCGACATTTCCGCCGCATGGACCGCTTATCTGCATGACTGCAAGGAGAGCGGTATGCATTTTATTCAGCCGGGCCGTTGCGTGATGCCTGGTGATATGGCCGGAGCCCCTGCATTACAATTTTTTCCGTGGCCATTCGTTGATGAAGCCTCCCTTGCCGGACTTAACAAAACGGATAAACACTCTGCCTTTGGCATGTTACAGGCCCGTTATGACTATTATTGCCAGCATGTCGTCAGACGATTCTATAAAGACTACTTTGTGAAATTCGACCGGCAAATTGTGCTCGTCGATTGTCTGCAACCACTGAACAGTGGGCCGCAATCATTTAATGATATGCGACTGGCATTAACTCAACTGATGCAAAGTTTCCATTACGGACAGCGAACACTGCTACGACGACTGTTTTCGCCGGTGATTGATAAATTATTATTTGCGGCCAGTAAAGCGGATCATATCACTCATGATCAGCATGTAAATCTGGTGTCTCTTTTACAGCAAATGGTTCAGGATGCCTGGCAGAATGCCGCCTTCGAAGGAATCAAAATAGACTGTCTGGGGCTGTCGGCCATTAAGGCAACAGAATCAGGCAACATCAGCCATCAGCAACAAGTGATACCTGCTTTACGGGGGCACCGGTTAGCGGATGGTCAGCCACTGACTTTTTATCCCGGAGAGGTTCCCTCCAGATTGCCTGCTCCGGGATTCTGGCAGACCCAGGGATTTCGTTTTGAAGCGTTTCGTCCGGCAGAGATGGACATCGATGCGCCGTTGCCGCATATCCGTATGGACAGTGCGCTGGAATTTTTACTGGGAGATAAATTACGATGAGCGAACCGGCACCTATCAAACCGCGCGTTGATTTTAATGACTCCACCGGGAAAAGCGCCGAAGCACTGCGGGCGGCTCAACATTTTGATAATGATGATTCTTTCACTGCCTTAGCTCCACTTACCGATTTACCCCCGGACGGGGGAGCAGACGAAGAACCTGTAGTGGCAGCCTTACGCCCACGCCGGACGCTGTGGCAAAAAATACTGCTGGTGGCGGTAGTTATATTTCTGGTCAGCGTCGCTGGTCAGACCGTCAACTGGCTGATCAGTGCCTGGCAAACCCGCCAGTGGGCTGAACTGGGTGCCGCTACGGCATTCGGTCTGGTCGTCGTTGCCGGACTCGGAAGCCTGGCGGTTGAGTGGCGACGGTTATTTGTGTTGCGTCACAGGGCTCAGGAGCGTGATGAGGCTCAGGAATTACTCAGTAGCCATGGTAATGGCAAGGCCAGAGCATTCTGTGAAAGGTTGGCAACGCGGGCGGGAATAGATGCCTCACATCCGGCATATCGGCGCTGGCAGGCGGAGTTGCAGGACTCCCATAATGATCGGGAAGTGATGGTGTTGTATGCCGCCAGAGTCCAGCCTGTGGCCGATAAACAGGCCAGGGCGAAAATCAGCCGTTATGCTGCCGAATCGACATTAATGATTGCCGTCAGTCCACTGGCAATGGTAGATATGGCGTTCATTGCCTGGCGTAATATCAGGATGATTAATCAGATTGCCCGTATATATGGAATTGAGTTGGGTTATTTCAGCCGTTTACGCCTGTTCCGTGGGGTGCTGTTTAATATTGCTTTTGCCGGAGCCAGCGAGTTAGTGCGTGAAGTTGGGCTGGACTGGATGTCTCAGGATATTATGGCCAGATTATCGGCCCGGGCTGCTCAGGGGATCGGAGCTGGGCTGCTTACCGCCCGGCTGGGTATTAAAGCGATGGAGCAATGTCGTCCGTTACCCTGGCTGAATGACGATAAACCCCGGCTGGCGGATTTTCGCAGTGAGCTACTGATACAGTTGCGTGAATCGATGAAAAAGAAAACCGCCACAGCTTCAAAAGCGGATAAACCTGTCGATTATTAACTGAGATATCACGTCAATTAAATGATACATTTCCGGCCAAGGCTGGCCGGAGGAACTGCATTGCTGTCAACTTTTCATGACAGGGTATCTTCTGCTGTGCTGGCTACCGGGTTATTATGACAAAATAATGTCATTGCCGGGAAAAAGACTGATGCGCCTCGAAATAGTATGTAAAGACAGGTTAGGGCTGGTACGCGAACTGCTCGATCTGCTGGTCACCAGAAAAATTGATTTGTACGGCATTGAGATCCTCGCGCTGGAGCGTCTGTATCTGCGATTTAGCCCAATTCCTTTCGATGAATTTAGTTCCCTTATGGCTGAAATACGCCGCACCCCCGGGGTAACGGATGTCAGGACAGTCACTGATATGCCTTCAGAGCGAGAAAACCGTGTACTTAATTCATTACTGGTGGCAATGCCGGAACCGGTACTTTCTGTCGATCTGAAAGGGCGCATTGAACTGGCAAACCCTGCTGCGTTAAGTCTGTTTGGCCAGGATGAGAAAAAAATCCGCCTCCATAATATCAGCCAGTTAATTGAGGACTTTCGATTCCCTCAGGCAAGTGAGGGTGACGTTGTCACGTCCTTGGCGCAGTGTGTGGTGATTCACGGGCGTGATTTCCTGATGGAACTGATACCGATCTATTTGCCGGATAATCAGGAGCGACAGGTTTCGCCGGTAGGTGCCATGATCATGCTGAAATCAACTGCCCGGATGGGATATCAGTTACAAAATCTCAATAGCTCTGACGATTCTGGTTTTGCGCATATCGTCGCCGTTAGTCCGGCCATGCGTCAACTGGTGAATCAGGCAAAAAAACTGGCGATGCATGATGCTCCACTGCTTATTATTGGTGAAACCGGTACCGGCAAAGACGTACTTGCCAGGGCCTGCCATATGCGGAGTAAGCGCAGTGCTAAGCCCTTCCTGGCTCTGAATTGTGCTTCACTGCCTGATGATGTGGCCGAAAGTGAATTGTTTGGTCATGCTGCGGGAGCTTACCCTAATGCATTAGAAAATAAGAAAGGATTTTTTGAACAGGCCAGCGGCGGGTCGGTTCTGTTGGATGAAATTGGTGAAATGTCTCCCAGAATGCAAACCAAACTGCTGCGGTTTCTCAATGACGGCACATTCCGTCGGGTCGGTGAAGAACACGAGGTTCATGTTGACGTGCGGGTGATTTGCGCCACACAGAAAAATTTGCAGGAACTGGTGACCCGCGGGGAGTTTCGTGAAGATTTGTTCTACCGACTGAATGTGCTGACACTGAATCTGCCTGCCTTACGGGAACATCCTCAGGATATCCTGCCGTTGACGGAAATGTTCGTTGCCCGTTTTTCCGATGAACAGGGTATTCGCTGTCCGGCAATTTCACCACAACTACCGGCCTTTCTGGGACGATATAATTGGCCGGGAAATGTCAGACAGTTAAAAAATATTCTGTACCGGGCAATGACCCAACTGGAAGGTGAAGAGCTGCAACCTAAAGATATTATGCTACCCGAACAGTACATTGCTGACCTGACCCGGGATGATAATCTTGAAGGCTCACTGGATGATATTACCAGCCGTTATGAACGTGCGGTACTGACCCGTTTATATGACCACTATCCGAGTACCCGGAAACTGGCGAAACGCCTTGGGGTGTCTCATACCGCGATTGCAAATAAGCTGCGGGAGTATGGGCTGAATAATAAGAAGGGAGCAACAGCAGAGGAAGAGCCATCCTGAACGACACCGTGACAGGTCCGGGGAATTTACCCGGACCTTAATCCGGTTACTTCAGTACTGCCAGTGCAGCATCGTAGTCAGGTTCGTGAGCAATTTCTGAAACCAGTTCAGCATGCAGTACGGTATTGTTTTCATCCAGTACCAGCACAGCACGCGCAGTCAGTGCTTTCAGCGGGCCTTGTTCAATTTCGACGCCATAATCCTGTTTGAAATTGCTGCCGCGCAGTGTTGACAGGGTAATCACATTGTCGAGGCCATCGGCACCACAAAAACGGCTTTGCGCAAACGGCAGGTCAGCAGAGATACATAACACCACCGTATCGGCCAGCTGTGAGGCCAGCTGGTTAAATTTGCGTACTGATGTTGCACAGGTACTGGTATCAATACTTGGGAAAATATTCAGGACCTTCCGTTTCCCGGCATAATCGCCAAGAGAAACTTCACTCAGATCTTTTGCCAGTAAGGTGAAGTCAGGGGCAGTTTTCCCGGTAGCCGGAAACTGGCCGGCGACTGCAACAGGCTGACCTTTAAAGTTAACTGTCTGAGACATTTGCTGTTCCTTTTAATCATAAGTAATTTACTGTTACGCTGTGAATTCTGATAACAGTGCAAGTGACCGATTAATTTATCCCATATTTTGCTCTGTTTTACGAGTCAGGCTCACAGAAAACCGGACAAAAGACAGTTCCCGGTCACCTCAGCTATCGTAAAACCACAGGCACAGAGATACACAGGAAATTTCTAATTCCCGGCCAATATCCGCTATATGGAACGCGGCGGTAGGTAAATGAGCGGGAGCAGACATTATCGTCAACGCTGTCTTCAGTCAGACGGAACAGGGAGGGTATGATGGTTAAATCGATAAGGTCGGTTTTACTGACAATGGCAGTGATCTTGTCAGGCCCGGTAAAAGCGGTAGATATTCCTGCGGGCGCGATGTTGTCCGACCGTCAGGTGATGGTACGACAGGTAACCTCTTTGCCATCGACATTTGATCCGCGGAAACAAACTCAACCGGAAGAGGCTCCGTGGTTGCAGGATTTGTTCGAAGGACTAACCAGGGTGGACTCCCGGGGAAATATCCTTCCCGGGGTTGCTGTCAGTTGGGGAAGTAACGATAACCGGAACTGGATATTCACGCTGAGAAAAAATGCCCGCTGGTCAGACGGCACCCCCGTCACCGCAGCTGATTTTGTTTACGGCTGGCAACGGTTGGCCGATGCGGACACCGCTTCCCGCTATAAAACTTATCTGCAGCAGAGCGGGGTAAAAAATGCACAGCAAGTGATTCGTGGTGAATTGCCACCCCGGGCATTGGGGATCACAGCTATAGATAATACTCATCTGAAAATCACCCTGGCACGGCCGCTGGCCTATTTTCCTGTAATGACCGCCCACCCGGCCTTTTATCCACAAAAACACCGTAACCAGATCGGTCATTGGCGGGACAACGAACAAACTCAACTATTTAATGGTGCCTGGATGTTGTCCGACTACAGCCAGCCACACTCCATCGACCTCACTCCTAACCCTTATTATTACAACGCCGCAGGGACAGTGCTCACCAAAGTGACCTATATTGAAATAAAGAGTGCTCCGGAACTATTCCGGCGTTACGCACTGGGAAATGTTCACATTTCTGCGCCACTGAAACTGCAGCAACCAGTGCAGGAACCCTTCAAACATCAGATAGTGAGTTTGCCGCGTCTGGCCAACTGGCTATTGGTATTTAATCAGGTTAATGGTCCGACGACGGATGTGCGGGTGAGAAAAGCGTTATCCTGGAGTATTGACAGGAAAGCGATTGTCGCCAGTGTTCTGCAAAACAGGGCGATAGCTGCCTGGCAAATGACGCCTGCGTCGACCGGAAATTTCACACCGCAATTATTATCTGCTGAACAGCATACGGTACAGGAAAGGATAACCCAGGCCAAATCACTAGTGCTGTCGGCGGGATATGGGCCTTCACGGCCGCTAAGCCTGACTTTCAGCTACCTTGATGCCGGCGATGAGCCGCAGGTTGTCCGTGCCATTGCTGCCATGTGGCAAAAGCAGCTTCATGCACACATCATTCTGAAACCACTTTCGCCAGGTCCGCAATCTGAGCCAGTCTCTGATGTTTCAGGCGCAACATTGCTGGCTGAGTTTAATCATCCTGCAGCATTTCTTAATCCACTGACTACCGGACACCCACAAAATATCAGTAAATTCAGTAATAAACAGTACGACTCTCTGATCCACAGAGCGGAACAGGAGTCCTCCGATCAATTCAGAAACCAGGACTATAATCAGGCAGAGCATCTCATTGCCGAACAGGTGCCAGTGGCACCGGTATTTCAGTATGCCACGCAGCGGCTGGTTGCTCCCGGGCTTCAGAGGTATCAGGAGAAAAACCCACAAGGGCTTTACTACAACCGTGAGTTATGGCCAGGGCAGCCGGTAGAGTAAAGTGTGGTGGCATTTTAAAATATCATGTTGATTTAAATGATTATTACCTTAATTCTGTACTAACCACTGAAATGCGCTTTTACGTTTTAAACATCTTAATTGTTAAGCAATCCACTACAATACAGTTTTATGAAATTGGTCAGAATGAAGTAAGGGGAAATTGTGAGCATTATTGACGGTAAGGAACTGCATATCCCGGATGCGATTATTTCCTGTCAGTTGGATGGACAGGGAGGCATGTTGCCTATCAGTGACAATGAGATGGTGAATTGCGAACGTCCGTGTTGGCTGCACTTAAATTATGTTCAGCAGGAAAGTGCGGAATGGTTGCAGGCTACCCCATTGATCCCGGATTCTGTCCGCGATGCCCTGGCGGGAGAAAGTATGCGCCCAAGGGTCAGTAAGCTGGCCGATGGCTTTATGATCACTCTGCGCAGTATTAATTTTAATCATGATTCAAGACCAGATGAACTGGTAGCAGTCAGAATCTTTATTAATGACCGGCTGATTGTCTCCACCAGGCAACGTAAGGTTGCCGCAGTCGAGGATGTCTGGTCAAATCTTAAAAACAGTGTAGGACCGGATAATGCCGGTGACTGGCTGGTTGAGTTTTGCGACTCTCTGACTGATCATATCAGTGAATTTATTGAAGATTTGCACGATAAAATTATCGATATGGAAGATGGGCTGCTGACAGGAAAGACCCCACAGCAAGGTCAGATGGCGCTATTGCGTAAGCAACTTATTGTTATGCGGCGGTATATGGCGCCACAACGGGATGTGCTGGCGCGAATCGCCAGTGAAAAATTCCAGTGGATGGATGATGCTCAGCGCCGGCTGATGCAGGATATCTCTGAAAGGTTGGGAAGAGGGCTGGAAGATTTGGATGCCAGTGTTGCCCGCACCGCAGTGCTTAATGATGAAATTGACTCACAACGTGCCGAAGCAATGAACCGTCGGACCTATATTATGTCATTACTGGCAATGGTCTTTCTACCAGCCACATTTCTGACCGGATTGTTTGGGGTAAACCTTGGAGGCATTCCCGGGGGACAGTGGCATTACGGATTTTCGGTATTCTGTGGAGTTCTGGTGGTAATCGCTGTGGGTATCACCTGGTGGCTGAAAGATCGTAAATGGCTGTAACGAATGATGTGGAAATAACCGGAAAAAATATGATCTTAATCAACTCATCACCGTGCCAGATAGCAGATACTTCTTTCCGCAGGTGAATGCAACGTCAAGCGATGGGCGTTGTGCTCCACATTGTCTTACTTTTGAATTACTGCATAGCACATTTAATTCTTATGACCCCGGCGTTTCTGACGCCGGTTTTTTTTCGCTGAATATACCGACACTCCTTATGCGTTCGGCCCTGACGGTCGTTTACAATTATCTTCTGCACAAATTCTTTCTGTCACTGCTTCTGATAAGTAGATTTCCCCGTTGAGGAAAAATCCGTATAATCCGCTGCTATGCAGGCATCTAACCAGGAAATAAACAGCCGGTTTCTCCGGCGATGTGAACAGAAGCTATGATTCAGACAGATACCAGAAAAGAAACGCTCGAATTCAATAAACTTCAGAAACGTCTTCGTCGCAATGTGGGTAGCGCGATTACTGATTATCAGATGATAGAAGACAATGATGTAGTGATGGCCTGCATGAGCGGCGGCAAAGATTCATTTGCAATGTTAGATATTCTGCTGAGTCTGCAGAAGGTTGCCCCGATCAAATTCGAGGTGATTGCCGTCAACCTCGATCAGAAACAACCGGGCTTTCCTGAACACATTTTACCGGACTACTTTGAACGGCTCGATATTCCATATTATATTGTCGATAAAGATACCTACTCGGTGGTTAAAGAGAAAATCCCTGAAGGTAAAACGACTTGCGGACTGTGTTCAAGACTGCGTCGCGGCACCCTGTACTCGTTTGCTGAAAAAATTGGCGCAACCAAAATTGCGCTGGGTCACCATATGGATGATATTGTCGAGACGCTGTTTCTGAACATGTTTCACGGTGCACGGATGAAAGCCATGCCGCCCAAATTACGTTCAGACGATGGCCGAAATGTGGTTATCCGGCCATTAACTTATTGCCGTGAAAAAGATCTGATCAGTTTTGCTGAGCAGAAAGATTTCCCGATTATTCCGTGTAATCTTTGCGGATCTCAGGAAAACCTGCAACGTCAGTCGATTAAATCGATGCTGACTGAGTGGGATAAAAAAGAACCTGGCCGTGTGGAAAGCGTGTTTAAGTCATTGCAAAATGTCAGTCCAAGCCAGTTAGCTGACCGTGAACTGTTCGACTTTGAAAATCTGCCGCTTGACCGGCAGGGCGAGCGTGAAGCTTACGCATTTACTGAAGCGACAGTTTCTTCTACTAATATTGATGAGTCGCTGTATATTAACATTACCAATATCTGATTCTGCTCCCGTCCTGATGCAGGCAATACCGCGATTGTCTGCATCATTATATCATCATACTTCATTCTGAATTATAGGAGGTGGAGCAACGTTTTCTCAGCCATCAGAAGGAAATAATTAGCAGACTTTACAATGAGTCACAAGCGTTCACACATCTGCTTTCCCTATCCGTTTGTAATATTAAATATCATTAATAATTAACGCCTGTTTTATTCCCATTAATACCAACTCTCTAATTTCATTAACTCTTCTTAATGTTTATTGTACCAGAGAATAATCACCCGCTAATAAACGGAATGGTTGCTGTTTATATCCTTTGATGTGACACAACTCATAAAAAAATAATATAAATCCAGGGGGTGTTTAAATATATATGATTTCATATCAGTGAGTTACATTCTATACTGCTCCGGATCATTGAAATGAGTCGTTTGACTTTAATTTAATTCAGGAGGTATTGTTTCGTAACCGGTTACGGAGAAAAAATGATTACCATTAAAGATATCGCGAAGAAAGCAGGCGTTTCAGTAGCTACCGTGTCGAGAGCAATGAACAACAAAAGTGACATCAGTAAAGATATGCGTAAATATATCCTGAAAATAATAGATGATATGGATTATGTCCCTAACTCCATGGCAAAAAACCTGTCTCATCGCCGTGCTGACTTAATCGCAGTGATGCTACCTACGCTAAACAATCCATTCTTTTCTGAATTACTGTCCGAAGCAGAAAGCGAAGCCAACAAAAATGGCTATAACACGATGTTTTTTAACAGCAGTGATGACAGATATAAAGTGAAATATTATCTCAACACGATGAAAAGCCACTTTGTTTGCGGTGCAATAATAAATTCATTGTCTGTCACGGGGAATGATCTCGAAAAGCTTGAGCGACAGGGTATAAAAACGATAACAATCGATCGCTCTGTTTCAGAACCCGGTTTTTCTTCGATAACTGTAGACCACTGCTCAGGAGGCCGGATTGCGGCACAGCATCTGCTTGACAACGGCTGCCATAATCTTGTGATGTTATCAGGGGCAGCTGGTGATGATATCGCAAACCAACGTATGGCTGGTTTCAGAGCTGTTATAACAGACAACACAGCCCGAAAAGATATTACAGTGATTCACAGCGATCTGACTGCCAGCGGAGGATATCGTGACTTTATTGAGTTCATAAAAACAGGCGTTCAGTTTGATGGACTCTTTTGTTCAAATGATGCTATGGCATTTGGGGCCATGCGGGCATGTGCTGATTCCGGAATCCGAATTCCCGAAGATGTACAGGTCATCGGATACGATAATTCGTTAATGGATGAAATATTTATTCCCCGTCTGACTTCAGTTGACCAGAAGATAAGCATGATCGGTCAGTTATCCATAAATACAATCATTCAGTTAATACATCATCAGACACAGGTGAAATGTTTAAGTATTATTCCGGAAATAGTCATCAGGGAATCTACTATAAAGAAAACGTGAAACTAAGGAGCGGATATGTACGATATCATTGTTATCGGAAGTATAAATATGGACGTAATTGTTACCTGCCATGAGTTTCCACACAGTGGTGATAACTCATTCTGTAAATCTATTCAAATGACTGCCGGAGGAAAAGGTAATAATCAGGCCGTCAGTGCTGCCCGGTTTGGTCGAAAAGTCTGTTTTATCGGCTGTATTGGTAATGATGATACCGGACGGCAGTTACGACAAAATCTGAAGAAAAGAAAAATTGACGATACCTACATGATAATCAAACAAGGGGCTGAAACCGGATCCTGTGTTGGGCTTCTTGAACCTGATGGTGACAATACTCTGCTGGTCAATACCGGAGCGAATTTTGCCTTTGGAGCTGAGGAGGTGAGCGACACGCTGGGTAAAGTTCAGGGAAAAATCCTGCTTATCCAGATGGAAACAAGTAAAGAGTCAGTGCTGGCAGCGATGCGTACCGGACGTGAAAAAGGGATGTTTATTATCCTTGATCCTGCACCTGTCGGGGGAATAGATACAGAGTGTTTTCCTTACGCAGACCTGATTGTTCCGAACAGCAGTGAGACAAAGCATATCACAGGCATTACTGTTAATGATGAATGCTCGGCGCTGAAGGCCGCGAAGATGATACATGCTATGGGGGTTAAAAGCGTGATAATCAAAATGGGAGGGGACGGATGTCTTTTATATCAGGGTGATATGTCGGTGTTTATTCCGGCACTCAGTGTTAAAGCTGTTGATACGCTGGGAGCCGGTGACTGTTTTGCCGGTGCATTGGCAAGTTACCTGATTGATGATACGAATAATATTGAGGGTGCCCTTCGTTTTGCTCAGATTGTTGCGGGGATTAAAGTTTCCCGGACCGGTGGTCATGATGCTATACCCGCAATGGAAGAGGTCAGCGCTGTATCAGAAAGAATGTCTGTCTGATATTTACCTCATATTGATAAATCCGGATTATCTATTCTTTGAACAGGAAGGAATGCCTGTATGTTTGCACAATTAAATGGTTATTTCTCAGCATTTATTTCGCTGGGTGCACCCGCAATGATGTTTTTCATCATAACGCTGCTCTCCTTGTTTTTCAGGGTTAAGATATCTAAAGCATTAGAAGGCGGTATTTTGATGGCAGTAGCACTCACGGGGATGGGTGCGGTTATTACCTTACTGACAGGTGCTTTCGCACCCGCATTAAATAAATTTGTTGAATCAACAGGTGTATCATTATCTGTAACAGATTTAGGCTGGGCGCCGTTGGCGGTAATTACCTGGGGGTCAATGTACACCCTGTATTTTGCAGCCCTGTGCATTGCCATTAATGTTATTATGTTATCCTTTAGAAAAGTAAAAACGCTCAATGTGGATTTATTTAATATATGGAATCTCTCAGTGATCGGCCTTCTCACCCTGTTTTATTCTGAAGATAATATTGTGTTAACCAGTTGCATCGTCGGAGGGATTTATATCCTGATGCTGTTAAATTCCGATGTGATGCAACCGCAAATAAAAAAACTGCTCAGATATGATGATAAAAGTATTACCACCACTGCGCATCCATCGCTGCTCATTTGCCCGCCAGTCCTGCTGATTAATGAACTTATCACCCGGTTATTTCCGTCGATTGATAAGTTTGATTTTGATGCGGAAAAACTTAATGAAAAAATTGGTTTCTGGGGATCCAAATTTGCTATCGGTGTCTATCTGGGTTTTTTTGTCGGAGTCCTGGGTAAGTTGCCGATGAGTGAATTGTTTATACTGGCATTCACTGCCGGGGTTTCACTTGAACTTTTCAGTGCTGTCGGCAGTTGGTTTGGTCCGGCGATAAAACCCTTATCTGACGGAATCGCCAGCATGATGGCGAATAAATTCCAGGGCCGTCAGATCTATGTAGCTATTGACTGGCCAATCCTCGCCTCCAGAGCAGAGTTATGGGCCGTAGCTAATATTCTCGCTCCTGTATTACTGGTCATTGCCATAATTCTTCCCGGCAATATTGTGTTGCCGTTGGGCGGAATTCTGTTAACCGTGCTGGCCCCTGCATTACTGATTATCACCCAGGGAAAGGTGATCAGAATGACTCTCATAGGGACTGTGCTTATTCCGTTATTTTTATGGGCAGCGACCTTAATCGCAGAGTTTGTCACGAAGACATCTATCGCGATGAATAGTTTTCCGAAAGGTTTATCAGATACGCAGATGTTTTCTTCTGTCGACTCTGACCCGATTGAAAAAATGCTTTCGTTACTGATTGCTAAGGCCAGCGTCTCTCTTAATTCACAGATGTTACTGATGTCTGGTGTTGCTGTTGTGATTTATATCGCTATGTTTATCTGGTACTTCAGAAAAATGCAGATGATTAACGCAACACGCTTCGTTATGAATTCAAATAAAATCTGAGGTGAATCAATGAAACTACTGGGTGCATCACTTATGTGTGCAGACTTACTACACCTGGGGCAGCAAATTAAAGAATTAGAAACAGCAAATATTGATTTTTATCACATTGATATTATGGATGGGCAATTTGTCGATAATTTTGCCCTGAGCATTGATTTTATAAAGCTGATTAAGCCACTGACAACGAGGCCAATAGATGTCCATCTGATGGTTGAAAACCCGGAGCGTTACATACAACCGCTGGCAGAGGCGGGGGCCGATATTATAAGCATTCATGCTGAAGCCGTCACTCATTTGCATGCCGCATTAACTAAAATCCGCAGCTATGGAATTAAAGCGGGTGTTGCCCTGAACCCCTCTACCCGGGTGGAAAAACTGGGGCATGTCATTGATCTTATCGATGTACTCCTGATTATGACAGTAAACCCGGGATTTGCCGGTCAAAAGTTCATTGAAAGGATGCATGAAAAAGTCGTTTTCTCAGCAAACTGGCTTAAAGAGCAGGACAGTCAGGCAATTATCGAAGTGGATGGCAATATCGGTCATCACACTCTTGGTTTGTGTCATACTGAAGGTGCCTCGATGTTCGTGCTGGGCACCAGTGCTCTGTTTCATCAGAGAGGTACATTGATTGAGAATTTGCAGGAAACCCGGCAAATTATTTCGGCCCGCTAAGTTATCCGGAAGAGGATACTCTGTGTATCCTCTCGTTTATTAACCGCCGGCGTAATGGTGAGAATGGCCGCCATATAAACCGTTTTTTATTTTTCCTGTCATTCGGTTTACGGGAGGTAATTATTTCTTTGCGGTAAATCGTAAAAACATGTAACAGCTCTCGACCTGTGGCCCTTGCTGACATATTCTGTGTTGCGAACTGACAAAATCCCCGGAGCCCGATCGATGAAAATAGCCACGATATTGCTGGTCACTGCCACTGTGTTCCTTTCTGCCTGCAGTAGTAATAACGATAATAATGAACCGCCACAGCAGGCAACGGCGGCGCATATTCAGCCAGTGGTGATGTCCTCTTTAGCCGAAAGCAACTGTGCGGGGGCAGGGGGTATTCTGGCATATTCCCGTCAACTGGATGGTAGCCGAATTGGTATGTGTCAGTTGGCAAACGGCAAACGTTGCAGCGAAAACGCATTGATCAGTGGTAACTGCGCCCGTTAAACGAGCGCAGTACCCGGCATTTAGCAGGCTATTGGGGAGTTAAGTGTCGGCCGACACCTGATTATTACAAACTTGCCCTTGTGCTAATTGCCGGAGATTGTTCAGAGTGACCTGAGCGATCGCGCTCAGGGCCTCAGTGGTCAGAAAAGCCTGATGCCCTGTAAATAATACGTTATGACAGGATGAAAGTCTGCGGAATATATCGTCCTGAATAACATCGTTGGATTTGTCCTCAAAAAACAGATCCCGTTCTTTTTCATAAACATCCATCCCCAGTGCACCGATTTTTTGTTGTTTCAGCGCTTCAATAGCGGCCTGAGAATCAATCAGACCACCGCGACTGGTGTTAATAATCATCACACCGTCTTTCATGCGGGAAAATGCCGCAGCATCCAGCAGATGGTGATTGGCAGAATTTAACGGGCAATGCAGGGAGATAATATCTGACTGCTCCAAGAGTGTCGGAATATCAGTATATTCCACCTGTAAATCCAGTGCCTGTTGTGACGGGTATGGATCACTGGCCAGCAATCGCATACCAAACCCCTTCAGGATTCTCAGGGTTGCCAGCCCAATTTTGCCGGTACCGATAATTCCAGCCGTCTTTCCATGCATCGTGAATCCGGTCAAACCTTCCAGAGAAAAGTTGGCATCACGCGTTCTCTGATATGCGCGATGTATCCGCCGGTTCAGCGTCATCATTAACCCGACGGCATGTTCCGCAACGGCTTCAGGGGAATACGCCGGCACCCTGACCACGCTGATCCCTGCAGCGGCAGCAGCCTGTAAATCAACATTATCAAAGCCGGCACAGCGTAGGGCGATGTAACGGACACCGACGCCGGCCAGTTCAAGGATAACCTGCGCATTACAGTCATCATTAACAAAAATACAGATTGCATCGAAACCTGCGGCATTTTTCGCAGTATGCCTGTTGAGTCTGAAATCATAGAAGGTCAATGAGCAACCAAATTGCTGATTAACGAGTTCCAGAGAATGATGATCATAATTCTTAGTGCTGTAGACGGCGATTTTCATTGCTTAACTCCGTGTTAACTTTGCAGGGAATGGCCCGTGATAATGTCGTTTCGTTACATTATTACCTAAAATAGAAATTTCACACCACTTATGTCGACAGGGATAATCTGTGCGGTTATTTTATGGATGCCGCGGCTGGCCGGAACCCGTCTTTTTACTGAGGGGAATATTCATTATGTGCACTGTATGCTGGTTCTGTCCTATATATCTCTGCGGACAGCTGGATGAGAAATCATCATATCCTCTGATGATGACAAGATAACTATATCGCCTAATAGTAATATTTTAAACGTATCAGTAGTTACTCAGGTACTGCACAAGGGGCTTGACGTTGATGCTATGATTTCAAAAGCGTTACTGCCTAAAGCGTAACTTCCTTACTGAGGGAACCAGTAAACCGCACGTTTCCATAGAACGGCATTTAATAATCACGTATTCGGGGACTTCTGACACGTGATTGTTGAATGGTTTTCCCTCTGGTCATTTCAGAAAATTATTCAGCGGGGTTTTGGCGATGGAGGCTTGCGCCTCGTGGGACGACACTGATGGCCATCTGAATGTGTACCGGCGAATCCCGGACAGGGCTCAGACATTTTTCTTTTCTATAGATTGATGGTATTCATCCAACATGATGAGTAAATAACGTTTATCCTTAGTGGGGTAAGAGGATTTATAAGATGAATGAGTTTTCGTGCTGAGTCTGGAAAAATGCCATGGGTTTTATCAAAGGAATAAAATATCTCTAATGTAACCGGCCATGAGCCTTAAAAGCCCTAAAAGATCTACTTATGTTATTTTTAACACGTTGGTTTGTTTTTATTCTTTACCTACAATGCTTTCCTTTTTTTACGTGATGCTATAAACTTTCCAGTTGCGAAAATCTTAACATTTTTAAGATTTTTACAAATAACTTCCTGGTATAATTTAAGGCTAAACTATTATCTGCAATGTGTTTTTTTCACGAAAACCAGAAAGTAAAAACAACATAAAATATTATTTTTTATGAGATGGTAGCGTATTCTTTTGCGAACCAATGGTTTCCCGCTCATGATTTATAATAATCGCCAGGGTTTTCGGTAAAATATAATTTTTGTTACACTTCTACATCTTTTTGTTTTTTCAGAATTTCATATAAACATAAGATACGTGAAACTAAAAAAAACGGGGGTTCACATATACGATAACGGATGTCAGATATTTCGTGACATCACAATGGAGTAATTAAAATGGCTGATTCATTAAATGATGCGACCAGTATTGAACTTAAAGTTTCTGCTGCGTCAGGTTCACTTACCCCTTCTATTTATGCCAACGGAAAAAACCAGCTGGCCATCGAGGTCATTGCTAATGCTTATAAAACGGTGGCTGGCGAAGATATCGCTATGGAAATATCAGAACGTGAATGGCAAAATGCTTTATCACTTTGCCATGCTGAAAGCGATAAAAAACTGGCTATTAATGGAAGCAGTGGTTGGTGTTATACCATAAATAAAAATGAATTTTGCAGGGAGATTGTCAATAAGTCTGCAAACAAAACATCGTCAAACAATAATCCTGGCGTTAGTTCTGATGCTGATGCAGTACAATCAGTAACGTTATTAATATTTTATCTATACACGACAGATGTTAACGTTAAACGTATTGCTGTGCGATGCGATACCGATAATGGACAACACTATACCACCGCAGATAATGCCCTGGGAGTGGAAAAATCGAGTGTTAAGGTTAATGCAATTTCCAGATTAAACTATAACTCATCCCAATACCTGAAGGTTTATCCCGAAGAATGGGTAACAAACGGCATCGATTATCATTATTATAACCAAATATGGGGGCTGAATTCCTTTAGTCATTACACATGTACTGTCCAGCACAAAAGAATAAAAATAATATTGAGTAATGGATATGAAATTAAATATAAAAAAGTGCTGAGCTCGGGTATCCCGGCTAGTTATCCGGTTAAAGCATGGTATGTAAATAATGAAGCCCCATATGCACTGGTGCTGGCGCACAGTTCACCTAACGATAGTGATGGGAACGGTTGCTATTTGAATAGCTGGTATATAGAGCCTGAAGATGGAAAGAAAATTGGGCACCCACCAGAATTGAACCCTAATTACACATGTATGGCAATGTATCAGGTTGGCTGGCCGTCTTTGTATTTTAGCGGCTCGGAGAGCGGGCGCTATGATGCATCCACCTGGGCATACTGGCCAAACTTCACCCGGAGCAACACTTCAGATAAAATACCAAACCATGCGGCCTCTGCATATGATAATGAAGTTACAGTTTATGCTTACCAGCTTCATATACCCAACAGCTCATCAATATATTGGGGTCTCTATTGTAAACCCTCCGGGTCACAATTAAAAAATACGGCCACCGTATCCATTACAGATAATTATGGGAACTCAGGTCAGTTTATTGTGAGCTTTAATTCCGATGTTAATGCTACTGTGACTCTTTCCTGATAGTCACGGACTATAAGAATACGCTAACCATCAGGAAGTAAGGTTACCCCTGATGGTTAGGTGTTGTGTTATCCCGTATTATCCCGGCAAGGATAAATTTCTCCCCGGGTATTATATATTATTATACACACACTTCAGTTTTCTCCTGAGCCTTTCTATGTCTGCGTGTTGCTCAGGAGGGAGTTTACTGTTTCTTTGTACTGGCTTAGCCACGGTAACAACGGCTGAACACATATATGGACAATACTACTCTCAAATAACTGAAGCACTTATCTTGCCGGTGAAGTGAACGATCATGAAGTAATGCTATAGGATATCTAATATGACTGTATCTAATTCTGATTTTTATTCACAATCATCAAACTTCATTAGCTCCGTCAGCGGTGGAGTTGATCCCCGGACCGGATTGTTTAACGTAACCTTTCCGCTGGTCAATCTTCACTCCGGTTCACTGGCCGGACCGATATTGTCCCTGTCACTTATATATAGCCCACTTTCGGATGTCAATCACGGATTTGGTTCCGGTTTCAGTCTTAATTTGTCCTCCTGCGACACGAATACCGGCAAACTACAACTCTCCTCAGGTGAAGAATATCGCGTTAATATTCAAACTCTGTCAGTCAAACAAAAAAAGCTTAAAAACTTCGTTTTAAATAAAACGGACAACACACATTGTCAGATTATTCATAAGTCCGGGCTGACCGAGGTTCTGTCCTTGTATAAGGATGTTTACGTTACCTCGCAAATCATTGCACCTGACGGGCGCACGCTGACGTTTACATGGGATTCGACGTACACCCCTGCACGCCTGTCCCGGGTCACAGATAGTGATGGTTCCGTACTGTTCTCGGTTACTTATCCTGATGGCTCACTAGCCACTACAAAATTCTCACTGTTGCCAGACGACATTGAGGCGGGCTACAGCATGATTTTCAGGTTCACGGATGAACATCTCATCAGCGTGACCAGCATGTCGGTTGAGCCGGCTTTAGTCTGGACGTTTGACTACAATGACGTGGGGCCACTGGACAGTTACCGGGCCCTCACTGGTCTGACTTTTCCAACCGGTAAGAAAGAAAAAGTAACCTATTACTCTGACTCCGGGATGGCCTTTCCGGAAAATGCTGGTTTACCCGAATTACCCTGTGTTCACCAGCACACTGTGATGCCAGGCAACGGACAGCCACAGATAGTCACTTCCTGGAGTTGGACACAGAATAATTACCTTGGCAAAAATGCGGGTCTGAATCAGTGGCAACCTGATACCGATCAGATGTTGAATATTCTGCTTATTGACTATCTTTACGGCTCCACGGCTAAGGTAGTGGATACTGACGGCATTACCGTGCCAGGTACGATAACCCGTCGCTATAATAGTTACCATTTACAGGTATCCGAAACCAGACTCCGGCAAGGTAAAATCTATTCAACAACGACGGAGTACCATGCCCGACCTGGGGTGATGTTTGAGGAGCAACCCGCACAATATGCCCTTCCGGCAAAACAGATCGAGTCCTGGAGCGATGAAAGTGGTGCCGCGTGCCGCACACGGGTCACACTCACGCAGTTTGATGAGTCGGGGAACCCGCTGCACCAGGAGACACCTGAGGGTACCGTCACAGAGTATGAATACTATCCGGCGGAGGGTGATGGTAACGCCTGTCCGGCAGATCCCTATGGTTTTGTCCGTTGGCAGAAGAGTAAAACAGTCACGCCGCCTCAGATTAAAGGAGATGAACCAGCCTCTGTTACAGTCACGACCTGGAAAAAGTTGAGCAAGTCAGATGGCAATGGTTACACACTGGTGTCTGATACAGAAGTGCTTAACATAGGCAGTGTACGGGAGGTGGTGGCACGGGACTATTATAACGACATCACTGACACGCTGACCTATGCACGAGAAAAATCGCAGAACACGACTCTTACCCCCGATATCACCCGTGCCGATTCATTTTCCCGCCAGCGGGACTTTACCTATCAGAGCACTGTGCAGGGTCTCATTCAGACCGAAACATTTACCGGCCATGACAAGATAACATTATCCCGGTCAATTCTCAGTCATAGATACACGGGCCTGGTTCTGTCAGAGACTGATGCACAAAATGTTACAGTAACCAATACTTACGACAAAATCGGTCGCCCGCTGACCCGGACGGTGGCTTCGGGTACACCTTATGAAAACGTCCACAGTTGGGCCTATGCCTTTGAAAAGAATGCCCCCGTCACTAAGGTGACCGATGAGAACGGTAATCAGCTAAAAATCTACCACGATGGGATGGGGCGAGAGATTAGCCTTCAGATCCTTGACAGAGATGGTACGCAGCAGTGGTTTGAGGTGGCGTCCCGAACTTACACGCCGCTGGGAGATGTGGGCAGCAGTATCAGCCATGACTGGCTCCCTGTCTCTTCAGAACAATTCAGTGTCGACGCGACAGCCTCATACGATGGATGGGGGAGCATCAGCCAGAGGGCCTTTTCCGATGGCACACAAGATCTGCAACAAACCGATCTGGTTGCACTTATCAATAGTACTTATTCTCAGGGTAGTGCAGGTAACGATTATCTGAGTTCAGGGAAAAACACCACAACATATGATGTGCAAAGTATGATGCCTCTGATGGAGGAGCGCACTGATACAAGCGGACAGTCTGTAGGTGCTCGCCACTATTCGTGGGATGGCCTCGGTCGGTTGCGGCTGGTAACGGATGAACGGAATAATGACACGGAGCGAACTTACGACGAATATGGCAGGGTACTGACGCTAACCCTGCCGGACGGGAGTATAGTTACGCGGTGCTATGCTCCTCACCTGACCAATGACAGTGTGGCCAGAATCAGCGTGAACGGACCGGATGCGTATGGGCAGACGCGGACCTGGCTGCTAGGGACACAGACCTTCGACAGTCTGGGCCGCCTGACAGAGCAAGTCTGCGGAGGGCGCACCACAACGTATACTTATGAGGGAGCCTCTCCGGTTCCTTCTCTGGTGACGCTGCCGTCAGATAATATACTGGAGTATAAGTATATTCCTGAACTCGGAAATGTGGTAAGCAGCCTGACAGTGAACGGTATCACGCAGACCTTCAGTTATGATCCCGTAACCGGCGACCAGTTAACAGCGAAGGAAGGCAGTACGGAAAACCATCAGTTGTGGAGCCCCTCCGGAAACCTGGCAGGCGAAACGTTCAGCCGGGACGGCGAAATGCGCCAGGCGGGATATATGTACAGCCTGGCAGGGGAACTGACAGGGTATACGGATATTTGTGCGGGGCAGACGACCAGTGACCGGGATAAGTATGGCAGGGTGATCACTCTCACTGACGACGCGCTGACCGTCGGCCTGAAATACGATGAACTGAGCCGCCTGTCGGTACAGACCGTAACGGACAACGCCACTCACGTCTCACTGACAACCGGACTGCATTATGATGATTTTAACCGTGAGGTTAGCCGTACTATCACTGACAGCAGTGGCGTCGCGCTGACGCTGAACCAGGCCTGGTTACCAAATGACCTGATCTCCTCACGAACCACACAACAGGAGGGTAGCGTAGTTAAAGATGAACGGTATGACTATGATGTTCGTAACCGCCTGACAGAGTATACAGTAACCGGTAACACTCTTCCGGAGGATGCGTATGGCCATAAGATGACAGCGCAAACCTATCAGTATGATGCACTGAATAACCTGACCTTAGTCACCACCACACTGGCGGACGGCCGTATTAATACTGCTACGTATCACTATGAAAACAGTAATGACCCGACACAACTGACTTCAGTAAATCATACCCATGCGGATTACCCTCAGACTATTACGCTTAAATATGATGCCGATGGGCGCATGACGCAGGATGAAGCAGGACGTTTACTGAATTATGATGCCATTGGCAGGCTGGTCAGTGTCAGCGGGGACAATATTAGAGGTGGCAGCTACAGTTATGATGCCCTGAACCGGCTGGTCAGCCAGAACGTCACTGACGGAGATACCCGGCAATTGTACTACCAGGCTAATGAGCTGGTTAACGAGGTTCTTGTAGAGAAAAAACAGACAATGCGGCTGATTAAAAATGGCCATAGCTGTCTGGGGGTGAGCGACGGCAGCACATTAACGCTAACCGCAGGTGACCAGAATAACAGTCTGCTGTGGTCACATGACGGCAATGGGCAGAAAGCACAACAGCACAGCTGGTCGCCTTACGGCAATGGTGATGCGACAGAACTGCTGCCAGGATTTAACGGTGAGCGCGCTGACCCGGTGAGCGGGAGTTATCATCTTGGGAACGGTTACCGGGCCTACAATCCGGTGTTAATGCGCTTTAACTGCCCGGACAGCCTGAGCCCGTTCGGGGTCGGGGGAATAAATCCGTATGCATACTGTTCAGGCGATCCGGTGAACTATACAGACCCGTCAGGACACATCAGTTGGCAGGGTATTTTTGGGATCATAACGGGTACGCTGGGTTTGGCATTCTCGGTTTTTACAGCGGGAGCCTCGATAGCGGCTGCAGGCGGAGTGATGGCGGCAATGGGAGCTGCCTCAGCGACTTCTCTTGTTGTCGGCGGTCTGAGCGTGGTCGCAGACGTGACGGGGATAGCCAGTGGTGTAGCGGAAGAGAGTAATCCGCAAGTGTCATCTATTTTGGGTTGGGTATCAATGGCTAACGGGCTGGCAGGGCTGGGTACAGGTGTCATGCAGGGCGTCAGATCAGCTGCCAGCCGACTTAAATTTGCGTCGGGGAACAGACAGTCCTGGAATATTACTGTGCTTGACGAGACCTTCAAACCCTACAGTGACTCTGTATATTCTCTTGGTTACACCGATAACTGGCGTGGACTGTCAGAAGAAGGGCTTATCTTACACGGGAGCAAAGAGCCTGCTTTTTCTATCGGAGGGAAAGCTGAATACAATTTTGATATCATGGAATATTTATCCGATGGGCCGTTATATTACGTCAGTGAAGCTAAGATTATTAATCCTGCTGAGCTCAATGGAATACTTAAGCAGTCATACGGCATAGACCTCAGCACAGGTAAAACGCCACTGCATTTAAACAGTTGTTATGCTAAGAGGGGGGCGGCTCAGATACTGGCCGATAATATCGGTCGCCCTGTGATAGGGTACTCAAAACACAGGACCTCTAACGTTAGTCTGGGTATTAATGCAGCAGAGGATGCCAGTTTTGAAGTGCATGCTCTTTACCGAAAGCATGATATCAGACGTCTGTTGACAGGGCGCCGGTCACATAAACCCTCGCCACGTATTTATTATCCGCAGAACTCGGCGCTGGCCTCACGAACCGGTGAACGGTGGAAAATCTCTTAGGGTGAATTCAGTAAAATCCTGTCATTAACTTCCATGTCGTCTGCTGTCATTACAGCAGACGCTGCACTTTAAAAACCGGCGGTGGTAACATATTTACCCGGCAGCAAACATGATGCCGGTATTGCTATAGATAAGTCCCCCGTTAATCCGGGGGCTGAAGCCTGATCGTACAAGAGCCCATTTTTCACGTTCTACGTGATGTCAGACTTTGTTGTCTAAAGGGATGTGTTTTTAAAAATTAATTTTCCTGTAATCCATATTTATTTTATAAATACAGTAACGTTTTTCGGGCAATGTGCACAGAGTCTCGCAATAGCATAAAACTTCTGCTATTACGACCTGTAGACCTGTAGACCTGTAGACCTGTAGTCGTCAGAAACAAACGCCACAGATTAACTATCCCCAAAAACCCAGATCCGGAGACAGGATGCACTATTTATGACAGGAAAAAGGCCAAAGTTCCTGATCATTTTGTTAAGCCTGCTGGTTGTTGTCATAACAGCAGTACTCTCAGTAAACCGTTGGGTGCCGCGGCTGGCAGGATTATGGTTACCGGAAGGAAGTCATTTGCAACTGAGAGGGCGGTTACATGTTACTGACCGAGCTCTGGTATTACCGGATATCACTCTGGCCAGCGCAGATTGTCAAGTTGCCTCTGTTACGGCGTTATCTCTGGGCTACCAACAGCAAATATGGCGGTTAACGGCTGCAGACGTTAGCATCGACTCTGCATGTCTGAGCCGGTTACCGTCAACATCTTCTGCTTCGGCAACCCCGGCGAAAACCATCGCTGACTGGCAGAATCTATTGCCGGATGCCCGTGTCTATGTAAAAAACCTCAAGGTGCTGCCCTGGCCAGATTATTCAGGTGAAATCACACTGATGAACAGGCACGGACGTCAGTCTCTGAACTTTACCGGCAGAACAGTACAACTTGAGGCTGAGCTTGATAAGCAACAGTTGCAGATTAAAAAAATACAATTGACTCAGATGGGATTACCCGGGACGGTGATGATCGACGGGAATATCAGCCTTTCACCGCTGATAACCGGGTGGCCTGAAACCGGGACAATCAACGGACAATTCGTTCTGGCTCAAACACCCTTAAATCTGACACTCCGCTGGCAGCAGCAAAGTGGTAAAATCTTACTGACCACGCCTCAGCAACCACGGTATCTATTATCACTCCCCTGGACTGTCACACCACAAGCCATAGAAATTAGTCAGGGAGAGTGGTTTTGGCCGTTTGGCCGCCAGCCTTTGCAGGGTGGTATTTCTCTCAAAGCAAGCAACTGGATGGCAGGGCCGGATCAAACAAAATTCAGCGGTCGTCTTAATATATTAACTGCAGGTCGCGGTGGTAAAGGGAACGCAGTACTTAACCTTGGTCCGGGGAAGCTTAGCCTGCAACAAAGCGATTTACCATTGCGCCTTACCGGGAATGCAAACAGTGCAGATTTACAGTTTTTTGCCAGTCTGCCCGCTCGGTTGACCGGTTCATTGCTGGTGCCTGAAGTGCATTTCCTGAGCGGTGCATTACTCCGGGCTCGTGGAAAAATTCTCGATACATTACAGGTCGATGAAGCACGCTGGCCACTGGCGGGCGTCCGTATGGCTCCACAGGGTGTTAGCGGGCCACTCCAGGTCATACTTAAACTACATGAACCTGCCTATGGGCGTTATCGTTTGCAATTATCTGGTAAGGCTGAACAGTTCTGGCCGGATAACGGACGCTGGATATGGCGTTACTGGGGAAATGGGTATCTGAGGCCACTCCATGCACAATGGGATATCAGTGGACAAGGGCAATGGGAAAACAAGCTCATTACCGTGCAGACTCTGTCAACCGGGCTGGACCGGATTAAATATGCGGATATTACTTCAGAATCTCCCCGGCTGGTACTTAGCCAGCCTCTCCAGTGGTCACGGGACGTCTTGGCGCCGACATTTGACGGAAAGTTTTTGCTAACCACCGGAATCTCACGCTTTGGCTATGGTGGCTCACTGGCGGCAGGACAGTTACCAGTGACTGTCCATGGTCTGAGTCCGGATAATTTTCAGTACCAGGCACAACTCACTGCCGGGGAGGTCGGTCCGCTGATTTCCCGGGGCCGATGGGATGGTCAACGATTACGTGGTCAAATCTGGTGGCCTTCTCAGCCATTGCGGGTATTCCAGTCACTGGCTAAGCCGACCCTGAAAATGAAACTGTCCGGCGGGTCGCTCCGTGGCCAGGCCGCATTCTCTGTTTCCGGGGATCAGGGTTTTCAGGCAGGCGGTCACTGGGTGATAAGTCAGGGGAGTTTGTGGACCCCTGACAACCAGATCAGTGGTGTCGATTTCTCACTGCCATTTCGTTATCACCGGCAGCGCTGGCAGTTTGGTTATCATCAGCCAGTTCATCTGACTATTGGCAGTGTAACTAATCAGATAGCCATCAGCCACATTACTGCCAGTTTGCAAGGTCATTATCCCTGGAGCGAGTCACAACCACTGACACTTAGCGATGTCAGCATGTCGTTGCTGGACGGGAAGATGAGTCTGAGTAACCTGCGGTTGCCACAACACCAGCCGGCGGTACTAAAAGCAGAAAATATCAGCCTCAGCCCGTTGATTACCGCGTTACATCCAAAACAAATCGCCATGTCCGGGCGTGTTGACGGGGAATTACCCCTGCTGGTTGATGACCCGAAGTATTTGATTCGTCAGGGCTGGATAAAAAATAGCGGACCACTGACGTTACGGGTAGATAAAGATCTGATTGATTCGATCACCAGTAATAATATGGCTGCCGGAGTCGCGGTTGACTGGTTACGGTATATGGAAATCAGTCGCGCAGAGGCAACACTGCAGCTTACCAGCCAGGGTGAACTGACCATGAAGTCGAGTGTGCAGGGCACCAGCCGTTTCAGTAATAAAGACCAGCGGGTGAATCTGAATTACACTCATCAGGAAAATGTATTCATGCTGTGGCGCAGCCTGAGTTTTGCTGACAACCTGCAATCGCAATTGTCACAACACCTTAAATTACCTGCACAAAAGGAACTTAATCAGTGAAAACCGTATACCTGATGGTCTGCCTGGGGCCGGCTTTCATCCTGAGTGGATGTATTCCGCGCATTGAAGTGGCCGCGCCGAAAGAACCTATCACTATTGATATGAACGTAAAAATAGAACATCAAATCACGGTAAAAGCAGATAAGGACGTGCAGACATTGCTGGATGATGATAAGGCTAAGACAAATCAACAACAGGGCGGACAACAGGCAAAAACTCGTACCAGCGCGCCCGAATAACGTCCGGGCACTTGGGCCCGGACAGCAGACATCAGGCTGCCAGAATTGACTCGATTGCGCTCTTAGCATCAGTAGTCGCTTTGGCCGCCACTTCCGGACCATAGCCATAACCTTCTGCAAACACGAAATTTACGTCCGTCATTCCCAGGAAGCCCAGGAACACTTTCAGGTAAGGGGTCAGCAGATCAGCCGGAGTATCTTTGTGAACACCACCGCGGCTGGAGATCACCACGACACGTTTGCCTTTAATCAGCCCTTCAGGGCCTGACTCGGTGTAACGGAAAGTAATGCCAGCGCGAGCAACCAGATCAAAATAGTTTTTTAGCTGGGTAGGGATGTTGAAGTTATACATTGGGGCGGTAATAACGATAACATCGTGAGCCTGCAATTCGTTGATCAGTTCATCGGATAATGCTGCAATATCTTTCTGACGTTGTGACAATGGCGCATCGGAAGGACGCAGACCGCCGACCAGCTCACCATCCAGAACAGGAATTGGTTGATCCGCCAAATCACGCACAGTGACAGTGTCACCTTTTGCTGTTGCCTGTTCAGCATAAAAATCGGCCAGCTGACCTGACTGAGAATAACCGGCAAGAATACTTGATTTAAGGATCAGAACTTTACTCATTTGATATTTTCCTGTCTGTAAGGCGGAACCACTCTCCGCTGAATGACAGACACTCTACGGGGCTTACGGCCCGGAGAAAAGCAGAAAATTTCGCGACCTATATTCGAAAAATCTGAACAACATCTTCCGGGCCTTCGATGTTCAGAGATAACGGCTAAACAGTGATTATGTTACAATCAGTAGTCATCACAGACTGCCGGGTAGAGCTTTCACTATTGCAGATCACCCGGTCATTTTGTTATATAAAATCAAGGTAACAGATTATTATGTCTTCTCAGGGTTTTTCACCATTATCCTCTCTTCGTCAGCGACTTGAACCGTTGATTCTGCGTGATCGTCAACAGCTAAAACGCAGACTCGCGGGTGCCGAAAAGGTGAAAAACCTGCGGGACCGTGCAGAAATAGCCAGTAAGATTGAACAGGACATTGCTGATGCCGAAACTCGTCTGTCATTGCGTATAGCTTCTGCCCCGCAACAGATAGAATTTCCGGACAATTTACCCGTCAGCCAGAAGCAGCAGGAAATTGCTGCCGCCATCCGCGATCATCAGGTGGTGATTATTGCCGGCGAGACCGGCTCTGGGAAAACCACACAAATCCCTAAAATATGCCTGGCTCTGGGACGTGGAAATCGCGGGCTCATTGGCCACACTCAACCAAGGCGTCTGGCAGCCAGAACGGTGGCGACACGTATCGCAGAAGAGATGAAATGCCCTCTGGGCGATTACGTGGGCTATAAGGTCAGGTTTAACGATCAGGTCAGCGACAACACTCGTGTCAAACTGATGACTGATGGTATTCTGCTGGCCGAAATCCAGCAGGACCGGTTGTTACTGCAATATGACACGTTGATTATCGATGAAGCGCATGAGCGCAGTCTGAATATTGATTTCCTGCTTGGCTATCTGCGTGAGTTGTTGCCGCGCCGGCCAGACCTGAAAGTGATTATTACTTCTGCGACTATCGATCCGCAGCGTTTTTCCCGTCATTTTAATAACGCACCTGTTATCGAAGTTTCAGGCCGGACCTATCCGGTTGAAGTCAGATATCGTCCGGTTTCTGAAGATTCCAGCGACGGTGACCGTGATCAGTTACAGGCTATCTTCGACGCTGTGGATGAACTGATGCGGGAAGCCCCCGGCGATATCCTCATTTTTATGAGTGGAGAGCGGGAAATTCGCGATACGGCGGATGCGCTTAATCGTCGGGAATTGCGGCATACTGAAATCCTGCCATTGTATGCCCGATTGTCAAACAGCGAGCAAAATCGTGTATTTCAGCCACACGCGGGGCGGAGAATTGTACTGGCGACGAACGTGGCAGAAACCTCACTGACCGTGCCAGGAATCAAGTACGTCATTGATCCGGGAACCGCCAGAATCAGTCGTTATAGCTACCGGACCAAAGTGCAGCGACTCCCCATAGAGCCGGTTTCTCAGGCTTCGGCGAATCAGCGTAAAGGACGGTGTGGCCGGGTTTCAGAAGGAATTTGTATTCGTCTCTACTCTGAACAGGATTTTGACAACCGACCAGAATTTACCGACCCGGAAATCCTTCGTACTAATCTGGCGTCAGTTATTCTACAAATGACGGCGCTGGGACTGGGAGAAATCGCCGCTTTTCCTTTCGTTGAAGCGCCGGATAAACGTCATATTCAGGATGGTGTACGTCTGCTCGAAGAACTGGGCGGGATTCTGCCGGCAGTCGATGGACATTACAAACTAACGCCCATGGGCCGGCAACTGGCACAACTGCCGGTGGATCCGCGCCTGGCGAGAATGGTACTCGCGGCACAGCAATTTGGTTGTGTGCGTGAAATGATGATCATCACTGCTGCGCTGTCAATTCAGGATCCCCGGGAGCGCCCGGCCGATCGTCAACAAGCTTCCGACGAGAAACATCGGCGCTTCGCGGATAAAGAGTCTGACTTCCAGGCCTGGGTAAATCTTTGGAACTATTTGCAGGAACAACAGCAACAGCTGTCCGGCAATCAGTTCCGTCGACAGTGTAAACTGGATTTTCTCAACTATCTGCGGGTTCGTGAGTGGCAGGATATCTATACCCAGTTACGTCAGGTCGTCAAAGAATTACGTTTGCCGATTAACAGTGAGCCAGCTCCTTATCGTGAAGTACATAGTGCATTGTTATGTGGTTTACTGTCGCATATTGGACAGAAAGATTTAGAAAAGCAGGAGTTTACCGGAGCTCGCAATGCGCGTTTTTCGATATTTCCAGGTTCGGGGCTGTTTAAAAAGCCGCCGAAATGGGTCGTGGTAGCCGAGCTGGTGGAAACCAGCAGGTTATGGGGTCGGATTGCGGCACGTATAGACCCGGAGTGGATCGAGCCGCTGGCTAAGCATCTGGTGAAATATCACTATAGCGAACCCCACTGGGAAAAAAGCCAGGGGGGCGTGATGGCGATTGAAAAAGTCACTCTCTATGGCTTGCCGTTAATTAGCGGCAGGAAAGTGAATTACAGCAAGATAGATCCCCCTTTATCGCGGGAACTTTTTATTCGACATGCGCTGGTGGAAGGCGACTGGCACAGCCGTCATGCTTTCCTGAAAAATAATCGTAAACTCCTGAATGAAATTGAGGATCTTGAGCATAAATCCCGCCGCAGGGATATTTTGGTCGATGACGACACGTTATTTGCTTTTTATGACCAGCGTATTGGTCATGAGGTAGTTTCAGCCCGGCATTTTGATCAATGGTGGAAACAGGTCAGTCAGCAACAACCGGAGCTGCTTAGTTTCGATAAACAGATGCTGATCAAAGACGGGGCGTCACAGGTCAGTCAGCTCGATTATCCGAACTTCTGGCACCAGGGTAATCTGAAGCTGCGTCTAAGTTATCAGTTTGAACCGGGTGCAGGGGCTGATGGTGTCACGGTACATATTCCGTTGCCATTACTTAATCAGGTTGATGACAGCGGATTTGAATGGCAAATCCCGGGTGTCCGACGAGAACTGATTATTGCGCTGATTAAGTCACTCCCTAAACCGTTACGACGGAATTTTGTCCCAGCGCCTAATTATGCAGAAGCTTTTTTACAACGGGTGAGCGATACCGACCAGCCGTTGGCCGATCGTCTTGAGCGTGAATTTCGGCGGATGACCGGGGTGACAGTCAGCCGTGAAGACTGGCAGTGGGATGCGATACCCGATCATCTGAAAATTACCTTCCGGATAGCGGATGAAAATAACCGGACGCTGGCCGAAGGAAAAAATCTGACAGCACTGAAGGAATCTCTTAAGGATAAAGTGCAGGCCACCTTGTCAGATGTCGCGGATGACGGTGTGGAACAGCAGGGATTGCATGTCTGGAGCTTTGGCGACTTACCGCAGAGTTATCAGCAAAAGCGGGGGAATTACCAGTTGCAGGCCTGGCCGGCACTGGTGGATGAAAAAGACAGTGTTGCTATTCGCCTGTTTGACAGCCCTGCGGAGCAGAGCAAGCATATGTGGCGCGGTCAGCGACGCCTGTTATGGCTCAATATTCCTTCGCCGGTAAAATATTTACATGAGAAATTACCGAATAAAGCCAAGCTGGGGCTCTATTTTAACCCTTACGGTAAAGTCACCGAACTGATTGATGACTGTATCTCCTGCGGGATAGATAAGCTGATGGCTGAGCATGGCGGTCCGGCCTGGACTGAACAAGACTTTAGCCGACTGAAAGAAATTATTCGTGCTGAGTTGAATGATACCGTGGTGGCGATTGCCATACAGACCGAACAAATTCTCACCACAGTCTTCCGGATTAATAAACGTCTGAAAGGTAAGGTAGATATGAGCCAGGCGCTGGCGTTATCGGATATTAAAGCACAGATGGCGGGGCTAATTTATCGTGGCTTTGTGACAGGCAATGGCTGGCAGCATCTGAGCGATACCCTGCGTTATTTACAGGCGATAGAGCGGAGGTTGGATAAGCTGCCGGTGGATCCACACAGTGACCGCAGCAGAATGCTGAAATTACAGGCAGTGGAGCAACAGTGGCAGCAATGGCGCAGTAAGCTGCCTCCGCAACAGCAGGATGATGAAGATGTCATTGCGATTCGCTGGATGCTGGAAGAGTTGCGGGTGAGTCTGTTTGCTCAGCAACTGGGAACACCGTATCCGGTATCTGAAAAAAGGATATTACAGGCGATGGAGCAAAAGACGTCGTAAACAAGAAGGGGGGCGCAGTAGCTTTGGCTACTGCGCTGGCGGGTTACTCACGTGCTAATTGTTGTAACCTGTTATAGAAAGATGTCACAGCAATGGCTCGATTATCAGCACGATAACGATCCTGAGCTCCCGGAGCCGAACTTTGTACCGCGATAATCTGCCAGCCATTATCGGCTTTCAGCATCAGCGGGGACCCGCTATCTCCCGGGAGGGTATCACAGCGATGAGATAACACCGATTTCTGTGCCCATCCGGTGATCGGACAATCCTGGTGTGCGTACAGATTATCCAGATGATCTGCCGGGTATCCCGCCTGAGTGACCAGATTATCTTTAGCTTTCAGTTCGGCAATCAGTTCGGCACGACTCCCTGAAAATACCGGCACCGGCTGAATCGCTGAAGGGGGATTATGAATAATCACCACCGCATAATCGTAAGGCGCAGCCGAAGGGGGGACTAACCAGCCATCTCCGTCTGCTTTGAGTTTACCCATCAGTAAGGGTTCGACCCTGGCATCAATATCATGGATTTCATAGCGCCAGCCTTTAGCCGTGGCCATAAAACGAATGGCGACCGGAGGATCAAATTTTCCCGGAGGGGTAAGCAGGCAATGTCCTGCTGTCAGGGCGATGTGTGGGGAAATAAGTGTTGCGGTACATAAATTACCGCTGTCAGTCTCCAGCTGGCCGATAGCATCCCAGGGCGCATTGTCGATGTCAGTAATGGCCTTACGATGATCTTTACCAAAAAACAGGGTTTTAATTTCGTCAGGAGTCGGTGTGTCATCGTCATCTGCATGAACCTGCACACTAAAACAGAACAAACTTAGAAAAAATACAGTAAGCAGGCGCATAATTCTCTCAACTGCGGGAAGTATGTAGGTTAATCTTCAGATTATTGAACGATTACTATAGTCCGTAAGGTGATAAAAAGGGAGAGATATTGCGTATTTACGGCCTGAAGTTAAATAAAAAAGCTGGCAGCAACCACACCACACATTATTACCACGACCAGAATGATTTCGAAACGATAGCGACGCACCATTTTAGTAACTCCGGGAAAGAAACACCCGGCATAACCGGGTGTTTTAATCACTATGACGCGGAATCAGGAGTGTTCCTGGCGGTCAGGCACTTATTTTTTTACTGATTTTTTAGCAGCTTTGTGGTGCTTTTTAGCAGCCTGAGCTTTTTGTGCAGGTGCTTTCTTAGCTACTGCTTTTTTGTGGTGCTTTTTAGCAGCCTGAGCTTTCTGAGCAGGTGCTTTTTTAGCTACTGCTTTCTTGTGGTGTTTTTTAGCAGCCTGAGCTTTCTGTGCAGCCGCTTTTTTCTTAGCTACTTTCTTGTGGTGTTTTTTAGCAGCCTGGGCTTTCTGTGCAGCTGCTTTTTTCTTGGTCGCTTTTTTATGATGGCTTTTCTTATGATGCTTGGTAGCAGTGTGCTTAACCGGTGCAGCAGTTGTTGCTGCAGCAGCAGTTGGTGCCGGAGCAGCAGTAGTTTCTGCAGCGAAAGCAACAGATGACAGACCCATAGCAGCGGCAACTACCAGTGCAAATAATTTTTTCATTGCAAATTCCTCGAATTCATTTCATTTAATAGCCCACTGCGGGGCCGGTGAAATGAATATATGAGAATATTTTCGGGACGTCCGTTGTGGAATGGTATCGCTGTGTAACCGATTGTACAAAGCGTAAATACCCGGATTTTTCTGAGTCCGCCCAGCCAAAAAAAGCTGGCCGGACAGCAGGTTAAGCCAGGTAACGTTGTTCCAGGTGACGACGGAAAAACTGGCTGTTTAATGGTTCTCCGGTGGCGTTTATCAGCAACTGTTCGACCGATATCAGACTGCCATATTGCCAGATATTTTCTTTTAGCCAGTTAAACAGTGGGGTCAGTTCGCCGCGTGAAATTTCATCGGTCACAGCAGGGTGTTGTTGGTGGAAAGCCGCGAACAGCTGGGCTGCGTACATAGCGCCCAAAGTGTAAGTCGGGAAGTAGCCAAATGCCCCGTCTGTCCAGTGAATATCCTGCATACACCCGTGCTGGTAATTACCCCGGGTATCAAGCCCCAGATAGTTATGCATCTTTTCGTCCCATAAGGACGGGATATCGTTAACCTCAATATCGCCTTCGATCAATGCTCGTTCTATTTCATAGCGTAACATCACATGTGCAGGGTAACTGACTTCATCAGCCTCCACACGAATCAGTCCCGGTTTTACCTGCTGAGCCAGACGGATAAAATTATCCATTTCCAGGGCCGGCTGCGCACCAAAAGCCTCCACGACCCTGGGCTGGATAAGTTGTAAAAATTGCGCACTGCGTGCCAGTTGCATTTCCAGCATCAGGCTTTGAGATTCATGGACGGCAGTGGAGCGGGCCAGTCCTGCTGGCAGACCGGTCAGACTGGCAGGCAGATTCTGCTCGTAGCGTGCGTGTCCGGTTTCATGAATGACACCCATGAGAGCGCTCATAAACAGTGTGTCATGGTAGCGGGTGGTGATTCGTACATCCTGCGGCACGCCACCACAGAATGGATGGGCACTGACATCCAGCCTGCCGTGGTCAAAATCGAAGCCAAGTAATGCCATGGCTTCAAGACCCAGTTTCTTTTGCGCCGCAACAGGGAACGTGCCGGTCGCTGGCTGGGGCAGGTGATGTGATTGTTTCTCTACAACCTGTTCCAGCAGGGATGGCAGCCACTGTTTAAGATCAGCAAAAATGGTGTCCAGTTGGGCGCTGGTCATTCCAGGTTCATACAGATCCAGTAATGCATCATAACGCGATGTGCCGTTGGCGTTAGCCCGGATATCCGCTTCCTGGCGGGTTAATTCAACCACCTCACGCAAATTGGCTGAGAAACCCGGCCAGTCATTAGCCGGACGCTGTTTCCGCCATGCGTGCTCACAACGTGAACCTGCAATGGCTTTAGCTTCTACCAGTGAAGCAGGTAATACCGACGACTGTTGCCACTGCCGGCTCATTTCATTCAGGTTAGCCCTCTCGGTATCGGTTAACGATTGTTGCTCCGCGGCTTTCAGCCATTCGCCGACTTGTTTGTCGGTTAACAATTCATGGCGCAGTAAACTGAGTTCAGCTAACGCTTCTCCGCGAGCTGCGCTGCCACCAGGCGGCATCATGGTTTGCATATCCCAGCCAGCAATTGCCGATAAATGCTCAAAGCGGGAAAGACGGCGGAATCGCTGACATAGCTGTTGGTAAGCGTTATTCATTTTAATCCCTCCGGGGACTGACTGAAGAAAGATAAGCTGAATCTGGCGGTGTAATTGGCCAGCAGAATCGTACACTGGCACCACCTAACGGGCTACTGTCGATAGATACCGTACCGCGAAATGCCTGTGCAATGGAGTGAACAATAGCTAAACCCAGGCCGCATCCGCCAGTGGCCCGGTCACGGCTTGGATCAAGCCTGACGAAAGGCTCAAGCACATGTTCACGCTCTTCCGGGGGAATCCCGGGGCCATCATCTTCAACCTGCAATAATCCGGTATTACCATCAAACCACAAACTGATGCGCATCCGTTGTGATGAATAACGTAATCCGTTATTCACCAGATTATCCAGCACCCGTTCCATCAGACGTAAATCAGTGAAGCCACGGTTTTCCTGCTGGGGAATATCCAGTTCGATCTGGTGATCAGGGTGCAAAGATCGGGCATCTTCAACCCGTTCAGCCAACCAGTGCGCCAGGTCAAATTGCTGTAATTTCATATCCACCTTGGGACGGTCAAGGCGGGCATAAGTGAGCAATTCCTCGATTAATCCTTCCAACTGACTGATATCACGGTTTAGGGCTGCCGCCTCACTTTCGCTCAGGTTATCACTCATCTCCAGCCGGTAACGAAGCCGAACCAGCGGGGTACGTAATTCATGGGCGATACCATCGATCAGCTGTTTTTTACTGGCAACCAGGACCTTAATATTCTCTGCCATCTGGTTAAATGCGATTCCCAACCGGTAGAGACTGGAAGTGTTATCAAAATTAGTTCGTGAGTCCAGATTTCCCTGGCCGAAACGTTGTGCGGCGCGTTCCAGTCTCTGCATCTCTTTCCAGTGAGGTCGCATCCAGATAAAGACCGGTAATGCCAGAGACATACCGATAAAGGCCAGTAAGGCAATATCCAGTAATCGCATCTGATGAAGATAAAACAGGTAAGGGATGGGGCCGACAGACAAGACATAATGGCTGCGTGGAATGTGTTGCAGGAAAGTGTACTGATCATCCAGCGCGACGATTTCACCGGCTCGCAGGCGGCGCATTTCATCCGGAGGCAGATCGAAGCGGGTCATAGGTTCAATATGTAACTTGAATGACAGATTCAAATCCAGATTATCGATAGTCTTGTTCCAGTCCCGCGGTGGGATCTCCCGCAGTTCACTGCGCATCAGATAGAGTGAGCTGGCCATCAGGTCATTCATAGACTGGCGGCCAGCACGTTCCGCCGTCATTTTATAGACCAGGCCAACCAGCAGTGTCATTACCAGGAAACAGGCAAACAGTAACAGATAGAACTGGATAAACAGTTTCTTCATTCGGAGTGGGTATCCCAGGCCTGTGGCGCAAACAGATAGCCTTTGTTACGGATGGTTTTAATCCGGAAAGGTTCTGTCGCATTATCATGAAGTTTCTTACGTAACCGGGAGATAGCCACATCAATACTGCGATCCAACCCGTCATAACTCACACCACGCAATGTTTTGAGTAGCGCATCGCGGTTGAGTATCTGACCAGCATGACTGGCCAGTTCCCAGAGCAGGTCAAAATCAGCGGTAGATAATGGGATTTGTTCATCAGCCAGCGTTACTTCCCGGTTAAGCATATCAATGGTCAGCGTTCCAAAGCGAATCAGCCGTGCGGGCGCAGAACCAGACGGCTGTTGATCCTCACTGGTATTGTTTTGCATAGCCTGACGCAAATGAAGCCGTAAACGGGCTAACAGTACCGCCGGTGGCGTTGTTTTTAAAATATAGTCATTGGCCCCCATTTCCAATGCCAGAATATGGTTCATATCACTGTCAAGGGAAGTCAACAGGACAATAGGTCCGGACCAACGGGATCGTAAGTCACGGCAGAGCGTCATCCCGTCTTTGCCGGGAAGCATAATATCCAGCATCACCAGATCAGGATTTTCTTCTACAATACGCTGCTCAGCACGATCTCCGCGGGTTTCTACCACCACGTCAAAATCATGTTTTCCGAGGTAAGCGGCGATCAATTCGCCAACTTCAGGTTCATCTTCTACGTAAACAATTTTATTCATAATTAACAATAATTATTAATATTTAACAACGAAATCACCTGGCCCTTTAACAACGGCTACGTTATCACGAAAAAGGCATCTGTTGCTGGTATATCCCCTACTAAATATGTCATTATAATTCCCGGAAATATGAGTTTCCCAGGGATCATACCAACAGGGGGAGTTTGAGTGTCGGATGATAAACTGACTTCAGGCGCGGACAACCAGCGCATTTGCTTCAATTACAGTGATTATCTTTCAGCTTCCTGTAAGAAGCACTGGAGTTTTGTCGATGCGATCTATGGTGTGCTGCCTATTTTCGGGATGGTAACACGCAAATCTGCGCGTAAGAGCAATGCAGAGACCGAGGCCGAACTATTCAAAGCAATGGCCTTGCAGATAATTTCTACGCAGGTCAGTGACGAAATTAATATTGCGCGCTTGATTTCTTTAGCCGAGCAACAAAAAATCGTGAGCTTTGAAATTCAGTTGCCATACCCTCTCTCCGAACTTCAGCTGGCCGGTATTCATGCCGAATACCGGAAGCCACTGACTCTCAGACAGTACGATGACTGTCTGAACATCGTACTTCCTTAAGCTTCCGGGTATTACTGCTGACCTCAGGTCAGCATCAGCCTGCTCCCCGTAGTAATCGCCGCCAGCAAAATAATCACGATCATCACTGATTCTTTTCGTGTCAGTGGCAACGGTTGTGGGGCTGTGGAGCGAGCAACCATAAACAGCAACAGTCCCGGTGCATACAACATCAGCGACATTATCAGATTTTCAGGTCCGGATGCGTATAACAGCCATAGCCCGTACAAGGACGCGCCAGCACCAGTCATCATCTCTTTTGAGAATTTTTGGTTAGCCGTTTTCATTAAAAACAAGCCCACCAGCAAATAAGGAACCAACACCATCTCAGAGGCAATGCTCAACAAATTGTCATAGCCGGCATGGGTGATGCCGATAATAAGCAGGCATAACTGGACACTGCCGTTGGTCAGCCACAGCGATGCCGCAGGAGCATCGTGACGGTTATGCCGACTGATAATCCGCGGAAATGCATCGGTTTTTGCGGCAAGGAAAGGGATTTCTGCGGCCATGATTGTCCAGCTCAGATAGGCTCCGGAGACCGACAATATCAGCCCCCCGACAATCACTACCGTTCCCCAGGGACCAATGATACCTGCCAGTAATCCCGCCATCGAAGGGTTATGCATGCCTGCCAGTTGTTCACGGGGCACAATACCTAACGATAAAAGCGTGACCAGCAGATAGACTACCAAGGCTGCCAGTACTGCGGTTAAGGTTGCCCGACCCACGTCACGGCGCTGCCGTGCTCTGGCGGAAATCACAATTGCGCCCTCTACACCGATAAATACCCACAAGGTAATTAGCATGGTTTGTTTGATTTGATACCAGAGCGGGTGGCCCAGAGTCAGGCCACGAAAATCATGACTGAAATTCGCGAACCGAAAGGCCAACAGAGCCACAACCATAAACAAACCTAATGGCAGCAGTTTACCGAGGGTTGCCAGAATATTAATAGTGGCAGCAGTTTGTACGCCACGCAGTACCAGGAAATGGACCAGCCATAGCAGTAACGAGGCACCGGCAATGGCAGGCCAGGTGTTTCCGGAACCAAACAAAATATGGCCCGGGGAATCGGTAAAAAAACTTAACGCTGAAAAAACAATCACCAGATAGGAAACGTTGGCAATGACCGCGCACAGCCAATATCCCCAGGCAGAGCAAAAACCTGTGACTTCTCCGAAACCTTCACGGGCATAGGTAAAAATTCCGCCATCGAGGTCAGGGCGCAAACGCGATAACAGCAGCATCGCGACTGCCAGGAAGAGTATTCCAACACCTGTAATTAGCCAGCCCGCTAACAATGCAGCAGGACCGGCAACAGCAGCCATATTCTGTGGCAGGCTGAATACTCCCGCACCGAGCATCGAACTGAGTACCAGAGCTGTCAGTGCCGGTAGGCCTAATTTCTTTTCAGACATGTCGTTCCTGAGTATTACGTCAGCGAGTTAGCGCTGACTGGTACGTAAAACCAGCAGAAATTGCTGAGATAATAAATTCAGATGGGATTATCCACCAGAACAGCAGGGCGGAGATTCTACGGAGAGGCAGGCAGGAACGCAACGCGTAAAATGCAGAGGCAGGGCTTACAATGAAGATCACGGATAACAGAATATTATCCGTGACCATCGCCGTGATTTATTTAAACAGTTCAGCCGTCACTGTCAGGTTACCACCACTCTGGTTTTGCCACTGACGGGTAATGTGGTAATACTTAGCACCTTTCGCTGCCGCCAGCCGTCCGATGGCTTCAGACATTTCGGTGGGTGTTCCGAAGTGATCGGTGATTGTCACGGTTCCAAACGGAGTCATCTGAGCTGCTGTGATATCACTCAGTTCCTGCACAGATTTTTCGCCAGGCAGCTGAACGGTATAGCGTTGACCCGTAGTATTTTGTGTTTCAAAGAAACGACCGACACTTCTGTCCGGGGCATCAGAGGAAGCCACGCCCGGAATTTCTACTTTAGCGGCTGCGGCGCCGCCGGCAGCCAGTGCTGCTTTACCGGCTTCTGAATCAGCAGGGATAGCGTCCGGACTCTGAACACGGCGTTCTTTCGCATCTGCTTTATAAACGTAAGCAGTGATAAACTGGTTGCCACCATTATTGGTATCAATCTGACGAACGATGAAGAAGGAGGCTGCACCTTTATTTTTCGCTGCCCGGGAAATAGCATCGACCACATCCGGCTGGCTTGGGAAATAACCGCTCACAGTGACGGTATCAAAGGGTTCTAACCGGTAAGCCACATTCTTTGGTAATTCATTCACACCATTGTAACTGCTGTAATGCACTTTTTTGACTGCTGCAGGTGCATCACTACGATACAGGTCGGCTGTTACGCGTGAGTTACCACTATTGCCGGTAGCATCGTTGACACCCTGAATATAAAAAGAGGCTGCCCCCAGTGCATCTGCACGTTTTGACACAGCGTCACTGACATCAATGAGGGAATTAAAACGTCCAGTGATATTAATACGTTTAAAAGGCTGTAACTCTGCTGCCTTTTGTGGTGACAGCTCCTGGGCTGCAAATGCATTAACAGCAGTAACAGAAAAAAGAGCTGCTGCCAAAAGGGTGTACTTTAGCTTCATAAAAATTATCCTTCGCCTTGCTCAAAAGAGTACGAAACCGTCCCGGACGTTGATGTGTAACCTGTTTGGCTTCGATTATTACATGTAATAATTGTGCTGTCTCAGTCAATTTATGCATTTATCCTGCTACAGATAAAAAAGAAGATTCAGAAGATTGCGGAAATATGATGACATTGTGATGAAGCCGGGGGGCGCTTACTGTGGCGGAATAAAAGAGAGGCCGAATGATAAGCTGGAGACTGCTGCGGCCATTCCGGCTGCAGCAGGGCAGAGTAAAAATCAGGCCGGAGGCGTTTCTTCTTCGTTGTCCAGTTCCGGAGCCACGAAGTCATCCGGTTTAAACACCAGCAGATCACAACGCAAATGATCAATAACCTGTTCCGCGGTATTTCCCAGAAAAGCGGCTGACAATCCGGTTCGGCCAACCGTGCCCAGTACCACAACCCCCGCATCCAGACTGCTAGCCAGCGAGGGGATCACTTCTTCAGGTTCACCTTTATCGACATGAGTAAATTCATCTGCAATAGAGAATTTTTGACGCAGGGCTTTCATAGCAATCAGATGCTGGCCACGGATAGCGTCATTGTAAGTTTGCGGGTCAAAGTCAGGAAGTTCGATAGCAATATTCACCGGAGTCAGCGGATAGGCTCCTACCAGATGAACTTCGGTATGATTAACCATATCGGCCAGTAGCTGGCTCTCTCTGACCAGTTTCTGGTTAAGGGCATCATGCTGCGGTTCTTCGCTGGCAAGATTCACCGCCACCAGTGCTTTACCTCCCTCTGGCCATGGCTGATCTTTGACCATCCAGACAGGGCTCGGACATTTACGTAATATATGCCAGTCGGTCGGAGTGAAAATCACTGACTCGAGTCGATCATACTGGTGAGCCATTTTCAGAACCAGATCATGCTTAAACTGCAAAACCTCCTGAATAATGGCTTCATGTGGCCGGTTATGCCAGACCACCTTAATTTCAATATCGACGCCGGACTCAATATAGGCTTTTGCCTGTTGACGGATCCATTCAGTGCGTTGATTGATCACACCCTGACGCATACTGGTCCGTTCGTCAGGAGACAGCAGGGTAGTCATCTCATACGAAAAGTCATAAATAGCGAGGAAGGCTTTTATCTTGCCGCCGATGCGTTGATTCAGATAAACCGCACGCCGCAGTGCTGGCTGGTCATCCTGTTCTGAGTCAATAGCTACCAGGACATTTTGATATCTGGACATTAATGACATCTCCTTGCAAAAGACTTAATTGACTTAAAGATAGCCTAAGTTTTGTTGCGGGAGAAGAGAAGATATTAAAAGCAGAGCAGCACGACGACTGCCGCACTGCTCTGCTTATCTGAGGGTCAGGAGTGGCAGGGAACTGTCTGTCCGGCCAACTCGGTGAGCATCGGATGATTTTCGATGGTGATATATTTTCCTTTCACGGCCAGCATGCCGCTTTTCTGGAAACGTCCCAGCAGACGACTGATGGTTTCAACGGTCAGCCCCAGATAGTTCCCGATATCACCCCGGGTCATGGTCAGACGGAATTCACGCTGTGAGAAACCACGCTGAGCGAAGCGGCGGGAAAGGTTCCAGATAAACGCAGCGAGACGCTCTTCTGCACTCTTTTTCGAGAGTAACAGAATCATGTCCTGATCACTTTTAATTTCCCCGCTCATCAACCGCATCATCTGCTGACGAAGTGCCGGCATTTTACCCGACAGGTCATCCAGCGTTTCAAAGGGGATTTCACAGACCATCGACGTTTCAAGTGCCTGAGCAAAGCTGGGGTGGTGGCTACTGATAATGGCATCAAATCCGACTAAATCACCGGCCAGATGGAATCCGGTAATTTGCTCATCGCCCTGTTCGGTAATGGTATAGCTTTTTAACGTACCGGAACGAATAGCATACAGGGATTTCAGCTCATCGCCGGCCTTGAACAAAGACTGGCCTTTCTGGATAGGTTTCTTACGTTCAATAATATTATCCAGCTGATCCAGTTCATGCTCGTTGAGTGTGAAAGGGATACATAACTGATTAATACTGCAATCCTGGCAGTGAATGGCACAACCGCCTGATTGAACGCGACGAATAATCCTTTTTTCTGGAATCATAATTCAGTTCCGGTAGTTATTAACTTGTACGAATTTTAACATTTTTCGCGAAGAAAAACAGGCTTACATTACACTGTTTATAAAATTTTTTTAGAATTTCAAATAATTTTGTAAACACTCTGTAAATTCATATTCTTAGCTGCTGAAGAGTATAAACTAATTTGTTACCACAAGATAAATGTGGTTATACAAATGATGACGATTGTTGCATGTCTGCTCACAGTATCCTGGTGGAAGCGCGGGTAATTCACCGATAAAGAGCGGTTCAGTGCTGAAAATCGGCGGAAGAAACGCTATTCTTAACCGGGCGTATCGTGTGACTTACCTTACAGGAGTGGTTATGACAAATCCTGATGATCACGCATTATTTAGCCAGGCGGTTAATGATGTAAATCCAATAAAAACAATCAGAAAATTCATTTTCCCCGTTCCCGAAACAAGGCAGATCCGCATCGTGAAGTGGTTAATACCAACTTCTTACTCGCCGACAGGATTACCCCTTTGTCACTGATGACTTCGCCATCCTTCAGAGCTGAAGGTTTGCAAACCGGTGTTATTGAAAAGTTGCGCCGTGGCTGCTATCCACTGGACGGCAGTCTTTTTCTGATCCGTCAGAGCGTCGGGCAGGCCCGGCAGTCAGTTTACGAGTTTATGACTGAAATTATCCGTCGGGGAGGCAGAAACGTACTAATCATTCATGGTAAATCTCGTGAGGAGACCAGCCACAGTAATATCATCCGCAGTTATCTGACCCACTGGTTACTTCAGTTTCCACAGGTTCAGGCATTCTGTGTCGCTCATCCGCGCCATGGGGGAACGGGTGCAATGTATGTCTCTCTGCGGAAACCGGAAGAGTTACGGCAACAAAATCGTGAGTTTCATGGCGGCCGGAGCAGATAAGGCCATCGAACAGTTTACTTCAGCCATGGCTGTGTTTCATCAGTCAGGCTGAACGGTTTTTTGTTAATAAACCCCAGTGACCGCTTCCGGCCAGCCACAGAGGTGACAGATGACCATTATCACGTGACTAAACCTACTTAATTTCCGGTGAAACAGGAGTTACATGCGTAAAAAAATCCCCGGCACTGCGTCTCTGCTGGCATTTGAGGCGGCCGCCAGACACGGCAATTTTGCACGGGCAGCCGCCGAACTCTCCCTGACCGAGGGGGCGATTAGCCGACAGATTGCGCGTCTGGAATCGTTACTGGAGTGCAGGTTGTTCGAGCGTACAGGAAACCGGGTCAGCCTGAACTCTGTCGGAGCCCGTTATGCGCTATCTGTCCGTGAAACCCTGCAACGTTTCGAGAAAGACAGCCAGTCAGTGAGTGGTAGTTTAGCCAGTCAGCGCCATCTGGAACTGGCGGTTTCGCCTACCTTTGCCAGTCGCTGGCTGATTCCCCGGCTAAAATATTTCAGACAACAATATCCCGACATCACCCTGAATATGACATCCAGGATCGACCCGTTTATCCTCAGTGGCAGCGGACTGGATGCGGCGATTCATTTCGACCACCCGGCCTGGGCTGGTATGCAGGTCCGGCATTTATTCCGTGAAAGACTGATCGCGGTTTGTCATCCGCAGCTGATGAACGGAGAAGACCCCGGGCTATTACTGAATAAACTCCCGCGGATTCATCGTCGCCAGAATCCTGAAGCCTGGGCACGTTTTTCAGCGGTAGCGGGTATCCCGCTGGACTATCCGGCGCAAGGTACTTTTGTGGATTTGCATGAAATGGCGATTGCTATGGCACTGGCCGGAGACGGGGTATCGCTGGTACCGGAGGTTTATGTTGAAAAGGAGCTTGCCAGAGGACAGTTGGTCTCACCCTGGAGCCAGTCGGCCTTACTCAGTAAAACATTCTGTCTGGTAATGCCTGTGGTTCGCGGGCAGGGTAATTCAGCGTTGCATGATTTTTCCGGCTGGCTAATTTCTCAGACCCGTGAGGTGGTGCTTCCAGAATGACCGGTGTTTTTTTGAACGGATAACATTGCATTATCTACCATTCGGGAAAACACTTATCGTGACACATCAACTTCGGAGATTCAGAGATGAGTGGAAAGTATGAAGTTTTTCTGGGTAAAGATCAGCAATACTACTTCCGGCTGAAAGCGGCTAACGGAGAAGTGATTCTGAGCAGCGAAGGCTATGTTAATAAAAGCGGCTGTCTGAATGGCATTGCCTCGGTCCAAAAAAATAGCCCCGAAGAGCATAATTATGAACGCCTGACAGCCAAAAATGATGCGCCTTATTTTACACTCAAAGCGGCAAATCATCAGGTGATTGGTCGGAGTGAGATTTACAGCTCTGTCGCTGCGCGTGATAAAGGTATTGAGTCGGTAAAAAAGAATGGCGCCAGTGTCACGATTAACGAATTACCGGCGCATTAGAGCTAACGACGTAATCCCCGGCGTGCCGGGGATTATTTTACAGGTTTGAACGTAACTGCGGATATTTCTTCAGACTGTACAGACACCATGCGAGACTAATCAACGCAAATGCAGACCCTACATAGCCCACCAGACTCATTCCAAGATGGCTGATGACCTGATTACCAATTAACGCGCCGGCACCAATACCGATATTATAAATCCCAGACATCAAAGACATTGACACATCCGTGGCATCCGGTGCCAGAGACAATACCCGAACCTGCATTGACAGGTTAATCAGCATCATGGCAATACCCCATACAATACACACAGTCATAACCGCCGGCGCATGAGTTGAGGTGACTAAGAACAGCCCCATACACAGGGTGATTGCCGCTATTGCTACGGACAGCAGTGCCGAAGGGAAGCGTTTTCCCAGAAAACTAAACAACAGGCTGCCAAAGATACCCGCAGCACCGAACAGCAGTAACAGCAGGGTAGTAAAATTGGCCCCCTGTTGTGCAAGCTGCTGCATAAAGGGTTCAATATAGCTGTAAGCAGTGTAGTGAGCGGTGACAACCAGTGTCACCAGCAGATACATGCTCATCAGAGCCGGGCGGCGAATCAGCATTGGCAGGCTTTTCAGCGACCCCGTGTGTTCACTCGGCAATTTGGGCAGTAGTCTGGCCAGCATGACCATTAACACCAGCGAAGATGCCGCAATGATCCCAAAGGTCGTACGCCAACCCATGGTCTGCCCAATAATCCGACCAAGCGGCACACCGAGCACCATAGCCAGCGCAGTGCCTGTAGCAATCATACTCAGGGCCTGGGTTTTTTTACCCGGAGGTGCGATTCGGATAGCCAGCGAGGCGTTTATTGACCAGAACACAGCATGGGTTACCGCAATCCCAATACGGGAAACCAGTAACGCATTGAAATCCCAGGCCACAGCAGAGAGTACATGGCTGGCAATAAAGATAGTGAACAGAATTACCAGCAAAATACGCCGCTCAATATTACGGGTGAGCAGCATTAATGGCAGCGATAAAAGGGCAACACACCAGGCATAAATTGTCAGCATAATCCCCACATCGGCAGTTTGCATACCGAAACTGGTTCCAATATCGGACAACAAACCGACGGGGACAAACTCCGTGGTATTAAAGATAAAGGCAGCGACAGCCATTAACAGAACCCGTAACCACGCTGTTTTGCGGGATACGGGAGTTGAATGTAAAGAGCTCTCAGCGACGGAGGGAGATTCGGCGGTCATAAGATAATGGATTTTCCTCAGCAAAAAGTGATCTGGCTCACATTGTGGTGCTATTGTGACGAAATTAACGCCAGGATTAAACCCTTAATTCATCATATCTCCGGCAAAAATGAGTTACTGACGCGGAGAATGACGTCGCGCAGGCACCATTCTTAACAGCGTGTCATCCCGGAACAGAAAATGGTGCGCGAGAGCGGCCAATGCATGAACACCGATCAGCCAGTAGCCAGCGTTAGCCAGTGTTTCATGCCAGTGGATGATCTGCCGGCTAAGAGTATAGTCCGGATGATCAGAGACCGGCATAGCAACACCAAACACTAACCATTGCTGTCCACGGACATAGCGGGAACAAACCCCCAACACCGGCAAAATCAGAAATAACAGATACAGGAGTTTGTGGGCCAGAGATGAAAGTAGCTGCTGCCAACGTTTTAGTGGCGGGGTGACCGGTGGTGCAGGGTAACGATAGCGGAGTAGCAGCCGGGCACACATCACCGCAAATACCAGTACACCGCAACTAAAATGAGTCATTATAATCGCTTTACCTTGCCACGAACCGCGGATTGCAAACCCTCGTAACTCAATAGTGCTGTAAACAATGATCAGTAATAGCAGAGTCAGCCAGTGCAGACGAATTTGCCAGAGTTGATATTTGTTCGGGAAAGCCGGCATAACGCGTTCTCCGTTTGCACTAAAGCAGCGCCAGTATGAATGTTATTGGCATGTTACAGTGAACGGGGCTGGGAAAGGTACAATCAGTAGAATAATTTTAATCAAAATTATTACGCGGTAAGGTTCCTGACAGGAACAGTTCTGCTGACGGTAGCCCGAAATTCACCGGCAGCAGAACATCATCAGTGGGCTGGCTGTACTCTGTGCATCAGTTTATAACCCACACACAGTGCCAGAATCAGCAGCACAGAAATAAATCCGCTGACACCCGCCCAGCCGAAATGACGCCAGAAGATCCCCCCGGAAGTTCCTGCAACGCTTGACCCCAGGTAGTAACTGAACAGATACATTGAAGATGCCTGTCCTTTAGCCCGCTTAGCACGAACTCCTATCCAACTGCTGGCAATAGAGTGAGCCGCGAAAAATCCCCCGGTAAACATCAACAAACCAGGCAGAATCATCCACACCGAAGAAAACAGAGTAATCAGTACGCCAGCCAACATCAGACCCGTCGAAAATAAGAATACCGGTCCTCGTCCAAACCTGACACTCATCGCGCCTGCTTTAGGAGAACTCCATGACCCGGCCAGATAGACCACTGAAATTAATCCGACGGTCGCCTGGCTCATAGAATAGGGCGCATTTAATAACCGGTAACCGATGTAATTAAACAAAGTGACAAACGCCCCCATCACCAGAAAGCCGATAAGAAACAGTAACGGTAAACCTTTATCACGGAAATGGAGTCTGAAGTTAATCAGCAATACTTTCGGCCGTAAGCGCACGGCTCTGAAATGCCTGGAATCAGGTAATATTTTCCAGAACATAAATGCTGCAGCCAGAGCACAACAACCAATACTGAGAATCGCTATCCGCCAGTTAAAAAAATCGGTCATTACACCGGTTAGCAGACGGCCGCTCATCCCACCGATAGAGTTTCCGCTGATATAGAGCCCCATGGTAAAAGCCAGCACGCCAGGGTGAATTTCTTCACTGAGATAGGTCATCGCCACTGCAGCCACCCCGCTGAGAGACAGACCAATCAGTGCCCGCATGATAAGTATGCCTGTCCAACTGGTCATCAGCCCTGACGCCAGAGTACAGCAGGCTGCTAACAGGAGTGCACTCACCATCATCGGTTTACGCCCAATCGCATCGGAAATGGTTCCGGTGATTAACAGGCCCAGAGCCATAAAAGCCGTTGAAACAGAGAGTGATACTGAGCTAAGTGCGGGAGAAATATCAAACTGATGGGAAAGCACCGGCAATATTGGCTGAACGCAATAGAGTTGGGCAAAAGTGGCAAGGCCGGCGGAAAAAAGTGCTACGGTAACCTGGATAAAAGACGAAGTGCCGCGGGTGATATAAGGGGATTTACCGCTGCGTTGGGCAGGACTCTCTTCTTCCGCAGACGGAAGCGTAGTCGCCCGGGTCGTGCTGTTCATGAACATTCCTCAGTGATTGATATCCTTTCACTCTAGGAAAAGCTAAATAAGTTGTCTAATATATTAATAATCTCAAATAATATTCTATAAATATGAATCTTGAACTGAGGCACTTACGTTACTTCATCGCCGTGGCAGAAGAGCTGCATTTCGGTCGGGCGGCCAGCCGGCTAAATATTTCACAACCACCGCTGAGTCAGCAAATACGCCAACTGGAAGAGAGCGTTGATGCACGATTATTTGCCCGTAATAATCGGAAAGTTGAACTGACATCGGCGGGTAAACAATTTCTGAATGATGCGCGTGCCATTCTGGCTCAGGTGAAACAGGCCAGCGAACGAGCCTCCCGGTTACATTATGGCGACAGCGGTGAGTTAAGGCTCGGCTTTACCTCATCAGCCCCTCTGATTAAGCGTATTTCCGAAGTGGTTTATCAATACCGGCTGGCCTATCCGGATGTACATCTTCATATGCAGGAGATGAACAGCCGTCAGCTACTGGTACCATTACAGGAAGGCAGACTGGATCTGGCAATCATGCGTAATACTGAACTCCCGGATGATATGCAGTATTGCCTGCTACAAAAGGAAGCCATGTATGCGGTAGTTCATTGTGACCACCCGCTGGCTGGCCTGCGTAAAATCTCAGTGACCGATTTGCGCGATGAACCTTTTGTATTCTTTGATCATCAGGGCGGCACAGCACTTTACGGAGAAATTCTCGGCTTATTGCTGCGTTACCAGATTACCCCAAATATCACTCTGGAAGTCGAAGATGCAATGGCCATACTTGGCCTGGTGGCAACCGGGCTTGGGGTTTCTATACTTCCGGCGTCATTTCGCCGGGCCAGGCTCAATGAAATTGTCTGGCTGGAATTGTCGGAACCGGATGCCCGTTCTGAGGTTTGGTTAGTTTGGTCAGCACAGCGGCAAATTTCAGCGCCTCTACGACATATGCTGGAACTCATGTCCTCTGTAAACTGACTGTCTCAATTCTTCTGTGAACCCAGTCACATTTACACTGCTCCCTGACGTATACGTTAGCAGAAAACCTCATACTCTTTTTATTTCGATCAGCGAATAAAAGCAGAGGGGCGGTGAGTGTTTGAAGAAAGCCAGCCTGGACATATTGATCATATTAAGCAGATTAATGCGGGCGTCGTATATCGCCTGATTGATCAGCACGGACCGGTATCACGAATTGAACTTTCGAAACTGTCCCAACTCGCTCCGGCAAGTATTACTAAGATTGTCCGTGAAATGATGGAAGCGCATCTGGTCCGTGAATGTGAAATGTCTGAACCGGGTAACCGGGGGCGTCCCGCGACAGGGCTGGAGCTGGACTGTGAAGGCTGGCATTTTCTGTCTATTCGCCTTCAAAACCGCAGTCTGTTAATGACTCTGCGTGATCTGAATGGCAAAACGGTGACCGGAGGGGTCTACGATTTCCCTGATGATCCTTCCACTCCTCTGACAGTGGTTATGATCAATGCAGTTGAACATTTTTTTAGCCGTCATTATTCCGTGCTTGAAAGACTGACCGCTATCACTATTACGCTTCCCGGGCTGATTAATGCCCGCAGTGGTGTGGTGCACCGGTTACCCGATTACCAGGAAGAAGAGATTCCTCTGGCACAGAGTCTGAGCCGCCATACCGGGCTGAAGGTCTACATCCAGCATGACATCTCTGCCAGAATGCTGGCGGAGCATTACTTCGGTGCCGTCCGGGGTGTCCGGGATGCTATCCTGCTGGTGCTGGACAAACAGGTTGGGGCCGCAGTGATCACTTCCGGGCAACTCCTGCATAAAAACAGTTCTGCGCTGGTAGAGATTGGTCATACACAAGTCGATATCCGTGGCTGGTCATGTTATTGCGGAAATCAGGGGTGTCTGGAAACAGTGGTGGGCACTGAAAGTTTGCTGCAACAGGCAGAGGAACGGTTGCTCTCGATGCCTGACAGCCTGTTAAACCAGCACTGCGAGGAAAGGGATATTCGCTGGCTTTGCCATGCAGCCCTGGACGGTGATCCTCTGGCCTGTGACATTATAACTAAGGCAGGGCAGCATGTTGGCCACAGTCTGGCAGTTATGGTCAACATCTTCAATCCACAATATATTCTTATCGGTTCTCCCCTGAATAGTGCAGCAGAAATTCTGTATCCGGCGATTACTGCCGCGATTAGGAGTAAAGCCTTGCCTGCTTACAGTCGACAGGTGAACCTGCGGCCTGCCGAATTCAACACTCCCGGCACCTTGCCGGGTACGGCACTGATCAAGGATGCCTTGTACAGTGGCGAATTATTGCTCAGGCTTTTGCAGGGATAGCTAGCCTAAACTTGCGTTAGCGCAATTCATGATGTTGTTCAGTAACCTAGAATACGTTCTGTATTTTTGAAAACGTACTGGTGAATCCTGGGAGCATACGTGAAAAGAGTGTTTATTACAGGCACGGATACCGCCGTGGGTAAAACCGTTGTATCACTGGCATTATTACAGGTGGCGACACAGCAAGGGATAAAATGTGTCGGTTACAAACCGGTCGCGAAAAATGCCAGAAGGACGGACGAAGGGATGCGTAACAATGATGCACTGTTGCTGCAACGGGCGTCTTCACTGGATTTGCCATACCAGAGTATTAACCCATTTGCGCTGGAAGGCGATGAAATCAGCACCAGTCCGGGCTGCCGTGTCGACTACAGTGTGCTAAGCCGGGGTCTGGCGGATATCAGCCGGCAGGCTGATCAGGTGATAATCGAAGGTACCGGTGGCTGGCATTGTCTGATGAATAATGAACAACCACTTTCTGACTGGGTGATAAGTCAGAATCTACCGGTGGTACTGGTGGTAGGCATCAAACTGGGTTGTATCAACCATGCTTTGTTGACGGCGGAATCGATAATTAGCGATGGATTATCATTATCTGGCTGGGTGGCTAACCGCATTAACCCGGGGCTGGCCGAATATGCCAGTATTATTGATGTATTAAAGAAACATCTTGGGGCACCACTGCTCGGAGAAATACCCTATCTGCCCAGGGCTGAGCAACGTGATTTAACTAAATATCTTGATTTGTCGCGACTTCACGAGCCGACGTATCATATTTAAAGGCAGGTCAGGGGTCAGCAGGAACACCGGCGATGTTCCTGCTGGCTGCTGTCAGGATGACGGCGTACCAGCGTCATCGGCCAGACGCTTGTAGACAATCTTCTGTGTATCATTCTGGCAATGCCCCACGACCTGACCATCCTGTTGATCGGCCTGATCACTCGGCACAATATCCAGGCTGAACCCAGATTCAGGAACTCCATTCGCAATAATCTTTTTACTGATATCCGCTTTCACTGATTCACAGGAAGCCTGTGCCAGCAACGGGAAAGCCATCAACAACGCAGTGGTTAACAGAACTGACTTTTTCATACTTAGCTCCTTTATGCTGATAAAAACTGCCCCCCAAAAAAGGATCAGGGAGTGACAGGACGCCCGGTACGACGATCAAGACATCGCAGGGTATTCGGTTCCCAGTAGGCGTTAAGATTCTCGCTTTGTTCACATTTATCACGGGTATCAAAAGCTTTATCTGCTTTATTAAATTCTTTTTCTGCCCGCTGGTTTATCTTATGGCGCAGTGCCTGTGTATCGTCCCACTGCTGTTGGCTTTGACGAGCTTCCTCTTTCGTCATCGCATTATTGCCGTTATCGATAACAATATGCTGTGTTGCCGCCAGGCTTTCCGTGACAGTGGCCAAAAACCCACCCCCCAGGACAGCACTGAGAATAACAGGCAACATTTTTGAGGTTATTTTCATATTGGTTTCCTTTTATCGTTTATCGGAAAGCTCATCATTGCTGTTCCGGCCGGCAAAAGTATAACACTTTTACCGGCGATACTATGATCAGGCATTTTACAATGGTTAAACACTGCACTGATTCACGGTCAGAGGTTACTGTTTTGCAACCTTCAGCCCACCATAGGTCTGACAGACGGGCATCATTTCCAGAGTATTAATATTTACATGGTCGGGCAGGGCAGAAACCCAGTACACCGCTTCAGTGACATCTTCCGGTGTCAGCGCCTTGGTACCATCATAGACAGCGCTGGCTTTACTGTCATCGCCTTTGAAGCGCACATTTGAAAACTCGGTACCGCCGACCAGGCCAGGTTCGATATTGGTCACACGAACCGCAGTGCCATGTAAATCAGTACGCAGGTTCAGGCTGAACTGACGCACAAAAGCTTTAGTCGCACCATAGACATTTCCTCCCTGGTACGGCCAGCTACCTGCCGTAGAGCCAATATTAATAATATGGCCTTTATTACGGGAGACCATGCCAGGTAATACCGCATGGGTAACCAGTACCACTCCTTTAGCATTGGTATCAATCATTGTTTCCCAGTCGTCCGGGTTGGCCTTCTGTGCAGGTTCCATGCCCAGTGCCAGACCTGCATTATTGACCAGAATGTCTATTGCCTGCCATTCTGCAGGTAGCTGGCTGATAGCTTGTTCGATGGCCTCACGGTCCCTGACGTCCAGCTGTAGTGCTAACACCTTGTCGCCATATTTATCTTTTAGTTTTTCCAAACGTTCCGTCCGGCGACCAGTCGCGATGACTTTATGGCCTGCGTCGATAAAACGGGCCGTAATCGTTTCTCCAAATCCTGCTGTTGCACCTGTGACAAGAATAATCATATCCACACCTATTGTTCAGTTACTCGTTAGCAGATTAAAACATAGCATTGATAGACCAACTATTCCTCTTAATCGTTATCTACTGGCGGTAGACGGATGTGGATGAATGCCCCATAAAGGTGCAGAAAAAAAAGCAATGGTGCGTAACTGGTAGGTTTTTTAGTTATTAAGGTAATGATTTTTAGCGATTACTGTAATTATTATTCACAAAATAACCACAACAACCTGGTACAAGGAGGCGCAATCGATTGCAACTGAATGAGATTGAGAAAAATTGATTTTCCGAAGAAGAAAATCATATCTTTATGAATCATAATGAATTTTAACAACAGTGCTGGCTGGCACAGTGATTGCAGTATTGACGACTGTAGTGAATATATTGGTGATAACAGATGAGGGGAAATCCGCTACTGTCAGGAGACACTCATCAGCATTTTCGCCGGTTAAACCGGCATTCATCGGGTTTTACCCATGCCACAGAGGTTACAGTGGAGTTAAAGAGGGAACATATGTCTCAACCAGGCTTACAGGCGATACGCAGTGCATTCGTAGATTTTGCAGATATAGCGGGCGAAAACAAGTCTATATCTGAACAGTTTCGTTATCTGCCAGACGGATTACTTGTGACTGACAACGGTAAAATATGTTCACTGACTGCCTGGAGTGATACCACTCAGATCCCTGTAAATGCGACATTCACCGATTTACAGGGCAAGCTTCTTATGCCCGGCTTTATTGATACTCATATTCATTATCCACAGACTGAAATGATTGCTGCTTATGGGGAACAACTGCTGGAATGGTTGCAGCAATACACTTTCCCCGTAGAGAGCCAGTATGGTGACCCGGAGCACGCTGAGGCGATGGCTGCATTCTTTATCCGCCAGCTGTTCAGCCATGGAACCACCACTGCTCTGGTATTTGCTTCCGTTCATCCCCAGTCTGTGGATGCGCTGTTCGTAGAGGCGGAGAAATATGCGATGCGGCTGATTGCAGGGAAAGTCATGATGGATCGTCATGCGCCGGAAAATTTACTGGAAACCCCCGAACAAAGTGCCGCACAAACACAGACCTTAATAGAACGCTGGCATGGTAAAGGCCGGCTGGGATATGCCATTACCCCTCGCTTTGCGCCTACCTCATCACCGGAATTATTAAGAAAGGCCGGAGAATTACGTAACAAATATCCGGGGATATGGATGCAAACCCATCTGAGTGAAAATCTCCGCGAGACGGAATGGGTCAGTGAACTTTTCCCGGAGCAGAGTAGTTATCTGGGGGTCTATCATCATCACCAACTGACAGGTAAGCGTTGTGTGTTTGCGCACTGTATTCATCTGCAGGACTCAGAGTGGGATTGCCTGCAGGAAACGGAATCATCCATCTCGTTCTGTCCTACCTCTAATCTGTTTCTGGGTAGTGGTCTGTTCAATCTTAAACGAGCCCGGCAACAGAGAATACCGGTAGGGATGGGGACAGATGTTGGTGCCGGGACCAGCTTTAGTCTGCTACGTACCCTGGGTGATGCCTATAAAGTTCAACAACTGCAAAATTACAAGTTTAATGCCTGTGAAGCCTTTTATCATGCCACCCTGGGAGGGGCGCATGCACTGGATTTGCACCAGCAGATTGGTAATTTCGGACAGGGTAAAGAAGCTGATTTTATCGTGATTGATTTACAGGCAACGCCTTTACAGGCAATGCGGAGCAGTAACAGTAAGGACATTTATGAACAGCTGTTTGTCCTGATGACACTCGGTGATGATCGCAACATTGTTCAGACATGGGTAAACGGTCAGTGTGTATGGCGGCAAGAAACGACAGAAAACTGACATTGGAGTCATCAAAAGAGTAATTGTGGACCGGCAGGAATAGGGGGACAGGGTCCTGCCGGAACGACCGGTATCACCGGCCGAAATTCATTAGCCCAGAGGGCCGCCTTCAATAGTTTCGCACATTCCGCCAAGCACCCGTTCACCGGTCTCTTCACGAAGTTCACTGTACCACCCGGCAGTCGCCTGTGGATCTTTACCATGAGTAATATCACATCGCTTACGCGCCTTCAGGATCAGATCTTTTACCCTGAGATTACGGCGGTTCTGGTAACGCAGCAGACTGTCTTCAATTCCCAGTGAGTGTGAAGCGAGAACCGACGCCAGAACAATCGCATCCTCCATAGCAGCACATCCTCCCTGACCGATATCCGGGGTCGTGCTGTGGGCGGCATCACCTAATAAAGCCACACGTCCTTTAACAAACTCCATAAAGGGTTCAATGTCGTGGATTTCCACACGGTTGGTGGTCTGCGGATCAATAAGCTTAATCAGTTTCTGAACAGGCTGAGCCCAGCCCCTGAAATAGCCACTCAGGTCATCTTTAAGTGTTTCACGGTCTTCAGCAAGACCTTTTTCCAGTGGCACATCAAAAAAGAAATAGAAGCGGTTTCCACTGACCGGCATCAGGGAGACTCGTTTACCCTCGCCGACAAAAGTAGTCCATTGATCGGCCGGAGCTATAGATTCATCGACAGTCACCAATCCATTCCAGTTAACGTAACCCGCATAGCGGCGTTCCGTCGGCTGTCCACGCACATATTCCCTGACTACCGAATGGGTGCCGTCAGCAGCGATCAGAAAATCGCCACGGGCCTCGCTGCCGTCATCAAACCATACCTGTACCCCATGACTATCCTGATCAACGCGGGTGACACGTTTACCAAAATTAACCCTCTCTGCGCCGTAACTGTTAATGAGCATTTGTTGTAACTCTGCTCTGGCAACGGGATAGGGGTACTCACCCACACGCTCAACCAATGGCGACAGACTGAATCTGGTCAGTTGGTTACCACTGGCATAATCGTTATATGCCATCCAGGCCATATTACCGCCAAGCGCCTTAAGTTCATCCCTCAACCCGAGGGCGTTCAGACATTTAACACCGTTTGGCCAGATGGAAATTGCGGCTCCAACAGGTTTCATCTGTTTTACTGCTTCAAAAACTTCGGTTTCATAACCGCAACGACTTAACGCCAGTGCCGAACTCATCCCGCCGATACCCGCGCCAATAATTATTGCTTTCATCTGAATCTCCTTTTTTAAGGCTAAGCAGGTTCTGCAACTTTTGTACCAGTTGGTGTTCGTGGCGGGATTTGTTTTATAATTGATAATTATCAATTAGTTATGATGATAACATTCTCTGTTTCCTCCGGGATGGCATGCACTTAAGTTGTGCATTCGGAATAACAGAGCGCTTTTATTGCACTTAAATGATCCTTCATGAATCAACTGTTTCATAAAATAGAGAACTTTTTAGATTCTCTGAACAGTGGCTGGTGGGATCGAAGCCTCAAATACGACATCTTAGGGGGTTGGGGGCCAATCGTGTAAAAACCACGCTGGTAAGATATCATGCTGTTTTATCTATCAAAAAATCACCATCTGATGGATGGAGTGATCCCTATTTTCCCGAAAGTTTTGTGTATACTTTGCTCCAGAGAAGTATCTACATTGTAAGGATGGAAGGTGAGATGCTATGAAAGTGAGTGAAGCAGCATTACTGAAGTCTGGTTTTAGCCATGCTGATCTACAAAAAATCAAAAACAATGTAGATAGTTATGGAGGAAGTTTGGGTGAATCCATTCATGATCTTGCTAATCGTTTTAGAATTGTGATGTGGGTATTTTTCGGCTGTATGGTGGTATTTATCTGGGTAATTCTTTCAGGTAACCAACTTTACATTATTTCTACGGGTATAGGCTTGTTAATTACAATGCTCATCGTAATTTTCGTGCAACCGCCAGTCCTGTCTTACAAGTCCTGGCGATACTGTAGAATGTACCGGGCTAACGATGCTCCTGGTCAGTAGATAATAAATCAAAGATCACTTTAGCTTTAACGCCATAGCCTACTATTTTCATAGTTAGTTTTGGCCTGCTCATAGTATCTACTTTTTCTGAATCGGAGCAGAGTAAAAAGAACTCAACTGTGAAATCTTTGCCATAGCGATTACCCATTGATGATTAAGGGATTGGGATATTGCTACAGCCGAAGGTTATTTAGGGTAGGGAAGAGTAGTATTTGCTGGCTAACGAGTTTTCCTTGCTTCGGGGCAAAACTCACAACGGCCTTTTCACCTTGCAATTTTAACGACATTAAGCCAGCGAGTAACAATAAAATAAAACCCGCCCGAAAGCGGGTTAATATTAATTAACGAACTTGATATCTGTCGGGGTGCCTATCTGTAAAGTCACGGCTGTGGGCGTTAAATCACCATTTTCGGTGTTTCTTCTCAATTCAACCACATTATTTGAGAAAACGTTAGCGACAATCATGTACTGTCCGGTTTTATCAAAAGCAAAAGCTCTGGGTTCAATACCCCCTGAGGAAAAACGCCTGGTCAGCGTTAATTTTCCGGTAACCGGATCAGCTTTAAACACTACGATTTGATTAACTTTGCGACGGTTACCTACATACAGGAATTTATGGTCCGGGCTGAAAAGAATTCCGGCTCCTCCCTTATCGTCAGGATTTTTGCTTTCTGTCAGGTCGACGACCTGAATTTCGGAAAGTTTATCGTGCTCTATACGATAAACATGCACTTTGGCCGACATTTCAGTACTAATGTAGGCGAATTTCCCGTCAGAAGAAAAGGTCATATGGCGGGGACCTTCTCCGGGTTTAAAATGTAAATCGAAATCCGGTTCTGGCGTCAGAGGTTGTGATTTTTCCGCATGATAGCTGAAGGCATGCACGGTATCTGCTCCAAGGTCGGCAACGAATAACATTTTTCCGTCAGGGGTCATATTCACCGAATGAGCATGACCAGCGTCCTGACGATCTTTAACTACATGCGACCCATCAATAAAGGGAATATGCTGAACTGCATCTTCTATTGCACCATCAGTCCGCAGAGGAAACAGGGTAATTCCCGCATGGCCGGGAGCTACAGAGTAATTAGCAGCGATTAAATATTTATCATCTAATGTGATTGTGGCGTGAGTTGGCTGTGAACCAAGACTGTCTGACTGATTAATGGTGCTTAGCTTACCTTGTTTTCCCACTCTTAATGCAGTAACAGAGCCTGCATCATTTTCATTGGTGGTGTAGGCAAATTTATTGTTGTGGCTAAATACAATCCATGAAGGGCTAGCCAGTTTTAACATATCCAAAGGGAGTAAAGAACCATCACTATTCAGACGGACACGGTAGATCCCCTGGCTCGGATAAATGGCTTTCTGAACCATATCGCCAGTTGCCTGCCCGGTCCATGAACCCACCAGAAAAGTCTGAGTCGGTAAATGTTGAGCTGGCTGAGCCAGCGGAGAACTGTTTTCGGCATAACTGATGCCGGTACTCAACAGCAGTGGGATTAAAGAAAGTTTTAGTCTGTTTGTAATCCGGTTATTTCTTGGGCTTTTCATTATTTATTAACATGAGTGATTTGAGTTAACAACTTATACATCATTAACCTGATACCTGGTAGTAATTTAACAACCACTAATTAACATAAAGTGTCAGTGTTTATTTTATCACCAATGATGAAGGATCTGTTTGGGGACGAACAACCAGGAGTTACAGAGTAATGCGTTATTTTCCAGGAAAAGGCATGCCGCACCTGTGGTCATATTATCAATATCCAATATTTCACAACGATAAAAAACAGATAAAGATCAGAGTAGATATTCATGATATCTCCTGTTCAGACAAGAGAATTGAATACTTAAAAATACCCTCGGCCGAGCGAAATCATAAAAATATGGCAGCAAAAAACATCCACAATCTACTGAGAATAATGCGACTAAACAAAGGGAATGGTGGGTTTATTGTCATTAGCGATAGGCTATCTCAAGAACCCCCAGGGAATGCTCCCGGTTGATCCATTTAACTTTACTGGTGCCTAATCCCATAGGAAGATAGCCGCTTCCTGAGGATAAAGATATTTTACTGATAACTTTATTTTTACCTTGTTGACAACTAAATCTCACAGAGTTTGAACTAATACTGTGCATGCAGGGTGGCTGATACAAATAACCGGTAAATATAATTCTACCGGTGTATGAAAAAGCAACTGATGGCAAAAAAAATAATATGAATACAAGTCCCATACCACTAAGTGATTTCATTTATGACTCCCTGAATCGTGTGTTACCCAATATTATTTCGGTTCACAAACAATATAATGAATCTTATTAAAAATCACATTGATCGTACGTATGAAAAACATCGACAGGTTAAAGAGCCAATTTAATATTACAGAAATAATAAATATCTCACCACATGGTGTCTTTTTAAAAAAGAAACCGCGAGCTAATGCGATTAAACAACTATTATGATATAAAACAGTACTGCGCCGGCATATTATGCCCGACAGATTATAATTCATGGGTGTATGCTTCGACTTATGGGTTTAAGTTAGCTCTGTTTATGTTTTTTGGCAATCACTGATTTAGAAATTTTTCATTTTTTTTTGCATTACACGCAAAATGCACTAATGACGGACACGAGAAGATACTACCTGATATTCAGGGGTAGTCATAATACCATGAAATTTATAGATTTATTTTTATCATCGCAGGGTCGTAACAAGCAAGTGTAATCATTACGATAAGCCGATATCAGAGAAGTAACTGAAGATTTTCTAAATCATAAGTTATGAATAATCCAGCATGACTGGACATTTCAGTCCCCGTCCATAATGCAGCTGGTGCGGCAAATAGCGTTACCTGCACGCGTCTAATGATTAACTATCAGTACTGGCGGTTTTTCCGCGGATGAGCCGTCCAGGGTTTAGCGTTTAACCCGCGGAATAATGATGAGCAGACATCAGAGCCATGTTTGAGGGGAGTGATAATAAGGTTTTCAGATGTCATCTTACTATTGATATTTGCTACTGTTGATCACGCCAGTTAAGCCACAGTCTGAGATCGAATTCCAGCTGGTGGTAGTCTGGCTCCATATGACAACAGAGCTGGTAAAAGGCTTTGTTATGCTCTTTTTCTTTCAGATGAGCCAGTTCGTGTACCACAATCATCCTGAGAAACTCTTCAGGTCCCTCGCGGAACAATGTTGCAATCCTGATCTCATTATTGGATTTTAGTTTGCTACCCTGTACCCGTGATACAAAGGTGTTAGTGCCCAGCGTGCCACTGACAGGATTTTGTTTGTTGTCATAGTAAACCTTAGATAAGGCGGGGGCATTTTTCAGGTATCGTTGCTTATATTCGGCAACGAATTGATACAGCGATTTATCACTCTGTATATCGTGGCGGGATGCATACTTTTTTTCGAGCCACCGGCCAAGCTTACCCTGATCAGCGAGGCTCTGAACCTGACTGATAATGGAAGCAGGATAACCGTGCAGATATTGCAGTTGTGTCATAAAAATCAAATTAAAAATTGATAAAAAACTAATATAGCATTATCAGACCCGGCCTGACAGTAGCATTGCCTTGCCACCAGTCTTTCTGACATTTCTCCAATAGCAGATTTTGAAGTGGTAAAGAACATAGTGCTGAACTGCTGATTGACCCTGAACGGATAGTATTGATGGGCGATAGTGGCGGTGGAGGGATAGTGGCCTCTGCAACAAGCCAGTGGATGGAGAGGCCTTTTTCTGCCCCCGATAATGCAACAGCATTTTCCTGACCTGGGGGGTTCTCACTGGTCCTGAGTCCTGCCAGCCCCATAAAATTTAGACAGGGTAGTCAGAGCACTGGTCAACAGGATATCGCCCTAAATTTTGGCAGTGATGAGGCCTGAGAGTTAAATGTCATAATGTGACACTGTCACGGTACGTGAATGCCTCTTACAGGCTTATACTATCTCAACTGGCTGTCTTTACTACCACGCCGGTTGTATCCGCTGTTGAATTCGTCCTTTTTATCCAATTTCTCCTGACAATTTACACAATACCTGACACCAGAAAGTGCATTTCGCCTGGCTTCCGGAATGCGGTCCCCGCACTCTTCACAAAATTCAACGCTTTCGCCGTGGCCAAGATGCTCACGGGCTCTGGCAACGGCATCTTCTACGGTAGCATCGATTTGTTTATTTACAGCCCCGTCATCAGACCATCCACCTGCCATTTTTTCGTCCTTACTTATTAGCCATGAAATAAGTATAGAAGAAAAGTATGCACTTCCTGAACCTGAGTTTGTCACCCTGTTACAACAGGTCTTAAATCAGGGATGGCATCCGGCGTCGCTACGTAAAATCTGAGTCATCTCCGGAGGGATAGTCACCGTTTTTTTGCATAGCGACACGACTTACACATGCTGTAAATGGCCATTTGGTGAGAACTTCACTCCTGTAATTTTAATTCATTGATTTAAAATGTTTTTATAGCTGATTATTGTCAGTCTTCGCCTGAAGGTTCAGTAGGTTTTCACAGGCTTAAGCCACAGATGCCACTGGTTAGTGATCAATCAATACGGTTGAGGCTCTGAATGACCTCGATTGGCAGGACTAAATCGCCACTGGCAAGATTTTTTCAGATGTTCAGGAGACGATATTCCCGGAATGCGTAATATGTTCGGGGATCGTTGCAGCAGCCAGGCCAGTGCGGACCTGTAAAGGGTGTCGCGTTCAAAGTCTCTGGATGCCATTCAGTTCCTTTGACTGCAAGGACGAAAAAATACTCAGCGGGAAGAAGGGCACATAAGCGATGCCATCAGCAAAGAGCAGGTTGATCATTACATCATCCTGTTAGCTTTTCATACTAAAAGTTACTGGAAGAGAAAGATATCTCACCAAATATATGATATTGAAAAAGAAAAAGATTTCCCTGACCGGTTCCCAGGCAATACCGATAGTATTGGAATTGAAACTGTTGGACTGGCTGTTCCTGTAAAAGGTAAGGCAGAACCTGTTTATGAAACAGTTAATGATAAACAAAATGATTCTCTTAGAGGGTTAATTGCTGAACTTAAAGAGCCGATGGTTAAAGTTGATGCACATGAATGCCCATTTTCCAGATGTTGAGAAAAGGCAGTCAATTCTTGAATCGCGACCAATGGATTATGTTCAGAGGAATTAAAACTGAAGCAAAAAGTCACGCCGTGTTTCTGGTACCAGAATTCATAGAAATACTTGATAGCTTGAAGTGATGCAGCTTGGGTAGCTGCAGTTCGCAGAGCCAGATGGTCAACGAGGTATTGTAGTGTGTAGTGGGTACAAAAGCGCAAGCTGGTATAACCGGCAAACATACCGTGTTGCAAGAAGAAGATGAAGTGTGGGGTAAGTGTATGATTGATTATGGCCAGCAGATTGTTATGAACTAAAGCTATAGCGAACTTAATTTAACATAATATACATTATGCGCACCGGTGTTGTAGAGGCAAAGTTGTAATCTGGATTTGAAAGTCCTTAACGGACATTTCAACTTTGCTCACAGGCGGACATCTGAACTTAGCCTTGACAAATGTAGCGGAGAGCCAAAATCAGCCCTCCGGTGTGTGTTAGTCATACAACCAGCGGCCAGCTTTAGCTGATTCGATAATCATGTTGATGGTTAACGGTTTTTCGTCTTTACGGTGTTTCGAGAAATAAGACTGGAAGCTTAAGTCTTCAAAGTTAAGATTGAATGTCTCAAATATTTCCAGCAACAGCTCCGCTGCTTCCATGGGATCCATATTCATCGAATGATTCAATGATGTTTCGCCGGTTAAAGGTTTTACCCTCAAGGCTGACCATGTAATGCCATTCCATGGCTCAATAAGCTCATAAATTCGCTTTTCAGTAGCATCTACCATATTTTGTCACTTCCCCTGGCAATACGGTTGTAATCTCTTACCGTTCTGTAAGAGATTTGTGAAACATCTGACGCCAGAATAACCCAGCCTATTACAGGAACAGCTCTCCCAGCGAAAGTGCCAATTCTGTTTGAGCACCTAATACCCAGAGTTGTTATAACATTTTGTTTGCTGCTCGCCTGTCAGGTTACTATGAACAAAGCAAAAGCTGGTTAGTGACCGTCCTGTACTGTTAAAGGAAACCACTAACGGGCTTATGGCTGCCAATATGGAAGCAATGAGCTGCCTTGCTGACAGGCGGACATTTGAACTTAGCTTTGATAATTGTGACGGAGAGCCAAAATCAGCCCTCCGGTGTGTGTCAGTCATACAACCAGCGGCCAGCGATGGCAGATTCAATGAGCATATTGATGGTTAGAGGTTTTGCATCTTTGCGGTTTTTCACAGGAAAATAGATACTGAAATTGAGATCGATATGCCTGAGCTTGAACTCAGTAAAAATCTCATCAAGCAAATCCTGAGCTTCTTCTTCGTCCATGTTCATTGTATGGTTCAGCGAGGTGTCACGATTTAAATGAGGCATTTTAAATGTCAGCCACGAACGGCCATTCCAGGGCTGGACTAATTCGTAAACTCGCTTTTCGACAGCATCTACATCTACCATATTTTATCGTTTCCTCTTGCTATACGGTTGTAATCCCTGACAGTACGATAAGCGATCTCCGAAATATCAGCAGCCAGAATAACCCAGCCTAATACAGGTATCAATACGTGTTATAAAGTTCCTCGACTGTATCCATACTGTCATCTCCTGATTAAAAATAGCTTTACGTCCTTTTTTATCACCTAATACCCAGAGTTGTTATAACACTTTATTTTAGTCATCAATAGGTACGTTTACGGTACCATCAAAGAGATTTATATCTTACCAGTGGTATGAGACAACATCTGCAATGATTTTCTCTGAAGCGAAAATAATACTGTAATTTTCTGAGTTAACTACAGTATTGTATCCGTTAGCAGGTTAATCATAGGAATAAAACACGCGCCATAGTTATCGTTACCCCTCCCCTTTAAATTTAAAGTTTCTTTTACTCCCTGATATATCAGGCGAAGCTATAAAAATCTGTTGAAGTTGCTTAGCCAGCCCTAACTGCAGGAAAAATCTTAAACTGAAAAACCAGGCAGGTAAATTTTCCGGGGTAATCCATACTTATAAATATATAGCTCTACATACGGACTGCCCTGTGGCACCCGTGAGTTAACCAAGGAGAAACGATATGAACGAAGATCGCATCAGTGGAAACTGGAAGCAGTTTAAAGGCAAGGTGAAGGAACAATGGGGTAAACTCACCGATGACGACATGGACGTGGCAGAAGGGAAACGTGACCAACTAGTCGGCCGTATCCAGGAGCGCTACGGTTACGGCAAGGAGCAGGCGGAAAAAGAGTTGAAGGACTGGGAAGACACGAATAAATTTAAGTGGTAATCAGCCTGAACTCAGGGCTAAACCGGCGCCCCGCCGGTTTAGTCTGGAATATCACAATGATACACGTCATATCTGCTTAACGGCCATGACACCCACCATCCTCTGCAGCGAAAATCCTGGTTAACTCATTAAAATATTGAATCATAGTCAGGGGTGAATATCGACAGGATATTTAAGTAGTATATTTTACCCGTAAAAAAACTCTCATCCCCTTAGATACTCGACCCTTTACCAAAGTTCGCCTTAGGAGATTAGGTCATATTTCACAGTATATTTTATTATTTGAGTTAGTATGTTTCTTATATCTCACTGGGGTTTTTATTTAAAATATTATGTAAGGTTAATTTTTTATTATATAGGAGTTTTGTATAGATTGTCATTTCCGGTTTTGGTTGGTTTTTTTCAATGGTAGGTTGGTCCTAAGATTTTTTCCTGGTTATTATTTTAGAGGTTGTCAATGTCAACAGGTAACAAACTTAAAGACCAAACTGTTTTGATTACTGGCGGTGCCGGTGGCATCGGACGTGCTGCGTCACTATTGTTTGCTGAACAAGGCGCGATTCTGGCGATTATAGATTACGATAAAAATTCTGGTATAGAACTCGTTGAAACTATAAATAAAAAAGGTGGGAAATCAGCTTTCTTTCACGCAGATGTCAGTGACGCGGTACTGCTTACCGAAGCGATATCTCAGGCTAAACAGTGGCTGGGAAGAATAGATAATCTGTTTAATCATGCAGGAACCATTATCGTAAAACCCTTACATGAAACCACGCTGGATGAATATGACCGCCTGATGGCAATAAATACCCGATCCGCATTTGTCACCTGTAAGACTGTTATTCCGGAGATGGTTGCTGCAGGGAAAGGAAATATCGTTATTACTTCTTCAATAAACGGAGAGAAAGGTTTTAGTTTAGAGAGTGTTTATTGCATGACGAAAGGAGCTGTATTGCAACTTGCTCGTTCTGTCAGTGCCGAGTATCGGCAATATGGTATTCGCTGCAATGCGATATGTCCGGGATTTGTTGAAACGGCTCATGGGTTGAGAGAGATAGGAAGTCTCGATATTCAAGGGCAAACGTGGGAAGCAGATGGGCTGGCTTCCACTCAGGTACGGATATGTAAAGCAGAAGAAGCGGCTGCCGCGGCACTATTTCTGCTGTCATCCGATGCCAGTTTTATTAACGGTACGGCCCTTTATGTCGATAATGGCTGGTCCTCTAAAGGATAAGTCGCCTTATTAAGTTCATTTTTCGGAACCAATCTCATGACAAATAAAAAAGAATCAAGCGATCAGGCTGAAGATGCGCGTTTATTATCCCTTGGTTATCGACCTGAGTTTAAACGGGTATTAGGCTTATTTGCCGACTTCTCTCTGGGTTACTCTTATATGAGTCCAATGGCAGGAGTATTTGCACTGTTTTCCACGGCACTGATTGCTGTTGGCCCCCCTTTCTTCTGGACAATGCTGGCAGTACTGGCCGGACAGGTATTTGTTTGTCTGGTGTTTGCCGAGGCCTCTTCCGCATTTCCAATTGCCGGGGGCATCTATCAATGGGCAAGGCGATTAGGCGGTGAACGCTGGGGTTTTCTTACTGCGTGGATTTATCTGTTTGCTCTTATAGGTACCGGGGCAGGTATTTCTGCCGGTGGAGCCCCCTTCCTGGCAGTACTTTTGGGAGTTAATCCAACGCCAGAATTTAATGCCATGTGTGGTATCTGCATCGCAGTGATTGCAATCGCCGCCAATTTCTCCGGGACTAAAATCCTGGCAAAAATGACGGAAATAGGTGTATGGACCGGTCTTATCGGCCTGGCAATTTGCGGTGGCTATATGCTTATCGCTGGTCGTATCCAACCATTCTCAATCTTAACTGAGAGTTTTGGTCAGGGTGAGCATCACTATACCTCCGCATTATTCTATGCCAGCCTGATTGGTGTCTGGATCTTCTATGGATTTGAGGCTTGTGGTGACCTGGCGGAAGAAGTCTCTGGCGCGTCCAAAGCAGTACCCCGGGCAATGCTGTTAACTATATTTTGTGGCGGAGGGACGGCTTTATTAATGGTTTTGGGACTGTTACTGGCAGTACCGGATATGGCAGCCGCAGTCAAAGGCACTATCAGCGACCCTGCCGGCGCTGCGGTTTTACAGGTTATGGGGCCGACAGGCAGTAAAATCACCATGATTTGCCTGCTGGCGGTAGTCGTCAGCGCAGTAAGTTCTGTGATCGCTTCAGCCAGCCGTCTGCTGTTTTCTCTGGGACGAGATAAGATGATTGTTGGTGCAGGTGCGCTTGGCAAACTCAGTGAAACTAAACGCCTGCCGGTAGCGGCACTTTGGGTCACAGCAGTGATCACCCTGGCCATCCTCAGCGTTGGATTTTTCTCAGCCAATGCCGCCACCCAGATTATCAGCTTTACCACGACCGGAGTATATATTGCCTTTCAGATGGTGGTTATTGCATCATTGATTTCCGGAGCGAAAGGCTGGAGAGCAAACGGTGATTTCAGGTTGGGCCGTATGGGGATACCGGTTAAAATCATAGCGATGATGTTTGGTATCGCATCTATTATCAATCTGATGTGGCCGCGGTCTCCTGAAGCAGGCTGGCTGGCAAACTGGAACATTTTAATCTCAGTCTCCGTCATCTTCCTGACTGGTGTTATTCAGATGCTGATGCTGAAAAACACCCGGTTTAATGCCGTACCGGATAAACAGTTCTGATATCAAAATTAGGCAACACAGGCCGGATAATGATTGCCGGCCTGTGCCATTATCAGTGGCTGGCGTCAAAGTTAATTAGCAATACGATCATCAAATTATCGCCGCTTATCCCTGAGCATTCGCGGAGATGCTAGCGAATAATCATCAACGGCTTACCCAGCAGGCTGACGTCGACTTCAATTCCCAATCCTGGTCCCTGAGGCGCAGCACCAAATCCATTCTGTGAACGTGGGCTATAACCGGCTAAATGCCCGTCGGTCCAGTCATTGAAAAAAGGTGTCATCAGTAATGAAGCCGGGCGGGTCGTGGCAGCAATATGACTGGTCGCTGCGGTAATAATATCCCCTCCCCACATGTCTTCTACTGAGACAGCCATATTGAGATCCTGCAAAAGATCACGAGCCCGGACAACATTAGTCAGCCCACCCAGCTTGCCAAATTTCAGATTGACTGATACCGCATTGGCTTCATATTTGGCACGAAAAACTTCATCGGCACTAATAATTGACTCATCAAGCACTAAAGGTAAATCTGAACCACGATGGGCCAGAATACAGTCAGCGGTTGTCCGACACGGCTGTTCAATATAGACCGGTAATCCGGCCATGCCCTGCACTGCCAGTTTGGCACTGGCCAGCGACCAGCCCCCGTTCGAGTCAGCCACAATCACCGTTTTTTCATCGCCGGCTTCTACCGAAGTACGGGTACGGGCGACATCTTCCAGAGGATTATTACCGACTTTCAGCTGAAACCGGTTAACACCGGTTTTACGACGTTCGGTGATATATTCGGCCATCGACTCCGGACTACCCAGAGGTACTGCTTCATACACAGGAAAACGTTCATTGATAACACCACCCAGCAGGCTGCTGATCGGTTTACCGACAGATTTCCCCAAAATATCCCAGCAGGCAATATCTATCGGGCTTTTAGCAAATTCCTGTCCCATCAGTGTGGCATTCATCGTCTGGTTAATCGCGAGAATATTGCGTGGATCCTTGCCAAGAATAGCCTGCCCTAAATCCCTGAGCGCTGTGCGAATACCTTCAGGGAACACCGGCAGGTAGGTTTTGCCGAGAGTTGTGATTTCGCCCCACCCGTCTATCCCTTCGCTGGTTCTTATTCTAATCACTGTCCCATCTTCAGTGCTGGCAACCCTGTCACCGGACATGATATAGGTCCCATGGGCATAACCGACCTGATAGCTGTATACCTCAATTTCTGTAATTTTCATTGTGTGCCTGCGCGAATTTGTGATCATAACGAGGTGGATGGCTGGCGTGTGAGTGAAGTCAGTATCCCAGGATAGGATATGTCTCTCCTTAGCCATATCGTATACCATATATTATTAATCCGGGCGTTTCAAAGATTTATCGGTAAGACGTTATACCAGCAGCTAAAGGCCAGAGACCGCACCTGGTTGTGTGTCCTGGAATTTAGTAACAGATGAACAAAAGAATTACAGGCCATCAGATAGTCAGGATATTGGCCAGAAGAAACAGAGTGTCTCCGGTTTCCTTGCGATAGAAAAACAGAGCCTGTCAGGTCTTATCTCTGTTGTTTTCATCCATATTATTACTGATACTGTTGCCCCGTTATTCCGGAACCCATTATGTTTACATCCGTTTTAAGAAAAAAACTGTTCGCCACCACGGTGTTATTGATGGTGCCATTTATCGCGCAGAGCAAGGTAGTCACCGATAGTCTGCAGCGTCAGGTGACTATCCCCGATAATCCGCAACGAATTGTGCTGGGTGAAAGCCGTATGCTCTATACCCTGGCACTGGTTGAGGAAGGAAATCCGGCTAAACGGGTGGTTGGCTGGCCACCTGACTTGCGTAAATTTGACCATCAGACCTGGCAGCGCTATGTGCAGGCCTGGCCGGTAATCGCAGATATTCCCCTGATAGGTAATTCTAATTTTTCACAGCTTAACAGTGAAAAGATCATTTCACTCAAACCTGATCTGGTCATTCTGCCCGTGTATGCACGAATGCCCCCGGACAGTTCATCGTTGTTAACACAGCTGGCTGCGGCACATATCCCTGTGATTTTTCTCGACTTCCGTGTTAAACCCTTGGCTAATACAGTCAGCAGCCTGCGAACCCTGGGAGAGGCACTGGATGACCAGCCAAAAGCAGAACGTTTTATTAAGTTTTATCAGCAGCATATGCAGTTGATTCATGACCGTCTGGCAGGCTGGCACGGCCATAAACCCCGGGTGTTTTTGCAAATGCATCTGGATCGTAACAGAGACTGTTGTACCACTGTGGCACAGGGTAACCTGGCGGATATGATGGCCTTTGCGGGGGGCGACAATATCGCCGCCGGCCATTTCCCGTCGGTCTTTGGAAAAATCAGCCCGGAAACTTTGCTGGTGGAAAAACCAGACATCTATATAGCGACAGGCTCGTCCGGACCGGATCATCCGGATCAGCTACAACTGGGGCCCGATGTGACGCCCGGACAGGCAAAAGCTTCCTTTCTCGCGGCGCTGAGTAAAAATACCACCCTCGCCTTGCTGCCGGCAGTTAAGAACCATCAGGCCCTGGCATTGTGGCAGAACTTCTATATGAGCCCCTGGCATTTGCTGGCCGTTGAACAGTTTGCCGTCACCTTTCATCCGTCATTGTTTCAGGATGTTTCTCCCTCCCACACCTTGCAGGAGATGAATCAGCAATTTTTAGCGCTACCCGAAAACGGTACCTACTGGACAACCAACTGATCATTATTACCATCACGTTTTCCCTGGTGGCGGCAGATCCCCCTCTGCCGCCTGCAAAAAAACCAATTAAAACCTATAGTTATCATTTAATTATTTTATTTCATAGCCAATCCCTGCACTGATGGCATAGTGTTTATTAGTCGGTCTGCAGGTACTTTCGGTACGATGGGTCACTCTGTTCTTTGCACTATTCGCTGATTTCTATGGGTTCTTTTTCATTTTCCTGACATACAGAGATGTGTTGATTTGTTAATCTGCACGGTGGGAATGAACGTTCACTACAGGATTAAACATGAAGTCAATTCAGCGCAGTGTTATTGCAGGGCTGGTATTATTGTGTGCCGGTTGCGACCAGAGTAGTACTACTCAGAAAACCGCTACGGTTACAGAAGTCGGCGTAACTACTTTGCACACGCAACCTGTGGATATTAACAGTGATGTTACCGGCCGGGTGACCGGCACCATGGTATCAGCTGTTATCCCTCAGGTTGGAGGGATAATCCAAAAACGGCTGTTTACTGAAGGTGATGATGTTAAAGCCGGTCAGGTGCTTTACCAGATTGACCCGGCAACCTATCAGGCTACTTATGATCAGGCCGTGGCCGAATTAAAATATGCACAGGCCGTAGTCAAAAGTAGCAAATTAAAAGCGCAACGCTATGCCGCACTGGTGAAAGAAAACGGTGTTTCGAAACAGGATGCTGATGACGCTGAGGCCACTTACCTGCAAAATGTGGCTTCCGTTGAGCAGTACCGGGCAGCGGTAGAAAGTGCCCGTATTAATCTGAACTATACCCGGGTTACCGCACCTATCAGCGGCCGGATTGGTATCTCTTCGGTGACACCGGGAGCTCTGGTGACTGCCAGCCAGTCTACTGCGTTGGCCACCATCCGTACCCTTGACCCGGTTTATGTCGACCTGACCCAGTCCAGCATGCAACTGCTGAAATTACGTCAACAGAAAAGCTCTCTTAAGCAGGAAACAGATACGGTTCCGGTCACCCTGAAGCTGGAAGATGGATCCACTTATAATCAGACCGGAAAGCTGGAACTGACCGAGATTGCGGTCGATGAATCCACCGGTAGTGTCACCATGCGGGCTATTTTCCCAAACCCTCAGCATATCCTGTTACCCGGTATGTATGTGCGAGCCAGTGTGACGAATGGCGTGAAAACAGACGCCATTCTGGCGCCACAGCAGGGTATCACCCGCGATGCCAAAGGTGATGCCACCGCGCTGGTCGTAGATTCAGACAATAAAGTCGAGAACCGTACTGTCTCAACCACTCAGGTCATTGGCAATAAGTGGCTGATTAACAGTGGACTTAAGAACGGGGATCGGCTGATCGTTCAGGGAACGGCAAAGGTTCAGGCAGGAATGACCGTAAAACCGGTTGAAGTGAATCCTGATGCCACCACAGCGACAAGCGGAGACAACTGATTATGCTGGCTCAGTTTTTTATTCGTCGCCCTGTTTTTGCGTGGGTCATCGCAGTCTGTATTATGATGTTCGGGGTACTGAGTATCAGCAAGCTGCCGATTGCCCAGTATCCGGATGTTGCTCCCCCGCAGATCAGAATTCAGGCAACTTACACCGGTGCCTCCGCTGCAACATTAGAAAGCAGTGTGACCCAGGTTATTGAACAACAGTTGACCGGGCTGGATGGATTGCTCTATTTCAGCTCCACCAGTACAGCCTCAACCGGGCAGGTTGAAATTCAGGTCACTTTCCAGCAGGGAACAGACCCGGATATCGCCCAGGTTCAGGTACAGAACAAAGTTCAACAAGCGGAAAGTCGCCTGCCTACTGCAGTAACTGACCAGGGGGTAACCGTTGAAAAAGCCCAGAGTGACTTCCTGTTAGTTCTGGCTCTGTACGATAAAACCGATAAAAGCACCTCTTCTGACATTTCGGATTATCTGGTCAGTAATATGGAAGATACACTGGCGCGTGTGCCTGGTGTGGGTACGGTACAGGTATTTGGTGGTGAATATGCCATGCGGATTTGGCTCGACCCGGTCAAACTGGCTTCATATTCTCTGATGCCCTCTGATGTGGCGACTGCGCTGGAAGCTCAGAATACTCAGGTCTCTTCCGGGCAGTTGGGTTCACTCCCTGCCAGTAAAGAACAACAATTAGTGGCTACCGTTCAGTCACGTTCCCGGTTACAAACACCTGACCAGTTCCGCAACATTGTACTTAAAAGTAAAACTGACGGGTCTCTGGTTCATCTGAGTGATGTGGCTCGCGTCGAAATGGGCGATGAAGATTACAGCGCTAATGTACTGGCTAACGGCCATCCGGCCTCAGGAATGGCGGTTCAGCTTGCGTCCGGAGCCAATGCCCTGACCACCGCAGAGAAAGTTAAAGCGGCCGTTGAAACCTTCCGCAGTAGCATGCCGGCCGGATATGAAGTCGCTTATCCGATGGACAGTACCGATTTCGTCAAAATCTCCATCGAAGAAGTGGTAAAGACCCTGGTTGAAGCGATTATTCTGGTAATTATCGTGATGTTTGTATTCCTGCAGAACATCCGCACCACCTTAATCCCTGCTATCGCGGTACCGGTCGTTCTGCTCGGGACGTTTGGCGTATTAGCCGTATTTGGTTATTCCATCAATACCCTGACGATGTTCGGGGTAGTGCTGGCCATCGGGCTGTTAGTGGATGACGCCATCGTGGTAGTCGAAAACGTTGAACGTGTGATGCGCGAAGAAGGACTGTCACCCCGGAAAGCTACCCAAAAATCGATGAAAGAAATCACTGGCGCATTGATAGGGATCGCGATGGTACTGTCGGCGGTATTCCTGCCAATGACCTTCTTCAGTGGTTCTACCGGAGTTATTTACCGCCAGTTCTCCATAACCATCGTCTCTTCAATGGTGTTGTCGGTCGTGGTGGCTCTGACCCTGACCCCGGCGCTGTGTGCCACTATTCTTAAACCTCATAACCATGAAAGCAGCTCGAAAGGCTTTTTTGGCTGGTTTAACCGGAGTTACGATAAAGTTCAGGCGCGCTATCAGAATGGTGTTGGTCGTGTCATTGCAGGTAAATGGCGTTATATGCTGGTCTATGGCGTACTGGTGATTGGATGTGCCGTCTTATATAACCGTCTGCCAACCAGCTTCCTGCCGACCGAAGATCAGGGTTATATTATGGTGCAGTACCAGCTGGCACCGGGAGCCACGGATAACCGTACCTCTGAAGTTCGTCGCCAGGTGCAGCAGTACTTCGCCACCAAAGAAAAAAATAATGTTAACGTCAGCATGCTGGTCAATGGTTTCAGCTTCGCAGGCAGTGGTCAGAATGCCGGTATCGGATTTATCGCTCTTAAAAACTGGAGCGACCGCCCGGGTGCTGCGAATACCGCAAATGCCATTGCGGCCAGGGCTATGGCAAACCTCTCTTCTATTCGTGATGCACAGATTTTCGTTCTGACACCGCCGTCTGTATCGGGCCTTGGTCAGTCTGACGGCTTTACTTTCGAACTCCAGGGACGTGGAGCAACCAACCGTGATCAGTTACTGGCCTGGCGTAATCAGCTGATTGCTGAAGCCAATAAAGATCCTGCAATGAGCGCGGTACGTGCTAACACCCTGCCCGACTTACCTCAGTTACAGGTTGATATAGATGACCAGAAAGCACAGGCACTGGGACTGACGATTAGTGATATCAATACCACGCTGGGAGATGCTATCGGTGGCGCTTATGTCAATGACTTCGTTGACCGAGGCCGTGTAAAGAAAGTCTATATGCAGGGCGATGAACAGTACCGGAGCAAACCTGAAGATATCGACAGCTGGTACGTTCGGGGTGAAGATAGTTCCGGCAATTCCACTATGGTGCCATTCTCAGCCTTCTCCAGTTCTCGCTGGACCTATGGTCCGGATGTTCTGTCTCGCTATAACGGCCTCTCCTCTTATGAAATTGACGGGTCTGCGGCTGCAGGTCAAAGTTCCGGAGAAGCAATGAATGCCATGGAAAAACTTGCGGCGAAACTGCCTTCCGGCGCGACTTTCTCATGGAGCGGACTGTCTTATCAGGAGAAACTTTCCGGTGGTCAGGCGATGTCATTGTATGCCATTTCACTGATTGTGGTGTTTCTGTGTCTGGCAGCACTGTATGAAAGCTGGGCTATTCCCTTCTCAGTCATGTTGGTTGTCCCGTTGGGAGTACTTGGCTCGTTACTGTCGGTAACCCTTCGTGGTCTGGAAAATGACGTTTACTTCCAGGTTGCGTTACTGACTATCATCGGACTGTCTGCCAAAAACGCCATTCTGATCGTCGAGTTTGCCGAAGAGAATTATCAGAAAGGCGAAGGACTGGTAAAAGCCGCTGTTCATGCCGCTGTGATGCGTCTGCGACCGATCATTATGACATCGCTGGCATTCACCGCCGGGGTATTCCCACTGGCGATTTCTTCCGGAGCTGGCGCTAACAGCCGTATCGAAATTGGTACCGGCATCATTGGCGGAACCATTACGGCAACATTACTGGCCATCTTTTTTGTGCCACTGTTTTTTGTTTTAGTGCGCCGCCGTTTTCCGGGCCTTCCGCATGATGACGAACCACAAGCCGCTGTTGATAAGGCAGGAGAATGACATGTCAGCAAAAGCCTTAATGCTATTTTTACCCTGCTTTCTGGTTGGGTGTGTTTCTCTGGATCCACACTATGATCGCCCTGCCGGAGCAGTCAGCAACAAAATGCCGGCCGGTGATGCGTATAAAACACTGCAGGATACCAGTACCAATAACTACCGCTCCCTGGCCTGGCGAGATTATATTCTGAATGATCAGTTGCGCCAGGTGGTTGCCATGTCTCTTAACAGCAGCCGTGACTTACGGGAAGCGGTCGCGAGTGTAAAAGCAGCTCATGCACAGTACGGTGAAGAACGTTCTTATCTGTTCCCGACAGTGACTGCCGGCCTAAGCGGCACAAGGTCACGGGCGTTAACCGGTGAAGGCAACCAGACTGCCCTCAGCAACAGCTATAGTGCTGAAGGAAGCATTAGTTCCTTTGAACTGGATCTGTTTGGTAAAAACCAGAGCCTGACCCGTGAGCAGTATGAGACGTATTTAAGTACCCTGGAAGGCGCCCGTAGTACACGACTGACGGTGTTATATAACACCGTCTACTACTGGCTGGTGCTGGCAGCCGATCGTAGTAATCTTGAGATTGCCAGACAAACTGCCGAAAGTGCCCGTCAGTCATGGGAGGTGACGAAAAAACAGCTGGAGCACGGTACCGCATCAATGGTGGATGTTTCTGCCGCAGAAACCACCTACCAGTCTGCAGCAGCCGATGTGGCCAGTTACACCACAGAGGTGGCTCAGGACAAAAATGCCCTGGATCTGGTGGTGGGGCAAAGTGTCCCGGAAACACTGTTGCCTAAGGATATTGAGTCGATAGGTCAGGCATTGCGGGAAGTACCTGGTGGTATTACCTCTGCGGTACTGGAGAATCGTCCGGATGTTCTGGAAGCAGAACATAACCTTAGATCCGCAAACGCCAGTATCGGCGCGGCCAGGGCGAACTTCTTCCCTTCCATCTCGCTGACAGCCAGTGGAGGTGTGGGTAGTTCTGAACTGAGTTCATTGTTTAAAAATGGCGCGGGGATCTGGTCATTTGCTCCCTCGATATCACTGCCCATTTTCAGTGGCGGGTATAATGTCTCTTACCTGAAATACACCAAGGCTGAAAAAGAGTTGTACGTAGCCACCTATGAGAAAACCATTCAGACTGCATTTTCAGAAGTGGCTGATGCTCTGGCCCGTCGCGGAACCATTGATGAACAGTTAGATCGTCAGCGGAAAAATGTGTCTGCCTCGCAGACCTATTTTCACCTTGCCGATTTACGTTATCGTAACGGGATTGATACTTACCTGGACGCGTTAACCGCACAGCGTACGCTGTATACGGCACGAACCAGTCTGGTCACCACTCAGGAAGCCTATTACGTTAACCTGATGACTTTATATAAAGTGATGGGTGGTGGTTCTGATCTTAAAGAATCTCAAATTAAGCAGTAAATGAAAGACAGCGGGATGAATAAATCTCATCCCGCTGTGACTTTTTCTCACAAAAAGAATAAGACATTCACCAGAAAATTAAGTATACCTGACGGGTAGTGTTTAACCCGGCAGATAAAAAGCATTAACATCGGAGTTCAACATAATGCAGGTAATCCCTTGAATAAACCTGATGACCAGTTAATCAAACGCCGCAGGGAACAGATAATCTTTTCCGCCAGTCAGTGTTTCAGCCGTACGGGGTTTCATGGTACCAGCATGGCAGATATTATTCAGCAGTCCGGACTCAGTGCCGGACAGATATACCGTCATTACTCCGGAAAATCGCTTATTATTAATGAATGTGTTCGCTATATCACTGAACGTTGGTGTGCGTTTTTATTAAAAAAACTTCCGGAAGAAACCAGAACAGATAACATAATTGATATTAACTCAGCATTCTGGAATGAATGGCCGGAGGAGCAACGCCGGTTATTAATTGAAACTTATTCAGAAGTTTCGCGTAACAGCAATATACGGCAGGTTGTGAACAGCGCAGAACAAAAACTAATATCCGACCTGGATGAAAAACTTTCAGTCATTTTCCCCGAAAGTTCACCACCATCACGCCGTCAGAAAATACTGTTGTTGTTGCTGCTAACGGATGGCGTTATCTGCCGGAGATTTGCAGATGACTCACTGAATAAAAAAGAAATGATCAGAATAAATAGCATATTTAGCCATCATATGAATAGCCATTTTCATGACAAGGTGTCTGATTAACTTCCCTGGCAATAGCATTGAAGAGATGCATGAACTCACCCGGAATACTGCTCTGCTTCATACAACGGCGGATGATTATTCCGTCGATGATCAATGACATCATATGAAGCCGGGTATTAATGATACTGGCGTCGACCCCGGGATAACGGCCCTGGGATTGTGCAATGAAATTTTGTTTAAGGTCAGTCCATGCTTCATCCATAATATGCTTTATCCGTTCATTTCTGGTTGACTCAGCCGACACCTCAATTAAAAGAATAATACTTTGTTCGACTTGTGGCGGCAGAAGATCATCTGCGGAAGAGATTTCCGGGAAAGCATGGGATATCTTTTCGAAGTCAGCATTTAATAACTGTTTCATTCGCTTTACGACATTCAGCACCAGCGCTTCAATGATGGCATCTTTATTTTTAAAATATTTATAAATCAGGCCGACACTGACATTAGCACTGGCAGCAACATTTTGAACCGAGGTCTGATGGAATCCTTTTTCACGCATGCAACGTTCCGCCGCTTGCAGAATTTTTTGTTCACTGTTCATCATTAACCTCATTCCAGGCGCGAGAATATAATTTCAATACCCACGGGTATAACATAAAAAACAGATAATAACCGGTTAGCAGTCGAAATAATACCTGGTCATAAATAAAATAAATCACTGTAAAATAAACAAAACAAGAAGTACCTTGCTTTAACGCAATCATTCAAAACTAAGGCCATGCAGCCATCTGCTGTCTGGCTCATTCTTTAGCGACGACGCCCTTTGGCCACTGAGGCAGACCAGTTAAAATCCGACACTTCGCTGGCTGACAAAGATTCCGGTTTTTTTCTGCGCACTGGTTTTTTGGCCTTATCTGCCAAAGCTTTTTGTTTGATGAGTTTCAGGCTCATCACTTGCTGCCTGGCATCGATCGTGAATTCTTTTTCCTTCTTACTATCTGGTTCTTTAGCGGTTCGCTGCCGGTATTTTTCGAGCAAAGAGTGATAAATCACGTCGATTTCCTCACGTTCCTGCGTAGTAAACTGGTCGATCGATATCATTTTTTTCTCGTTCATTACCTGCCCTACTCGCTGTCAGTTAATCCGGTGATGGTCAGCATAACATACAGCGACAAAAGAGTGACCAGAGTTATTCATCCACCCGGAGACTCTCCGGGCGGTTATACCGATCTCAGCGTCTGGCCAAAGCATGTGTTATCCAGCCAGTTCCCGGCGCCTTAATCGCAGGTTGCACCCTTAATTATACATTAATGTATGTTGTAACTAGATTGAATAGGGTGAAGTTATAAGACAGGACAACTGACTTTTTTGAGCAGGATCTGAGTAAAAAAAACTCAGGTGTGACATGGTTGCCCGCGCTATTACCCTACTGACAACTATCAATTGGCGGGACGGCAGGCTCAGCCTCACTGACAATATATTGGGCACAAACCGAATGTCAGACTCTCCGGCATAACTGATATGAATGTTTTATTCACTCATTAAAAGGAACTACCTGATGAAAACCAGAAGCTTATATCTGGCCTTGCTCTTTATTTCACCGGCATGTCTGGCGTTGTCTGCTGATGAAAACAATAACAATACCAGTCTGACACACGTCATTTCAGATTACCGGATTTCACTTGCATCACTCCCGTTGGATTACTCACAACTGGAAAAAGAACAGCGACCTGGCGTTCTCATACAGAGATATAAGCTGAATTCACAGGAGTGGTCTCCACAAGGCGTCGTTTCTCCGCAGCGCTGGCAGAATGGGGTGGATATCTATATCCCTGATTCCGCCAGAAAGAAAAATGCACTCGTGGTCATCAATGATGGTAGCAACAATAATGGTTCAGGGAGTCCTGTCATGCCGGACAACTTCAGTGAGGAAGAGCTTTCCCGAATTGCGGTAGCCACACGCACCATTGTGATATCTGTCAGTAACGTCCCTAATCAGGTGCTCACTTATCAGGGAGTCACGACACCTCTGGCTGAAGACGATAGCGTGGCGTATTCCTGGAAACTGTTTATGGGAGATGTTCAGAAATATCAGAATGCATCCCTGCACATCCCTATGGCGGCATCGGCATCACAAGCTTTCAGGCTGGCGAAGAACGAACTGACCTCCTATGGCATCACTAAATTTATGGTCACGGGCGCCTCCAAACGGGGCTGGGCCGCATGGCTGACAGCACTGTCAGACCCGGACGTTGATGCCGTGATTCCTTTTGTGATCGATCTGCTGGGGACTAAAAAGGCTCTTGAGCACATGTATCTGTCATATGGGAAAAACTGGCCTGTCGCCTTTTATCCGTATTATAAACAGGGCGTTGACCAGCAGATTGGTACGGATGAATTTGCAAGTCTGATGACTCTGGAAGACCCGCTCACTTATCTGAATACTGACCTGGAAGACCGACTGAATATTGATAAATATATTATTAATGCCAGCGGTGATGATTTCTATGTCCCTGACAACACTCAATTTTATTACGACCAGTTACCCGGTATAAAATCTTTGAGGGTTGTGCCCAACTCTACGCATAATGGAATTCTGTCCGTGACAGAGCAGTCACTTATCACCTTTGTTAATCGTTTTCAGGAAAAGCAAAAGATTCCTGAAATGACAGAAACAGTCCAGAACAGCGGGGATGGAAAAAAAACGCTGGCGGTCAGTTTCACGGAGCGACCGGCAAGCGTTTTGCAATGGACAGCCACCAACCCGGCTGCGAGAGATTTTCGTTATGCCTGCAATGTTAAATACAACTCAGTTCCCGTCAGGCTGACTGGCGGAGATGATACCGTCAATATTCCGCTGGTCACCCCCGACAGTGGATGGCAGGCGACTTTTATTGAAGCCACCTTCAGTGACGGATATGTCGCCACAACACAGGTGTATATTACGCCTGACGAAAAATATCCGGAAACTGCCCCACCTTCTGCTGGTGCGGCCTGTCAAACTCTTCCGGGACGGGGACTGACTCCGATACCCGTGACACAGTAATGACGCAATGACAGCCCTGATGTGGAAACCTGGTGGTATTAACTGCCAGGTATGTCGGATACCAATGTCGTATTTTGTATCATTGGTACACCTGCCCAGCCTGCAGCCAAAAAAAACCGGCAACGTCTGTCACCGGCTTGATTTACTCAGTGATTACTGATTTAGCAGTTGTGTTGCAGATTGCTGCACGCTATCCAGTAACTTCTTCACATCATCCAGCGTCACAATCGGGTTCAGCAACGTCATTTTCAGGCAGGTAATCCCGTCTGCTTCTGTTACCCCAACGTTAGCACTTCCTGATGCCAGCAATGTGTCACCAATCCGTTGATTCAGTAAGCCCAGAGCTGCGTCATCCACCTGTGTGGCAGGTACAAAACGGAACAATACACTGGCCAGTTGTGGCTTCATCACCAGTTGCAGAGACGGCTCAGTGCTGATGTATTCAGCAACCTGCTGTGCCAGAGTCACACCGCCATCGATAATTTCCGCATATTTCGTCTGCCCCAGCGCTTCCAGTCCCATCCAGAGTTTCAGTGCATCGAAACGACGGGTAGTCTGCAATGATTTAGAGACCAGGTTAGGCACGCCCTGCTCTTCATCAAAATCTGAGTTCAGATAGGCCGCCTGATAACGCATCAACTCATAGTGACGGGCATCTTTCAGCAGGAAAGCACCACAGCTGATAGTCTGGAAAAATTGCTTATGGAAATCCAGAGTGACTGAATCAGCCGCTTCCAGACCTTTCAGATAGTGACGATACTGTTCAGAGAGCAGTAATGCCCCACCCCATGCCGCATCTACATGAACCCAGATACCTTCACGGGCCGCCAGCGCCGTGATTTCAGGTAAAGGATCGATGGATCCGGCATCGGTGGTTCCGGCGGTCGCGACAATCGCCAGCACCTGCTCACCACGGCTTTTAGCTTCAGCCAGTTTCTCCTGCAGGTCATGAATATCCATGCGGGAAAAAGCATCGGTTTTTATCTGAGTAACCGAACGATAGCCCAGTCCCATCAGAGCCATATTTTTTTGCACCGAAAAATGGGCATGTTCTGAACAAAATACTTTGATTTTACTCAGGTCGCCGGGCAGCCCCTCCTGCTGAACAGAGTGCCCCTGGCGGGCAAAGTGAGCATCACGGGCCAGCATTAAGCCCATCAGATTACTCTGTGTCCCACCGCTGGTGAATACACCGGCATCTCCCGCCGGGTATCCCACACGCTCGCGCAGCCACTCAATCAGTTTGACTTCAATAATGGTGGCAGACGGGCTTTGATCCCAGGAGTCCATACTCTGGTTGGTTGCATTGATTAACACTTCGGCCGCCTGGCTAATCACCAGGCTGGGACAATGCAGATGCGCCACACATTGTGGGTTATGTACCGACAGACTGTCATGCAGAAATAAATCCACGGCACGCGCAATAGCAGACTCATTACCCAGCCCCTGAGGGGTGAACTGCAACTGAATGCGCTCGCGCAGTTCGGCTACGGTTTTCCCCTGATACATCTCTGGTTGTTGCAACCACTGTGCGACGGCCTTTGAACTTTGCTCAATGGCCGCCTGGTAGGCGGCAACACTTTCAGCCGATCCGCTAAGGATCGGGTTTAACTCTGACATACAGCGGCTCCGCTTAAGCAGGCTGAACACCGGCACTTAACAGCGCCTGCTCAAATTTATCCAGGAAAATGGCCAGCTCATCATTAGTGATCAGCAGTGATGGAAGAAGACGCAACACAGCGCCATGGCGGCCACCACGCTCCAGGATCAGTCCCTGTTCAAAGCATTTCTTCTGCAGTAATGCAGAAAGTTCGCCATCTGCAGGATAACTTCCCAGATGATCGGCGGCTTCATGCGGCTTAACGATTTCAATACCAATCATCAGGCCGGGTCCACGAACCTGACCAATCACCGGATAACGCTGCTGTAAAGATTTCAGTTTACCGGTCAGCCATTCGCCCTGCGCGGCAACTTTGTCGGCAATCTTCTCTTCTTTCAGGATCTTCAGCGTCGTCAGACCGGTCGCCATCGCCATCTGGTTTCCACGGAAAGTCCCGGTATGATGGCCCGGGGACCAGACATCGATCTCTTTTTTAATCCCAAGAACTGCCAGTGGCAGACTGCCACCGACGGCTTTGGACATCACAATAATGTCAGGTTCGATCCCGGCGTGTTCGAAAGCGAACAATTTACCGGTACGGGCAAATCCGGCCTGCACTTCATCCACAATCAGCACAATACCGTGTTCACGGGTCACTTTACGGATACGTTGCAGCCACTCTACCGGAGCAGGATTAACACCGCCCTCACCCTGAACGGCTTCAAGGATGACAGCCGCAGGTTTACGCACACCACTTTCAACATCGTTGATCAGGTTTTCGAAATAGTAGCTGAGCGCTTTAACACCGGCTTCACCACCAATGCCCAGCGGACAGCGGTACAGGCTTGGGTAAGGCATAAACTGAACTTCCGGCATCAGGCCATCAACCGCTTCTTTCGGTGACAGGTTACCAGTCACTGATAAGGCACCGTGAGTCATGCCGTGGTAACCGCCGGAGAAGCTGATCACACCGCTACGACCGGTGGCTTTTTTAGCCAGTTTAAGTGCCGCTTCTACGGCATCTGCACCGGAAGGTCCGGTGAACTGCAGGCAATAGTCTTTACCTTCGCCTGGTAACAGCGAAAGCAGATAGGCTGAAAACTCATCTTTTAACGGAGTCGTCAGATCGAGGGTATGTAACGGTAAGCCACTGGTAATGACACTTTGGATGGCCTGAAGCACTTCCGGATGATTATGGCCCAGAGCCAGCGTTCCGGCTCCGGCCAGACAGTCCAGGTACTGTTTATTATCTGCATCAGTAATCCACACACCCTGCGCCCTGGTAATGGCTAAAGGTAACTTACGTGGATAGCTTCTGACATTTGATTCGAAACCGGCTTGTCTGGACAGAAGGCTTTCATTGCTTTGCGGTAATGAATTAGCGCTCAAAGTATTAATACGGACTTTATCCGTCATCATATCTCTCCTACAACCCGGACCGCGTATTGGCCGGATTGGATAATAGGTTAAAAAAGTATGTGTATAAAACGCGGCTAATATAGTTTTTTTTACCCCCGGGCTCAATAGTTAATTTTCGTAGATAATCAAAACATATTTATATAAATCAATGACAAAAGCTTTAGTGGTCTAATATGAATATTTTGTTGCTTTGTAACTAATCGTGTTCAGGAGTGATTCAGTTGTACATTCCGTGCGAAACGGCATACAAAAACAGCGAAATACCCCGGGGTTTAAGTCGGTTAAATCCTCACTGATAAACTTTCCCCCCTTACCTGGCATGCGGGATACTACCATTCGCTAAACAATCGGTACTAATGACTGAACAGCCAGGATAAACAATTATTTTAGGCAGTTAGCTGAGGATGACCGGTGTTAAAGAAACTTACCGTAACTGTTACGATCAATAACTCATCATCCCTGGTCCCGACCGTTAAATTTACCCGGGAATATATAGCGTGTCGCGGGACTGAGAAATTTCGAATAAGTCACCACGGCAGACTAACTCCAGGTCTGACGACGAATCAGTCCAGTCATCACTGGCCCCGGCCGTTGAATTTACCCAGTAATTTATAGCGTGTCCCGGGATAGAGAAATTTCGAATAAGTCACCACCGTAGACTGACTCCAGGTCTGACGACGAATCAGTAAACAAGGTTCCCTGTCATCGATTTCCAGCAATTGCTGCTGTTCACTATCTGCCATGACTGCCTCAACGATATGTTCTCCCGCCGACAGCGGTGCCACATTCATCAGATAGGTGTAGGGCGTTTGCGTCTGGTAATCATGGTTGAGGTAGTCTGGTGCGCCCTGTGGATTCACCAGCCGGTCTTCCAGTTGCACTGGTACACCATTCTCATAATGGATAATCCGTGAGCTAAACACGTTTTGCCCTGCCCGAAGTCCCAGCAAAGCTGCCTGTTCAGCACTGGCCCTCACCTCCGCAAGCCAGATGGTCCGGCTGGTATGCTGATGGCCGCGCATTTTGATCTCATCGGCAATATTGTGCACTTCCAGCATCTCGGTATAGCCTTTGCTTTCGGCAACAAAGGTTCCGACCCCTTGCATTCTTATCAAAAAACCTTCGCTGGTCAGTTCACGCAGCGCACGATTGATGGTCATTCTGCTGACCCCCAGACTACTGACCAGCTCATTTTCGGACGGTATTTTAAGGTTAGGTTTCCAGATACCCTCAGCGATCTGACTGATAATAGCCTGTTTTACCCGCTGATAAATCGGTGCCGGCAGATCACTCATCGCATCAGTCAGCTGTGTAATAGCATTTTTCCCGGTCATAGTATTTTTTCCTGTATCGCGTTTTTATTGCTATTTCCTGTCTGCGGAAGTCAGGCCAATAATCTTTCCGGTATGTCAGCTTGTCCTGCCCCGCTTTGCCGCACACTGCACTGTCGTGGAGCGGCTTTCAGCCAAAGTGCCCCGCCCCTGAGATAAGTGTTGCCACACACTAGCAGGCCACACCTGAATCATCATGGCGCATCTCTTGCATAGCAGTGAGCTGGTTGTCTACACATGTTCAGACAATACCGGCCAATGAGTAACGCTGCGGATGTTTATGCAAAACGGATACCGATAGCGGAGGTATTCAGGGAATTCATTACGCATCTGCTGGTTATCAGCCACACATCACCACTTAATATCCTGACTCCTGACCCCCGTCGTCTTTCAGGAACACCCAACAGACAGAGGCTGAATATAATTACTATGATTCTTAATACTGACGATCTGCGTAACGAAGCAAAACGCGTACTGCCAGGATTTGTTTTTGATTACGTTGATGGCGGGGCCGGGGATGAGAAAACCCTGCAAATTAACCGTCGCACCTTTGACCAATGGCTGTTTGCACCGTCGGTGTTACGTGATGCCAGCCAGAGGGACCTTTCTGTCACTCTCGGCCGTAGTCGCTTATCAGCTCCATTGCTGGTTGCCCCCACGGGTTATAACGGGATGCTGCGCCATAATGCCGACCTGATGCTGGCTCAGGCTGCTGCACAGGCGGGTATCGGCTATATACAAAGTACCGTGTCCACGGCCCCGATAGAGTCCGTCGCGGAAGCTTCGTCAGGCGATCGTTGGTTTCAGTTATATGTTCTGAAAGACCGTCAGGTGACCCGGGATCTGATAGAACGTGCTACTCACGCCGGCTGCTCCGCACTGGTAGTCTCCGTGGATGCGGTTCATTTTGGCAACCGTGAAAGGGATAAACGCTATTACCGGCGGCCAATGAAGCTGTCGTACCGCGCTATGGCAGGGGTCGCCCTGAAACCCCGCTGGTTCTGTACAACGCTGCTCCCTGCCGGGATGCCCGGATTTGGTAATCTGCTGCCTTATCTGCCCCCGCAATACCGTAAAGGCGCTGGAGGAGCAGGATATTTTGCCAGTCAGATGGATACCAAGCTGGACTGGGAAACCCTGAAATGGATACGCTCACTGTGGCAGGGCGATTTATACATTAAAGGATTAATGACCCCGCAGGATGCCCTGCTGGCAAAAAGCATCGGTGCCAGCGGTATAGTTATTTCAAACCACGGCGGCCGCCAGCTCGATGGCACACTCAGCCCACTGACCGTGCTTCCTGAAATCCGACGCCAGACAGGTCCGGATTTCACCCTGCTTATCGACAGCGGCTTTCGCCGGGGTACCGATATCGTCAAGGCACTGGCGCTGGGCGCTGATGCGGTGTTACTCGGGCGGCCATTACTCTATGCACTTGCTGTTGGCGGCCGGGCGCAACTTGACCGGACCCTTAACGCACTGATTGACGAGACTTCCCTGACACTCGCGCAACTCGGCTGTACAACGCTGCGTGAACTGGGTCCTGAATTACTCTATACCCCTACGGGTCAGAGTGCCGCCAGATAACCGCCATCGACATAAAGTATCTGGCCTGTGATATAGCGTGCCGCCGCTGAACTTAAAAACACGGCGGCCCCCTGTAAATCATCAGTTTCACCAAATCGCTGCAACGGGATTTTCTGTTGCATGGTTTCACGCCACTGGCGGTCACGGTAGAACACTTCAGTGAGTTCAGTTTCGAAATAGCCGGGTCCAATGCCATTAACACGAATCCCTCGTCCGGCCCACTCGGTACTCAGTGCACGGGTCAATCCTGCCAGCCCGGATTTGGAACTGCCGTAGGCTGCTGCGCCGGCGACACCCACCTGGCTGGTCAGTGAACAGATATTGATAATGCTGCCACCACGCCCCGCTGCCAGCATCGACTTAGCAACAGCCTGAGCACAAAAAAAGGCGCCTTTCAGGTTGGTTCCGACTATAGTGTCCCACAGCTGTTCCGTGGCATTTTCAGAGGCACAAATCTGTTCTGTACCTGCATTATTTATCAAAATATCAATCGCCCCGGCAGCAGCAATCGCAGTTTCGATAGCCGGAGTATCCGTCACATCCAGTACGATGCCATCAGCGCGATATCCCTGACCGCGTAGCAGGTCTACGGCCTGATCGACACTCTCCTGGTGCCGGCCGCTAATCACTACCGTAGCACCTGCCTCTGCCAGGCCCGTGGCAATCGCCAGGCCAATACCTCGCGTCGCACCGGTAATCAATGCACGCTGACCATACAGCGAGAAAGGGTTAACGCTGTTCATGGTGAATCACCGTGTTGAGGTTGTTGAGCCATTCACTGAAATCATCCTCGCCTTCACTGCCCAACATGACAGCCACTGATAAACCGATCGCAGAGCTGACCGGATTGTGTTGTGCCGCCGCTCCGGCACGTAAATCCATCACCAGGGTAGGACAACAAAATAAAGCCAGCCGGATAATCCGTTGCCAGTCCTCCGGCAGCCAACCCTTAGCTTTAAGCGCCGCCAACAGCGGTTTCCAGTACAAATCGCCTTTGCTGGCCAGAAACGCTTCGCGCAAAGGGGTGAGTTGCCAGTTGTGAGTCACGTTAATCTGATTGTTCTGCAAAGAAACCGTGACAGTGTAACGTCTTGCCGCATCCTGTGGTTCGTACAGCCAGCATGGGTGGGCGAAAATATTATGAAACGTCGCTTTAATCTCAGCCAGCAGTGACGGAATCGCACTCCCGGCAAAGGCCGGATCAAAACTGACCAGACGGGGTGGATCCTCCTCCTCGTACCAGACATTGGCGTTATGAGCATCCCCATGAGCAACCACCACTCCCTGCCCGTTTAGGTAATCCGGATTCAGCCGCCGGCCGGATTCGAGAAACAGTGATTCCAGGCTATGGGGATATAACACGCCGTTAATACACCACTGCATATCTTTCAGTTGCTGCCACTCAATCTGCTGGTCACCCAACTGAAAAGTTTTGCCGGTGTAAAATTCCGCGACCCTGCCCCCCAGCCCCGGCGTGACTCCGTCAGAGATCAGCCGGTGATAAAATAACTGATGAATGGCTTCACCGCTGATTTCTTCTGCTGTGGCCTGTCGCAATGTCGGCAGAGTTTGCCTGAACAGATGTTCATCCGCTTCACGCTGTGCCAGCACTATCGGTGGTATCGCCTGCCAGTCATGCCGGGTTTCAATGTCGCGGCAGACATCGGCCAGTCGCCGGTCGTTGCGCAGGCTATACAACAGAATCTGACGGCCAGGCTCACCACAGGTAAACACCGGTACATCGACCGCAAACCCATGCTCCCTTAATAATTCCGCACGGTAATATTCCTCAACCGTGCTCTCCTCACCTTCTTCATGGTGATACTTAAAAAAGAAGGTCTGCTGATCGTCCAGAGTGACCCGACCGTTCAGCGAATTAAGGCTGTACTGATCACGGTTTATCGTCAGCGATAGCGCCTCACGACCGGTTACTTCGCTGATCAGTTGTTTCAGCTTTTCTGCGGCCACCTGCCACTCCCCTTGTCGGGTCAATAACCGGGCTTCGGCAGCCAGCGGCGGTCGTTGCTGCTCACTCATTATGACTGCCCTTCAGTAATCCCCGACGGATATCAGATACCGCCAGTGCATGTCCCGGGAATCCCTCATATTCAGCAAAACGTTTGGCATTCGGGGCCAGAGTCTGATAACCCGTCGGGGTCACCCAGGCCACAGATATCCGCTTCATATAATCAAACACCGACAGAGGCCCTGCCGTTTTCGCCGCGCCATTGGTCGGCAGTACCGCATTCGGGCCCAACATAAAGTTACCCAGGGTGATTGGCGTATGCGGGCCAAGTAAAATCTCACCGGCATTGCGGATACGCATCATCACTTCCATCGGTTCACTGGCCAGAATTTCCAGATGTTCCGGAGCGTAGTTATTGACAAACGCTATCGCCGTGGCGAAATCTTTAGTTAAAACCACTCCGCCGTGAGTACCGCCCAGCACTGCCTGCGAGAAACCAGCGCGCTTCTCGCCAATGGTCTGCCAGTAACCCGGCAGTGCTTCGATCGCTTCACGGGCAACCCTTGGACTGGACGTCACCAGATAAGCGGAAGAGTCCGGACCGTGTTCCGATTCAATCAGCAGATCCAGTGCTGCCAGCGCTCCGTTTACCGAATCATCGGCCAGGATAATACTTTCGCTCGGGCCAGCAGGAACGCCGGGATCGATAAGCCCTGACAACTGGCGTTTAGCTGCCACCACCCACGGGCTGCCGGGGCCCACAATTTTCAGGCATTTAGGTACGGTGTCTGTACCGTAAGCTACCGCCGCAACCCCCTGGGCACCGCCGCATTTGTAGATATCTTTAATCCCCACCAGCCGTGCGGCCACCAGCGTAGCATCATCAACCCGCCCATCCGGCCCCGGAGGGGTAATCACTACCGGCAGTGGAACCCCGGCGACTACCGCCGGAACGGCTGTCATGATCAGCACACTGGGAAACGAACCCTTACCCCGCGGAACATAACAGGCAACGGAATCGATCGGTACATGGCGGTCACCGGCAAATGCGCCGGGTAACATCTCTTTAAACCACATCTCTTCGGGTTTTTGCGCTTCATGAAAAGCGCGAACATTAGCCACCGACAGCCGCAGAGTTTCGACAACCTCAGGGTCCATGCGGGCGAATGCCTGTTCAAATTCTTCTTCGGTGGCTTTCAGAGAAAAACGTTCCGGGACCACACCATCAAATTCACGGCCATAGCGGATTAAAGCTTCATCCCCTTCGGTCCGAACCGCTTCGATAATCGGCTTAACCTTTTCGGTAAAAAACGACAAATCAGATTCAGTCCGGCGAAACAGGTGCGCCGGTAATTCATCGGCCAGTGAAAGATCGTGAAAAGAAACAGTCATAACCCATCCTTAATTTTAATAAACGGTAGAGTGCTGATGGATACGTTGCAGGACTTCGTGCTGCAGATCGGTAAATTCAGGGGTGCGGTTAATCCCTTCATGGCGAGGCCGCCGAAGCCCTACGTCAAAAGTGGTATCAATATGGCCCTGGCCCATAACCACTATCCGGTCAGACAGCCAGACCGCCTCTTCAATATCATGAGTGACAAACATCACGGTCAGGCGGTGCTTCTCCCAGATTTCGATCAGTAACTGCTGCATCTGATGACGGGTCATCGCATCCAGCGCACCGAAGGGTTCATCCATCAGCAGGATTTTCGGCCGGTAAGACAGCGCTCTGGCGATGGCAACGCGCTGTTTCATCCCGCCGGAAAGCTCACCCGGCCAACGGTCAGCGGCAGCGCCGAGTTTCACCAGTTCCAGATGCTGCTGAGCAATCTCACGACAGTCACGGGCCGGGGTACCGGCGGCTTTCAGGGCAAATTCGATATTGCCCCGGGCGGTCAGCCAGGGAAGTAGCGTATATGACTGGAAAACCACCCCGCGATCGAGCCCCGGTCCGGTAATCGATTGTCCGTCAACCCGCACGTCGCCGCTGTCAAACTCTTCCAGTCCTGCAGCAATCGATAACAAGGTACTTTTTCCGCAGCCGGAGGCGCCTACCACAGAGACAAACTCATTATCATTCAGCGTCAGATTGATTTCGTTCAGTACCCGACGACGGGTTTTACCCACAGGAAAGCTCTTTTCAAGCTGATGAAGTTCGAGGGTGGCCATTAAGAACGCCTCCGGTTGTAGCGAAACAGAATTCGCTCGGCACCACGCATCAACTGATCGGTAATCAGTCCCAGAATGCCAAGCAACAGGATGTAGCCGATAATGGTATCGGTCTGGAAATAACGCTGAGAGACCACAATCCGGTAACCCAGTCCTGAAGTGGAAGCCACCAGCTCAGCCAGTACCAGCCATGTCCATGCCCAGCCAAGACTGATACGTAACGCATCCCAGATAGCCGGGAGTGCAGAAGGAATCACTATCCGCAACAGGATCTTATGGTCTGGCATACCCAGTGTTCTGCCCAGACCGACAAAATCTCCCGGAACGCGTTTCACCGCATCCATCATCATCAGTACCTGCTGGAAAAAGGTACCAATCCAAATCACCAGAAATTTCTGGCTGTCGTCGGTCCCGGTCCAGAGGATGGTTAACGGGACAAAGGCCACCACCGGCATATAACGTATAAAATCGACCAGTGGCTCGAAAATCGCCTTAAATAATCCATAACAGCCTGCCAGTACCCCGATAACAATCGCCATTACCGAAGAAATAGCAAAGGCGATAATAATCCGGTACAGACTGCTGCCAATATCACTCAGTAAGGTACCATTCAGGGCCAGGGCAACCATTCTGTCCCAGACCCGGTCGATACCCGGCAGGAAAATCGGCTTAACATAACCCCCGGAAGTCGCCAGCCACCAGGCCAGCAACAGGAAAACGAACACTGCCACCGAAATTGATAAAAACTGTGTCCGGGAGGGTGTTTTTCCGATAGTCAGCAAATTGCCGCGTTTTTTACGCACTGGCTGACGCCGCGGTAACTGCGGTTTAGGGGTGTTCATAAAGACTCCACACAAAGGCAAAACTCTGCCGGTTTCCGACAGAGTTACAGACAAGAAGAACTAGGGTGCATCGACAAAGCTGGCATCGATACTTTGTGCCGGGGTCACCGGAGCACTGACAATACCGGCTTCGGTCGCCGCTTTCAGGATGTGCGGGAAGGTTGTGGTAGTGAAATCATGTGACAGTATTTTTTTATTATCCGCCAGTGAATAGTAATGGATTCCATCAAACGCCGTTTTCAGATCATCCGGAGAGGCGCCTACGGCTTTAGAAATCACCGCACGTCCTTCAGTGGTATGGGCATTATAGTAATCAAGCGCCTCTCCCCACGACTTTATCAGCGCCTTAATCTCTTGCGGATGAGCCTTAATATAGTCATCACGCACCACCAGCACGTCACTGATAAGCCCCGGATCCGATGCTCCACTATAGATCACTTTCAGGTCAGGGTTACCTTTGCGGGCCACCGTCAGATAAGGTTCATAGGTGACGGCGACCGGGACGCGTCCGGCAATAATAGAATCCCCGGCGGAAGCGGCTGGCATCGGCACCGGTTTAATATCTGAATATTTCAGGCCGGCGGCAGTCAGTGCGCTGCGTAACAGAATATCGCTGGTACTACCTTCTTCATAGGCCACCTGCTTACCTTTCAGGTCTTTGATTCCTGCCACACCTTTACCTGCCAGCATGGCATCTGCGGTATTGCTCTGATCGAGCATCATCACGATTTTTACCGGCAGTCCGGCAGAAATCATCCCCATTGCGGTATGGGTGGCAATATTGGCTACATCAATCTGCCCGCTGGCCAGGGCTGCGTTAATATCTTTATCTTCAGTAAAATTAATGATGTTGACCTTTTTCAGGCCTTGTTTCTCAAATATGTTCTGACCGGCAGCCACATACCACTGCCCGTAACCGAGCCAGGGTTCGATACCCATTTTAACTTCAGTGGTATCCGCTGCCTGCGCTGCCGTGGCCGACATCCCCATTGCCCCAGCCCAACACAGCACAGCCACTGTTTTTGTTAAATTACGCACTGAAAACATAAAGGTACCTTTCCATCAGAGTCAGCAGAAGACCGGGGTTATCCGGCCATGTATAGACAATCCCATGCAAGCAGAATGCCAAATCTTCACAGCCTGCCTGCGTAGGTAACCGGCCTGTATCAGGCAGAATCTGAGCGCAACAAATGCTCCTGTAAAGTGCATTGCACTATCAGGATCGGGCATCGGAGCCAGGTTAATCGTTCGGGAAGGAGGAGAATGGCAGAGTTGCCAGCAGTAAAGAGGCAACATCACGCAGCTGTTGCCAGAACCCGGGTTATTTACAGACGGTGTTTCTCCAGCCAGTGGTCGGTAATATCCGCCAGTTTTGCCGGTTGTTCCAGGGGGATCATATGCCCGCTATGTTCCACCCCCACCGATTCAGCCTGAGGAAACCTTTCAGCCAGCTCCGAAGCCTCCTCCGGCAGTCTCAGGTTATCCTGTCGGGCGCTAATCACCAGCACCGGACAACTAATATCGGCCTGTGGAACATCGGTCCGGTCAAGTAATGACTGCGTCCGGAAAACCTGTGCTCCCTGCGTTCTGCCCATAGCCCTGATGCGTTGTACCAGTTGCGGATCACTGGCATGATCCGGGTGCAGCGAAGTTCGAATCGCCGATGGACTTAATCCCTGAAAACTGCCACTCAGTGTCGCGGCAACAGCCTCCTGTTTCCTCTGTTTCTGTTGCGGTGTATCGTCACGCAGTGATGTCGCTATCAGTATCATTCCAGCCACCCGCTCCCCGTATTGCGCGGCCACAGTCCTGGCGACATACCCTCCCATCGAAAAACCGACAATCACAAAGCGTTCAGGCAATCGGTCTGCATATCCGACAGCAATATCCTGTAGTGTTTCTCCTGGCGACAGTGGAAGACGCAGATAACTGCGCCCCGTAGCGACGTTTTTCAGGTAATCATCCCACAGGGTTTCATCCAGCATAAAGCCGGGCAACAGCACGACAGGTAAAGGTTGAATAAAAGTCATTGTTCTCACTTCAGTCTTCAGTTTCAGTTTCAGTCATACGATACAGGGGTTTTGTCATCTGGCGGGAAAGCTTGTCAGATATCGTTATTTCGCCGCCGTGATGCCGCTGGTTAAGCTGTGAATTTAGCGAGAAAAGAGTCAATGAAATTATTAATCTGTGCGTTGTTGTTTTGCAGCGTAACGGTACAGGCGGCCCAACTGACCATTGGTGATCAGAAAGGCAACGCCAGGGCAGTGATGGAAGCTGCCGGTGAACTCAGTCATTTAGCTTATACCGTCAGGTGGGTGGAATTTCCGAATGCAGCCCCGCTGCTGGAATCTCTGAACTCCGGCCACCTTGATGCTGGTATGGTCGGTGACGGCCCGTTGGCTTTTGCCGTTGCTGCCGGAGCTTCCATTAAGGCTGTTCAGGCATCTCAATACCTGGGCAACGGAATAATCGTTAAACAGCATAGTCCGTTACATAATATCCATCAGCTACAGGGTAAAACGGTTGCTACGGTGAAAGGCTCTGCGGGGCAAAATCTGGTGCTTGCAGCACTGGCCAACGCTGGTATGCCAGCGGACAGTGTCCGCTTTGTCTTCCTTTCCCCGGCAGATGCCTCCCCGGCTTTGGATAATGGTTCGGTAGATGCCGTTGCCAGCTGGGAACCTTATGTGTCATTCGGTTTGTACCAGTCGGGTGACCGTCTGCTGGTAGACGGAAAGAATTTCCCCGTGTCCAATTACCTGGTGGCTACCGATAAGGCTATTGCCGGTAAACATGCTGAGTTACTGGATTTTAGCCAGCGGCTTTCACGGGCCAGAATATGGGGGTTACAACACCCTGAAGCCTATTCACTGACCATCAGCCGGATTCTGGGTATCCCGAAAAACGTGGCATTAAGTAAGGTCAAACGTGAGGATAACTCTCCGGTCAGCGATCTCAGTCTGTTGCTCACTCGTCAGCAGGCAGCAATCGATACCTTTACCCAAAGTGGACTGATTAAACCAGGCCTGAAGGCCGGGAGTTTACTTAGCCGTGAATTTTTCTCAGCACCTAAGGAGCCACAGCCATGATGAATCTTGCGTTATATCTCGATGCGGGCATTCATCAGGGCGGATGGCGTTATCCTCAGGCAGCCAGGGATAACGGCAGTCGCTGGCCGTTACTGCGTAGTATTGCGTTACGTGCAGAAGCGGCAAAGCTGGATATGGTGTTTATTGCCGATAAGCTGGCTATTGATGATATCTACGGTGGTGATCTGTCAGCTACTGTCAGAAGCCGTCCTCAGGGTTGGTCAGAACCGCTGACCTTGTTGGCGGCTCTGGCGGCAGTCACCACACACATCGGTCTGGGAGGCACAGTCTCTTCCTCCTACTCGCTCCCCTATACCGTGGCGCGACAGCTGGCAAATATCGACCATATCAGTGAAGGCCGTGCGGCCTGGAATGTAGTGACTTCGGTCAGTGATGCCGAGGCACGTAATTACGGACGTTCACAACACTATTCTCACAGCGAACGTTATCGCCGCGCCGCCGAATTTATCCCGTTGGTACGAGAACTGTGGGATAGCTTTGCCGGTGATGCCGTCGTCAACGACCAGCAAAATGCGCTGTTTGCACGCCCGGAGCGCTTCCGTTATCTGGATCATCACAGTGAGTGGTTTAGTGTTCGTGGACCTTTAAATATTCCACGGCCGCCACAGGGCTACCCGGTCACCCTTCAGGCCGGCGTCTCTGAGGAATTTATCGATCTAGCCGCACGCTATGCCGAAGTGATGTTTGTCGTGCAGCCAGATCAGCAACGCGCTGCCGCCTTCTGTCAGCGGATTAAGCAGAAAGTGGCGTTGGCCGGGAGACAGCCACAACATGCACGCATCTTACCCGGCATTGTCCCAGTGATTGCTGAAACACGCGCGGCGGCAGAGGAGAAAAAACGTCACCTTGATTCGCTGATTACGGTGGATTCTGCGTTAAGCTTTATGTCTGCCAGCATGAATCATGATTTAGGACGGTATCCGGTAGATGAGCCGGTGCCGGATATTCGTGAAGTTATCACCGGCAGCAAAGGTCGGTTTAATTTTGTGATTAGTCAGGCAATTGAACAGCAACTGACCTTAGGGCAGATGGCGTTGCGTTATGCAGAAAGCCTGTCATTTCCTTCTCCGGCCGGCACCGCCGATGATATCGCAGCAATGATGACCGAATGGTACAGGGGCGGAGCCTGTGACGGATTTGTGATACTGCCTGCCTATCTGGAAACTGACGGTAACCTGTTTCTGGATGAGGTGGTCCCCAGACTGCAACGAGCAGGCGTTTTCCGTAATGAATATCCGGGTAAAACCTTACGAGATACACTGGGACTGAGCGTGCCAGAAAATCCCTTTTTCCCGTGATATAAAACAATGCTGACCGGCCCCCTGAAGACTTAGGCAGTCAGAGCCCCCCCTGTGCGCCGGGTTAACTATAAGACAGGTTTCTGTCATTAAGGATAGAGGAGTTTTATCGACGAGGTTGAGATAAACAATGAATGTTCATTAGGCGATTGAAGTTCGGTAAAGCCCAGCTGGCGGTAAAATTTTCTGGCCCCCTCATTCAGGGCATCAACAAACATACCGTGTATCCCGACAGCATCAGAAGCTTTTGACACGACTTTCATTGCATGCGCCACAAGTATTGCACCATAGCCATTGCCCTGAAGCGAAGTGTCTATCGCAAGTCTGCCCAGAGTTATCGCCGGAGCATTAGAGTAAGGGATTTTCTTTTGCTGGCTTTTAGAAGGCAAAGACTCTCTCTCAAAACTACTACCTGAAAGCGTATAGTACCCGACAATCTTTGGCTTTGGGTCGTCGGTGATAAGGACATACCCGCGAAGAATGTTTCGTTGATGCTGTCTTAACAGGTGTTGTCTGATAAAGATATCGAGGCTTTGTTCGCCGCAGCTGAAGGCATTCAGGTCGTATTCAAAAGCCTCATTGATCATCTCTATTTTATAATTTACTGTCACCTTGCTGCTCCATAGATGCGAGGCGTTCAGAAGCTCGTTTCAGACGCTCATTAGGTGCTGTTGGGTGAGAAATGGCTTCCATGACCAGATTCCATGATTCTTCGCTCAGAATCAGTCTGCGATGTCTTTCCATAACCAGTTCGGCTCTTTCTGCGGCGCTTTCAACCATAAACTGAGTGATACTTTGGTTATTCATTGCCGCAGCTTCCTCGATCATACTTCTGGTCTCGGTGTTTAATCTTAAATCGATTCTTTCTTTTTTTACGGCGGTCATAAGCACTCCGGATGTTTACGCTGTTGAGGTTTGGCTGACATGACTTGCTATGCACATTTGTCATAGCATCACAACCCGCCCCAATAATGTACGGATAAACTCCGTACATGAATTGTAATGCGTTACAGCGTTGCTATCAATAACCGGTTTAAGCTGGCGCACTTTATGTCTCCGGGGTTAAGAGCGCCAGGGTAAGAGCGTTTTGGTTATAAACCTCTTATTTTGGTTATAAACCACTTAATAAGGCAGGGGATTTTCAACAATAAAATTTTCCATTTCTGATAAATACCACAGCCTCTGCTGGCCGTTTGAAAAGCCCCATTAACTGACTACCTGCTTTCAGGCTGAACGGGGATGCCTTCCAAAAACTGCCGGATAAGGCTCGTCACCTGTGCTGCGGATTCCAGCATCGGATGATGTCCGGTCTCAGGCAACAGTGCCAGCTCACCTGATTCCAGCAAATGAGCGATCTCCATACTGAGTTCAGGCGGTGTCGCAGGGTCATCCTCACCACAGATAACCAATACCGGCATGGTGATATCTGGTAACAGTGAACGTATATCTCCCCGGCTAAACACCGCCTCGGTGAGTGCCAGCGCCATAGCCTGTGGATCCTGGTGTAACATCCGTTGTCGCTCATCTGCTGCCTGTTGAGGAAACTGTTCCAGCCAGCGGGGACTGTTGAGCACCTGCTGTATCCGGTCAAACAGCTGACTGCGTTGCTGTTGTGTCCCGTTTTGCAGAATTTCGCGGCGTAACTGCCAGTCTGTCATTTTGAATTCAGGCTCTTCCCGGGCACTGGTACCTATCAGAACCATCCGTTCCACCAGTTCCGGAAAACGTGCCGCCAGCCGGATTCCCACCATTCCTCCCTGACTCTGACCAATAAAGGTGACAGGTCGGTGTAACACTTCCTGGATCATCAGCGCCAAATCTTCGGTCATAGTATCGAGCGTCCAGCCGGAAGGAGAATGGCTACTCTGTCCGTGGCCCGGCATATCCATCACTATGCAGCGGTAGCTCTGGCTCAGAGCTTGATACTGCGCGCGGAAAGCCTGGCCGTCCAGAAACAACCCGTGCGCAAACAACAGTATCGGCCCTTCCCCGATATCCAGATAACGGTAAACCGTACCGTTTAACCGAATCTGCTGATGGACCGGTTGTTGCTGCACAGTAAATGCCTGTTGCAGTAGCAGTGAATCTTCATAAATCTGATAACGGCAAATCTGATGGTCTCTGAGCGTAAAACGGATCACCATATCGCTTCCAACAGTCTGGCCGGTGGATAAAATAGTATGGCGGAAACGACCGATGGCCAGCACGTTTTCCTGATCACCATAATAATGGCTGATCACAAATTCCCTGGCGTGGAAGTTCTGTGGGAAACTCTTCAGCCAGGCGACAATCTTCTCCCTGCCCTGTAATAATCCGACAGTGCTCACCCCGGGGTCGCCATCCACATGCCACACAACATCATCGCTCAGCAATCCTGTCAGCCTGCTGATGTCCCCTGCGGCAAAAGCACTGAACCAGTTCTCAGCCACCTGCCGGCTGTCGGTAAATTTCCCGGTAATTGTTGCCTGCATACATAACTCCTTTCGTTATCGAATCTGCCATAAGTGGATGACGAAAAGTATATGTTTGCTATTTACGGAGAAAAACCACTACTATCGGCAAACCATTTTCCATAAAAGGAAAACTGTATGCCGGCTTTAGCTCCAGACTGGGATGACATCCGCTTTTTTATTAATGTGGCCCGCAGCCAGAGCCTGACCAAAAGCTCTGCCCAACTTCATGTCAGTCAATCAACGGTGTCCAGGCGAATCCAGTCGCTTGAACAGCGTTTACAGGTCAGTCTGTTTACCCGCCATCAGTCCGGCTATTACCTGACTGAGTCCGGCCGTGAACTGTTGCAGTATGCGGAGCAGACCGAAGAGAGTATTCTGCGGCTGGAGAATCATCTGACCGGCACTGACCGGCGCCCCGAAGGTAATGTCCGGCTGGCTACCACCGATTTACTGTCAAGCCAGCTGATTATTCCGGCATTACCCGAATTCAAACGCCAGTTTCCCCGAATCAGGCTGGAGATAATCACCGGGATTGCTGAGGTATCGATGTCCCGCCATGATGCTGATTTGGCATTACGGATGGTACGACCACAACAAAACACCCTGAAAGTACGACGTGCCGGAGAAATCTGCTGGTCGCTACTGGGTCATCAGGATTATCTGCATCGTCATCCGTCAGAAACACAGTGGCAATTTGTCTGCTGGGACAGCGCCTGGCAGCATCTGCCATCGGCCCGCTGGGTCAGTGAACATTTTCCACAAGCAGAATCTGCTCTGGTCACCACCAGCCTGAACCACCAGTTAGCCGCCGTAAATGCCGGACTGGGCGTGGCGGTACTCCCGGATTTTGTCACCCGCCACTACCCACAACTGCAGGCTGCTGGCGACAGACAGCAGATTTATCGTGAGACATTATGGATGGTGAGTTACGGCGAATTGCTGGAATCCGCACGGGTGCGGGCAGTAGCTGATTTTCTGCTGGAAGTGATGGCTTCAGACCCGCCGCAAGCCACCACCGGTAAACCGGGCTTTCCGCACTGACGTAAGCGCCCGGCGACCTCAGACTTCAGGTCAGCAGAACGGAATGAACTTTGGCGGTCAGCGTGCCAGTAATCCCATCTCCCTGAGACGGGAAAAACTCTGTCGTGTATCGCCCTGCGGATGATATTCCATACTGGCCCAGCCCTGATAGTTGAGCTGTTCCAGCAGTGAAAAGAGTTTTTCAAAATCCACATCTCCGGTGCCTGGCTGATGCCGGCCGGGCACATCGGCAATCTGGATATGATCAATCCTGTCGATAAACGCCGGTAGCACTTTAAACGGGTCTTCACCGGCGCGCAGAGAATGATAGAGATCATACTGAACCCACAGATTGTCAGTATTCAGGCTATCCAGAAAACGCACCGTCTGCTCGGTACCTGACAATAGTGCCGCGGGAACGTCATTATGATTTATCGGTTCCACCACCATGCGGATCCCTGCCGCTTTCAGGCTTTCTGCGGCATGTTCAAAGTTCTGTTTCAGGGTACTCCAGGATTCAGGGGTATCTTCTGCCGGGCCGGAAGGACAATTGATCCTTGGGGGGGTTAACTGACGTCCATAATCTGTCGCCAGACTGACCCCCTGCTGATATTCAGCGATCCGGCCCGCCTGCCCGGCGAAGCCACGATCACCGGCATCCCAGTCGCCCAGTGGCATATTAAATAACACCAGTTGCTGACCCTGCTTTTCCAGCGCCTGTCGGATTTTTTCAGCCGGCCAGGGATAGGGGAAAAAGAACTCCACCGCCTGAAAACCATCTTCGGCGGCTACAGCAAAGCGGTCAAAAAAATCATATTCGTTATACAGCATGGTCAGGTTTGCTGCGATGCGGATCATCTGGGCTTCCTTCTGTTTGCCGGTCACCGTCTCAGAACACTCAGCCGGGACCGCACCATTGATCGCTCATCTGAGAGGCAGTTTTTTCCGTTCCCGTGGTATCGACAGAGCATCATCCGCACAGGCATCCCGCTAAACCACCAAACCCAGATGAACATAAGTTTATCTGTTGCTCATATGAACGATAACGGTTGGAGGCACTATCGGTAAAACTCTGCGCACCTATTATGTGATTCCGCGCATAACTTTTAATTAACAACCACAAAGCAATCGCCCTGAACTAAAAAACCTTGGTCTGATCACAGAAAGTTGAATTTATCAGGGGGCCAGTGAAAAAGGCATCGAACCGATTAATGATTACGCCAACGCCTGACCCGGCCGAAGCTGCGTGGGGTAACCGGCAACAATACCGGCTAACCCACCGTTGTCAGCGGGGTAAGCAGCATAGCTGACCCCAGCCCCCCGGCGGCTGCAATAGCACATAAACCACCCTGTCCGTCACGCCGGCGAAGTTCATGAAACATTCTGCACACCAGAATGGCTCCTGAGGCACCTATCGGATGTCCCCGGGCCAGCGCCCCGCCCCCGACATTGACGTTATCCATCGATAAACCGGTGTGCGTAATACACACCATCGCCTGAGCCGCATAGGCTTCCATCATTTCAGTCAGACAATGTTGCGGCTGAAACTGTGGATAACGTTCAAACAACCGGCGAATAGCTTCCACCGGGGCATAGCCCGGTAACCGGGGATCTGCCCCCAGCGTCTGATAACCGGTGACCGACAACCCATACTGAGACCCCAGACTGGCAGCTGTACTGTCAGACACTACCAGACAAAATGCCGCCCCGTCGGCTTCCACCGCGGTGGAGGCCAGGCTGACCGTACCGGATAATGCAGGAGTGCGTTGTGCCAGACGCAGGCTGAGAGCACGGGGGTAGACATCACCCGTCACCCCGGCCAGTGGCACAATCTCTTTGGTTAAGCATTCTGCTGCAGCTAACGCTTTACGATGGCTGTTGACCGCATAGTCATCCTGATCAGGCCGGGTCAACTGATAACGTTGGGCCAGTTCAGAGGCAGCCACGGTCATATCCGGATCCTGGTCAGGATCCGGCGCGAACGGCGGCCGGGTATAGAATTCTGCGGGGCGCTGGTCGGCATAAGTTTTGGCCCGTAATGGGCGGCGTGAGTAACTCTCTGCGCCACCGGCAATCACAATATCTGCAGCCCCGCTGTCAACCAGTGCTGCCGCCAGCGCTATCGCGTCCAGCCCGCCGGCACACTGAGTATCAATGCTTAGCCCTGAAATCTGGTCCAGACCAGCAGCCAACGCAGCGACCCGTGCAGGATTTCCCCCGGCCCCCAGTGAATTAGCCATAATCAACTGCGATACGTCGTCCGGGGCAATCCCGGTCTGCTGCAACAGAGCCCGGATCACCGGTTCTGCCAGTTGATGGGGCATTAATTCGTTGAATGCCCCGCCGCGCGGAACCACTGCAGTTCGTAATGACGCGATAATGACGCTCATGGATTCAGCAGAGCCGTTAAACGTTGCAGGTCAGCTTTACCGCCATTCAGTAACGGAAACTCTGTCAGAAAATGAAAATGACGTGGCACCATCGCACTGCCAAGTTGTCGGGTGATATCACTGCGTAACTGCTTTTCCAGTTGCGGATCACTTGCTCCCTGGATAAAGGCGTGCAGCAGATGGCCACGTTGTGCATCCGGGCAGGCAATCACCGCGACAGCGCCCTGTTCCAGCCTCTGGCTGATTAGGGTTTCGACCGCTTCAGGAAACACATTCTGATCGGCAATAGTCACCATCCGGCTGCGGCGACCGGCCAGCCACAGATAGCCCTGTTCATCCAGTCTGCCCAGTTCACCGACCGTCATAAAGTCACCGTCACAGCGGGTTTCACTGCTGCCGCCCAAAGAATAACCACGAAACAGATACGGGCTGCTGACCCACACTTCACCAATACCCTGGTGGGCATAGCGGATTTCAATCGTCACCCCGGGATAAGCTTTGCCTACCGACCCTTCCGGTGTCTGCTGATCCGCCAGAGTAATGAAGCTGGTTTCAGAGGCTCCATAAAATTCATGTATTGCCGCCTCCGGGAAGCATTCTGTTGCCCGCTGGCGGGTTTTACTGTCCAGCTTTCCCCCGCCACACAGAATCAAACGGATCTTCGGCAGGACATCACCACTGCTGGTCAGCAGACGTAGCTGTGTCGGGGTAATATAGAGCACCGTGACTCCGGCTTCAGCCAGTAATCTGACCTGATTACGCGGCCGCATACCCGCCATCACCTCGACGGTGATTCCCAACCCCAGCGATTCACACACCCCGTACAGTGACAATGAGTGATTTAGCCCGCCAAACACAGCACTGCGATCCACCGGACTCAGATTAAAAAGTTGCCGGTTGATCTCAAAGGTACGTTGCCAGGAAAGGCGGTGACGACGAATGACTTTGGGCAATCCGCTGCTGCCACAGGTGGTACATTCAATATGTTGTTCGCCGTCACCTGCTTCAATCCAGGGGGCCTGGCTGATGGCACGGAAGGTGGTTCCCCGCTGCCAGGCTGCCAGCAAACGACGCAGAGCATCAGGTTGTTCCCCCTGACTCGCTGCCAACGGCTGACCATGGAAACTAATATTGTTCGGTGAATTAGCTGTCATTCTGCCTCCTGAGCGGAAAATCCATGCAGGGTACTAAATTCTTCTAATTCTGCCCGTCCGGTACGAAACTGATTCACCGGTGCTTCAGGATCTGCCCTACCCAGTGCAATCCCGCATACCACCAGTTGATCATCAGGCAACTGTAGCCACTGATGAATATGTCGACCGTAATTCGCCAGTGCGCCAATACCGCAACAGCCATAGCCGAGATGACCAGCAGTCAGGAACAAATTCATCAACGCCATACCAAGATCCATATAACAACCGGCCCCCATATCACGCTGAATAGTGACCACAATACCTACCGGTGCCTCAAAAAAGCGATAATTGGCGTCAAACTGACGACGACGTCCGGCAATATCGCGTTTTTCGATGCCAAGCGCCTGATAAAGCGCGTAACCCGCATCACGCTGTCTTTGTTTCAGTATTGCGGACATCGGTTGCGGAAAGTAGCTGTAGAGCTCTTCTTCTACCGGCGTTGTCTGTGCAATATGGGAGAGTTGCTGAGTCAGTGATGCCAGCGGCTGGCCGGTGTAGACATGAAACGCGCCAGGTTGTAGATTGGCACCGCTGGGGGCACTACGTGCCGCGTTCAGCATTATCTGCACATCAGACAGCTTCACAGGATCGGGTAAAAATGCACGGCAGGAAGAGCGGTTAGCCAGAAACGTCGGCAGTGAATTATCTGAGTTTTGCATCAAAGGACAGCCTGAACCAGGAACATAACAATATTCAGCAAAGAATACCGGACACTTGCACAGGAGTGAAGAGTCTCATTATAATCGTAAACTAAATTCATGATTATAGGTTTACAAGTCTGTGTGGTATCTTGCGATCGTTACCTTCCTCTGGGGATCTTCTTTCAGTCTGACCGGGCATTTCCTGGCGGGCCAGGTCGACAGTTATTTTGCCGTGTTTATCCGGACCCTGGCAGGCACCCTGATTTTCCTGCCATTTATGGTATGGCGCAATCTCCCGACACGACTGGTGGCAGGTCTGTGGATTGCAGGAGCACTCCAGTTTGGGGTGACCTATGCTCTGTCATACCAGAGTTATACCATGCTGACGGTACCAGAGATGTTACTGTTTACCACCCAGACCCCGCTGTATATCAGCCTGATAAATAATGCGCTGGAACGACGTTTTAACCCGTGGACACTGCTGGCGGCAATGTTTGCTGTTTCCGGAGGGATTGTCATCCACTATCACCCACTGACCGGTCATTTCTGGAAAGGATTCTGGTTATTACAGCTGGCTAATCTGACCTTTGCTGCCGGTCAGGTGTTGTGTCGTCGCCTGCTGCTGAAATATCAGCCGGAAGTCGCCCTGCCAAGGCTTTTTGGTCATTTTTTCCTCGGTGCCATCTGTATTACCGGACCGCTTTATTATTTCTTTGGTCAGCAAGGCCATCTGCCACACACCACCGTACAATGGTCAGTACTGATCTACCTGAGTGTGGTCGCTACCGCGTTGGGTAGCTACTGGCTGGCAAAAGGTAGTACCCTGGTATCGGTAGCCACTTTGTCGGTGTTTAATGAACTGCATGTGCCGGTTGGTCTGGTGATTAATATGCTGCTGTGGGGCAACGATGTGCCGCTGCTGCGACTGGTGGCCGGTTGTTGTTTGATAGCGATTGCCATTGGCATTAATTACCGCCATCCAACACGGCCACGCCCCAATCCTCCGGCGGTGCCCCAGCCGGACTGACCTGACAAGGCACAGCAGCAATTGCTGTGCCTGCTTTGTTCTGCATCCTTTTCCAGCAGCCTGAATTTCCCCGGGATTTCCCGACCCCCCTCTGTTTGCCTGTGTTAATCGCGGCCTGGCCTTTGATTTTATTACCGGTCCCCGGGATCTCATTGCCACGGCCTTCAACGGAATACAGGGTTATTTCGTCTATTTCGCACAAATAAATTACACAATTATATAAATATAAATTAACATTTACTTAAGATGGTTTACAAGCCACGTGCTATTTCGTTCCGGGATATTTCCGGATTTGTGCAATGTCGACACAGGAGTATCAAATGTCTGAGCCTTCATCGAAAGGGATTAGCCGGCGACGGCTGCTCTCTGGTTCTGCTGCCGGCCTGACCGTAGCCGCCGTCGGCGGTGCCAATGCCACGACGATCACCGGTATACCCCGCTGGATGCTGTTTGATCATAACAGCCCCATTACTCCTGCTACTCCGGGCCTTAAATTCCTCACTCAGGAAGAAGCCACCGAAGTGGATGCCATTGTCAGCCAACTGATCCCTGCCGATGAACTGTCGGTTAGTGGCAAAGATGCCGGCTGTACGGTATTTATTGACCGGCAACTGGCAGGCAGCTACGGCGATGCCAGCCGTAACTATATGCGTGGTCCTTTTCAGCAAGGAACTCCGGCTCAGGGCGATCAGTCTCCATTAGTGCCACGGGAACGTTACCGTCTCGGACTGGCCGGACTCACAGAATATTGTCAGAAAAAATACCAGAAATCGTTTAGCCAACTGGATAGCGCCACCCGGGATGAAGTGCTGACGGGTCTGGAACAGGGAAAAATCAATCTCACCGGCATTAGCGGCAAGATGTTTTTCGATCAGGTGCTGACCAACACCATGGAAGGTTTCTTTTCCGATCCGGTGTATGGCGGAAACCGCAATATGGTGAGCTGGAAAATGATTGGTTTCCCTGGCGCCCGTTATGACTACCGCGACTATCTGACCAAAACCGATCAGAAACTGGATTTAGTCCCGATTTCCATCATGGGCAGCGCCGCCTGGAACGCGAAGGTATAAGACAATGACAAAAAAATTACCTGCCACCGATGTGGTAATTGTTGGCCTCGGCTGGGCCGGTTCGATTTTAGCCAAAGAACTCTGTGATCAGGGCCTGAATGTCATCGGCCTGGAACGTGGCCCATGGCGGGATACCGCCAGAGATTTTAACGTCGCTACCGCGCCGGATGAACTGCGCTACAACGCCCGCGAAGAGCTGATGTTACGACCTGCACAAAACACCTGTACTATGCGTAATAATCCTTCTGAAACTGCACTACCGATGCGTTTCTGGGGATCATTCCACCCGGGCAACGGTACCGGCGGCGCCGGTAACCACTGGGCGGGCCTCACCTTCCGCTATCAGCCTGCTGATTTCCGTCTGGCCAGCCATCTGCGCGAACGCTATGGCAAAGAGGTCGATCCGGCGTTGACCCTGCAGGACTGGGGGCTTACCTGGGAAGAGATGGAACCCTTTTATGACGACTTTGAACAGGTGGCCGGTATTTCCGGTAAAGCCGGGAATATCCAGGGTAAGATTATAGAGGGAGGAAATCCCTTCGAAGGGCCACGCTCCCGTGATTATCCTAACCCGCCCAATATTCAAACTATCGCGCAGACTTTATTTGCCAAAACAGCCACTGAGATGGGCTATAAACCCTTTAATGTCCCTTCTGCCCTGGCCTCTCAGAGCTATACCAACCAGTATGGTGTGACCATGGGACCTTGTACCTACTGTGGCTTCTGTACTAACTATGGCTGTGCAAACTATTCGAAAGCGAGTGCTATCGTCAATGTGTTGCCGGCGGTGGTTAACATGCCAAATTTTGAAGCACGCACCAACTGTGAAGTGCTGGAGGTTCTGAAAGACAGTAGCGGTAAAAAAGCCACCGGGGTGGTGTATATCGACAGTAACGACGAACGTTATGAACAGCCAGCGTCGATTGTGATTGTGGCTGCCTTTACCTTTGAAAATGTGCGACTGATGCTGCTTTCAAATGTGGGTGTGCCTTACGATCCGGTCACCGGTAAAGGGACCACCGGCCGTAACTACTGCTACCAGACGGCGAATAACGTCCGTTTGTTCTTCAAAGATCAGATCTTCAACCCGTTTATCGGTGGCGGTGCCATCGGGATGGGTATCGACGAATTCAACAACGATAACTTCGATCACTCAGGGTTAGGCTTTGTCGGCGGCGGTTCGACCCGTGTGACGCCGATTGGTGCCGCACCTATTGCTTCACGTCCGGTTCCGCCGGGTACACCACGCTGGGGATCGGCATGGAAGAAAGCGACCGCGGAGCACTATCTTACCAATATGAGCATTGGCTGTGAGGCGAGCAGTTACCCGCAACGCACTAACTACCTGTCCCTCGACCCGAACTATACCGACCCACATGGCCGTCCGTTGTTGCGCATCACCTTCGACTTCCCGGACAACGATATGCGCATGGCGCAATACGTCACCAATAAGGTCGGTGAAATTGCCTTACGTATGAACCCGGTACAGATCCAGAAGCAACCGCGTACCGCTCCCTGGGCCAATAATGACTACCAGTCATCTCATGTGGTCGGTGGCTTTGTCATGGGAGCTGACCCCTCCACCAGTGCTGTCAATAAATTCTGTCAGGTCTGGGATATCCCCAACCTGTTTGTGGTAGGAGCTTCAGCGGTTCCTAACAACCCCGGGTATAACCCGACCGGGACAGTCGGCGCCCTTGCCTTCCGTACCGCTCACTATATCCGTACCCAGTACCTGAAACAGCCCGGGGAGATGATGGTATGATGAAAAAATTAATGCTGACTGCCGGCAGTTTACTGTTACTGACTGCGGGCTACGCCCAGGCTGAGAGTGGTGCTGATTCCTGGGATCTGGTGAGTAAAGGCCGTTATATTGCCCAACTGGGTGACTGTACCGCCTGTCATACAGAACCAGGGCATCCTTTATTCTCCGGCGGGGTCGCAATTGATACCCCCTTTGGTAAACTGCTAGGTGCCAATATTACCCCTGACCCGGAGACCGGCATTGGTAAATGGACCTTCGAAGATTTCCAGAATGCAATGCGTAAGGGGCACAGCCGCGACGGGCATTTACTCTATGGGGCGATGCCGTTCACAGCCTATACCAAAGTCACTACCGATGATAACCGCGCACTGTGGGCCTATCTGCAGACGGTTGAGCCTGTGAGCCGGGTGGTTAATACTAATCAGCTGCCATTCCCGTTCAATATCCGTACCTCGCTGCATGTCTGGAATATGCTGAATTTCACCGAAGGTGAATACCAGCCGGATCCGAAGCAATCGGCCGAATGGAACCGTGGCGCCTATCTGGTTCAGGGACTGGGGCATTGCAGCACCTGCCACACCCCTAAAAATATGCTGGGTGGCGATAAAGACAGTCTGTTCCTGCAAGGTGGCTCACTGGGTGTCTGGTTCGCGCCAGATATTACCGGTAATACTCATAGTGGTATTGGTCAGTGGACCCAACAGGAAATTGTCGAATACCTGAAAACCGGTGCCAACAAATACGATATAGCCTCCGGGCCAATGGCTGAAGCCGTAGAACATTCGACCCAGTACTGGAAAGATGATGATCTTAATGCCGCGGCGGTGTATCTGAAATCGCTGAAAAATGACATCACTAAACCCCAACCGCTGGCTGCGGATAATGGCCAGATGGTAAATGGTAAAGCGATTTATGCCGATCGTTGCAGTGCCTGTCATGTGTCACAGGGCCAGGGTGTTTCGCATCTGTTCCCGCAACTGGCGAATGCGCCACTGGTCAATGCCGCTGATCCCGCTTCACTGATTCATGTGGTACTGGCGGGCAGCCGTGCCGGGGGCACCGCTGCGGCGCCAACCGCTCCGGCCATGCCGGCATTTGGCTGGAACCTGACAGATCAGAATGTCGCCGACGTGCTGACCTATATCCGCAATAGTTGGGGGAATGCAGCGCCGTCTGTGACCGCCAGCGATGTGAAAAATATGCGCAGCACTTTAGAAAAGTAATTAGCCAGCCTATTTCCTACCTCCCCAAAGGCCCCGAAATGGGGCCTTTGTTATAGGTATTGTCTTAACCGTGTTGCAGGTCGCGTTTGATACTGTCAGTGGCCCGCAATGATAAGGCCACCATACTCAGGGTTGAGTTAACGGTTCCTGCCGCAGCCATCACGCCACCAGAGGCGATATACAGGTTCTGGTGATCATGGGTACGCATCCATTTATCCACCACCGAATCTTTCGGATCATGTCCGCCGATAGTCCCGCCCATAATATGGTTGTTTGGGTTGAAGTACGGAGTCATCTCGATTTCTGTCGCACCAAACAGTTTGGCGATGGTCATCAGATGCTCACGGGAAGAGACCGCCGCTTTACGTACATAATCCCCCACGTCATAAGTGACATGAGGATACGGAATGCCCAGCTTATCCTTGTGTACCGTGCTGAGGGTCAGGCGGTTGTCCGGATTTGCCAGCACATCATGGTTCACATAGATATCCATTCCGCAGGCGGCGCGACGACGAATCTCCTCATCGAGCTTTTTACCCACCAGCCCCATTTGCAGCGCTTTCACACCGGCTTTATGGTTCTGTGAAGTATTGTTCATCCCAATCTGGATTGCCGCATGTTCACGACGAAAATCACCGTCACGGTAGTTAGTAATGGAACTCATCTGTACTGAACCACCACCGGTCCAGATAGGTTCTGCCGACTGGAAACTCATCAGAATTCCCGGATGATCCATCATATTGCGCCCCACCATGCCTGAACTGTTTGCGATACCGTTCGGGTTACGGTCATTAGCCGCCAACAGCAACAATTTAGGAGTTTCGATTCCGTTACCTGCCAGCACAAAGGTCCGTGCCGTTACGCGGTGAGAATTTTTGTCCGGATCGTAGTAGTACAACGCCGTGATGTTGTTGTTTTCATCGGTATCAAACTTATACACAACCGCATTCGGCAGAACCTTAGCGCCCGCTTTTTCGGCTTTGATAATACTGTGAATACCATTGAACATCGCGCCGATCGGACAGATAGGCATACAGTTATTGTTACCACAGCATTGAGGACGTCCGTCATACGGTCGGCTGTTACGCCCCTGGGGTACGGGAGTATTCTCATAACCGGCGGTTGCCACCACTTCAGTGAACCTGCGGTCAGCAGGACCATAAGGCATTGGCTCCATCGGGAACGGTTTTTTGCGCGGTGCAACGTACTTTAGTGACGTATCGTTAGGACCATTAACGCCAATCAACACCTCTGCACGATAGTAATAATCTTCCAGTTCATCGTAATTCACTACCCAGTCACGGCCTACGCCATAGGTGGTGTGTAGCTGCATATCTGCTGGCAGGAAACGCCAGCATGAAGCGGCCCAGTGCCAGGTGGTACCTCCGACGCCTTTGACCATACCCTGACGAAATGCCGATGCATCCGGGCCAGAAACTTCCGGATAATTGTTATACGGATAAAGTTGCGGGTGAACAGCCCAGGGTTCCGCCGGATATGGCGTCGCGTAATCAGATTCAGATTTATTCACCGGCGGCAGATTTCGCCAGTTCTCTACCACTTCGCCCCTTTCCCAACGAGGGCCTGCATCCAGCACCAGTACGGATAACCCGGCTTCTGCCAGTTCTTTTGCAACCGTCCCACCACAAATGCCGCCACCAACGACTACCACATCTGCGCTATATTGTTCAGACATAACCACCTCTAAAGACTACAAATTCAAAAAAACCGGCAATTTCAGCGACGTTTGCGCGAAATGCGGACAATAATCAGCACAATAATCAGTAACAGGATCACTCCACCCACTGCCGATCCTGCGGCAGCGTATTTGGCGAGGAACGGCTGCGTACCACCTTCACGCAACGTTTTCACCTGATCAGCCGTCACCGATAACTGTGGATTGCCGAATTGTCTGAAGATGTAATTACTGAGTTTTGCAACCTGTTCGTCATTCAGTGACTGTACATCTGAGCCCGGACCAAAGGCCGGCATCAGCACCTGTTTACCATTCACTTCACGTTGCACACCAAACAGAATGGCGGAGACCAGATTATTTGGGGTATTCCCGCCGGTGGCCGTATTGTGGAACAGCGATGGATAGAAGTTATCCGCGGTACCTGCTCCTGAAGACTGATGGCAGCTGGCACAGGTTGTGTCATAAAGCGCTTTACCGGTCATGTCGTCCGGTAATGCAGACCCCAGGGGCTGAGTACCACGAACTTCTGAATCTGAGCTACTACCTGCCGCACTGCCAAAATCACCGGTGGCTTTTGCCTGGTCTGGCTCACTGACGGGTGGCAGGCTTTGCAGGTAAGTCACAATGGCGCCGATATCGTCATCACTCAGGTATTGCAGACTGTTGGTAATGGCTTCCGCCATCGGTCCGGCAGCCTGAGCTTTACCAGCTACGTGACCAGTTTTCAGATAGGTAATAAGCTGATCACGCTGCCAGCTACCCAGCCCGCTCAGACGGTCAGAAGTCAGGTTCGGGGCAAACCAACTTCCCAGGGCCGCCCCGCTGTACTGCGCAGACCCGGTTTCGCTGCCCATTAGCGTATTACGTGGGGTGTGACACTCCCCGCAGTGTTCCAGATTAGCCACCAGGTACTTGCCGCGGTTCCACTCAGGGCTTTGTGACGGATCATTTTGGTACGGTTTCTGTTTCAGGAATAGCAGGTTCCAGCCCCACATGGCTTCACGGATATTAAACGGAAAGCTAAGTTGGGTTGGGCGATTGGCCTGTTCCACCGGTTTAACCCCGTGGGTGAAGTAATAATACAGCGCATGAATATCCTGATCGGTTAGCCCTGAATAGGAGGTATAGGGCATGGCCGGATAGAGATGGCTTCCATCACCGCGGATACCATGACGAACCGCCTGTTCAAACTGCGCCTCGCTGTAAGAACCAATACCATACTGTCGCGAAGGAGTAATGTTGGTGGAATAAATGACCCCCATCGGGGAGTGGATAGCATAACCGCCGGCAAAGGTCTTTTTGGTATCAGGATCGGTATGACAGGCAGCACAGTCAGCAGCAATGGCCAGATAATGCCCCTGTTTCAGCAGTGCATCACCACTGTTATCCACTGAGGGCTGGCCGACCGGCACCTGTTCTGCGGCCATCACCGGCACTGCACTTAATGCACTCAGCCCAAGACAAAGGCTCAGAAGCTTTCGGCGGAAACCAGCCGTTTTACCTGAGAATTGCTTTTGTTGTTGTTTCACATTAACTCCTGAAAAATTCTGCTACCCCACATTGTTACCGGTAACAATAGCAGACAAAAAATGCCATAGAATAAGTTAAATAATATTTAACCCGATGTTTTCCTTTTAAAAATTCAGAAGTCGGTCGACCGGCGGCGGATCTGCAGTCCAGTAATCCGGTCCGTTATGCGCATAGGTGGGAATGACCATGCCATCGCGTGGTACCTGATACATCAGCGCATTCTGGTAGGCATAAACTTTGGCATGGTGACTGTCATCAATTACCCCGAGGTACCAGCCTTTAATCACCGACATCATCAGGTCATGTAACGGTTGTCCTGCCAGCTGGGTGTCCAGGGCTTCTACATCTGCCGGTTGTTTATCGGCAATCCACTGATTAAGCGCCGCCAGTTGCGTAGTGAACTGTGGATCTTTCTCGCTGAATGCCACATAAAGACGCTGGCCGAGGGTCATGTCCAGGTTCTGGTGTCCGGTAAGAAGACGGGAGGTTTTCATAAACTGATTCAGAGTCTGAGTATCTGGCCCGGCAGCAGTAGTTGCCGCACTGGCACCATTACTGAGTGTGCTGCCTGCAATCGCCGAGCCGATAGCAAAGGAAGCCACCAGCCCTCCCGTCTGTCCGAATAGCTTCCGGCGACGCAACCCCTCTTCACTCAGCTCAGGCTGTGTTTGATGTGTATTTGGGTTATTCATAAATATCCTTGATGCGTTATGTTATTGTCTGTCCGCGACGACAGTGCTCACGCAACTTTATACTAACGTCCAACGACATCGGAAATCTCAAAAAGTAACTAAAAATTTACAAATGCATAGAGATAGTTACACTTTATGGTTAAATAAAGTGGAGGGTTGTGAAAATAAGGTTACTAATAACAGTCTGCAGACCTAAGTAGTTACGTGACAGTGATCGTTAATACAAAAATAAACGGCCCAAAACAAGGCCGTTTATGTGATAACTCATTTTCACAGCGGCCGAATTCAGATCACTGTGATGTACTTGCGAACGACCGAAATATTCACTGTCGTGATGATACAGACTGGCTAATCACTTTTTGCAACTCGTCCGCTAATAAAGATCAGATAACGAATTCACAATCAGTGTACTGAGGAGATCACAGGCCGCCTGATTTTCCTGTGTATTCACACTTCTCCGTAGGCTTATTCCCAATTTTCCGGGTGACGGCAGATGCGGATGGCCGAACTTTAATGATTCAGGCATTCCCGGACGACTGCGGAGGGTAATTCCCGGGCCTGACTGAACTGCCGCGCGAATCCCTTGCAGGCTTACTATTCAAAAGCTGGTTGTACAGCCGACGTGACCAGTCGTTGCAGCCCGGGGGCCGCAACTGTTACGCCCCGCTTTATGTCTGGGAAAACAGCGAGGCAATGAATGCATTTCTGACCGGCCCGCTGTTCGCCGCCGCAGTCAACAGTTTTGGCTGGCCCGATATCCGCTACTGGCTTTCCCTGCGAGTCCCGCAGATCTCCCTGCTCAGTTCAGCAAAATATCTGTCGGTGACGACCCGTCCCCTCGCCCCCAACAGCGACCTCTCGCAACTGCCGCTAAGCGGGCAGCTTGCCGGATGGGATATCAGTCGTCGTGAATTATTGAATGTGGCTTTTACGGATACTCCTCAGCCACAGGCAGAAAACTACTGTATTGGTTATATTTCACAAGGCACACCCGGCGGCGGTCAGATTTCAGGCAAAGACTGTTCACAAGGTAACCATGACGTGAAATAAATGCCAGAATGTGGGAAAAACACCAGGGGCTGTATAAATATACAGTTCCTGGTGTTCCTGATCTGTGATTGGGTACTGGCAGGATGACTCGGGTTCCTACTCTGGAAGGGATACGCAAAACGTATGACGGTTTTGGCTGTGTTGGATTCGGGGTTTGCGCCATAAAGGAGGAGGCATGAGAGTGATATTTGATCATTTAACGCCTTAACATTCCACATGACCGACCGGTATATGCTTGTCAGTAGTGGTCAACACGTCAGTTTTTCAGGCTATATCAGTATTGATTTATCATGCCATCCCTTTCTGTTGCAGGCATAAATTAATTCCGCAACACTGCGCATGAACGCAATGTCGCGGTAAATAACTCCGGGGAGAATTAACGCCAGCCCAGGGCCGGTGCGACATGTTTAAGAATGGAGTCCATCACATGTACACAATAATCAACGCCCAACTGGTTAGGTATAGTGAGTAGTAAAGTATCCGCCAGAGCAATAGCTTCATCTGCTTTTAACTGTTCAATCAGTTTATCCGGTTCTGCGGCATAACTGCGCCCAAAAATCGCACGGGTGTTTTCGTCCAGATAGCCAATCTGATCGCCGCCCTGAGACATACCACCGAAGTAGGCTTTATCCTGCTGGTTGGTCAGTGCAAATATACTCCGGCTCACCGACACTCTCGGAGTATGGCTATGACCGGCCTGTTTCCAGGCATCCTGGTAGATACGGATTTGCTGAGCCTGTTGCACATGGAAGGGTTCGCCGGTTTCGTCGTCTTTCAGCGTTGAGCTTTGCAGGTTCATGCCCTGCTCCGCGGCCCAGCGCGCCGTAGCATTCGAACCTGACCCCCACCAGATACGGCTTCTCAGTCCTTCAGAAAAGGGTTCCGTGCGCAGTAACCCCGGGGGATTCGGAAACATCGGCTGGGGGTTGGGTTTGGCGAATCCCTCTCCGCGAAGTGCATCGAGGAATACCTCCGTATGACGGCGGCCCATATCAGCATCAGATTCACCTTCCTGTGGACGGTAACCAAAGTAGCTCCAGCCATCAATCACCTGCTCACCTGAACCACGACTGATACCCAGCTGTAACCGGCCACCACTGATCAAATCCGCCGCCGAAGCCTCCTCGGCCATATAGAGTGGATTTTCATACCGCATATCAATCACCCCGGTACCAATTTCAATTTTCCGGGTACGGGCACCGGCCGCCGCCAGCAACGGGAAAGGTGCGCTCAGCTGGCGGGCAAAATGGTGAACGCGAAAGTATGCACCATCCACACCGATTTCTTCGGCGGCAACCGCCAGATCGATGGACTGGGTCAGTGCATCTGCGGCACTGGCAGTCGCGGAATGGGACGAAGGGGTCCAGTGACCAAAAGATAAAAATCCTATTTTTTTCATAGCATAAGCGCCTGATAGTAGATTTGCGTTATATGAAATGGCATCAGAATAGTCAGCATGCAGGAACCCGCAGTATATACCTGAATAACCCTGAAGTGGATTTGCACCGCACATTAATGTTACAGCTGCCCACTGCTGAGTGGTCGCCGGCATACTCCACCCTCTGCCTCCTTCAGTCAGCCAGTCGACGATTATTTTATTAATTAGCGATAACACCAGAGAATCATGCTTAAGGGCTACCAGAGCGACATTCTTTTAAAACCATCAACTTACTTATTCCCCCATTCTTATACCCAGCGAAGTTTTTTCTTTATGGTTATGATATATATACCATTTTTAAGTATCGACAACGAAAATAGCGCATCGATCAAAAAATAACCACCCATAGAGAATATTATCGACAAAAAGCCATTAAATAAAAATTTTTAGCTAGTTGCCTGTTTTGAGGCAGGGATATATTCTACACGCGTTTTAATACACCCGATGATATTGCTGCTCACCGGCGATTTACTCAACATATCAGACTTTATAACCCGAGGATTACAGCCATGTTCTCTGCGCAATCCCGCCTGCGTCACGCGGTTGCAGATACTTTTGCGATGGTGGTTTACTGCACCATCGTTAATATGATGATCGAGATATTTTTATCAGGCATGACATTTGAGCAGTCACTGTCATCGCGGCTGGTGGGTATTCCGGTTAATATTTTGATTGCGGTGCCTTATGGCGTGTACCGTGATTTTCTGATGCGCAAGGCGCAACGTCTTAACCCGGCAGGATGGGTAAAAAGCGTGGCGGATATTGTAAGTTATGTGACGTTTCAGTCACCGGTGTATGTTTCTATTCTGCTGTTTGTCGGTGCTGACTGGCATCAGATTACAGCGGCAGTCAGTTCCAACATTCTGGTCTCAATGGTGATGGGCGCTGCCTATGGTTATTTTCTCGATTTTTGCCGGCGATTGTTTCGCGTCAGCAATGCCTTACCAATCTAAAGCCTTAACCGGTGCCGGCAGCAACCACAGTGACTGTCGGCACGTCGTTAGCCCATCCTCCACAGGACGACGGACTTTCTGAAGGTTAACCAGCCAGTCCCACTCCTTTGCCCTGTAACCCAGAGGCAATATAACCACGCTACGCAGATGTTGTTCTGGCAAACCAAGGATAAGATCAATCGCCTGAGGATCAAATCCTTCAATCAGTTATCTGTGATTGTACCCAACTCACCTGCCAGTTTTTTTTCTCAGTTCCGGGTTTGTGATCACCAGGAGTTCAAAGGGCTGGAGTCCGCTACTGGTTGCTGTCAGCCTTATTGCTTCAAGGATGCGGTCAAGTTTGTCATCCTCCACACTGCGATCCGGATCGTATTTTTTCGTTGCATAACGCCATTTCAGAGCTTCAATTAACTGACTCATTAAAATATCCTCATTATCAGATACAGTATTTATTACACTTGAACTTCAACCCTATTACTCTGTTCCGGGCGAATTATAAAGTTTAAAGGTAAGTTGAAGGTCAGGCAGATAATGAAAATAGGTGAAGTGGTCAGACTGACAGGAATACCTGCATCAGCAATCCGTTATGATGAAACACAGGGGATTATTCAGGCTATCGGAGTTATACCCCGGGCGAAGTAGCAAAACTGCTGCTGATTAGGGATGATAGACGTCTGGTATTTACCCTGGAAACTATCCGCAGCCTGTTTCTTAACGATGGAAGTTGCTCCATGTCACTGACTATGGAACAAATAAGACTGCGTCTGCTGGAACTGGAACGTATCGGGTCAAGCCTCAAAGCACAACAGACTGAGTTGATCAATTTACAAAAAGTGTTGGAAGACGGACTGAACAAAGGGGAAGTTCCACCGTTCGAAGCCTGCTACAGAATGAGTCCCTGAGAGAAACTATATTCTAAGCTCTGGTCTGTCACGGAAAAGTATCGGGATAAACTGGCTGTCAGAAGCAAAATGCCTGTGACGGCCAGCTGTCATCTGTCACTCAGGCAATCATATGAGATAGTTTGCCAATCTGACTAATTTCTACAGAAATGTTATCGCCTGGGAACATAAATAACTGAGGAGTGCGTGATTTACCGACACCTCCGGGAGATCCGGTGATAATCACATCTCCGGGCGCCAGCGGAGTAAAACAGGTGACATAAGCAATAATATTGGCCACGGTATGGATCATGTTAGCCGTTGAATCCTGCTGTACCTGCTGACCGTTCAGAAAAGTACGGATATCCAGTTGTTGTGGATCAGGAATCTCATCACTGGTGGTCATCGACGGTCCAAACCCGCCGGTCTGGGGCCAGTTTTTCCCGGCCGTAAACCAGGTAAATTGCATATCACGTACCGTCGCATCCATAAAGCAACTGTATCCGGCCACGTACTGCAACGCCTCTTCAGCCGGAACCTGATGAGCCGGCTTACCAATAATCACCGCCAGTTCACCTTCGTAGTCGAACTGTTCACTACTGGCCGGTTTTTGTAAAGGTGTCTGATGTGCAGACAGAGTATCAGCAAACCGGATAAACAAGGTCGGGGCCGGATTGGTTTCACCGAACTCTTTGCGCTTCTCGGAATAATTCATTCCGACACACAGAATTTTTCCCGGAGATTCGATCACCGGCAAAAATGAAATCTCATCCAGTGAGTAATCGGCCGGATAGTCAGAGAGTACTTTCAGTTCATCGACGGCCTGAGCCATAAGTACCGCTTTCAGGTCTGCATAGTCGGTATATCTAGCGGCGTCTGTGACACCGTTGTCTCTGAGAATCCCAAAACTGTGGTGACCCGTGGCTTTAATTTTAAAACTACATAACTGCATATTAAATAACTATTCTTATCTTCGTAAGGTGAGGGATATTATTACGGTTTAACAACCACCGATCCAGCAGGAAAATGCTGTTCAGTAAACATATTAACATTAAGCTTGCGACAAATATCACAATTTTCTTCAACCCAATGAAATATATGGATTTTACCCCTAAGCATTTGCAAGGCAATTTTATGCAAAAAACTGCGATAGTTTAGGGAAAATCCTGATTTATGCTGGCAAACTGACCGAAAATGTCGCGAAATTTGTCCAAAAGATTGATGATGCGTGAAAAACGGGAAATAAGATGGCCCGGCGCGAGCCGGGCTGGTCAGTCACAGTTCCGCGTATTCGCCGGTTCCTTCCGGCCAGGGGGTCAACAGATCATACCCTTCTGAAGTCACCGCTATCGTATGTTCCCACTGAGCAGACAACGAACGGTCTTTAGTCACGACCGTCCAGCCATCAGACAACACACTGGTCGCCGCTTTACCGGCATTAATCATCGGTTCAATGGTGAAAATCATCCCCTCTTCCAGCACGGTCCCTGTGCCCGGAGTGCCATAATGTAACACCTGAGGTTCGGTATGATAGATCTCGCCCACCCCGTGACCGCAATACTCTCTTACGACCGAGAAACCGGCTTTTTCGGCGACAGACTGAATCGCTGCACCAATATCACCCAGCGTGGCGCCAGGCCGGACAGCCCGGATACCGGCAACCATCGAATCGTAAGTCGTCTCTACCAGTCGCTTAGCACGAATTGATGGCTCACCAACGTAATACATGCGACTGGTATCGCCATACCAGCCATCTTTAATCACTGCCACATCAATATTCACGATATCGCCCTTTTTCAGGACTTTTGGTGCCGGTATCCCATGACATACGACATGATTCACGGAGGTACAGACCGTTTTGGTATAACCGTGATAGCCAATATTGGCCGGAATCAGCCCCTGAACATTGACGATGTAATCATGGCAACGTTTGTCCAGCTCTTCTGTTGTGACGCCGGGCACCACAAACGGAGTGATCATTTCAAGAACTTTGGCGGCCGCATGGCCTGCTGCGCGGGCCAGTTCTATTTCGTCCTGAGTATGTAGTTTTATCTCTGACATTAAGCACTCTCTGTAGTCGTTGACAATGGCGAGGGTTGTCCGATCAGCATACCGATCGCAGCCTCGCCATTTTCTAATTCGATACGCACTAATTCGCGGGTCAGCTGTGGGTAGGTTAACTGAGGGTACATTTCTGACAGCATTCCAATTTTCATCCAATGCTCTGCCTGAGCATTTATTGAACGACTCATTGCGTTACTGGCAATCCGCAGATTGCTATGCATTAACTCATTGATTTTAACAATACCCATAATCAGCCTATATAAAACGTATATGTTTTATATAATGCCATGTCTGTGCAATGATGCCAAATCCCTGCGCACAGATTTCTAAACTTAACTTTATAAATAAGATGCTTACGAACTGGTAAATATTGAGGCGAGAAATTCAGGTAATACAAAACGCAGAGGACTGGCAAACGGGTAAGAGACGCAAAGGATTGCTAAAACGATGTCGCTGAATTGTGGTAGCCAGGCAGCAAACGGATAAATGCTCAACTGCTGTGATTATTGATACCCATTGTCCGTGATTCGATTTACTGCTGGCAAACCGTTAATAACTGCTGGCGTAACCAGCGGTGAGCAGGATCATTTTCTGACCTTGGATGCCACATCTGTGAAACCGTAATGGTCTCCGTCGCCACCGGCAATTCGAACTTATGCAAAGCAGAGATTCCGCCTGTGTCAGCCATACCTGGCTGGTTTTTCAAAAATGACGCCGGTACCAGCGCAATCAGTTCGGATTCTCTGACCACGGCCAATGCAGCAGCAAAGCCAGGCACTACTGCGACGACATTGCGGGTTAATCCCAGTTCAGCCAGTGCATTATCCACCGGGCCCTGATATTTTCCTTGACGGGAGGACGCGATATGTTGCCAGCGGACATAATCCTGTAACGTCACCTCCGGCAGTAAAGCCAGCGGATGGCGGCTGCTGACCACTCCGACAAACCGGTCACGAAACAACGCCTGCAGCCGGATTTCGGGACCTGAGTCCCCCACCACACCAATTTCGATATCCACCAGACCTTCCCGCAGATAACGGGCAGTTTTGTCCGGCTTTGGCGCAAAGCGTAGCCGCACCCCGGGGGCTTGTGCCGCGACTTCAGCAATCAGCATGGCCCCGAAGGCATTAATAAATCCATCGTTAGCCCGCAGGACGAACGTCCGTTCAAGGGTGGCCAGGTTAACCCCGGAAACATCAGGACGCAATAAATCCCTGGCAGCTAAAACGGTATCGCGGGTACGCTCGCGGATCGCCCCGGCATAAGGTGTCAGCACCATCTCCCGGCCGGCCCGCACCAGTAAAGGGTCACCCGTGACCTTTCGCAACCGGCTTAACGTTCGGCTCATCGCGGAAGCACTCAACCCCAGACGCCTGGCAGCCGCGGCGACAGAACGGGTAGCCAGCAGGACATCCAGTGCTGTTAACAGATTTAAGTCGGCTTCTTTCATAGCGGTCATTCCTGATGATTCTGTGAGCAGGCGTTTGGTGCAAGTTATAACTGCAAATGCTGCGCCTTCCGCCTTATATCATGACAGAGTATATTTCTGTCTCAGGCAAATCAACGACCTGCCGACGGACAACTGTGACAGGCCTCAGCAAAATAGTTTCTGATGATTGCGGAGAAGCAAAGGATGTTATTTTCAGATCTCCCGGGAGATGAAGGTTTACCCGGCCGCCAGCGCCGTCTGGCAATGATTGCGGTAATGATGACCACCGCAATGTCAGTGTTTGATGGTTCAATGGTGAACATCGCACTACCGCAAATAGCCAAAGCGATGCAGGTGCCAGCCGCAGAAATTGTCTGGGTATCTAACGGCTATCTACTGGCAGCCGCCATGACGCTGGCGATTTTTGCCGCTCTGGCAACACGGATGGGATTCAGAAATTTGTTTGCCACCGGCCAGGTCATTTTCACCCTGGCCTCGCTGGGCTGTGCACTGTCATCTGATCCCAACACACTGATCATTATGCGTATTATCCAGGGTATTGGCGGTGCCGCCACCCTGAGTATCGGTCCGGCCATTTTGCGTTCAGTATTTCCTAACCGGCTACTGGGACGCATCCTGGGTATGAATGCGCTGCTGGTGGCTTCCAGCACCGCCATCGCGCCAATGCTGGGTGGCTCATTGCTGTCGGCCATGAGCTGGCAGTGGTTATTCGCCATTAATCTGCCGCCGGGAATTATCGCCGTGCTGTTAACTGTCCGGGTATTGCCAGGCCGGATACAAAAAGTCACCGAACGCTTTGATATCGCGGGAGCCGTGTTATCAGCCATTATTCCCGGGGCGTTGATTATGGCCGCGGATAGCTTTGCCAACACTCATGGTCAGGGGTTCACGGCGCATACATTACTGATGGCGGCAGGCTATGCCTTACTGGCACTGATGGCAGGTATCGCTTTTGTCTGGTGTGAGCGCCGGGCCAGTAAACCGCTACTGCCACTCTCTATTTTCGCCTCATCCCGTTTTTCACTGGCAGCAATGACCTCGATGGCTTCCTTCGTCAGCCAGGGGATCACCTTTATTGCCCTGCCATTCCTGTTCCAGAACGTGTATGGCTACAGTGCTTTTGTCTCAGCATTGCTGTTTACCCCCTGGCCGGTTGGCATAATTCTGGCAGCGCCACATTCAGGACGGCTTTCAGATCGTTTTCCGCCGGCGATTATTTCGACGATCGGGTTGGCAATTTTCGTGGTCGGTCTGATTCTGTTGGCGTTATTACCGGAAAACGCAGCCGCCTGGGATATCTGTTTACGTAGCCTGGTATGTGGTATCGGTTTTGGTTGCTTCCAGAGTCCGAATAACCGCGAAATGTTGTCAAACGTGGCCCGCGAGAACAGCAGCTATGCTTCCGGCATTCTTGCTATCATGCGGATGTTTGGTCAGTGTATGGGGACAGCGATTGTCGGTGTGATTCTGGCCTTATTTGGCCAGAAAAACCTGCTGAATGAGTATCACGGTGTGCAAACAGGCCTGTGGCTGGCGGTCGTTTCCAGCGTACTGGCGATTATCCTGAGTATCAGCCGGTTACGTAAAAAGTAGCCGGTAAACCCGCCGGTCATAGCCGGCGGGGGGAGATTACGCGCTTAGTGCGATCGGCGCATTATTTTTCAGATGCAGAGCAATAAACCGGGTCAGCAAGCTACTGGCATCGGGTGTCTGTGTCACTCCGGCTATCAGCGACTGACTATCGCGCCCTTCGTTATTTAATTCAGTGCTGCGTCGTTCAATCATGGCTTTGGCGGCTGCCACAGAAAACTCCGGATGAAACTGCGTTGAAACCGCATTCGGTCCGTAACGCACAATCTGATGACTATCCACCACCGAGCTGGCCAGTGCGATGGCCCCATCAGGAATACGGCTTACCGTCTGCATATGGGTCAGGTGCGCGGGGAAATGCTCCGGCAGTTGCCCCACCAGCGGGTCCTGGCGGGCTGCCTCTTTCAGGGATACCTGCAGGCAGCCTGTTTCTCGAATACAATCCAGATAGCGGACTTCACCGCCCAGTGCATAAGACATCAGTTGGTGTCCGTAACATACCCCAAACAGCGGCATATTTATCGCCATCGCCTGGCGAATCCATTCCGCGGTCAGTTCACTCCAGGGCAGTTTTTCTGTCACCATCGCCCAGGAACCGGTGATCACTGCCAGACGGGAAGGATCCGGTACCGGTAATGGCTGGCCTTCAAAAACTCTGACCACTTCAATTTCCTGTAGTGGAATTCCCATTGTCTGGCTGAACCAGTCTGGCAGGTCTCCGTATTTCTGGCGTATATCCTCTGGCGGGGTTCCGGTTTGAATGATAATGATCGACGTCTGACTCATAATTTATATTCCCGCTAATACGGCTTACAGGCCGGATGAAGTAGTGAAAAGATAGTCATAGCGGAAATTTAACAATGAAACAAGATGTCGCTTAATACCGTTTTTCGCGTTAGAAACACTGCTGCCGGATAACCGGTCACAAGTGACAACGTCACCCATCATCCTGCCGGCGAGTTTTATTGTCGTCACCGGGGCCGCCGCTTTTGGTTGCCGGGACTTTCCCCCTTCGGATATTCGTTCTATGATTAACCCGATTTTTTATTATTTGGGCGAGTTATGAAAACGATTATTCAAGGATTTCTGAATTTTCAGAAAGAAGTTTTTCCTGAGCGAAAAGAGTTATTCCGTAGCCTGGCAGGCAGTCAGAATCCTAAGGCCTTGTTTATTTCCTGTTCAGACAGCCGTCTGGTCCCTGAGCTGGTGACACAGCAAGAACCTGGCCAGTTATTTGTCATCCGTAACGCGGGCAACATCGTACCTTCTTTCGGTCCGGAACCTGGCGGTGTCTCTGCTACCATTGAGTATGCTGTGGTCGCTCTGGGCGTGAAAGATATTATCATTTGCGGTCACTCCAATTGCGGAGCAATGGGAGCTATTGCTAAATGCCAGTGTATGGATACCATGCCTGCGGTGGCTCACTGGCTACGTTATGCCGATGCAGCAAAAGCCGTCGTTGAGAAAAACAGCTACGCGGATGAAGACCAGAAAGTCAGTGCCATGGTGCGTGAAAACGTGATTGCACAGCTGAATAATATCAAAACTCACCCGTCGGTTGCCGTTGCCTTACGTAACAATGCCATCCATCTGCATGGCTGGGTTTATGACATCGAAAGCGGAGAGGTTCAGGCGCTGGATAAAGGTGGCAACAAATTTGTTCCTCTGGCGGCCAACCCGGACGTTTGTTTCGAGTAACAGACGCCTGCCAGTCCTCTGAGACCCGGTGACCTGCGGGGCTTCCCGCAGGTCCTAAACCCTGCCTGCACCGGCCCCCCCCTCTTTTTCTGCTATTCAGCCATAGGGGTTTCAGACAGTACCAACAACAGCACCTGCACAGTGTTCAGCTGTGATTCTTTACCGTTCCGGCAATAACACCCCGCGATGGCACCGAGGCTCTGACGGCCAAGATTGAACAATGTTTTACGCCGGGCTGAATACTCATTCACGACGGAAGAGCCTGTCACATGGATTTACCGCTGAAAGAGACTACCTGTGGAGTAAATCTGCGGGATAACGTTTTTATTTTTTACACTCTGGTTAAGGAAAATTATGCACGTTATTGCTGAGAAATTCGGTAAAACTTACCCCTCTGCTGAGGGCGGCATGTTTGGGTATCACGCCATTAGCCGCTTCTGCGGCCCGGTCCGACAGCCCTTCCTTTCCCGGCTATCCGCTAAACAGCAGGCTTACTCTGGCAGATACTGACAGTGCGATGAACAGCAACAGTGATACCCTGCTCACTGATGAAAGCCCGGGTCATTAAAACGGGGTAGTGTTTGTTAAACCCCGCCTGTCCCGCAGCCCCTTTAAGCTGCCACACGTGTTAATGAGTGATGGCTGGGTGGTACAGGTTATGGGCTCTGATGATTTCACTACTGCCACGCAATGCCAGAGTACCTTGCAAAAAGAGTATAGTCAGTTGATAAGCAGTTTCGGGCCGGTAACGATACTGGAACCACAGCTTAAACAGCGGAAAAACAGTGCTGCGGGTTATCAGCTGGTTATCCAGTGCCTGGGCGGGGGTTTGCCGGGCACCTTTTCTCTCTGAAGACAACATATCATCAGCCTGCCACGGGTTAACCCCGGGGGCACTCCGGCTGACAGTATGATACTTCGTATTGCGTAAAATAAGACTTTCACAACGGTGCCGGTTTAAGGTACAACGACATGACAGTTAAGGGAATCTGGAGAACATTATGACTATTCCGGTTGAGCAGTCTGCACTCGATTCATTATTCAATCAGGCTCGTACCCACAGTTACTGGCTGGATAAACCGGTCACCGAAAGTACTCTGCAAACTCTGTATGAGCTGACCCGGCTTGGCCCGACCTCGGCTAACTGTTCGCCGGGCCGGTTTGTGTTTGTGACCAGCGATGCCGGCAAACAGAAACTTAAACCGGCACTCTCTTCAGGCAATATCGATAAAACGATGTCTGCTCCGGTGACGGTGATTGTTGCCTCAGATATGACTTTTTATGAAAAGCTACCGGGATTGTTCCCCTATGCCGATGCCCGAAGCTGGTTCACCAGCAGTGAATCGCTGGCTCAGGAAACAGCATTTCGCAACAGCAGCCTGCAGGCAGGTTATCTGGTGGTAGCCGCACGAGCTCTGGGACTGGATGTTGGCCCGATGTCAGGGTTCGATGCGGATAAAATCAATGCAGAGTTTTTTCACGGTACTGACTGGCGGGTCAATTTACTGATCAACCTGGGTTATGGCGACAGTGAGAAACTTCATGGGCGTCTGCCACGGCTTGATTTTGATGATGCCTGCCGGTTTGCCTGATTAACCACACTGACTGTGGCATTGCCGCAGTCAGTGGCGTGGATGATAACGGTGAATAGTGCTAAAGCACAGCTCATTCCAGTAGGTTACCCGCAATAAACGGTGTTGTTTACTTTTATTCATCCTGCAACCACTGAGGATCAAGATAACCGGGACCCAGGCCGTATAATCCAAGGATTGGAATCATAGACTCGAGTAGCAGATGGCTGTCTTTTGCCCGTTCTGCCGCCGGGCTGCGCTCCGGGAGTCCGGTAAACCTGATGATTTTTTTCCAGATATGCATTGCCATAATATGTCCCCACTGAAGTGTCGATAACTACAGTTCAGCCTAAATAGTGACTGAAGGGAAATATCAATTCCGGTACTGCATTTTACAAAAACGGCAATGGCGCTTCAGCGCGGTCGAAGACCTTCCGTAATAACACTCTGAATATTATTCAGCGTCTGGGTAAAGAATTCTTCATCCTGCAAGCTTTTTCCGGTAATCGCCTGTACCTGAATCGCAAAGTCTGCGTAATGCTGGGTCACTGACCACAGCATAAATATCAGCTGACAGGGATCGGTTTCTGCCAGTTGCCCGCGGCTAATCCATAAACGAATCAGTTCGGCCTTTTCATTCACCAGCTCACGCAATCCACCTTCCAGTTCCTGCTGTAACACTGGTGCACCCTGCAGAATTTCCAGACAAAACAGACGTGATGCCTGGGGATGATCCCGGGATACTTCCAGTTTCAGGCGGATATAATGGTTAATGGCCTCCAGAGGTTGCTGCTCGGCCTGCAATGCCCTGAGCGGAGCCAGCCAGACAGCGAGTATTTCCTGCAATACGGCCAGATAGAGCTGCTCTTTGGAAGGGAAATAATATAACAGATTAGTTTTAGAGACATCCGCCAGTGCAGCCACCTGCTCCACCCGGGTGCCGTGCAGACCAAACTGCGAAAAGAGTGACAATGCCGCGTTCACAATCGCCGAACGCTTAGCCGCAACCGCCCGGGAGCGACGTCCCGGTTTTTTCTCACTGACTTTCACTGACTAACCTCATCTCTGTCCTTTTGCAGCATCATAACAGACTGCCCTGAATGCACCACTGCACAGAATTGCCCTTTTTCTGCGCAATCGCCGTCAGGTGCTGCACTTATTTTTACCAAATGGTCTGTTTTGGACCATTTATTCCGGTTTGTGATGACGGGAATCTTATTAATTTGTTGTTTTTAAAGTGATATCAAAATGTGGCACAGCCTTTGCTTAATTTAACAGGTACACACGACTCAGCGACGACCCATGGAGATGCAGGATGCACCGCCGCCGACAGGTGAAACTTTAATCATTCATCAGACGAGGTTTGACATGAAAATAGGCGTCTTTATCCCGATTGGTAATAACGGCTGGCTGATTTCTGAAAATGCTCCGCAATATATGCCGAGTTTTGAACTGAACAAAACCATCGTTCAACGGGCCGAGCATTATCATTTCGATTTCGCACTCTCAATGATCAAATTACGCGGTTTTGGCGGTAAAACTGAATTCTGGGACCACAACCTGGAGTCATTTACGCTGATGGCCGGTCTGGCTGCGGTGACCTCACGCATCGAGATTTATGCCACGGCAGCCACCCTGACTCTGCCACCGGCCATTGTCGCGCGAATGGCCAGCACCGTTGACAGCATCTCTGGTGGACGTTTCGGCGTCAATCTGGTCACCGGCTGGCAAAAACCGGAATACGACCAGATGGGTCTCTGGCCTGGCGAAGAGTATTTCTCCCGTCGTTATGACTATCTGACCGAATATGTCACCGTCCTGCGTGATTTATGGGGCACCGGAAAATCCGATTTTAAAGGCGATTTCCTGACCATGAATGATTGCCGGCTCAGTCCTCAGCCGCAGAAACCTATGAAGGTGATCTGTGCCGGACAAAGTGATGCCGGGATGGCCTTCTCTGCACAATATGCCGATTACAACTTCTGCTTCGGTAAGGGAGTCAATACTCCGACCGCCTTTGCTCCCACCGCTGAACGGATGAAAAAAGCGGCAGAAAAAGCCGGTCGCGATGTCGGTTCCTATGTGCTGTTTATGATTATCGCCGACGAAACCGATGAAGCGGCACGCGCTAAGTGGGAACACTACAAAGCCGGTGCAGACCAGGAGGCTCTCGCCTGGCTGACCACCCAGAGCCAGCAGGATACCCGCTCAGGAAGCGATACCAACGTGCGGCAAATGGCCGACCCGACCTCCGCGGTAAACATCAATATGGGCACCCTGGTGGGTTCTTATGCCACAGTGGCAAAAATGCTGGATGAGGTGGCGACCGTAGAGGGTGCAGAAGGTATTTTGCTGACCTTTGATGATTTTGTTCAGGGTATTGAGAATTTTGGACAGCGTATCCAGCCGCTAATGACCAGCCGGAGCGCCGTAACTGAAGCAATGAAAGAGGTGGCCTGATGAGTACTGTAATCTGTTCGACTGCCAGTCAGTTAAATAATGTGGTTGTCACTGCGAAACCTGAATCCATCGCATTTCCGCCGCAGCAAACGGCATTGATCGTTGTAGATATGCAGAATGCCTACGCCACTATCGGGGGCTATCTGGATCTGGCGGGCTTCGATGTCTCAGCCACCAAACCAGTGATTGCCAATATTAAAAAAGCTGTCGATGCTGCCCGTGCGGCCGGTATTCAGATTATCTGGTTTCAGAATGGCTGGGATGACCAGTACGTAGAGGCCGGAGACGCAGGTTCACCCAATTTTCATAAGTCGAATGCGCTAAAAACTATGCGTAAAAACCCTGATCTGCAGGGCAAGCTATTATCCAAAGGCGGCTGGGACTATCAGTTGGTTGATGAACTGGTCCCGCATCCGGAAGACATCATTATTCCGAAAATCAGGTACAGCGGCTTCTATAACACCCCACTGGACAGCATGCTGCGCAGCCGGGGGATTCGTCATCTGATTTTTACCGGCATCGCTACGAATGTCTGTGTGGAATCTACACTGCGTGACGGCTTTTTCCTTGAATATTTTGGCATTGTACTGGAAGACGCCACCTATCAGGCCGGACCTCCTTCTGCCCATGAGGCAGCACTGTTTAATATTGAGACTTTTTTCGGCTGGGTCTCCGATGTCAGCAGTTTTTGTAGCGCCATTGCGCCGGTTTCTGAACAGGAACGTCCGGCAGCCTGAGTACCGGATTTTCATCACCTGCCACTGAGAATAAAAGGAAAATGAGTATGCCAAAATCTGTGATTATCCCTGCCGGAACCAGTACACCTATCGCCCCGTTCGTTCCCGGAACACTGGCGGATGGGGTTGTCTACGTGTCTGGGACATTACCCTTTGATGAAAACAATAATGTGGTGCATGTGGGGGATGCCGCAGCACAAACCCGCCATGTGCTGACCATGATTAAAAATGTGATTGAAACTGCCGGCGGAACCATGGATGACGTCACATTCAATTCTATTTTTATTACTGACTGGCAAAACTATGCCGCAGTAAACCAGGTGTATGCCGAATTTTTCCCCGGAGAAAAACCGGCCCGTTTCTGTATTCAGTGTGGCCTGGTGAAACCAGACGCGTTAGTTGAGATTGCCACTGTCGCCCATGTCGGTAAGCAGGCTTGATTATGCAGATACAGATTTCCGGTGTTGATTCCGCTGATGCTCCGGTGGTGGTGTTATCCGCCGGACTGGGCGGCGCTGCGGCCTTCTGGAAACCCCAGATGGCTGCACTGAGACAAAAATACAAGGTCGTCACTTATGACCAGCGCGGAACCGGCAATAATCCGGACCAGCTCCCCGAAAATTACTCAATGCAACAGATGGCAGATGAGCTGGCCGCGGCACTCGATGGCCGGGGGATTGACCGCTATTGCGTGGCGGGTCATGCGCTGGGTGGGCTGATTGGCCTGCAACTGGCTGCCAGCTATCCGCAACGGGTGACCGGTGTGGTGGTGATTAATGGCTGGCTGTCACTGAATGCTCATACCCGTCGCTGTTTCCGCGTCCGCCAGGAACTGTTGCTGAATGTGGGTGTGGAGGCTTTTGTCCGCGCTCAGCCACTGTTTCTCTACCCGGCTGACTGGATGGCTGATAATCAACAGCGCATGGAAGCTGAGGATATCAGTCATGCAGAACATTTCCAGGGCACGGATAACCTGTTGCGCCGGCTGAATGCGTTAATGGCCTGCGATTTTACCCGGGTTGCACCGACTCTTAACCTGCCGGTGCTGGTTATCTATAGCCAGGACGATTTACTGGTGCCCTGGACCTGTTCGGTAGCACTGGCAGATGCGCTGCCACAGTCCAGCGTGGCGGCAATGGCCCGCGGAGGTCATGCGATGAGTGTCACTTACCCGGATGAATTCAACCAGTTGTTGTTACCCTGGCTTGAACAACACGCTGCCTGAAAGGCAGGAATTTAAATAAGGACTGCAGATGAATGTTTCTGAATTGGCCCCGCTAACGGACGGGGTGGATAAACAGCAGTTCCGTAATGCCATGTCGCGCCTCGGAGCAGCCGTCAATATTATTACCACCGACGGACCCGCCGGCCAGGCCGGATTTACGGCATCTGCGGTGTGCAGTGTGACGGATACACCGCCGACACTGCTGGTTTGTCTGAATCGTTCAGCGTCCGTGTGGCCGGTTTTCCAGGCCAATGGCCGGTTATGTGTTAATACATTGTCCGGCGATCATCAGACATTATCAGGATTATTTGGCGGTAAAACCCCAATGCCCGATCGCTTTGCGGCAGCTCAATGGTCTGAACTGACCACCGGCTGCCCTGTGCTGACAGGGGCTGTCGCCTCTTTTGATTGTGAAATTACCCAAAGTGTCAGTGTGGGCACCCACGATATTTTATTTTGTCAGGTACGGGCTCTGGTCTGTGACCACACACCGCATGGTCTGATGTGGTTTGACCGGCGTTATCATTCTCTGACCCGGCAGGAAGCCTGATTACGAAGCCAGTCACTGGCATTCATTGCTTTTCCACTTTACCGGAGTACAAAGTTTATGAGCTGGTTTCCTGTATGGCGTAAAAAAACAACCCTCAGCGGAGACGGTGTCATCGCTCCTGATGAAACTCTGCCCTTTGGCCCGACCCTGGTGATGGGGTTACAGCATGCGGTGGCTATGTTTGGCGCCACAGTGTTAATGCCGTTGCTGATGGGACTGGATCCTAATCTCAGCATTCTGATGTCAGGGATAGGCACCCTGCTGTTCTTTCTGATAACAGGAGGTCGTGTTCCCAGTTACCTGGGTTCCAGTGCTTCATTTGTCGGCGTAGTAATTGCAGTGACGGGGTTTACCGGGCAAGGTATGAATCCTCATCTTGGGCTGGCGCTCGGCGGTATTATCGCCTGCGGGGCTGTATACGCAGTGATTGGGCTGGTGGTCATGAAATCCGGTGCCCGCTGGATTGAAAAACTGATGCCCCCGGTCGTCACAGGTGCGGTCGTTATGGCGATAGGTCTCAACCTGGCACCTATCGCCATTCACAGTGTATCAGGCTCAATGTTTGACAGTTGGATGGCGGTCATTACCGTGGTTTGCATCGGAATCGTGGCTGTGTTTACCCGCGGTATGATCCAAAAACTGTTACTGCTGGTCGGGCTGTGTCTGGCATGGGTTGTCTATGCTGTGCTGACCAATGGCCTGGGACTGGGCAAACCTGTGGACTTTTCACCACTGGTGGCAGCGCCATGGTTTGGGCTGCCTGCGACCACCGCGCCGGTGTTTGACTGGCAGGCGATAGTGATGATAGCGCCAGTGGCGATTATTCTGGTGGCAGAAAACCTTGGGCATATGAAAGCGGTGGCAGGCATGACCGGACGTAATCTTGACCCGTATGTGGGCCGCGCATTCTTTGCTGACGGACTGGCTACCATGTTGTCGGGCAGTGTTGGCGGCAGTGGCGTAACGACATATGCAGAGAATATCGGCGTGATGGCGGTCACCAAGGTCTATTCAACCCTGGCATTTGTCGCAGCCTCAGTCATCGCCCTGTTACTTGGTTTTTCACCAAAGTTTGGGGCGCTGATCCATACCATCCCGGGCCCGGTGATTGGGGGTGCCTCCATAGTCGTGTTTGGCCTGATTGCTGTCGCAGGTGCGAGAATATGGGTCCAGAATAATGTTGACCTGAACCGCAACGGTAATCTGATCATGGTGGCGGTCACTCTGGTTCTGGGGGCCGGTGATTTTGCGCTAAAAATCGGCAGTTTCACTCTCGGTGGCATTGGCACCGCGACCTTTGGCGCGATTTTACTCAATGCCTTCCTTAGCCGCAGAAATTCACCGGCAGCAGACAATCCTGCAACACTGGTGACTCCTTCCGGTAAGTAACCGACCCTGATATTGGCTGGCTACCTCAGGTAGCCAGCACTATTCCGTGCATACTGCATCACAGTCATTCCGGCGGTTAATCATCAATCACCGGGAAAACGAACTGCCCGGGCCCGGGAGACAACACTCTGGCCGGAAAAGCACTCAATCTGCAATGTTATCTGGCAGGTTGACAAGAGTCAGTGACTGACGATTTGCCGAAATCATCGTTAATCCCCCCCACAGCCGGAGCTGCCCTGCGTGACCTGCTCACTATTGCATGGCTTCCAACGGAAGATTCCTGAAATCTGTCATCTGGAAACTGACATTTGAATAGTAAACATCGACCGGGTATCTCCACTCTGGTTATTTCTGCCCGTAATAAGCATCCGGCCCATGTTTGCGCATAAAATGTTTTTTCATCAGATAAGAGTCGATGTCCCGAAGCCCGGGCTTAATCGCACAGGCAATCCAGGCGATGCGGGCAACCTCTTCAAGAACGACCGCATTATGCACGGCATCGTGAGCATCTTTCCCCCAGGCAAACGGGCCATGCTGACAAACCACGACCCCCGGGGTATGCAGGGGATTTCGCTCTCCCACCGTTTCGATAATCACCGTCCCGGTATTCAGTTCGTACTCCCCCTCAACTTCCTGTTGTGTCAATGCCCTGGTACAGGGAATATCACCGAGAAAATAGTCAGCATGCGTGGTACCCAGCGCCGGAATTGACAATCCTGCCTGTGCCCAGGCGGTGGCATGTGTCGAATGGGTATGGACAATCCCCCCCAGAGAGGGAAAACGCCGATATAATTCCAGATGGGTGGCAGTATCTGAGGAAGGCCGCCATTTACCCTCAACGATATTCCCGTCAGTATCCATCACCACCATATCGTCGACCGTCATCGCATCATAAGCAATACCACTCGGCTTAATCGCTATCAGCCCCTGACGGCGATCAATCGCACTTACGTTTCCCCATGTGAAAGTAACCAGTCCATAGCGTGGAAGATCCTTATTAGCCTCAAAAACCTGCCGTTTCAGTGTTAACACCTTAAGCCTCCAGCAATCCTGCTTTCACCATTTGTTCACGAACCCAGGTCCGGGCTTTTACCACTTCAGCCTCCGGGTCATCCGCGGTTTCGCTCCACATCTCAATCAGATACGGACCCGAATAGCCTGTCTGTTTCAGGGTACGGAAGCAGCGATCGAAATCCACAACGCCACTGCCGAAAGGGACATTTTTGAACTCACCGGGACGGGTATCTTTAACGTGCACCGCGACGATATGTCCTTTTCCGGCCTCCAGTTCCAGTTGTACGTCGTTATCCCATGCCGACAGATTGCCCAAATCAGGATAGATCTGGAACCATGGATTATTCAGGTAATGGGTATACCCCAACGCCTTACTGATGGAGTTCATTAACGGATAGTCCATAATCTCCATTGCCAGCGTGACCTGAGCACGACTTGCCATAACGATGCTCTGCTTCAGCCCCTCACGAAAACGGCGGCGGGTCTCATCATTAGCCTGCTGGTAATAAACATCATAGCCGGCAAGCTGGATGACGCGGATACCGACATCCTGTGCGAAACCGATCGCCTTTCGCATGATCTCCAGCGCTTTTTCACGTACCGCATCATCTTCACTCCCCAGCGGAAACCGGCGGTGTGCACTGAGACACATTGAAGGGACCCGCACCCCGGTTTCTGCAATGGCATTCACCAGTTGCAGGCGCTGTTGCCGGCTCCAGCTAAGTCGGGCAAGACGTGTCTCAGACTCATCCACTGACATTTCAACAAAATCAAAGCCCAGCTGTTTCGCCAGTTGCAGGCGCTTAAACCAGCACTCCCCCGCAGGGAGTGCTTTTTCATAGATACCCAGTGGAACCTGTTGTGACAACATAGCTGCTCCTTAGCCCCAGATATCAGCGATTGAGCGCCTGAACTGGCGGGCTGCCTCCACCGGCGATGCCGCATCGCGAATACTCCGGCCCGCGATAAACACATGGATCGGTATATCTTTAAACAGAGGCAGGTCTTCAAGTGCCAGTCCCCCGGTGACTGTGACTTTAAAACCCATGTTGTTCAGACGCTTAATCGCCCGGATATCCTGTTCTCCCCAGGACACTCCTGCCGCCTGTGCATCCCGACTACGGTGATACACCACCTGCTGAATCCCCGCAGCATGCCATGCCTGAGCCTGTTCCCACGTCCAGTGCCCCGTCAGTTCAATCTGAACGTCTCCTCCGAACTCTTTTGCCACTTCCAGCGCTCCGCCGGCGGTGTTTATGTCTGCACAACAGATCACGGTGATCCAGTCGGCATGGGCTTCAAAGCACATCCGGGCGAGGATTTTTCCTGCATCCGCTATTTTGGCGTCGGCCAGTACAATTTTATGCGGATAGAGTGCCTTCAGGTCTCGTACTGCCCGTACACCTTCGCCAACACAAAGAATGGTACCGACTTCAATAATATCCACCTCTTCAGCAATCAGCCGGGTGGTTTCATAAGCGTCTGACAGCGTGTGATTATCCAGTGCGACCTGCAACATAGGTAATGGCATATTCAATTCCTTATGGGTTTCTGCCTGCGTGGCATCATCTATTAAATCAATGACATCCTGTTCTGTGCGACAGGCGCGTAAGCGGTCAAAGTTGGCTTCATCCTCAAATAAGCTGACAATCTGCATAATGCCTACTTCCTGGTGAGTCGTAGCATCCACTGCGGCCATCGTGATAAGAATGTCGACCGGATCATTGTCTTCGTGATTAAAGATGAGCGGTGTTTTTAAGGTAACCAGCGAAAACCCCGTCTTCCTGACGCCCTCTTCCGGACGTCCATGGGGCATCGCCAGCCCGGGCGCAATAACAAAATAAGGCCCGTGCTGCACAACCCCGTCGAGGATTGACTGGTAATACCGGGGTTCAACGACATCAGCCTTTACCAGCAAATCAACCCCCAGTTTTACCGCTTCCTGCCAGTCGCTGGCTTCGGCCTGTAAAAGAATGGAATTATTTTCTGTCAGGGAATCACGTAATCTCATCTCCTGTCCTCACATGACATCTTGCGGAAAATGCGTTTTGATGACTTCCAGCAATTTGGGGCCAAAATCCGCTGGCGATAACATATTGCGGACCCCCACGACATATTTATTGCCTGTCACCGTGATTTCACCGGCGATATGGGTAGAGGCGATAATGATATCCGCGCCGTTAAGTTCACTTTTGTATTCACCCACTGCACAGCTGCTCACTGTATGGTCAATATTTGACTGGGTCAGAAACTGGTCAACTTTCATTTTCATAATCATAGAGCTACCTTGCCCATTACCACACACAGCCAGGATACGTACGGTCATATTGGATACTCCCTAGTGAGCAGAAATATCTGCTTTTGATTTTTCCTCGGCTTCTTCAGCCCGCAGTTCACGTCCTGCGAAGAACATGTAAGCCAGAGCAATCAGGATGATGACAGTCATAAATGCCAGTCCCAGGCTGAAGAAACCCTGCATCATTGGCGGTGCCAGAATTGACCAGTCCGCCATTCCCATCCAGGCGCTCATGTCCGTCAACTTAATCGCCCATACACACCCGAAGATTTCAACCATCCCCATGACCAGACAAATCTTGATAGCAGCCCGCCAGCCGCCAAAATGATTGGCAAAGACACCGATGGTTGCATTAGAGAAAAACATAGGAATGAAACCCGGGATAATCAGGACAGAGGAGCCGCAGACCACCAAAATGCCTACCGCAATTAACTGGCCGATGGTACCCCACATAAATCCCCAGACCACCGCGTTGGGCGCAAAGCTGTATATCGCCGCACAGTCAATCGCCAGCACGGCCCCCGGGATCAGTCGTTGAGAAATCCCATTAAAGGCTTCAGACAGTTCGGCAACAAACATTCGCACCCCCTGGGTGATGATGAAAATTGCCACCGCGAAGGAGAATCCGGTCTGAAGGATATAGACGGTCCAGTGAGTCTTCCCGGCCATCGCCTGCACCACATCAATCCCAAATGAGAGCAGAATGACCCCGAAGAAAACGGTCATGACAATGGCCGTCGACACGATATTGTCATGGAAAATATTCAGCCAGCCGGGCAACTTAAGCTCTTCAACACTCTCTTGTTTTTTACCGAGAAAGGGCGCGACTTTGCAGGCAATCCAGGAAGCAAACTGTTGTTGATGCCCGATGGAAAAACCACAGCCGTCGGTGACTTCCTGTGTCGGCCGGTACATCATGTTGGAGGTGATACCCCAGTAAAGCGATACCAGCACCGCAGTGCAGATGATAGTGGTCCACATGGGGTAGCCGAAGATATAGAACGACACCGCTATCAGTCCGGCTTGCTGGAACATGATATGCCCCGTCAGCATGATAGTCCGGATGCCGGTCAGACGGCGCAGCAACACATAGATAATATTCAGCGCCAACGCCAGCAGAACAGCATAGCCGACCCAACTGTAGGCATCGCCCATTCGCTCAATCGCAGCCATCATTGACGCGTAAGTGTCAGAGATAGCTCCGCTAATCCCATAGACTTCCGACATTCTGGCGACAACCGGCTTAAAAGTGCTGGTCAGAATTCCTGAACCTGCCTGCAGCAACATAAAACCAATGATGGTTTTAATCGTGCCTTTAATAATTACGCTCACACTTTTACGCAGCAGGATATAGCCCAGGCAGGTCACAATACCCAGCAACAACGGCGCGTTAGTCATTACCTGATTAAAAAATATGGTAAAGGCGTTATAGAGGATCTCCATAATTCGCTCCAAAAATGAGAACACGAGGAGCAATCCCTGAATGATTGCCATCGCAACCATACCAATCAAAGTGAATCAAAAAAGATCTGATATGATTATTTGTGACAGGACCCACAAATTATTTCCACAGATGTTGTATGGTTATAATGCTTCAATTGAGTCTTTAACAAAAATACATAAAATACAATTACATAAAACAAATTTATTCGTTTGTCGCCAGGGGTTAACCCGGTTAAAAGTAACCAGTAAAGCCGTTTACCTATGCTTCACCGAGGCTAAACAGCAATAACCAGACTAAATTAACAATTACTAATGATCATAAATGATTTAATATGATCACAAGGAGATATTTGATGAGTAAAGTGAAGACCATAACCCGCGAGTCATGGATCCTGAACACCTTCCCGGAATGGGGTTGCTGGCTGAACGAAGAGATTGAGCAGGAACGGGTCGCTCCGGGAACTTTTGCTATGTGGTGGCTGGGATGCACCGGCATCTGGCTGAAATCGGAAGGAGGAGCCAATATTTGCATCGACTTCTGGTGCGGTACCGGAAAGCAGAGCCACGGGAATTTACTGATGAAGCAAGGGCATCAGATGCAACGTATGGCGGGGGTGAAAAAACTCCAGCCCAACCTGCGCACCACCCCTTTTGTCCTGGATCCGTTTGCTATCCGCCAGATTGACGCAGTACTTGCCACCCATGACCATAACGACCATATCGATGTCAACGTCGCTGCCGCAGTGATGCAAAATTGTGCCAGTGATGTGCCGTTTATCGGTCCTCAAACCTGTGTCAATATGTGGGTAGACTGGGGGGTGCCCAGAGAGCGCTGTATCGTGATGAAGCCAGGTGAGGTGGTGAAAATTAAAGATGTCGAAATACACGCTCTCGACGCCTTTGACCGTACTGCATTAATTACTTTACCGGTGGAACAAACAGCCGCAGGTACGCTACCGGAGGGTATGGATGAGCGTGCAGTGAACTATTTGTTTAAAACACCAGGTGGAAACCTTTATCACAGTGGTGATTCTCATTATTCAAATTACTACGCCAGGCACGGCAACGAATATCAGATTGATGTTGCACTGGGTTCTTACGGGGAAAACCCGCGTGGCGTGACAGATAAAATGACCAGCTCCGATATGCTGCGTATGGCAGAATCGTTGAACACCAAAGTCGTGATCCCTTTCCATCATGATATCTGGTCAAACTTCCAGGCCGATCCGCAGGAGATTCGGGTGCTCTGGGAGATGAAAAAAGACCGACTTCACTATGGCTTCAAACCCTTTATCTGGCAGGTCGGCGGAAAATTCATCTGGCCTTTGGATAAAGACAATCTGGAATATCATTATCCTCGTGGTTTTGATGATTGTTTTACTCTCGAACCCGATTTACCCTTTAAGTCTTTTCTTTAACACACAAGGGGCCGGATAATCCGGCCCCGGCCATGATGGCCGATAACAGTGAGCCGGTGCCAGAATGACGGAAACACAGAGACATTATCTTTTACTGGATCTACTGCGTGAACACAATGTTCTCAGTGTCAGCCAGATTACAGAATTGCTGGGGACTTCACCGGCTACCGCCCGGCGGGATATCGCACGGCTGGATAAAGAAGGGAAAGTGCGGAAAATCCGTAATGGTGCTGAAGCGGTCATTCCGGAACGTGAGCGCTGGGCTCCACTTAACCCACATCAGGCCTCTAACCATGACGAGAAAGTCCGGATTGCCAGAGCCGCGGCGACCTTTATTCGTCCCGAGGAGAGTGTAGTGATTAACTGCGGTTCCACCGCTTTCTTACTCGGCCAGGAGATCTGCAATAAACCCGTACAAATCATCACTAATTATCTGCCGTTAGCTAACTATCTGATTGAACACGATCATGAAAATGTGGTGATTATTGGCGGGCAATATAATAAAAAACAGTCCATCATTCTGCCTTCTCAGGAAAGCAGCAATTCGCTTTATGCCGGTCACTGGATGTTTACCAGCGGTAAAGGCCTGACCGCCGATGGGCTTTACAAAACGGACATGTTGACGGCTGTTTCCGAGCAACGAATGCTAGGGATGGTGGGAAAGCTGGCAGTGCTGGTGGACAGCAGTAAACTGGGTCAGCGGGCCGGTATGCTGTTTAGCAAAGCTGAAAATATTGACCTGGTCATAACCGGACAACAGGCTGATGAGGAAATTGTGAAACAACTCCGGGCACAGGGTATCGAAGTCGTGCTGGTATAACACCGGATCGCGAGGCTAAAGTGTTTGCTGAAGGTACAGCAACGTCATCAGCGACGACGGTCAACCGGACAGTCTCATCTCACCCTGACCAGCGAACAGGTCATTAAATAGCCCCTGTCTCCCCGGGATCCCGGGACAACATTCATTAACGTTGAATCAGAGCCGTGCCCTGACCACAGCCATTTCCCTGTCACCGACAATGATCCCGGAGTGATATGACGAATCATGATTTTTTAACCCGGATTGATGGCCTGTTTTATCGCGCGACAGACCCTGCCTTCCGGGAATATGCCCTGTCCGGGTCAGTCACCGCAGGTCGCTATTCGGCTGTCAGCCAGCCAACACTTTACCTGAGTTCATCACCTGAAGGTGTAGAGGCCGCCATGTTGGCACACCGTACTCAACGGGCGCCGGCTTCTGAAATCCTCTGCATCCGGGTGTCTGCAAACAATATTTTCGATTTGCGTGATACGCACGCTTTGCAATACGCCGGAATCGATATCAATGATGCGATTGCTCCGTGGCAGGAAATTGTCGCTGCCGGCGAGACTCCCCGTTCATGGCGGGTACGGCGGCGGTTGGAAGCGTTAGGGGCTGCCGGACTGATTGACCCTTCCCGCAAAGCGCCCGGACTGTGGCACCTGGTATTATTCCAGTGGAATCAGGGAGCGGGAGTCAGCGCAGAACTGATTGATGGAACCGGAAATCCCTGACCGTTCTGCAGAACATGGCCGATCAGGGAGCCTGATATTGTGGTCGATTATCTTAACTCAGACAGCCTGATTACAAAGAGAATCGCTGCTGAATAAAGTTCGCGGCCAGGGTGACGCCCTCCGCAGAGATGGTGTGTGGAACCCCGGGCTCAAATACCGCAGTCACCTCGACCCCAAGCCCTTCCAGTACCTGCTGCGCGTGCTGACTCTCAGTCCAGGGGATTACCGGATCTGACTGGCCATGAATCAGCAGAGCTGCCACACCCGCTGCCGGGTGAAAAGGCTCAGGCGAGGCTAAACGCCCGGAAAAGGCCACGACCCCGGCCAGCGGTAATGCATTACGTACCAGTGCATCCAGAGACATAATGCTGCCCTGTGAAAATCCTACCAGAATCAACTGGTCCCCGGCAGTCACCTGGTTTTCTCGCAGAATCTTTTGCAGAGTGGCATCAAAAGATTCCCGCGCCTCAGCGATACGTGAAGCACGATTCTCTTCTGTTACACCGTTCACGCTAAACCACTGATAGCCGGATCCCATATCACAACGATGCGGTGCATCCGGCGAAACAAAAGTCACGTCAGGCATAGTAGCTTCCCAGAAATCACCCAATCCCCGGAGATCCGCACCATTACTGCCGACACCGTGTAACAGTATCACTATTTTTTTACTCATCTTTGCCTCTCACAGCCCCAGATCCACAAGTGATGGACCTTCAGGGACAATACCGTTTGGATTCAGTGATTTAATAGAATAATAGCCCTGTTTTATATGATCAATATTGACCGTCTCACGAATACCCGGAATATCCAGAATCCGTCGGGTATAGCGGCTGAGCGCCGGATAGTCACTGAGATGCTGCAGGTTACATTTAAACAACCCGTAGTAAGCCGCATCGAAACGGATCAGAGTGACAAACAATCGGATATCTGCCTCGGTTAACTGCCCGCCCACCAGATACTCACGCCCGTCACTCATCCGTTGTTCCAGACTGCTCAGCATAGCAAATACATCACTGAAGGCTTCCTGATAACTCAGTTGTGTGGTGGCAAATCCGGCCCGGTAGACGCCGTTGTTGAGTTTGGGGTAAATCTGTTCATTCAGCGCATCAATTTCGGCCTGCAAGGAGCCCGGATAGAGATCGATGTCGTGGCGAGCCAGGCTGCCAAAGCCCTGATTCATTATTCGCACGATATCGGCCGATTCATTATTCACGATGGTGCCGGTTTTTTTGTCCCACAATACTGGTACCGTCGCCCGTCCGGTGTACTGTGGGTCGGCCATGGTGTAAATCTGGTGGATCCACTGGCAATGATTCACATTATCGGCCACAGCACCGGGGTAATCACCAAAATGCCAGCCCTGATCCAATAGCCAGGGTTCCACTACGGATACCGTGATCACCTCTTCCAGCCCTTTGAGCTTACGCGCCATTAACGTACGGGAAGCCCAGGGGCAGATGTAAGCAACATATAAATGGTATCGCCCTGCTTCTGCCGCAAAACCGGTTTCCCCCCCGGGGGTAATCTGATGACGGAATCCCGAAGTCTGGCGGACGAATCCGCCTTTTTTATCCACTGCCTGCACCGGATGCCAGTCAGCGCTCCATTGACCATTTACCAGCATGTCCCCTCCTGAATCAGTGACTAAAGGTTGGTTTTAACGCGTATTTTCCGTCACCGGTTAACGCCAGGACCAGCAGACCGATAATCCAGAAACCCGGGAACTCCCAGCCACCATTAGGATCGGTAAAGAAAAAGCCGGCATGGCCGTGTACGGTAATAATAGTGCCTAACAGTAACGGAATTAAGGCAACAGCCGCAATACGCGCATAAACTCCCAGAATAAGCGCCAGTGCACCGACAAATTCAACCACCATCACCAGGTAGGCCAGGCCGCCGGGCAATCCCAACGATTCAAAAAATTTCGCCGTCCCGGCCGGGGTGAATACGAATAATTTCAGCCCGAGATGAGCCAGGAACAGAATGCCGAGTGCAATACGTAACAACAGAGCAGCATAGGGAGTAGTACGGGTATCGTTCATGATTATTTCCTCAGTAAAGTGTTGTTGAGGAAAAGACTACCCGAATTACACAGTCAGGATTAGTCGTCCTGAGAGCGCATATTAGTTTCCATTTTGGAAATAATTACCAGCCCTGCTCCCAGACGGGCTGGCCGGCGAAAGCACTGGCCAGATAATCAATCATCGCCCTGGATTTATGCGCAAGATATCGGGCCGGTGGATAGAGTGCAAATAACCCCAACGGGGCCGGCGCATACTGCTCCAGCAGGGGCACTACCTGGTGATTTTTCAGCGCATCGCCAGCAATAAAGGTCGGTAAACGGCCTATCCCCAGCCCCGCTGTCACCGCCTGCAGACACACTTCGGCATTTGAAAATTTAAGCCGGCCATGGATAGCCTGCTCCTGCAGTTGCTTTTCCGGACCGACAAATGGCCAGCGATAAGGGTCACGAAAATTGGTATCCACTATGCAGTCATGCTCTGCCAGTTCTGTCCAGTGTTGCGGAGTGCCCCTGCGGGCCAGATATTCCGGTGAAGCCACCAGCAGTATTCGGATATCACACAGCTTTCTCGCCATCAGGCTACTGTCTGCCAGCGCACCAATGCGCAGCGCAAGATCAAAACCTTCATCAATGATATTCACCAGCCGGTCTGCATAGCTAACATCCAGCTCAATGTCCGGAAAGCGTTGCGCAAAATCAATCAGATGGGGGGTCAGTTGAGTGGTACCAAAGGTGACCGGCGCCGAAATGCGCAACCGACCGGCAGGAGAATCTGAAGTATTCCGGATAGCATCATTCAGAGCATCGTACTCACCGATCAGTGTACGTATCCTTTCGTAGTAGGCTACACCGACCTCGGTAACCGTCAGAGAGCGGGTACTGCGGCGAAATAACTGCACGCCAAGAATTTGTTCCAGCCTGGAAATTAATTTGGAAGCCTGACCGTGGCTGGTATGCAGACGCCGGGCGGCGGCGGTAAAACTGCCCGACTCCACCACCGCAATAAACATCCGATCGCAATCCAGTCTTTCCATCCGCTGTTCTCCGGTACAATTTTTCATGGCTTCGGTTCAGAGGAGCCAGTCCGGCGCAGGCGAACTTGCCGCGCCGGAATCATCATACAGAAAAATAGTGGCGGAAAAAGCCGGTGACGGATAACCGGTTAAAAACCTTCCAGGACAATTTTACCGCGGGCACGGCCACTTTCGATCAGTTGATGTGCCTTACGTAAATTGTCGGCACTGATTTTCCCGTAATGTTCTCCGAGCGTCGTTTTCAGCGTTCCGTCGTCCACCAGCCGGGCGACTTCATTCAGAATCTCATGCTGCCGCTGAATATCCGGGGTAGTGTAAAGTGAACGGGTAAACATCAGTTCCCAGTGCAGCGAGACTGCCTTACGTTTCAGTGGTAACGCGTCGAGTGTTTCCGGATCATCAATAAGCCCGATACGGCCCTGCGGGGCAACAATATCTGCCAGTTGCGGATAGTGCAGATCGGTATGAGTCAGGCTGGCGATATAATCAACCGATTCGATGCCCGCGTCCAGCAGCTGCTGTTTCATCGGTTGACGATGATCAATCACATGATGTGCGCCCAGTGATTTAACCCATTCAGACGTTTCTTCCCGCGAAGCCGTGCCAATCACCGTCAGTCCGGTCAGGCTGGCCGCCAGTTGCGTCATAATCGAACCTACACCACCACCGGCTCCGACAATCAGTAACGATTTCCCCTGTCCATCACCCACCTGCAGGCGGTCAAACAGCAACTCCCAGGCCGTCAGAGAGGTCAGCGGTAAGGCTGCCGCTTCAGCGTTATTCAGGCTAGCGGGCTTACGACCCGTAATACGTTCATCGACCAAATGATATTCGGCATAGGTTCCCGGGCGAATCAGTGATCCGGCGTAAAAAACTTCATCACCCGGCGCGAATAGCGTGACACTGTCACCTACCGCTTCGACCACGCCGCTGGCGTCCCAGCCCAGGATCCGGGGTTGCTCAGGATCCCCGCCATTTCGCACTTTGGTATCTACCGGATTTACGGAAATCGCGTTGATTTTCACCAGCAGGTCATGACCGGTAGGTTGTGGTTTAGTGGTTTCTGTTTCATACAGTGACTGTGGATCGGTCAGGGGTAAACCGGCTTTCTGGTAAACAATGGCTTTCATAAATTTCTCCGGATATTGTTAACATCGGGTTAGCACTTTTGGCTGCTGGCCCCATTCTGTTCATCCCGGGGCTAAAGAAACAGCCGTTTTACCGGGTAACACTTTCTCTTTTATTGTGAAAATAGCGATGCATTCCCGCGTAAAATATTGTAATTAACGCACTGACGAGAAAGATTACGGAGCTGAAATGGTACGTCTTGAAGATATCTGGTTATTTACCCGGGTGGCGGCACTGGGCAGTTTTTCTAATGCGGCGCGTGAAGCCGGCCTGCTGCCAGGCCAGGTCAGTGCAGCTATCGCCAGACTGGAACAACGTCTGGATACACGTCTGTTTGCCCGCTCTACCCGTAATCTGAGGCTGACAGCGGAAGGCGAAAAGTATCTGCCGTTTGCCAGCGAAATGTTATCGGTGATGCAGGCTGGCCAGCAAAGCCTGAAAAAAGGCACAGATGAGCTGCAGGGGACACTGCGCATTGCCCTGCCTTCCGATTGCGGTCGTAACTTGCTGTTACCCTGGATTAGCGATTTCTGTCAGCAGCATCAGGGGTTAACACTGCAATTATCGGTGTCAGATCAGGTCAGTGATGTTTTCCGTGATCCGATTGATGTTGCCATACGCTATGGCGTACCTGATAACCGCAGTTATGTTGCCAGAGTGTTGGCTGACCGCAACCGACGGGTTCTTGCGGCATCGCCGGAATATCTGAAAAAACATGGCTATCCACAGTCGCTGGATGACCTGCTTCATCATCAGTGCCTGGTCTACAGCCTGAACGGTCATGTCTATGATAAATGGCAGTTCCCACAACAGGATAAGCTTCGCCAGTTACATCTGACCAGCCGCTGGCAGTGTGATGATGCAGATATTGTTCGCCGCTGGGCGGTGGATGGACGTGGTATCATTTACAAATCCTGGCTGGATGTCAGCAGCGATGTGCAGTCAGGACGGCTGGAGATTGTACTGCCGGAGATTGCAGGAGAAGCCGCCCCGCTATATCTGATATGTCCTCATCGACAGCAGCTTTCACCCGCTGTTCGCCAGTTATATCGTGGTCTGAGTGACTATCTGCAAAAAATTATCCGCCAACTGCCGGCTGTCGAATAATTTTCACGCCACCGCAAATACGACTTGATTAGGATCCGAGCGGTTCCTAATATATCCGGATGAAAACTCCTTCTGCTACTCAACGTACTGTCGGACGTCCCCGTGAATTCGATTATGACCAGGTCATGGACGCGGCTATCCGCCAGTTCACTCTTACGGGATACCACGGTTCGTCTATTAGCCTGCTGAGTCAGGCGACCGGGCTGACCGCCGGCAGCCTGTATAAAGCGTTTAATGATAAGCGTGGCCTGTTTCTGGCGGCGTTAACCCGTTATGTGGATATCAATAATCAGCGCCTGGAATCCTCACTCTCTGCGGCCGGTGATGGCATGCAACATATCCGGATTTTACTCGACCACTATCTGGCGAACAGCAACGGTGAAACCGGCAGGCTCGGTTGCCTGGTAGTGACCAGCGCCAGCGAACTGGCCTCAGGAGATCCGGAAATTGCCGCACAAATAGCCCGGTTGATGAAACGCTACCATCAGCGTTTTGTGCGCTATCTGCAACAAGGCATTGAGGACGGTTCGGTCAGAGCCGACCTTGACCCACAGGCTACTGCCTCACTACTGCTGGCGGTTTCTCAGGGGCTGCGGGTGCTGGGTAAATCCGGATTTTCTCTGCAACAGGCCGATGACATTCGTCAGTCAATACTGAAACTCACCCTGCCCTGAAATACGGCTGAGTACCGCCTTATTGATCGGTGATAAATGACCGCCTCCAGGCAGGCTGAGGCAGAGAATAATATTTTACCCTGACATCACGGCATGGTGTTAAGCCGACGCTTGCCGGAAAACTGAGCCCGCTAGCCATTTAGTGCGAATATCTGCGTAATCTCTTACCCCCGGCCAGCTTTTTGCTTACCATCGGGACGAAGGGTCTCACTCAAAGCAGGAGTAATCATGCCACAGACAACCTCGACCAACCGCCGCTGGGTTCTGGCTTCCCGCCCTGACGGCCGCCCGTCTGCAGAAAATTTTCGTCTGGAAACCCGCGACATCCCTCAGCCCGAAGAGGGACAACTGTTACTGAGAACCGTGTATTTGTCCCTTGACCCCTACATGCGGGGCAGGATGAGCGACGCCCCTTCTTATGCCGCCCCTGTTGAAATTGATGGAGTGATGGTCGGCGGCACCATCAGTCGTGTGGTCAGCTCCCGGCATTCTGACTTTAAGCAAGGTGAATGGATCCTGGCCTATACCGGCTGGCAGGATTATGCAGTGGTGGATGCTGCGTCAGTGATTAGTCTCGGCGACAGCCCTGACCACCCTTCGCTGTCATTGGGTGTGGCGGGTATGCCTGGTTTTACCGCCTGGATGGGACTGACTGATATCGGTCAGCCCCGACCCGGAGAAACCCTGGTCGTCGCTGCTGCCACCGGGCCGGTGGGCAGTACGGTTGGCCAGATAGCTAAAATGAAAGGGTGCCGGGTCATCGGTATTGCCGGCAGCGATGAAAAATGCCGGGATGCCACAGAAAATGCCGGTTTCGACCTCTGCCTCAATCATCGTGCCCCGGACCTTGCCGAACAACTGAGCAAAGCCTGTCCGCAAGGTATTGATATTTACTTTGAAAATGTCGGCGGGGCCGTATTCGATGCGGTAGTACCGCTACTCAACCCTAAAGCCCGGATTCCGGTCTGTGGTCTTGCCGCGCGTTATAACGATACTGATACACCGGAAGGCCCGGACAGGCTGCCGGCATTTATCGGTACCCTGTTGAAAAAACGTATCCGCGTCCAGGGATTTATTATTTTTGATGACTATGCCTCACATTTCCCGGCGTTTCGCAACATGATGGCCGACTGGTTACGTCAGAATAAAATCTATTATCGTGAAGATATTGTTGAAGGTCTGGAACAGGCACCTCAGGCATTTGGCGGAATGTTACAGGGTCACAATCATGGCAAGCTGGTGGTCCGTGTCGCCGCTGATTAACGGACGTAAAGGCATTTAGTCTGCCTCACCGGCCGCCTTGTAATGAAAACCAAACCCGGATGGCGGGTTGAGCGATAACCTGAAAATTTTATCTGTTTACCAAAAGGACAATACTATGACTGCTTATGTGATCTTTATCCGCGATGAAACCGTGGATCAGGATGAAATGCAGATTTACAGCGAAAAAGCTTCTGCGGCACACGGTGACCATCCGATGACACCTCTGGCTTTTTACGGCCCGGCGGAAGCCCTGGAAGGTCCGGGGACTGAAGGAGTGGTATTACTGAAATTCCCGGATATGGACGCGGCTAAAGCGTGGTATTTCAGCCCTGCTTACCAGCAAGCGAAGCAGCATCGTCTGAAAGGCGCGAAGTATCGCGTGGTACTGACCGAGGGTATCGCGTAATCCCGGGCCGTTGCCATCATCCGCTGGCAGCGACCTGAGTACGGTTGTACGTGGGGGTGATTTAGTAGCCGCGAAGCGGATCAATCACCCCACTCATCTCCTCTCCACGTTCGTGGCGGCGAATATTTTCCAGTAATACTTTTACCGAAGACTCCGGGCGGGTTTCACTGGCCATATGGGGCGTCAGCCAGATAGCGGGATGCGACCAGAATGGATGGCCTTTGGGCAGGGGTTCCGGGTCGGTCACGTCGACGATGGCATGGCTTAACTGCCCACTCTCCAGTGCCCGCAACAGATCATCATGATTCAGTTGCTGCCCTCGTCCGGCATGGACCAGCGATGCCCCTGCCGGCAACTGCTCAAACAAAGAACGGCATAAGATTCCACGGGTTAATCCGGTCAGGGGTAACAGGCAAACCAGAATATCGGTATCGGCCAAAAACTCCGCCAGTTGATCATCACCCTGCCAGCAACGAACCCCCGGCACTGTTTTTTCCGTCCGGCTCCAGCCGGCGCAACTGAATCCCAAAGACACTAACTGGCGGGCTGCTGCCTGGCCCAGCGTTCCCAGCCCCAATATCCCGACCCGGCAATGCTCTGCCTGAGGGGCCGGATGTTTCTGCCACAGTTGTTGTTGCTGCTGTTGCAGGTAGCGAGGCATACCACGCTGTAAGGCGAGAACCGAAAAAGTAATATAACCCACCATATCCTGTTTCAGTCCGGGCTCAATCATTCTCACCACGGCAACTCCTTCCGGCAACAATGAATAATTGAACTGGTCAGCTCCGGCTCCGACTGAAAAAATCACCTGCAAATCAGGGAACAACTCCTGAAGATTCGGCGGAATTTCCCAGCACACCAGATACTTTACTACCTGCGGATCTCCGGCCTCTGGCCAGATGAAAAATGGCTGTTCCGGCGCATGTTCTGCCAGCCATGTTTTCCAGATGTGCCCACGTTCTGCGTTCGAATGATAATAAACAATACTCATTAGCCCATCGCTTGTGTCATAAACCCAAAGTCCAGCATACCGCCATGCGTTTTTTCCGGCGGCACACCACGAATCATCAGTAACGGGGTATCCACTATCGCCAGCCCGCAAGCGGTCAGCCACTCAGAAAATGAGCTGTCTCCATACGTGTCAATACGCAAAAACTCACCCGCCAGCGAGGCGGCACAATGGCTGAACAACTGCCTGGCAACCCGTTCATTACGGGCGATTAAAGGGCCTGCCTGGTAGCCATGACCAAATTGACGCAGACAGACAAATCCCTCGATCTGCCCTTGTTGTTCCAGCGCCCACAATCCCTCTGTAGTCAATAACTGCTGATACAATGCCGGGCGGTAAAGCCCGTGGGCCTGCTGGTCAAATTCGATAATCTGTGCCAGTTCACCTGCCTGCAGGCGACGAATCTGCTCACTTTCACCCAACACTGGCGGTGCAAATACCGGCAACCGCGCGCACTGGTGCTGGTGCACGGTGCCGTGCGCTGTGAAACCAAACTTCTGATACAGTCCCTGACCGGCTTCGGTGGCATGCAGCCGAACACTGGTCCCGGAGACCTGCTCCAGCAATGCACCGATCATTGCTTTACCCATCCCCGTCCCCTGGTGTGCAGGGTCGACAATGACCAATCCCAGGGTACTGCGCTGCTCTCCCCAACGCCAGACCAGAGCACATCCGACAATCTGTTGTTGTACAACAGCAACCACGCCTTCTCCCAGAGAAAATGCCTGTTGCCAGTCTTCCGGCCGGTGTGGCCAGTGCATCATTTGGGTAAGCCGGTATCCGGCCGGCAAATCCTCCGGCTGCATAGGGCGCAACACAAAACTCATTCGGACTCCTGAACCTTTATCATTAACACAGCCAGCACATAAGCTGAGCTTCAGCATAAGCGCTTAACCGTGCGCGGTAAATAAGCTGACTGACCGGCTGACGGGATAAAACCGGCGCTGTCGGCCATAAGATGTAAACATCTATTAATGATTGTTCACAATATACGATTGTTTTACTATCGAAACTCCGGTGGGCGTGGACAGACACTCGCCGGCGATGTGTGATTTCGTGATCCGCTTCCCGGGAGGCGGAATATCACGGTTCAGGGTATTCATAACTCAGTAAGGTAATAATTCAGTGAAAAAAATCGTATCTGCCGTTTTTCTGGCCGGCTTGTTTTGTGCCAGTACTTCTGCCAGCGCCCGGGAAGTATTACGTTTTGCCGTCGATCCTACGTTTCCTCCTTTCGAATTTAAAGGCGCCGACGGTTCGCTACAGGGATTTGATATTGATATTGGTAATGCGATTTGTCAGCAGGCACAGGTCAAATGTGAATGGACCGAGCTGGGTTTCGATGCGTTGATCCCTGCACTGAAGGCCAAAAAATTTGATGCCATCCTCTCTTCAATGTCCCGCACCGAAAAACGCGAACAACAAATTGCCTTCTCGGACATGATTTATCACACCCCGAATGCGCTGGTGGTGCCAGACGGCAGTAAAATCACCGATGATGTTACCACCATGAAGGGTAAAACCATCGGAGTCGCTCAGGGTACGACCCAGGAAGCCTGGGCTAAAGCTAAATGGGCTCCGGCCGGTGTTCAGGTAATCTCTTATGCCAACCAGGACCAGGTCTATCCTGACTTAGTGGCGGGTCGTCTGGACGGCACGCTGACCGATGCAGTCACCGCCGATAATGGCTTCCTGAAAACTCCGCAAGGCAAAGGTTTTTTTATCAGCGCGAAGCCTGAAGATAAAACCTTCTTTGGTCAGGGATCGGGGATTGGTCTGCGTAAGGGCGATACCGCGCGTCTGACATTAATCAACAATGCGATTGCTGCGATTCATAACAGCGGTGAATACGATCGTATTGAAAAGAAATACTTTACTTTCAGTGTGTATCCTAAGATGTAACCTCTCTCCCCGGCCATCCGGCCGGGGATTTTCCACAGACTGCGGCACAGCCACACTTTTAGCGGTTAACGGCAATGTTGCTGAACCAGTTTCACAAAAAACGAGGCACCTGACGAGATAATCTGGTCGTTAAAGTCATAACCCGGATTATGCAGTGAACATCCCTGTTTCCCCTCTCCGTCATTGCCTAACAAAAAGTAAGTTCCAGGCCGTTTTTCCAGCATGAATGAAAAGTCTTCGCTGCCGGTGGACGGAATAATATTGTCTTCCACCGCATCGCGTCCAAAAACATCGATAGCCAGGGCTTTAGCCTCTGCCGTATGTTTATCGCTGTTGGTCAGTACAGGATAAGACTCATAAACCTGCAAAATGGCGCTGGCACCATAGCTTTGTGCAGTCAATTCACTGATTTCATGAATCCGGCGGATCAGTAATTCGCGAATTTCCGGTTTCATGGCTCTGACAGTCAGCTCCATCTCCGCGCTTTGCGGAATGACGTTCGACGCAAATCCGGCATGAAATGTTCCAACGGTCACAATCGCAGTTTCGCCAGGGGTGACATTGCGGGAAACGATGGTTTGCAGTGACATCACCAAAGCCGAAGCCACCAGGATAGGGTCTACCGTGGCCTCCGGATGAGCCCCATGCCCTCCTTTACCCTGCACCGTAATTTTCACTGTGTCCGCAGAGGCCATAAAATGTCCGGCATAAAAACCAAATTTACCGGCAGGTAATCCGGGTCGGTTATGCAGTGCATAGACTGCATCACAGGGAAATCGCTCAAATAATCCGTCCTTAATCATCAGGTCTGCGCCGCCAATCGCCTCTTCCGCCGGCTGAAAAATCAGATGCACAGTTCCGTCAAACTGACATTCATCTTCCGCCAGATATCGGGCCGCAGCCAGTAAAATGGTGGTATGACCATCATGGCCGCAGGCATGCATCTTACCCGGACGGGTGCTGGCATAGCTCAGGCCCGTGGTTTCATGGACAGGCAGTGCGTCCATATCCGCCCGCAGGCCAATAGATTTGTCAGAAGTCCCTTTTTTAAGTGAGCCTACCAGCCCGGTTTTACCCAGCTCACGGGTGACCTGATAGCCCCACTCAGTCAGTTTTTCTGCGACAAACTGGCTGGTTTCATATTCTTCGAGGCTCAGTTCCGGGTGTGCATGCAAATGACGGCGAATAGCAATCATCTCAGGTTCATGACGTTTAACGCCCGGAATAACAAAGTCTGACATAGTGCTCTCTCTTGTTCTGTTTATTGTGTTTGCATTTACACTCTCAGAATATCAGGCATTCTCCAAAAAATAAGCAAAATTTATCCCTTCATTTTTTATTCCCCGACGCTTTTGAATCTTATTGTGCTGAATAAAATATAGCGTTTCACCTGGGGTAAAATATATCTTCTGAAATAAACTCCGGGAAATTACCAGCAGTTACCTTTCCTGTCGTTGGCTGTGATATTTTCGCACCCGATTGCACAAAATTTTTGCACCCGGTAGCGAAAAAAAATGCACCCGGTAGCAACTGCTTTTGAATTATTTTGTTACATTACAGTCTGTGGGGTTTTGGGGGTTGTTTTAACATTTACTGAACAATCACAGAAGTCTGTTCACGCTCCTCCAACAACCTGATTTATCGATCCATTTTCAAAAACCACAAGATATCAGTAAGTGTAAACGCTTCCACAAAACCAGCTCACTGCAGTCCTTTGTCAGTTATGTTTAGCATGCCTGTTAAAATCTGTGTGTTTCGGCGTTACACAAATGATTATACTAACGACCGTTATTAGTTAACTGATAAAAACTGTTAACTTTAAACATGCAACGTGTCTTTATTTACACTCTTTTTTGTGAGCAAATTAAATAACATCAGGAAGCCTGAATGATTGATATGTTAAATATGATATCGCGCAGGCGCATATTGCAGGGGATGGGGGCGCTGGCCGCGACCACATTACTTCCGTCTGGTATTTTGCCAGCCTTCGCGGATACGCCTGCAAACAGCGACTTTAACGATATTTCCAGGTTATTAACCGGCCGCACTACTTTGTCGCCTGAATTTAGTACTGCGCTTTTTTCTGCCTTCACGAAAATTGATAACCGCTTCCCACAGAAACTGGCACGACTGAAGCAGTGGATCACGGCTAATTCTGTCCCGACAGCCTCCCTGCAAAAGCGTTTGTCTGCCGACAGTTCTGTCGCTGATCTTGCGCCCTTACCTGCCCTGATTCTGACCGGATGGTATCTGGGTATTGCCGGCAGCGGCGATAAGGCGATTTGTGTCGCCTACGTTGATGCTCTGGCAAATCAGGAGGTTGCAGCGGTGTTGAACCCGCCTACTTACGCCTATGGCGCCTATGGCAGCTGGGCAACAAAACCGTTTTAACCCCGGTAGTCAGTCAGCGTGTACAAATTAATAAACTGTGAGAAGTGAAGAAATGTCTGAGACTATTTCTACTGACATCGTCGTGATCGGTTCCGGCGTTGTAGGTTCGTTAGCTGCCAGAAAACTGGCATTGGCAGGACGAAAAGTTCTGATGTTGGAAGCTGGCCCGCGTATCCAGCGTGACCAGATTGTCAGCAATTTTCGCCACTCGGCGCGCAAAGACGATTTTATCGCCCCATACCCGAACTCAAAAATCGCCCCCTTCCCTGACTATAAACCGGAAGATAATGGCTATTTAGATCAAACCGGTCCTAAAGATTATAAACCCGAATATCTGCGGGTGGTGGGTGGCACCAGTTGGCACTGGGCTGCCCAGGCCTGGCGTCTGGTGCCCAATGATTTTCGTCTTAAATCACAGTACGGCGTGGGCCGTGACTGGCCGATCAGTTATGAAGATCTGGAACCCTATTACTATGAAGCCGAAATTCTGTGGGGGGTCTCCGGTCCCGCAGAGATGGCGAAATACTCGCCACGTAAGCATCCTTATCCGATGGAAGGCGTCAAAATGTCTTACCTGGAACAACGGGTAACGGCACGTCTGGCACCAAAGTATGAAGTCCTGACCAATACTACTGGCCGTAACTCAGTCCCTTATGACGGACGCCCACAGTGTTGTGGCAATAACAACTGTATGCCTATCTGCCCAATCGATGCGCAGTACCATGGTGGTATCGCTGCTGCTGCTGCGGAAATGGCCGGGGTAAAACTGATCCCTCAGGCAGTAGTCTATAAACTCGAACACAATAGTCACGGTAAAATCACAGCGCTGCATTACTATGACTGGAATAAAGAGTCTCATCGCGTCGAAGCTGAAGTCTTCGTGATGGCCGCGAATGCTATCGAAATCCCCCGTATTCTGATGCTGTCTGCCGATGATAAAAACCCACACGGGTTGTGCAACAACTACGATCAACTGGGCCGTAATCTGATGGATCACCCGTCGAATTCCGCGACTTTCTATGTTGACGAACCTCTGTGGCCAGGCCGTGGGCCAATGAGCCCTTCGTCTATCCAGCAGTTACGTGATGGTGCCTTCCGTTCAGAGTCAGCCGCATTCCGTATTGATATCTCTAACTCTTCACGGGTTGCCGGAGTCACTGCCGGAGCCATTAAAGAAGGCCTGACCGGTGCCGATCTGGACAGCGCTATTCTGTACCGTGCGTCACATGAACTGAGTATCAAAAACGTTCTGGAACAGTTACCGGACCCGAAAAACCGCACCATGCTGAGTACACGTAAAAAAGATGCTCTCGGACTGCCAGTTCCCGCATTCTCCTACTCTTACGATGACTACATCGAGAAAGGGATGCAGCACTCACTGGAAGTCTATGCCGATATTGCCAGGATGCTGGGTGCAACCAATGTCCGTTATTCGACCCCGGGCGTCTACAGCAACAACCAACACATTACCGGAACACTGGCAATGGGTACCGATGAGAAAACCTCAGTGACCGATCACGTGGGTAAAGCCTGGGAATACGACAACCTGTATATGGTGTCTACCGGGGTGATGCCAACGGTCGCCACGGCTAACTCCACGCTGACCGCCTGCGCCCTGGGTTTACGTACCGCTGATGCCATTCTTGGCAAAATCTGAGGAGAGCCACCATGAAAAAATTGCTTTCCCTGTGTATCGCCGGTGCCCTGACCGGGTTCATGCTGAATAGTGCAGCTCAGGCAGAAGACGGCAACGCTCAGAGCCTGATCGAGAAAGGTCAGTATCTGTCTGTGGCCGGTGACTGCGCCGCCTGTCATACCACCAGCGGCGGTAAACCTTTCGCCGGTGGCCTGGCGATAGCCACACCGATTGGCAAAATCTTTTCGACCAATATCACGCCGTCAAAAACCTCAGGTATTGGCGATTACTCACTGCAGGATTTTGAAAAAGCAGTGCGTCAGGGGGTAAGAAAAGACGGTGCCAATCTCTATCCGGCCATGCCTTACACCTCGTATGCCAAAATATCTGACCAGGATATGCAGGCTCTGTATGCTTATTTCATGCATGGTGTCGCGCCAGTGGATGAGAAAGGCCCGCAGACTGCCCTGCCATTCCCGTTCAATATTCGTCTGTCGATGGCGGGCTGGAACCTGATTTTTGCCGGTGACAAACCCTTCACACCAGACAGCAGTCAGTCTGCAGAATGGAACCGGGGGGCCTACCTGGTGCAGGGGCTGGCTCACTGTTCGACCTGCCATACCCCGCGTAATGCTCTGATGGCCGAAAAATCGGGTCAGGCGCTGGCCGGTGCCTCACTGGGGACCTGGTTTGCACCGAATATTACGCCGGATAGCCATGCAGGTATCGGTAAATGGTCAGCCAGTGATTTAGCGACCTATCTGTCAACCGGTCGTTCACCGAACGGTTCCCAGGCAGGCGGTCCAATGCTGGAGGCCATTGATAAGAGCTTCAGTAAGCTGTCACCGTCAGATATTAACGCCATCGTGACTTATGTCCGCTCGGTGAAGCCTCAGTCTGCAAACGCAGCCCCAGGCCAGCTGCCGGCCAGCGCACCGGTGGTAAACGATTTTGCGTTGATGGATGGCAGTGCTTCTGATGGCGCTAAGCTGTATGAAGCTCACTGTTCAACCTGTCATCAGGCCTCAGGCCAGGGCAGTCATGGCTTACCGGCACTGTATGGTAATGCCGCGTTACACCGCCCGGTGGCAGATAATGCCGTCATGGCGATCCTGGACGGTCTGACACCGACCCAGGGTCAGGCGATGCCGTCATTTAAAAATGTGATGAACGATCAGCAGGTCGCGACACTGACCAATTATTTGTTCAAAACCTTTGGAGATGCCGGTGTCCAGACAACCGCAGACCGCGTTAAAGTTCTGCGGGAAGGTGGCGCACCCTCTCCGTTACTGGCGATTGCTAAAGGCGGGATGATAGCGGCCGTGATCGTAGTCTTGCTGCTGATAGTGGGCGGAGTGATGATGAGGTCCAGGCGTAAACGTGGTTAACTACCGCTGATTTAACCTGCTAAAACAGGCGCCCGGTTCTCCCCGGACGCCTGTTTTTTTTATCCCTGCTCTGCCTGTCGACTCCCCAGTCGGGCAATCACATCCCTGGAGACATGGTGCCGCTGCTCAGCGGTTAATTCAGTCAACTGCCCCTGATGCATTTCCAGAATCCGGTCAGCAACATCAAAGTAATCATCATCATGGCTGATAATGATTAATGTTTTCCCCTGAGCCCGGAACCAGGGCAGTAATTCCCGGTAAAAATAGCGCCGGAACTGCGGGTCCTGTTCTGCAGCCCATTCATCGAGAAACAGAATGTCGCGTTTCTCTGCTAACGCCAGCAGCAAAGCTACGCGTTTTTTCTGTCCCTGAGAGAGTTCCAGGGTACTCAACTGATGGTTTTCAACGCTGATTTTGCCCTGCATACCCATTTTTTCCAGCCACTGATCAGTCAGCGCCTGATCCCCTTCCTGAGGGTTCACAAACAAGGTTTTAAACAGATAAGGCTGAGTAAATACCACCGAAAACAGGGATTTGAGCCGGGCATTATCGAGGGGTTCGCCGTCCAGCCAGACCCGCGCCTGTGGATCATGATACAACCCGGCCAGCATCTGACTGACCGTTGATTTACCGGAGCCGTTAGCCCCGATAATAAACACGATTTCACCGCGTTGCAGGGTAACATTCACCGGGCCCACCTGAAATCCGGTTTTCGGGTAGTGCCAGCTCAGATTCTCCCAGTGCAGGGTTTTCCAGCCCACAGGGACCGGAGCAGCATCCGGTTGCTGTTCTGACGGCTGCGGCGGGAATATTTCATTAATTTTTTTAAACGCCAGCTCACCGGTGAGTAAGGTTGGCCAGGCCCCGATGGCCTGTAATAACGGTGAACGCATAAATAATACGGTGAGAGAAAACGAGGTAGCGATAGTTTCTGAAATCCACCCCAGCGCCTGAGAGGCCAAAAAAATCAGGCCAATCAGACCCAGCATCATGATATTCGACCAGTTAATCGCCGACAGATGAAAACTGTCAGCACGGATAATATGTTGCCGGTATCCCAGGGCCGCCTGCTGATAGTCGTTGTCATAGAAATGCCGGGCACGAGCCGGATTGAGCCCCAGTTCCTTTTTGCCGTGGATCACTACCTGAAACACATCCTGTAAATCACTCTCATACTCACGAACCTTCCGGATATGCTCATAGACCTTAGACACCATCCGGTAGCCCAGGTAGAAAGTTAAGCCCATCCAGATAACCACGATTGCCAGTACCGGTAATGACAGATAGCCAAGATACACAATGGCCACCCCGCCGAGCACGACGCCCTGAATCAGTTCCGGCAGCCGGACAAACGCTAACGTGATATTACGAATATCGGGTCCCAGCAACGACAACAACTCACCATTGCCCTGCTGTTCCAGTTTATCCAGCGGAGTGGCCATCATCTGTAAAATCATCCGGCTGCGTTTTTGCCAGATAAAATGGTGACCAAGTGCCGTTAGTGTCCATTGCGCCGCCAGAGTGATCAATAGTAGCAGAATCAGCAGCCCTGCCAGCCTGGCCAGCCCGCCATACAGCGAGCTTTCATGGGAAAGCGTCTGATTGATGTAGGAAATGGTGAAGATACCAAGACAGGCACTGATCAGATTCAGCACAATGATGCCACTGATCGCCATGAAATGTTGTTTAAGAATCGATTTAAGTAGCGACATAATTCACAGTAAAAAAATCCCGCCAGGTATCCCGGCGGGTTAACAGGAATATCAACAAGCGATTTAGAAATCGACACTCATTGACAACTTCAGGGTACGTGGATCGCCCTGGGTCAGATAGCCATTGCTCTGACCAATGGTTTCCCAGTACTTTTTATTGGTAACATTTTCAAGCCCGGCACGCCAGGTCAGACGAGTATTCTGCAGTGACATGGCATATTGGACACCAAGATCTAAGCGCGTCCAGGAAGGCAACTTCATGGTATTTTGCACATTATAATACTGGTGACTGGTATGGATCAGCGTCCCGGAAATCGTCACTCCCTGCAGACCCGGCAGATCCCATTCTGAGCCGAGGACCCACTGGTTACGTGGTACACCTACAGCATCGTTACCGTCGGAGCCGTCACTGGTATTATGCATAATGGGTCTCAACCAGGTGCTGCCCGCATTCACTCGCCAGCCAAGGATGGGTTCACCAAATACATTGACTTCAATCCCCTGGTTTCGTTGTTCGCCGGTTAACCGATAGTATTCATCACTATCAAGGCGCCCCACCATTTTACGCATGTCAAATAAGGCCAGGTTTCCGCCAAATCGTTCGCGTTGCACTTTAAGTCCAACTTCATTTTGTCGTGTACGGCCAATCCCCGGAACCTGTCCTGCATTCGAGGCATTACTAGGCGCAGCAGATGACGCCTGCAACCCCTCTATATGGTTAGCATATAAGGATAACCAGTCCTGAGCCTTCCACACCACCCCATAGACTGGAGACCAGCGATGCGCATCGAATGCACCCGTGGTATCTTCTTCTCCGGTATATTTATAGTTACGGACCCGAATTTTCTGATAACGAGTGCCTACGGTAAACAGAAGTTTATCGTCTAACACGCCTAACGTATCAGAGAAAGAAGCGCCGTTATTGGTGGTACGATTGCGTACCGATGGTGCCTGCATATGGCCGCCAAAATAGATCATATCACCGGCATAGACATCCGAGGGGTGATAAATATTCGGTCCGGTAAAACCACCTGACATCTCATAGGCGCTGGCTACTCTGTTATAAATCCCGGAATAACCGACATTAATCTGATGGCTTACCGGACCTGTGTCGAATTTACCCCGTACGCCAGCCATCCCGGTTATCGTATCCGCGGTATAGTGAGTATCCAGACGGTTCATGGTGGAATCGCCCTGCAAATCAGAAACCACCGGGGAAGCACTGGCCGACCATTCATTGGTATGGTTAGCCCCGACGGCGCTGTAAAAAACCCAGTCATCATTAAGATGATAGTCATTTTTCATCATCGCATAGCGGGTAGTAAGATCGGCATAGTTCCAGGGTTGACCGTAATTGGTACGTGGGTCGGGCACCGCTGGAATTTCTGTCATTCCACTGGCTAAGCGAATACCCTGTCGGCCGTTATGGATGGTGCTTTTAACGTAGCCCAGGTCCAGGGAGCTTTGCAGTTTATCGCCGTGATAATCCAGCCCCAGAAAGGCGCCGGTGGTACGATCTTTTTCGTTATGAACCTCAGTTTCACCTTCACGGTGAACCACGTTAAACCGCACTCCAAACTGGTCGTTATCGCCAAACCGCTGGCCGATGTCGGCACTAATACCGGGTTGTTTGCGTGAGGTATAGTCCACCGATACCCGACGGGTCGGCACGCTGGTGGCGTGTTTGGATTCGATGTTGATATTCCCGCCTACCCCTGTTCCTCCCGCGGGGACTCCGTTAAGAAAGGCGCTGGACCCTTTTATCACTTCCACGCGTTCCACATCTTCCAGTGGCAGGATCTGGCGAGGCAGAACGCCATACAGGCCATTCAGTGAGATATCATCGCCGTATAAGTCAAAGCCACGGATACGGAATCCTTGCGAAAAGTTGCCATAACCCCGCACGTTCTGGATGGAGGAGTCATTCTTCACCACATCCTGGAGCGTTCTGGCCTGCTGGTTGTCAATCAGTTTCGAGGTATAGCTGATCACATTAAACGGCACATCCAGCGCTTTCTGCTCGCCTAATACCCCAAGCCTTGCACCATTCGCAATACCGCCATCAAGGAAGGCAGGTACCGGGTCTTGTCCGTTATTGGTGGTATCCGCATTCGGTTTGGCCCGCACTACCAGCGTATTGTCGGTGGAACTGGTACTGGCGTTATCCGCCGCCAGGGCATAAGCACTGAAGGGTAACAATGCCATCAGAATTGCCTGATTGAGTCTGGTAGGTGTAAAGCTACTGCCACGTTTTTTCATTTGTTTGCCTGGTTTAAAATCGTTAATCAATCGCAAGAACAATGCTTTCTGCAGGTAAATTTACTAACAGAGCGGGTGAAAAATGGTACAAAACGTAAGATAATAATGTAAGTATTTATCATTTGCATTATTATTCCTCGGATTTTAATGTGCATAACGGAAAAAGCCATGTCACAAATGCTGACCACAGCCGAACCGGTATTTACCGGGGTGCCTGCCAGTATCGTTTGCCAGCCGGAAACCTTTAGCAGTCTGCTGCCAGCCCACTGGCAGACGCTCTCTGCCGCCGGAAAAACCGCCTGGATATCGTTGTGGTCACAGTGGTATTTTGCCGGCACCCTGTTGGGCTGGGCCGATCAGTTATGCAGTGAACATCAGTCCTGCCCACTCTGGGAATTCAGAGGACAACTGCAAATAAATGACCGTGGCTGTCCGGAACACTGGCTGAACCGGGGCAATCCCAGTGGGTCGCTGAGCGAAAGCCAGAAACGGCAACAACTGGATCTCCTGATTCACCGTTTTATTGCGCCCGTCTGCCAAACCCTCGCGGTTTTTGCCGCCAATAACCTCACCGTGTTCTGGAGCAATGCGGCGGTCAGGCTATGGCAAGGAATGCAACGTGCGATTGAAAAACAGGCTGACGTGCGGGTGCTGCAGGAGATGTTCTCTGCCCCGCGTCTGGAAGATGATCAGGTTAACCGGTTATATTTGCCGCTACGCAGGGTGATGAAGGAAGATGGCAGCGAACAGATGCAGCGCCGTCATTGCTGCCTGATCTTCCGCCTGGACGAATTTGAGAAATGCCCTTCCTGTCCGTTGCAAAAATGCAGCAAAAATTAATCCCATGAGATATCACGTGAATAACCAGCAAACTGCTGCTGCAGCAGCAACCTTTAGCCTGAGGCAGGCGCAGGTGAGTATTGATAACCGACAGTTGCTCAAACCATTGTCCATTGAGTTTACCCCGCACAGAATAACCGGATTAATCGGTCATAACGGTTCCGGAAAATCCACACTGATTAAGCTTCTGAGCCGGCAAAACCCGGGGTTTTCCGGTAGCGTTCAATGGAACGGCAAACCCCTTGCTGAGTGGGGTTCCAGAGAATTTGCCCGCCAGGTGGCTTACCTGCCGCAAACCCTGCCCGTTGCCGAAGGAATGACAGTCACAGAACTGGTGGCGCTGGGCCGTTACGCCTGGCATGGTGCGCTCGGTAAAATGAGTGACCATGACCGGCAATCTGTTGACCAGGCGATTGCCAGTGTTGATCTGAGTTGGGCCGCCGATCATCTGGTCGAGAACCTCTCTGGCGGGGAACGTCAGAGGGCATGGATTGCGATGTGCGTGGTTCAGGGCAGCCATTGCTTATTACTGGATGAACCGACCTCTGCTCTGGATATCGCCCATCAAAAAGAGGTGTTGTCGGTGATTCAACAACTGTGCCGCCAACGGCAGTTAACCGTGATTATGGTACTGCATGATATTAATATGGCGGCGCGGTTTTGTGACGAGTTCGTGGCCCTGAAACAGGGTGAAAAGATCTTCCATGGTAGTGCGGCTGAACTGATGACCGAACAACGGCTGGAACAGATTTATAGTGTGCCAATGGGTGTGATTCATCATCCGGACAGCGGAGATCTGTTAAGTTATGTCCGATAGTCTTAATCACTCTCTGTTGTCAGGTGAATACAGCCGCCGGGAGATCATTGCCAAATCCGCCCTGTTGCTGGCCGCATTGGGTCTGCCCGAATTCACCCTTGCAGGTCAGTCAGGTGAACAGCGCCTGCCACGCGCAGTGGCTCTGGAGTGGTCTGCCGTGGAAACGCTGTATGCGCTGGGTCTGACTCCTGTCGCGGTCAGCGATATCACCGGTTACAACAACTGGGTTTCCAAACCGTCCATTCCGCCGGGGGTCGCTGAACTGGGTCTGCGTACCGAGCCTAACCTTGAGCTACTGGCCAGCCTGGCACCGGATTTACTGATCCTTCCTGAACACTCACCACTGTCTGTGCCACGCTTAGAACAGATTGCGCCGGTATGGCAATACTCCTTTACCGTGCCGGGGAAATCACTGCTGAGTGTTGCTACCCACAATATCCAGCAACTGGCGTCCCGGCTGGGTCGTGACACCGAGGCCCGGCAATATTTGTCAGATTATGCACAACAGCAGGCTGCATACCGTCAGCAACTGCAACCTTTCGCCGGTAAAAAAATACTGATGTTTACTCTGATGTCTTCACGTCAGGCCCTGGTGTTAACTCCGGACAGTCTGTTTGGTGAAGTGTTGCAACAACTGGGTCTGCACTGTGCCTGGCAGGGGGCCACCAGTATCTGGGGCAGCGTGATTATCGGGATAGAACAGTTACTGACATGCGATGCTGATTATGTTCTGCAGTTCTCACATAATGATCAGCCATTGCTGGATAGCTTGTCCGGGTCACCTCTCTGGCAACAAATGCCGTTTAATCAGAATCACCGACGCTGGCTGGTTGAGCCGGTATGGCTGTATGGCAGCCTCTACTCAGCACAGCGCTTTGCCGGAATACTGACACAGGTATCCAGGGAGTGGCATGCGTAAATCTACGGTAGTCCCGATTATTGTGTTGCTGATTGTCATGATTAGCCTGTTACTGGGAATGAACACCCTGCACTACTTTTTCCCGGGCCACGGACAGTCTCTGACACCGGCTGAGGCGCATAACCTGTCTCTGCAAAGTATGCTGTTGTTCCACTACAGCTTTCTGCCTCGCGTTGCCGTCGCGTTGCTGGCCGGAGCCGCCCTCGGCCTGGCCGGCTGGCTATGTCAGTTGCTGTTAAAAAACCCACTGGCAGAACCTGCCACACTGGGCATTGCGTCCGGGGCGCAGTTAGGCCTGACCCTCGCCACACTGTCGGGCAGCAGTGTTATGCTGAGCCAGGGGCTATCCCTGACGGGAGCGATGGTCAGTGCTTTAATTATATTTGTGTTGAGCAGCCAACGGCGCCTGTCACCGCTAACCTTGCTGCTGACAGGGTTGATTATTGGCTTGTTCTGCTCCGCTCTGCAGAATGGCATTGCCTTGTTCCGGCATGAACAATTGCAGAACCTGTTTATCTGGAGCAGCGGAAATCTGTCCCAGAATGACTGGTCAGTTGCACAGCTAATGGCGCCTGTATTGCTGCTAATTGTGCTGCTGACCCTGCTGTTTTCCAGATCGCTTAATCTGTTGCGATTGTCCGATACCATGGTCAACAGCCTGGGGGGGCGCAGCCAGCGTATCCGGCTGGGGGGGTTATTGCTGGTCACTCTTGCCTCAGGCTGGACGGTCAGTCAGGTGGGCATTATTGGTTTTATCGGGCTGTTTGCCCCGCAAATTTGTCGGCTGCTGCCACACCAACGTTTTATCAGCCATATGCTGCTGGTGATGCTGTTTGGGGCAATGGTCCTGCTGGCCTGCGATCAGCTGTCGGTACTCAGCCAGTACGCGGGTTATCAGTTTACCGCAGGTAATATTACAGCTATCGGTGGTATTCCACTGATGTTGTTTATTATTGCTAAAGCCCGGTTTATTTCCGCTCCGGACTTACGGCCCGCGCTTCGCCATACCGTCATGATGACAGGGAAAAAGTATGCTCTGACCGGGCTGTTATTACTACTCACGACCTTGCTGGCTGTTGGCATAACCCGCAATGCTGATGGCCTCCTACTCAACTGGCATGATCCTTTGGCATTCCGCTGGCCACGCGCTGTCGTCGCCGGTAGTTGTGGTGCCTTGCTGGCGATCGGCGGCGTTATTTTGCAGCGTCTCACCGCCAACCCGCTGGCCAGCCCCGAAGTTCTGGGAGTCAATAGTGGTGCGGCCTGTGGGGTAGTATTAATGCTGATTTTTTTCCCTGCAACCGGCAGTATGGGTATTTTCCCGGCAGCGTTGGCAGGGGCTTTGCTGAGCCTCATTATCATCATCTTTTTTGCGTTCGGAGGTTACTCGTCATCTTCGCGTATTCTGTTGGCCGGAACGGCTCTGAGCGCACTGGCGGCCGCAGTTATTAGCCTGTTACTGGCCAGTGGCGCGCCCAATGCCAGCCAGATTATCAGCTGGCTGTCCGGTTCTGCGTGGGGAGCAACTCCGCTGATGGCAATGAGCGGGCTGTTGATCACCATTATCGCCCTGCCACTTTCCCTGCTATTTAGTCGTTGGCTGACGCTGCTGCCTCTGGGAAGCCAGGTAGCGTCTTCCCTCGGGCTGGCATTGCGCCCGGTCACCGGCGTGCTGTTGGTATTCTGTGCAATATTGAGCGCCTGTGCCACTCTGTTGTTGGGGCCGATGAGCTTTATTGGTTTACTGGCTCCTCAGGTGACACGCCAGATGGGGATCAGGCATGTGACGGTGGCATTACCCGTCACCGCCTTGACTGGCGCGGTACTGATGATGACGGCAGATACGCTGGGAAGGATGATTATCTGGCCATTTCAGATTCCGGCGGGGGTGATGGCGGTGCTGTTGGGAACACCGGTATTTGTCTGGTTGTTGTGTCGGAAAAAAGTGTCGTAATAAGTAGCTGAGGGTAAACCGCCCGTTATAACGGGCGGTAACTGTTCAGAAGGTTACCACGGTTTTCAAACCTGCAACCCAGCCATCCTGAGTATTACGATCTCCGCCCGGATTATGCCAGTACTGAAGGTCCGGTTGCAGTTCCAGCCAGGATGTCGCGCGAATCCGGTAATAGATCTCGGCATTCACCGAATGGCTCAGGTCGGCAATTGGCTGTCCGGACATTCCGCCCTGTGGTGCGGCAAACTGCAACTGTTCACTGGCATAACGGCTCATTTTAATGTAGCTCGCCCCTATCCCGAACCAGTCTTCCGGACGGGCGTCAAACATCCCCCGATAGCGCATTGATACCGCGGTACTCAGTTGTACACGGTTACTACGGTGATCCGAGAGGCTGCCACTCCAGGAGAGACTCATGCCGCGCTGTGCATCGTCCTGATGTCGCGTGACCTGCTGATTGGCTGAAGCCCAGATAAATCCCGTGGAGGAATAGCGACGGTAACCTGCAGGATCGGTGCTGCCATCCGGTTGTGTTTTTCCGCGTGATAAATGTTGCTGACTGGCATTAGTCAGCAGCACACCGACATTATAGACACCTGGCAACTGGTTAAGCGTAGTTTTCAGTTCAGCTTCCAATGGAAACAGTGCGCCACGGCTGCCACGCGCAGACCAGCTCCAGGCATGGTTACGCTCAGCGACCCGGGGATTCTGCTCCATGATCCCGCCTTTGAGTGTTAGTTCCGGGCTGACCCGCCACGCCAACGTGGTTCCCCAACTGTGCACATTCCAGTTGTTCCATAACATCGCATTTGCTGACTTTCCGCCACACTGCGTCAGCATCTGAAAATCACAGGGAATGGACTGGTCAAAGGTCTGAACCTTATTCATCATCCCTACCCGCCAGTACAGCTGCTGGTCGAAAAAGCTTCGTGAGAATGTCAGCCAGCCTAGGCGGGTGATTGATTGCCCTCCCCAGCTCTCCTGCGCCAGATCATTGATGGGTAAGCCGGGGTTTTGTAATCGATCCACCGTCAGATTACTGTTATGGTTACGGTTAACAATATTTCCTTCAATCACTGCATCGGGAATGCCGGTGAGTTGTTGCAGATCCTGTGAAAAGGTCAGTGCAAACTGGTCAATATAGGCCACTTTGCGATCGTGGTTATATCCTCCGCCAATATTGGTCGCTGCCTGGCTAAGATAGCCAAGGTTAAAAGTAAACCCGGCGTCTTTTAAGTCGGGGCGCAGTCCCAGCATATCGCCCATCAGCCCCTGCTGAGGTGCTTCAAACCCCAGCACTGTACCATCCCATTCTTCAGCATGCCCCGTAGCAGTAAACATGCATAACATAATCGCGGCTGATAATGGCCGGAGGTATCCTTGCTTATTTGTGATATTCATAATCTCATCCTGAAATTAACAGAGTCCTTAACTCCGCGAGTGCGGAATATATAAATCAGCAACCGCTCATTAATGGTTTTATTGATCAGAACTTCGCCAGCCCTTTCACCGGATGGGCAGCGGCAAATATCTTTATCGAAAACCCCTCGACAATAAAACTCATCTGTTTCACTGATATCCTGCTGATTCTCCGGAATAACTTTCCGGAAACTTCCTTGTCACTTTACCATCCGACCGGCCGCTGAAAACCTGATTTTGAAGGCGTAAATTATTATTGTGACGAGGGTCATATCCCTTCGGGATATAAATCAGAGTATTTCAGGATAATCACCCTCCGGGATTTTAATTCTGTGTTGTTGAGCGGTAGCAGAATGTTTAACCACAACAGTTATTTGGCAGGTCTGGTTATAACATCTCCGCGTAATAACACTGATGATTGTCAGAGGAAATGAGGTTATTCAGGAAAAGGGATAACCGTTGCCGTACAGGTAATGGCTAAAAAATGCTAATTTCTTGCTCTGTCTCTTAATTTCAATGGCTTAGTTGGGCTTCTCTCTGCCAATTATTGCAGCGCTGGCGTATACTTTCGCCTCCGACAGCTGAACAGACGCCTTTGTTGCTTATGATTTCCTGGAAAAAGAACCTGTTTTCCCTCTGGCTGGGATGTTTTATTACAGGCCTGGGTACCAGCCAGATTTTACCTTTCCTTCCGCTCTATATTTCTCAGTTAGGAAGTTATGATACTGCCAGTCTGACACTCTGGTCGGGGATGACGTTTAGTATTACCTTCCTGGTCTCTGCCATTGTGTCGCCCATGTGGGGCCGCCTGGCAGACAGTAAAGGTCGTAAACTGATGCTGATTCGGGCCGCTGTCGGAATGGCGATTGCGATCTTTTTCCAGGGAATGGTGACTCATGCCTGGCAGTTGCTGGTATTACGTGGGCTGATGGGGCTGGCTTCAGGGTATATTCCTAATGCCATGGCGCTGATTGCCACTCAGGTCCCTAAAGGAAAAAGTGGCTGGGCGCTAAGTATTTTGTCTACCGCGCAAATCAGTGGATTTCTGGGGGGCCCCTTGCTGGGGGGGTATCTGGCGGACCACGTCGGATTACGGCCGGTTTTTCACGTGACAACCTCGTTACTGGTGCTGGCAACCCTGGTCACCATCGCTTTTATTAAAGAAGAGCCGCGCGTCGTTCCTAAGAATACACAACGCAGTAAACCGGTCTCGGTCTGGAAAACCGTCCCTTCCGCAAGGGTTATCCTGTGTCTGTTATTCTGTACCCTGGTGGTTCAGTTATGTAACGGCTCGGTCAACCCGATCCTCTATTTATATGTTCATCAACTTTCCCCGGACAGTAATAATATTGCCTTTATCAGTGGTTTTATTGCCGCACTACCCGGGATGTCTGCCCTGATATCCGCCCCCGTCTGGGGCAGAATGAGTGACAGAATAGGACCGAAGCGCATTATTTCGGTCGCCTTTGTGATGTTTATTATTTTACTGACGCTAATGTCACTGGTTAACAGTGTTCCGCAGTTTTCGATACTGCGTTTTTTACTGGGATTTGCTGACGGGGCCATGTTCCCGGCGATTCAGTCGCTACTGCTGACTTACTCCTCCAGGGAAGTGTCCGGGCGGGTTTTTGGTTACAACCAGTCGTTTATGAATCTGGGGAATGTCACTGGTCCCCTTCTGGGGTCGGTCACCTCCGCAGCCCTGGGGATGCGCTGGGTGTTCCTGGCGTCGGCGGTGGTCATCCTGATTAACCTGATTTATCTGAGCATCACATTCCGTTCTGCTCAGCAGGCCGGTAAATTGATTTCATCGGAGTAAGTGGCATCCTTGTACTGGCGGCCTGCGGGCCGCCATTGACTGACTCTCGCAGGCCGAATTGCCCGCCCTGCAGTCTCCGTTAATTTCGTACCCTCAGGTCAGATTAAATTTACTGTCTGGCAACCACAGTTCTGGCAACGGTGACTGGTCATTCATCTCCAGCATATGTCGTTCAATGACAATACACATCGCGTCCAGTGGCAACTGGTTAGATTCAGTACCAAACGGATGCTCAAGCTCTTCTGCTAACGCTTCCAGCGACAGGAAGGTATAAGAAATAAATGCCGAAACCAGGATAGTCAGATAGTGTAATTCGGTAATCAGCGCAAACGGCAGCAGAGAACAAAACAAGTACACTGTCCGGTGCAGGATCAGGGTGTAAGCAAAAGGTATGGGGGTATTGGCTAACCGTTCGCAGCCACCCAGAATAATTTCTAACTGACGAAAAGCCTGATCTACTTCGCTAAAAACAATATCTGAGATAGCGCCCCGGCGACGTAAGTCGCCAAGAAACATCCCGATCACCAGCAATATGCGGTTAGCGCGAAACGGACTGGTCATCACCTGCTGGCGATATTCTTCCGGAAGTAAGCGCAGTAAATCCTCATCGGAACCGCTTTTTCTTAACTGATGTTTTAAGGCATAGGCAAATGCGGTGAGTAATCTGGCAAAGGTCATCAATTCCGGGGAATTTTTTGGCAGTACAGAGTGCAACTGGCGAAGTAAAATTCGGTTATGAATCAGTAAGGTCCCCCACAACAGCCGGGCCTCCAGGAAGCGTGAATAGCTGGCGTTATTCCGGAAGCCAAGAAACACCGCAATAGAGACCCCGAGCAGGCTAAAAGGCGCGGTCGTCAGCCTGACATTCAGGGTTTCGTACCAGGGCAGGCTGAGCAGTGCTATCACTGACATCATAATATTCAGTGTCAGTTGAAAAGAAATTTTCGGCAGGACTGAACCATGCCAGTCAAACAGGCGAAGAAACCAGTGCTGAGGTTTACGGATAATCATGATGATTTTGTGTCAGGTATCTAATCTTAAGGATTATACAATAAATCTGATGTGATGAGGCGCAAACAGTTCATCTTAAAGGCTAAAATTTCCCTGACCCCTGCTTAATTTCACTTTCACATGAGGGAGATTGTCATGAAAATCCCATCAGGATGTTTGTAACATTTGGTCATTAATCCCGCGACCGGACCTCGATATCAATATTCCCCCTATAGAATTAAAACCCATTAAAAACCTTAAAATCAATAACATGAAAATAAATCGCTCGATTGATATACATATATGAATTAAAATAAATAGATAAATTAATTCACATATAGACACAATTCCCGTTACACTTCCGGCCAGTTTTTCACAATGACCAGGCGTAATATGACTTTTTCAAAAAAAATAGCTTTCAGCCTCTCCCTGCTTACCCTGACCACTGTTAGCCAGAATGTCAGCGCGGCCAGCGAAAAAACCGATGTGTTACTGATTGGTGGCGGAATTATGAGTGCCTCTCTGGGCACATGGCTGAATGAACTCCAGCCAGACTGGAAACAGATCATGGTGGAAAGGCTGGACGGTGTGGCCGAAGAGTCATCAAATGGCTGGAACAACGCCGGTACGGGCCACTCTGCGAATATGGAGCTTAACTATACGCCGCAGCGTGCCGATGGTTCGATTGATATCAGTAAAGCCCTGGAGATCAATGAATCATTTATGATCTCACGCCAGTTCTGGTCTTCACTGGTCAGACAAGGAACACTGAACAACCCCCACTCTTTTATCAATTCTGCCCCCCACATGAGTTTTGTCTGGGGTGATGCGAATGTGGAATACCTGACCAAACGCTATCAGGCACTGCAAACCAGCACCCTGTTCCAGGGCATGAAATTTTCGACTGATCAGAATCAGATTAAACAGTGGGCCCCGCTGGTAATTGAAGGCCGCTCTCCGTCGCAAAAAGTCGCGGCTACCTGGACACCACTGGGTACGGATGTAAATTATGGTGAAATTACCCGTCAGCTGGTCTCCTCGCTGAAAACCCGGCCGGGATTCCGTCTTGAACTGTCCACCGAAGTGACTGCATTCAGCCGTAATCCGGATAACAGCTGGCATGTGACGGTGAATGATTTGAAAAATCACACCAGTCATGAAATCGATGCCCGTTATGTATTTATCGGGGCCGGCGGTGCGGCGCTGAAGCTGTTACAGGAAACCGGTATTCCGGAAGCAGAAAACTATGGAGGTTTCCCGGTGGGGGGGTCTTTCCTGGTCACGGAAAACCCCGAGGTTACCGAACGCCATGCCGTGAAAGTCTATGGACAGGCGTCGGTCGGCGCGCCACCGATGTCAGTTCCGCATATTGATATTCGTCACCTTGACGGAAAGAAAGTGGTGCTGTTTGGTCCCTTCGCGACCTTCTCGACCAAGTACCTGAAAAATGGCTCATTGTTTGATCTGCTGAGTGCCACCACCACCCATAACCTCCTGCCGATGGCCCATGTGGGTATCGATAATTTTGACCTGGTGAAATATCTGATAGGTCAGGTGATGCTGTCTGATGAAGACAGGTTTGCGGCATTAAAAGAGTATTATCCGCAAGCCAGACAAGCGGACTGGCATCTGTGGCAGGCCGGACAGCGCGTACAGATCGTCAAAAAAGATCCGCAGAAAGGTGGCGTGTTGAAACTGGGGACCGAAGTGGTGACCGACCAGCAAAAAACCATCGCGGCATTACTGGGAGCCTCACCGGGTGCCTCGACCGCTGCGCCGATCACACTAAATGTTATCGAAAAACTGTTCAGTGAGCAGGTTAAAACACCACAATGGCAGCAAAAAATTCGCAGTCTGGTGCCAACCTATGGACAGAAATTAAACGGTAATGTTCAGCTTACGCAGCAGGTGTGGGATGAAACTGCCCAGGCCCTGCAACTCACCAAACCCCCGGTCATTGTGATGCCGGCAGCACAAGCTACCGCGCCAGAGAGCACTCCTGCTCGTCAGTCCACGCCTCAGCAGGATTTAGCGCTGTAAAAACACAGACGGGTTAAGTACTACACACAGCCTCCCCGACGACCCGGGGAGGCTGTGCACTTAGCGTAATCCCATGACCGGTTTACCGATAATCTCGTTCGGTCAGTGTCAGTATCCTAACGACTGCATTTGTGCTCACCGCCACCAATAAGCGGATCAGGTTAGCGGATCTCTAATGGCTGTTCACGTGCTGGCGGCGCAAAATGTTTGTCTATCTCCAACAGGTCCTCATCACTGAGTTCGAGAGTCAGAGCTTCCAGGTTCGCGGCGATATGATTTTCGGAACCGGATTCAGGAATAGCCAGTACATTACCATCGCGGATAGCCCAGCTCAGCACAATAGCCGAAGAGCCACACTGGTACTTTTTCGCCAGTTGTCTGATTAATGGATGATTGAGTAATCCGCCTTCATGACCACCGAGGGGCGAATACGCCATCACTGCCACCCCGTGCTCTGCACACCAGGGTAATAAAGAAAACTCGGTGCCACGAGCCTGAGGATTGTAAAAAATCTGGTTAACGCAGCACTCTTGTCCCCCCGGCGTCTGCCAGAGTTGTTTCATTGCCCGGGTATCAAAATTAGAAACACCCCATGCCTTGATTTTTCCCTGTTGTTGCAGTTGCTGAAATCCATCCACAATTTCCTCCAGTGGATATTCAGAAGCCCAGTGCAACAGGTAGAGATCGAGATAATCAGTCTGTAATCGTTGTAAACTCTGCTCGCAGGCCGCCTTCATTCCTGAGACCGAAGCATTCCAGGGGTAGACTTTAGAAACCAGCCATGCCTTTTCACGCTGGTTTTTTAACGCCTTACCGATCAGGATCTCTGAATCGCCATCACCATACATTTCTGCGGTGTCAATCACCTTCAGTCCGTGCGACAGACCGTAGTTGAGCGCCGCGACCTCCTCCGCTTCCGGATATCGTCCCTGTCCCAAACGCCAGCTTCCCATACCGATGGCTGGCAGGGTCTGACCGTCAATTTTCAGGCTCTTCATCGTTTACTCCCGGGCTGATCGTGGGATCAGCGATTGAGTGAATGTCTGAATGTTCATGTATAGTGCCTGACCGGATAAATTTCCAGTGACAGCTCCTCCTCCCCCTTTTTACTGTATCTGCAACAGAGCAATGGCCGGGGTTTATAACGTTGGACGGAACAGATCAAAGCGCTGTTCATCGCTGATCCCGTAATAGGCCGATGGCCCGCCGGCACGAAGGATTGGCTGTGCGCGACTGGTCTGGTAAATGCCTTCGTCAAGCAGTTGTCTGTCGATATGCACCTGCACGACTTCCCCGAGTACCAGCCAGGTTTGCAGTGCATTGCCGCCCGCGTCCTGCAACCGCACACACTGAGTTAACCGGCATTCAAAATGCACCGGACTTTCCGCGACCCGCAATGCAGACACCTGTTGGGAAGGCAGTGTGTTCAGCCCCGCAAAGCGAAACTCATCCTTATCTGCAGGCAAGGGGGCAGAACTGGCATTCATCGCTTCAGCCAGTGGCCGGGTGGCCAGATTCCAGACAAATTCACCGGTCTTATCAATATTGGCGACACTGTCTTTCCAGCCGGTGCTTGAGAAGCCAATCAACGGAGGCGTGTAATTAAAGCAGTTAAAAAAGCTGTACGGTGCCAGATTATGATTACCCTGCCCGTCATGTGAGCTGATCCAGCCAATCGGCCGGGGGCCGATAATGGCATTCAGTGGGTCGTGCGGAAGTCCGTGGCCATGACGGGGCTGGTAGGTATAACGATCGGTGGACATCGATTACTCCTAATTGAGTTATCCGGGAACAGTGAAAAATAATGTGCAGAGTGCAGTGAGACCCGTCTCTCCGCACTGTGAACCGCCAATGCTATGTTACCGGGTTTCTGCCAGCTTCTGGCGACGGCGTAGTTGCGGAAACATCACCATCCATAATCCCACGACCACAATGGTACCTATACCGCCCAGTACTGATGCCGGGACCGCACCAATGGCACTGGCCATGACTCCGGTCTCAAACTCGCCAAGCTGATTGGAGGTATTGATAAACACAGAGTTCACTGCATTGACCCTGCCCCGCATTTCATCCGGGGTATCCAGTTGCACCATCGCACCACGAATCACCATGCTGACCATGTCAAAGCCCCCCAATGCTACCAGCGCCAACAGTGATAACACCACATTATGAGATAAGGCGAAAACCAGGGTCGCCAGACCAAATCCAGCGACACAGCCAAACATAATCATCCCGGTGTGCTTCTGAAAACTGGTACGGCTTATCCAGATACCGGTGATCAATGCCCCCACAGACGGCGCGGCGCGTAAGGCTCCCAGGCCCCAGGCTCCGGTATGCAGCACATCATGAGCAAAAATGGGAAGTAATGCCGTAACGCCACCTAATAACACCGCAAACAAATCTAAAGAAATCACACCCAGCACATCTTTGCGTTTGAATATGAAATCCAGCCCGGCAAACAGATTTTTAAACGTCATCGGCAGGGCTTTCACGGCCTCGCGTTCATAACGCAGGTTCCGGATAAACAGTAATGAAATGACATAGGCCACTGCCGCAGTACCGTAAGCTGCCAGCGGCGAGATAACATACAGTATTCCCCCGGCCATTGGGCCTGCAATGACCATCGCTTCACGAAAGACCTGGGTGGTGGCCATTCCCTTTGGCAATAACCCCGCAGGTAACAGCGCAGGCAACAATGACGTCATCGACGGGCTTTCGAAAGCACGGGCCAGAGAGAACAGAAACACCAGGGTCAGCAGTAACGTGGTGCTGTCGGCAGCAAAAAACGGCAGCAAAGCCAGACCCACGACCGATAACAACTCCACCGTCTGACCACCGATGATAAGCGTCTTACGGTTGTACTGATCGGCCAGATGGCCGGCGGGGAGTGCCAGTAATACCGACGGTACAAACTGCATCAATCCAATCATCCCCAGCATAAAAGCACTGTGGGTCATGGCATAGAGCTGCCAACTGACGGCCAGAGAGATAATCTGAAAACTGAGTGTCGAACAGGTTTGCGCCACTAAATAACAACGGAAGCCATGATGATGAAAAATACGTGACGAAGGCTCTCCGGAGGAAGAGTCCATAGCAAAACTCCAGATTAATATGCAGGATTATTATTAGCAGGCAAGAATAACGCATCCATTCATATAAACTAAATAACAGAGCTGCATAATTTATTCTGTCACCGCACAAATTGGCGAAAACTCAGCTACCGGGATCTTATTACCGTGTTTTTTTCACAATTTCCTGACTAACCGGGCATTTCAGCTATGCTTAGACGGTGTCTGATAACCCTGGAATAATTATGGAGAAGCAGCATGAGCAATGATAATAAACCTAAAATAACAACTACCGACGCCGGGATCCCTGTAGCCAGTGATGAACACTCTTTATCGGTCGGTCCGGACGGTCCGTTGGTATTGCATGACCATTATCTGATTGAACAGATGGCAAACTTTAACCGGGAACGGATTCCGGAACGCCAGCCTCACGCCAAAGGCAGCGGCGCATTTGGTACCTTTCAGGTCACCGAAGATGTCAGCCAATATACCCGTGCTGCTCTGTTCCAGCCAGGTGTCAAGACCGACGTAGTGATGCGTTTTTCTACCGTGGCCGGTGAACGTGGCAGCCCCGATACCTGGCGAGACCCACGCGGGTTTGCGATTAAATTTTATACCACTGAAGGTAATTACGATTTAGTGGGAAACAATACTCCGGTTTTCTTTATCCGCGACCCAATGAAGTTTCAGCATTTCATCCGCTCGCAGAAACGTCGTGCTGATAATAACCTGCGTGATAATGAAATGCAGTGGGACTTCTGGACGTTATCTCCGGAGTCGTCACATCAGGTGACCTGGCTGATGGGTGACCGTGGTATCCCTAAAAGCTGGCGTCATATGAATGGTTATTCCAGCCATACCTATATGTGGGTGAATGCGGCCGGCGAGAAATTCTGGGTGAAATATCACTTCAAAACCCACCAGGGCGTAGAGTGTCTCAGTCAACAGCAAGCCGATCAGTTGGCCGGGGCGGATGGCGATTTCCATGTCCGTGATCTGTTCAATGCCATCAAAAAAGGCGATTACCCGCAGTGGACGCTATATATGCAAATCATGCCATTTGATGAGGCTGAAAATTACCGGTTTAATCCTTTCGACCTGACCAAAGTCTGGCCACATACCGATTATCCGCTGATTAAAGTGGGTACTCTGAGTCTGGACCGTAACCCGACTGATAACCATGCACAGATTGAACAGGCGGCGTTTGAACCGAATAATCTGGTGCCAGGCATCGGCCTGAGTCCGGATAAAATGCTGCTCGGTCGGGTATTTGCCTATGCGGACGCTCATCGTGCCAGACTGGGCGTAAACTATAAGCAAATCCCGGTCAATGCTCCACAATCACCGGTACACAGCTACAGCAAAGATGGAGCGATGCGGATGACTCCGGTGAGCGATCCGGTCTATGCTCCTAACTCAAAAGGTGGGCCAAAGGCGGATGGTCAGAACTACCCAACCGACTCGTCCTGGCATACCAGTGGTGATCTGGTACATCAGCCTTATTCACTGCATGCGGAAGATGATGATGTGGGCCAGGCCAATGCTCTGATTAATCAGGTCATGGATGATGCGGCCCGTCAGCGTCTGGTCGACAATGTCAGTGGACATCTGCTCAATGGCGTCGAAGAACCGGTGCTTTCACGGGCATTTGACTACTGGCGTAATATTGACAGCGCAACAGGTGACAAGATTGCCGCGAAGGTAACGGCAGCACGGGCCTCTGGTAAAAAATAGACCGTCACCCTCCGGCCGACCGTCAGTCTCCGGCCGGGGGAATCGTCTCGTTATCCAGTAAGCGAATACCCTGTTCACCGATTTCTGCCGATGACTCTGAGACACAAACCCACTCTTCAACCCGCTCACTGAGTTGCGTTTCGCTTAGCCGGTTTTTCCCCTTCATGGCACATTCCCAGATAATCAGTACCGTCCATCCCTGCTGGTGTAATTTCGCCAGGTTCTGCTGATCACGCACCACGTTGCGACCAATTTTATCCCGCCAGAATTCGCTGTGGGTAGCCGGCAGTTTATATAAACCACAGTGGTGACGATGCCAGAAACAACCATGGGTAAATATGATTTTTTTTCTGTCTGGTAATACAAAATCCGGACGACCCGGCAGTTCCCGGACCTGCTGAGTTACCGCAATCTCCAGCGAGTTTAGCAACTGCAACAGTTGCTTTTCTATGCGGGTCCCCTGCGGACGTATAGCACGCATATTTTTGCTACGGGTGGCGGAATCGTGAACATCGGCCATGATGATCCTCCGGGTCTGCAGTCTGCCAGCGCGGCTGTAAAAGAGAGCAGCGCTGTATATAAAATAGCTTAAAAACTTAAGCCTCTTAATCTGCCTGTTGTGCACAGCAAGGTATATCAATGGGTTAGCGCTTAAAAATCACCTCAATGATTAAGTCGCTTAAGGTTTTCCTAACCTTAAACGTTCACAATATAGCGAAAATAGCCCTGTCAGGTATGATGAAAGTGAATATGCAGGATACCACGTTGTCAAAAGATCTGACGTGTTTCACCCCCTCAGATGATTTATTACAGCCGTGGCGGAGCAGTTAATGAAAATACTGATTGTCGAAGATGATACTTTGTTGTCGCAAGGCCTGATCATTGCGATGCAGGACGAAGGATACATCTGTGACGGCGTGACGAATGCACGCGATGCTGAACAGAGTCTGAAAGTGTCTCAGTACAGTCTGATGATACTCGATCTTGGGCTGCCGGATGAAGATGGCATTCATCTGCTCCTGAGACTGCGCCGCCAGAAGGTTAGCCTGCCGGTACTTATTCTTACGGCCAGGGACACCCTCAGTGACCGGATTATCGGACTGGACAGCGGCGCTGACGACTATCTGATCAAACCTTTTGCACTGGAAGAGCTAAATGCCCGTATCCGTGCGTTGATCCGTCGGCATAATAACCAAAGTATTAACCTGCTGACGGTAGACGATCTTTCGCTGGATACCACTCATCGCCAGGTGTTTCGCGGGGAGGAATTACTGGAACTGACGCCCAAAGAGTACGCTTTGTTGGCCAGACTGATGATGAAAGCGGGCAGCCCGGTACACCGTGAAATCCTGTATAACGATATCTATAACTGGGGTAATGAACCTTCCACAAACACGCTGGAAGTACACATTCATAATCTGCGCGATAAAATCGGCAAAAAACGTATTCGTACCGTACGCGGCTTCGGCTATGCGTTACTTAAATAAGCGCAAAATCTAGTGAGGCTTAGGCAATCTTGAAAAAAAAACCTAAACCAACCACCTTACGTCGTCGGCTACTGATATCCCTTGGTGCCATTTTATTGTTTTGCCAGGCCATCTGTGTCCTGTGGTTGTGGCATGAAAGTAAAGAGCAGATTGATCTTCTGGTGACAAGCGTACTGCAACATCGGAATGAACAATCGCATGTCGAGAAGGAGATTCATGATGCGGTTGCCAGTCTGGCCCTCCCCAGCCTGATTATGATTTCTGTGGCCTTACTGCTGTGCTGGCAGGCAGTAAAGCGTATTACCCGGCCACTTACCGAACTGCGATTTCAGCTGGAAAAACGGACTGAATTTAACCTGCAACCGATTGAATATCAGAGCGCCATTCTGGAAGTGGATGCCGTTATTCATTCGATAAATGATATGGTCGAACGGATGACCGCTACCCTGGCGCGTGAGAGGTTATTTACTGCCGATGTGGCCCATGAGCTCAGGACCCCGCTGGCCGGATTGCGTTTACATCTGGAACTGATCGCCAAACAGCAACATATTGATATGTCTGCTCTGATTCTGCGCCTCGACCAGATGACCAGTAGTGTTTCGCAACTTCTGCAACTGGCACGTATCGGCCAGTCGTTCGACGCGGGGAATTATCAGCAGGTTCCTTTGGTCAGTGCTGTCACTGAGCCACTGCGTGACAGCTTGCTGACCATGATTAAGTTACGCCACCAACACCTGATACTGCCCGAACAGCCTGCGGATTATGAGGTTAAAGGCGACCCGACTCTGATTCAGCTGGTGGTTCGTAACCTGGTGGAAAATGCCCACCGGTACAGTCCGGAACATACGACTCTGCAGGTCAGTGTTCAACGAGTGACCGTGGAAAATGGCAGCCCGCAGATTGAACTGGCAGTGGAAGATGAAGGCCCGGGCATTGATGAGAGCAAAGCCGGCGAACTCAGTAAGGCGTTCAGCCGGATGGACAGCCGATATGGCGGCATTGGACTGGGGTTAAGCATTGTCTCCCGTATCTGCCAGTTGCATGGCGCCAGTTTTTATCTGGCTAACCGCACCGATAAACAGGGATGTCGGGCAACAGTCAGGTTTAACGGCCCGGCGAGTCGGACAGACTAATAACTGCTGAACCAGACCACCAGAAACATCGCCGCCACACACAGACTAAACAATGTGGCACTTAATTCAGAAAATGAAACAGCAATGGCTTTGTTCATTATACTCTCCTGTCTTGTTTGTCAGGAGAGTATCGCCACTAAAAATTAAGAAAATATTAAGGGGACATAAAACTTCTGTTGGCTATCCGAATTAGCGTCCCGAAAATTCCGCTTTGGCTTTTGCCAGTTGCTGCATAAAAGCGGGGGATGTGTGTAATGTGGCAACAATCGCCGAAGCCACTACCCGTGCAGCATCCACATCACTCTGCCAGTGATAACCACAAATGACCCGGCTTTGGCCCAGTTCATAGCCACGTTTCAGAATCTCATTCTGCCGCTGTGGATTAATTTCTGCCAACACCAGTGCAGTTGCCCAGCCGATGGAAGTATGCCCGGAAGGATAAGATCCGTTAGTGGACAGTTCCCCCTGCTGACGGGTATTACAGGTGGCCACCTGGTAGAAAGCAAAAGGCCGGATCCGCATATAATATTGTTTAGCTGAACGCGTCGCCAGGTCACCGGCATCTTCGATCATATTGGTCAGTAGTTTGTGCAGTTGAGGGGTATCTTTTGCCGTGATATTGCGGCCAAATGCCGCCGAAAATGCAGTAGCAATGCCACCACTGTCCAGATTGGCATCCTCTGCAGCCTGACGTCCGCGTGGCGTATTTCGCAGTAAACGACCCTGCTCATACATGGCCTGATCGTTTAAAAAAGCAATACTGCCGATAGCTGGCGGAGGTGGCAACAGAGCCAGACTATCAATAGACTGGCTGTTGGTAAGGTAATAGAGATTGGGTTTAGTGGTGGCATCATCCCCTGCGGGGGTGGCTGCCACTGCTGCGGTAGCGCTGAAAAGCAAAGCGGAAATTAGTAACGCCGTGGTTTTTTTGATCATATTAAGTCCTTTTATTGATACATTCCCGAAGAAAGATAACGTTACCATGTCACATTTGCCCGGTTCTCATGTACCGATCACAGTTCATTACAACGGCTTTACCCCGCTAAAGAATGGCATTTATCTGCAAAATTAACTGGAAAAATCAAATTTTGTCACCCTCGGGAGTGATCAGTATCTGGTGATCGGTCAGTGTCATCCCCTGCCCGCTAAAATCTGCCACCATAAATGGCACAGTGCTGGCACCATCCAGTAAGCCTCGCAACGTGACAAACTGTGTCTTATGGCGGGTGTCAAGGCTTCCCCGGTGGTCGTGTCCATGAAAACTGGCAACCACCCGGTGGCGGGTTAGCAGGTCCGCGATTTGCTCGCCGTTCCACAGGCGATGGATACCGGCAGGCGCCAAAGGGAAATGGCCTAACACAATCACCTGTTGCTGCTGACGATGCGCTTCTGTTAACTGCTGTTCAATCCACAGATACTGCTGCTGACCAATCCCCCCATTCCAGGTTTGCGCCTGCGGTTCACGAGCAATAGTGAGAGCCGCATAGAACTGCTCTGCCTGGCGGCGTTCTTCGGGTTGTGCCGAAGTGGCATAAAAACTGATATCGTTACCATCCAGCGCCAGCAACCGATAATGGTCGGTCTGCAAGGCAAAATAATGCTTAGGTAGCGGCAAGGCTGGAGAATACTGCTCCAGTTGACGACTGATCACTGCCGCATCATGATTACCGGTGATAAACAAATGAGGATGTTTCAGCTGATCATAGAGCGGTAGTATCTGTTGATAATCCTGCCATTCTCGATCGACAATATCCCCCAGAGTTACGACCAGATCGAGATCCATCGCATTCAACTGGCTGAACAGTGCCGGGAGTTTTTTCAGCGCCGAGGGGTAATACAAGCCTTTGCCATAATCGGGGCTGATATCAGCAAACTGTGGATCGGCCAACAGAGCAACTCTTAACCGCTTCGGTTGTTTTTCTGTGACCTCTGGTAACTGATAGACTGGCGCGATATCTGCCAGCGCCTGGCGTTGGGCGGCACTTAACTCACACATGCAATACTCCGGTTAGCGGATCCCTGCCCGCATAAATGACTGAACAAACTGACGCTGAAACAGCAGAAACATCACCAGTAACGGTGCCGAAGTCATCAAAGTCCCGGCACTAATCAGCGCCCACTGAACCCCCTGTTCCGGCGCTGAAAACAGCTGTAACCCCACCGTCAGCGGTCTGACGTTAACAGAATCGGTGATCACCAGTGGCCAGAGAAAATCGTTCCAGTGGAAGCTGACAGACACCAGGATAAATGCGACATACACCGGAAAGGCCAACGGAACATATACCCGCCAAAGGATCATCATCCGGCTGGCCCCCTCAATAATGGCAGCCTCTTCCAGCACCAGCGGGATACTTTTGAACGTTTGACGCAGTAAAAAGATAGCGAAAGCTGAGGCAAAATACGGTAAAGCAATCCCGGTGAGGGTATCCCTGAGCCCCAGCGCGCTGATGGTTTTGTAGTTATTCAGAATCAGTACATCGGGGCTTATCATCAGTTGCAGCAGGATCAATGCAAAAATAAAGCCCCCGCCTTTTAACCGGAACCGCACCAGCGCATAGGCGGCCAGGGTCGCCAGCACCAGCTGTGCTGAGACAATCAGCAATACCTGTAAAGTGGTATTAATAAAGTACTGTGCAAAGGGTGCACTGTGCCAGGCGGTAACAAAGTTTTGAAATGTCAGTGGCGACAACAGACGGAAACTGGCCTGATCGCTGACCGGATGAAAGGCGACCCACACCGCAATGAGGAGTGGCAGCGCCCAGAACAATGCACCGGCCCCGATAAGTAAATTCACCAGCAGGGTCAGTCCGGAGCGGCGGGAAGCACGTCCGGAAACAGCTATTGATACCATGCGCGCTTGTCCATAAAACGAAATTTGAGGATGGCGACCGTTCCAAGCAGCATCAGCAGCACCATGGTCATGGCGGCCGCAGAGGCGGTATCCCAGAAGCTGAATGCCGTCTGATAGATATAAAACAACAGCAGACTGGTACTGTTATCCGGGCCACCATTGGTCATGGCTATCACCTGATCAACGATACGAAACGCATTCATCGTGGCATTGATCAGAATAAACAGGGTGGTGGGCATCAGCAGTGGCCACTGAACCCGCCGAAAAAAATATCCCCTGCCGGCACCTTCCACCCTGGCGACTTCTGCCAGCCGAGGGTCGATCTGCTGTAAACCAGCCAGGTAAAAAATCATAAAAAAACCTGCTTCCCGCCACACCGTAACAGCCATCAGGCAGTACAAAGCGCTATCCGGATCCCCGAGCCAGTTATGTGCCGGTAAACCAAACCAGGCCATTAGCTGGTTTAACAAACCCGTTTGCGGCGAGTAGAAAAACAGCCACAGATTGGCAATCGCCACCATTGGCAGTAGCGCGGGCATAAAAAATACCGTTCTGACCCAACCGTCACCTTTCATGCCGCGATTGACCGCCATCGCCATCAGCAATGCCAGTATCACCGAAGCCGGGATGGTAATCAGAGCGTATTTCAGATTGTTAATGAGTGACTGGCGGAACACATCATCACTAAACACCGACAGATAGTTGGCTACCCCGACAAACTTGCCGGGGGTTGTGCCGTGCGGAGCGCTTCTCAGGCTGTCCCACAACGTTGCCAGTGCGGGATAGTGGGTAAATGCCAGCAGAAACACCAGTGCCGGCATTAACAGCAGATAGCCATAGAGTTGGGTTCTTAAGGCCAATGATGACCGCAGTGTCCCGACAGAGCTGAGCGCGGAGGTTAACTGTGTCATTGGTAGCGCTTCAGTATCCGGTCAGCCTGCTGCTGGGCCGACTCCAGCGCCTGCGGGGCCGTTTTACTGCCGGTCACCACCGCTTCTGTGGCATGATTTAACAGCTGCTGAACCTGGACACTGTTATAGGTTGATAACTCGGGTTGTGAGTATTTCAGCTGATCACGGGCCACCAGCGCCTGAGGGAACTGTTTAACATATTCCTTCATCTGCGTGGTTTCCCAGGCCCCCGGAGAGGTCGCCACATAACCGGTAGCAATGCTCCAGCGGGCAGCCTGTTCAGGTGCCGAAACCCAGCGCATAAAACTCAAAGCCGCCTGCTGTTGTGCCGGAGTGGCTCCTTTAAACAGATAGAGGTTACCGCCGCCGGTCGGGCTGCCTCGCTGGGTTTTTTCCGGCAGCATTGCTACACCAAACGGAAATTTTGCGGTACTACGTACGGTGCCGAGGTTACCGGTGGTGGTGACCATCATGGCGGTTTTACCCTCGAGGAAATCCTGCGGCGTCGTTCCCCAGTTAATGGCACCTGGCGGAGAAATACCATATTGACTCGCCAGATCATGCATCCAGCTAAGTGCCTGAGCAGTTTGAGGAGTATTGAAAGTGACCGCCGTCCCTTTATTATTATCGAGCGTAGCGCCATTGGTGGCGGCAATCGCCTGTAATATCCAATAACCATTTGGCGTGGAGGGAAGTTCGATTCCCCACTGGCTAACCGTATCGCCCTGCTTTACTACCAGCTTGCGGCCAAATTCTTCGACCTGCTGCCAGGTTTGCGGGGGGGTATCCGGGTTCAGACCGGCACGTTTAAAGGCATCTTTGTTCCAGTACAGCACTACGGTAGAACGCTGGAAAGGGATACTCCAGACCTTACCGTCGATATGACGGATAAATGCCGGATAGAACCCGTTAATCCATTTTTTGCCTTCGGCATCATTCGCCAGATCAGACACGGGGATTATCGCGCCAGCATCTTTCAACGAATAGACCTCAATATCGCCTATCACTGCCAGCTGTGGCGGGTTACCTCCACGAAAAGCCGTCAGGGCTTTAGTGACTGTGGTCGCATAATCTCCGGTGTAGACCGGTTTAATCACAATATCCGGATGAGTCTTTTCAAAATCTGACACCAGCCCGTCAACCGTGGCGGTGATTTTTCCGCCGACAGCTATCGGGTAATACATTTGCAGGGTGACCGGTTCAGCCGCACAGGCACAACCTGCAGCCAGTAGTGCCGCCATCAGCGACAGACGTAATGGAGCCATAGTTTCCTCAAAGTGTCAGAGAATGAAAAAAGTTAAATTAAGTTAAGAAAACGCATGCAGAGCCATGCCCTGATCGGTGGTGGTCGCAGGCCCTGCAATCCTCAGACCGGTACGACGATCGAACCGGTATTCTGCCTGTGCCTGCCAGTCCAGCCCTGCCAGAGTGCCTGGCGTGAAATGACGAAGTCCGTTCATTTTCACGGTCAGAATCGCCTGACTGCCCTCCGGCTGACACTGGATTCGGGTATCAGCGCCCATGAACTCATGGCTGATAATGGTCACCTTCAGCCGACCCTCGGCGGGTGCCGTCAGTGTCATTGCCTCGGCCCGAAGACCCAGGGTGACAAATTCAGCCTCTGCTGACACGGGTGGAAAACAGCGCTGTGGGTGTACCAGCGACAAAGGAAACAGGTTCATCGGCGGAGCTCCGATGAATCCGGCAACAAACTCAGACGCCGGTTGCAGGTAAAGATCTGCGGGTGTTCCCAGTTGTTCGGTACGCCCCTGATTCATCAGCAGGATACGGTCAGCCATACTCATCGCTTCGGTCTGGTCATGGGTGACGTACAACATGGTCAGACCGAGTTTTTGTTGTAACTGACGGATTTCACGGCGCATTGTCTGGCGTAAACGTGCATCCAGGTTCGACAATGGCTCATCCATCAGGCAAAGTTTTGGACGGGCAATAATGGCTCTGCCAAGGGCTACCCGCTGTTGCTGGCCCCCGGAGAGCTCACCCGGCCGGCGGTCCAGATAATTTCCTAATTCCAGTAATTCAACCACTTCACTCAGCCGTTGCTGAAAGCTCTGTCTATCTTCACGCCGCGCCCGCAGTCCGAAAAGCAGGTTCTCACGTATGCTCAGATGTGGGAACAGTGCGTACGACTGGAATACCATGGCGAGTTTACGTTGTGAGGGAGGTAAGTGACCGACTTCCTGCTGTTGAAGATAAATCTGACCGTGGTCAGACGTTTCCAGTCCCGCGAGAGTACGGAGCAAGGTCGTTTTACCACAGCCCGACGGGCCGAGGATTGCCAGAAATTCGCCTTCAGCCACCTGGAAGCTCATATCATTGAGGATGACCCTGTCTCCCCGGGTGGTCTGTAACTGATGTAATACCAGGTAAGTCATAAAGATTTCCGACTAAAAAGATACGCAGCCAGGCTACGCGTATCTGATGTCAGACAAGTGAATATAAGATGTCAGTTTTATGACGGGTAAGACGTGGATAGTTTACAGAATAATACCTGCGACCGCAGGTCATTGGCGGTCGCAGAATTCCAGAGGAATAACACACTTCAGGAGTCACATGCCACCGACGGATGACCGGTGTGACTCACTACTCAGATTAATGACCGGCCCAACATCGCTTCAAGGGTGCGTAAGGGAGAATACTGTGGGCTGACCATATCTTTAGCGGGTAACAAAAAGGTTTGTTCCAGCATAAACTGCCCTGACATTGCCGCATGAGGTGTCTGGTCAGAAAAACAGATCCAACTGCTGCCCGGCGGAAACTGCACTTCAATCTGAGCACCTGACTTCTGATAGTCCTGATCTGCCTTCATCGCATCATGCAGGCCCAGCATAATATGATCATACCGGGTCCGGTAACTCTTCGTAATGCCCAGTTTTTGCTGAACCCAACAGCTCAGTGCGTGGTAGCGTCCAACCTGTGGCAGAAATTGTTTCGCCAGCGACGGGAACGGCTCACCGACACGCCAGATACGGGATTCACCGTGAGGGTTAATGTTGGTAAAGATTCGTAATATCCGCTCCCCCTGAATAGGGCGTGAAGGGAAAGCATCGACATGCAGACGGCTGTCATCTTTTCGCCATGAACTGCCTTTTTTCCAGACCGCGACAGGATGAACCCGCAGGGTGTTTATCGGGGTATGCAGAACCGGCACATAGGCGGGCAGCAAACCGGAGATCAGTCGGTTACAGGCCTGATAATGGCGTTGCAACAACGTGCGCACCACTTTTTCATCGGCTTTATTCGCCACACCGAACAACTGGTCACTTTGGGCCCGGTAGCTGATATTTTTACGGCCAGGTTCAACCGTTTCTTCCTTTAATAGCAACTGTTCTTCGTCAGTCAGCGGAAAACCGAGCTGAGGCAGGCTAAGTACCGCTCCTTGTTCCAGCGCTGACAGTGCCTGGCGACTAAAGTTTTCGCCCCCTGGCCAGTCATTCAGAGGCAACGTAAGGATAACATCGTCATAACGCAGCTGATTTTTCAGCATTGTTGACTCCTTGTTTAATAATCTTATGAAGCAAAGAGTAATAGAGTTTAATTGATAATGGAAAGCCAAAAATGCGAGTTAATCGCATTTGGGTAAAATACAGACAACCGCATTGTCGCGAGTGGCTTCAGTCAGAGGCGGGTAATACAATACAGCAGGATTCGATAAAGGGCCGTCAGAATGACGGCCGGGTGAAGATCAGACGCGTAATTCTTCGTAGCTGACCATCACATGCTCACGGTAAGCCGGCCGTTCGGTGAGTCGTTGATAGTAGTCGGCCAGTGCCGGCAGTTCCGGACGCTGAAAATCCAGGTCAAAATAGCGATACAATGTATGCCCGAACTGAATATCTGCCAGAGTCAGATGTTGCCCCGCCAGACAGGGCTGGTGACTCAACTGTTGCTCCGCAATCTTCAGAAAATGCACCAGTTTCTGCACACTGGCAGTCAACGCCTGGATATTGCGTTGTTCCGCAGGTGTACGCACCAGCACCCAAAAAACAGGAGCGGTAAAATTCAGGGCAATATTAATTTTTGACCACTCCGCCCACTGGTCGACAACGCATCGCTGACGAGCCTGAGTCGGCCAGAAGTTTTCATCGCCATAGAGCGCGGCCAGATAGCGCAGAATTGCCCCGGTTTCCCACAGTGGCTCCCCGCCATTCACCTTAATGACCGGCACTGTGCCGTTAGGGTTCATGGCAAGAAATTCCTGAGTATCATTCCCCCCAAAACGGTGTCCGATATCGTAACGTTTGTAGTGCTGTCCTAATTCTGCCACAGCCCACATAACTGCCTGTACATTGGACGAGGTTTTACGTCCCCAGATTTCTATCATTACAGCCTCCGGTTAACCAGAAATTCGGATAGTTACTGCGGTTGTCTCGCAGCGGCTGAGCGTTTCTTGCCTGCGGTTCGGGTGGCCAGCCAGCACACCAGTGAACCCAGGCAAACCATCGCGGTCCCCTGCCAGAAAGAGAGTGTCAGTGCGGAATGCAACATCACTGAGGCCAGTAGTGAGGAAAGTACCGGGATAAAATAAGACACGGTGGCCAGCAGGCTGGCATTGCCGTGCAAAATTCCAATATTCCATGCTCCGTAACCCAGCCCCATGGCTAACGCTGCCAGCACCAGACTGACTGTGGATGGCACAGAAAAACTCACCCCGACATCCGCAGTGAACAGGTATTTCACCCACAGAGTCAGGGCCGTCAGAATAAAGAAAAAGGTAATTCCGTTGTTTCCGCCGGCCAGCCTTTGCGTCACCACACAATATACCGCCCAGATGATTGCCCCGGCGAACGCCAGCCCATAGCTTAACGGGTTAACACTAATATTTTCTGTGATTTGTTGCCACGACGGCGGCTTATCCCCCGAGAGAACCAGCAAAATACCCGCCAGTGAGACCACTATGCCCGGTACCATCATCCAGTGTACCCGCTGCCGGTTAACGATGATACCTAACACCACGGTCATGGCCGGCCACAGATAGTTCACCATCCCCACTTCGATAGCCTGTTGCGCGTTCTGAGAATACCCCAGAGATAACGATAAACAGACCTCATAGCTGACAAACAATGCCGGGCCAATCATCAGATAGGAACGGGAAAATGATTTCAGCTTCGGAAAACCCGCCGTGAACAGCAGTACCAGAGCACTACAGGTATAAATCAGGGCGGCCCCTGCCACGGCACCAAAAGCTTCACTGACATGTTTGATTAAACCAACGTTGGCACTCCATAACAGAATAGCGGCTAAACCAGTCAGGGTTGCTTTAGCGGAATTCATTAAATATTCTCATCATTCAAACGCTCACCATTCTCAGCAAAAGCCAGATTTCATCGGCCTACAGGAGTGAAGGGTAGCGGTAGGTCTGTTAATTTCTCAGGTGCACAAGAGTATCCGCCGCCTTTATCACTGTCACGCTTTTCATGATAGTTTTATTAGCGTTGCGTCGCCGGTGGTGGGGCCGCCAGTATTGTTGCCGGGAGGTGCAGATTCGGACAACGATCTCACAGAAACTGAAAGCATTGCGCTCCCTGGCCGAAACCTTTATTGTGCCTGCGCCGGTGGGCAGGCCGGTGCTGCCGGTAAGCCCGGCCTAATCAACCGTAGCCCTGTTTACTGAGAACTTATGAGCTTACTTTTACATTTCATCGATCTTTTTGGCACCTTCGTGTTTGCACTGAGTGGCGCGACGGTCGGAGTCAGAAACCGCTTTGATCTGTTCGGTGTTTTCGCTCTGTCATTTGTTACCGCCATCGGCGGTGGATGTATTCGCGATCTCTGTCTGGGGGCAACCCCGCCTGCCGGACTGGTTAACATTGAGTATTTTGGCTGTGTGATCCTGGCCATCACCCTGCTCTCATATTTCCAGAAGCTGGTGTTTTCCTTTGAAAAACCGGCCATGTTCTTTGATGCTCTCGGGTTGGGTTTTTTTGCCGCCTTTGGGGCCAATAAAGCCTGGCTATACACCCAAAATGTTGAATTCTCCATACTAATGGGCTGCATCAGCGCCGTGGGGGGCGGTTGTCTGCGTGATGTCCTGGTCGGTAAAACTCCGGTAATTTTTACCAAAGAAATTTATGCCAGTGCTGCCCTGATAGGCGCCGGCATAGAACTGTTGGGTTCCGCAGGCATTATCCCTGAGCAATACAGTATCTGGCTGTCTATTGTGGTCTGTACCCTGATCAGGCTGCTGTCACTAAAGTACAACATCACCCTGAAGACTATTGCGAATAAATATTTTTAGACGTGATATTGGGCTCCGGTAACCCAGGATGAATGCAATATATGCTGTCAGACATTATCCCGCGGAATTCTCATCATGCCGGAAAACAAGTTTGTAGCAGAACAGACTATTATATATTTAGCCACTTAAGCCGGTGGATTTAATGGACTACTTAATACCAGAAACATCTGTATCAACTCCCGGAACCAGAGGGTCTGAGCCCCGGGGTGCTGGGTTCAGGCTAAATTTATTCTTCAGCAGGCTAAATGAGGGTTATGGCCGTTGGCAGAGAGGGGCCCACCCCTTAAATGTTCCCGTATCTCTAAGTTCAAACAGGATGTCAGACAAGCCTTTAACCACTGATAACTGACTGGGCATATTCCCAGATCTTCTGTTCGTTTTCGGCGGAGTAATACCGGGAAGAAGGTTTTTCCTCACCCTTTGGACCATAATATTTACCGCTCAGACCCGAAATCTCCGGCGCTGTCGCAGCATAAATGCTGCTTGCTGCGGCTTTTTCGACAGGGATCATCATGACCCGCCAGAGAAAATAAATAATTTTCCATTTTAATGATTTTGATGCCTCACGGCCAAGACTCGACTGTGTTGACCCTGGATGTACACAGTTGAAACTAATATTCGTGACACCAGACTTTTGCAATTCAGAGCAGAAATGGTTCATCCCCCAGATAATATACAGTTTCGAATTGGCATAGGCTCTGGCCATGCTGTAACCACGGGTGAGTTCAATATCATTCAGGTCAGGTTTTGCCATTTTATGGCTGTCGGACGACACAGTAACAACCCGCGCTGAGGGACTTTTTTTGAGCAGGTCAAGCAATAAACTGGTCAAAAGCAACGGGGAAAATACGTTAATGACCATGGTTTTTTCATGCCCATCTTCCGTTTCCTGCCGGGTATCAGAAAACTGGGCACCGGCGTTATTAATCAGTACATCAAGATGGCTAAAGCTGCGTTTTATCTCTTCTGCAAATGCCCTCACGCTGGCAAATGAGAGAAAGTCAGCCATGAATAAATGCACATCCGTATTACCGGAAAGCATTTTAATTTCCTCCAGTGCTGCTCTGGATTTTTGCGGATCACGTCCATGAATGATCAGGGTATGTCCTTGTCGGGCAAGCATTGTTGCTGTTTCTTTTCCCACGCCATCTGAGGCACCGGTGATGAGAATGGTCTTTTTGGCTGCGTTAAACATAATGGTTATCCGTTATCAGTATTAATAATCAGGAAAAGCGGCGACAAAGCAATTCCACCCGGTCAGTCAGCACTTCCGGTGAAGGGTTGTCTGCCAGCAGACCGTCAAGCGCCAGAATAAAAACGTCTGCAGAAGTCCGGTCATTAAGGATGTGCTCAACACAATTGGTGGCAATGCGGCGGTGTGTGGCTGAAATTTCTTCATCAATGCGGCCGCAGTCTTCGAAGAACTCACCCGACATGGGTGCGCCATACATCACACTCCATGGTTCAACGGCAACCACCATGCTGACTGTCAGAAGACGCTCGTAGGTGTTCCCGAAGCTGTCAGCTGCAGCTTCCGCTTCAGGCAGATGGGCCATCAGCCAGTGGCGAAAGACGGCTTTAAAGATTTCTTCTTTGTTTTTAAACGATTTATATATCAACGTGCGGGATAAATTTGCACGTTTTGCAATATCGTCGATAGAGGTTTTGGCAAATCCAAAATTCAGGAAGCACCACCGGGCTGCCAGGATGATTTCAACCTTTCGGGCTTCCAGCCCTTCTTCCGTCAGTTTCAGAGTCATGTGTTTACCTGTATTCAGATGAAAAATATGCATAACCCTGCAGGTAATAGCGCATTCAGCGGATATTCACGGAAGTGTTAAAGCATGCAATCATGACACTATGACATTTTTAATATTTTCTGTCAAAGCTTAACCGGGGCGACTAAATCGCGTTACTGCTATCAGTAAGATGGCAGGTTGACCAGCACCACGGGCGTGAGTACAAGACTGGTATTCTCCCGTAGATGTCCATGTCAACTTGCGCACGAGGCTGCTCACTGGCTGAACCCGATCAAAATCCCGGATGGGTTTTTAACCTGGCGCTTACTGATAAATTAGCGAAAGTCAGTGCCAGAAAGTTTTGAGAAGCGCCAACTCCGGTCAGGGGTGAATGAATTTTCAGTCCACTGATTCATTTTTTATGAAGAAGCAAAACATCATCGTGTTAAGGAAGCAGGTAATGCAGGTAATAATGCAGTAAGCAAAACTTTGGGGCCTAAACCTTGTAAGCTAATTGAATGCCCGGCATGGTGAAAAATATTGCACAAAAGATCTATCCGGCCTGATTCCACACCTAACCTTTAGTGCTGAAGCTCATAATCAGACTGGTCGTCTGGTATTGAAATTGTTAGTTTACCGCCACTATTTTTATCCCGATGGGATGCTTGAAATTTCAGAGGTTGTCTACATGAGTATTGTTGAGGTTGCCAAACAACGTTTTACTACCAAGGCCTATGACCCAGAGAAAAAACTGACGCCAGAACAGCACCAGCAGTTGCTGGATCTTCTGCGTTTCAGCCCGTCATCACTGAATCTTCAGCCCTGGCACTTTTTCGTGGTCACCAGCGATGAAGGAAAAGCTCAGATTTTACCCGGCATCCGTGAGTTTAATGCAGCCAAGGTACAGAATGCCGCCATGGTGGTGGTGTTTGCGACAGTTAATCAGTTAGATGATCAGCACCTTGCTGCCGTACATGCACAGGAAACTAAAGATGGCCGGTTTAAAGACCAGGCCAGTGCTGACGCTCAGGATAAGGGTCGTCGTCAGTATATTGAGGCCTTTACCGGGGATGATGAGAGCAAACGTCACTGGCTGGAGCATCAGGCGTATATTTCTCTTGGTTTTCTGCTGCTGGGTGCTCCCGCCCTGGGCCTGCATGCGACCCCGATAGAAGGTTTTGATCCTGAAAAAATGGATGAAGTGCTGGGCCTGAAAGAGAAAGGTTTGCATAGTCTGGTGGTCGCTTCAGTCGGATTTAACAGCGAAAAAGACTTCAATGCAACACTGCCGAAATCCCGTTTCAGTGAACAGGATGTGATTACAGAACTGTAAGCATTTTTCCCCTGCCGGACGGCAGGGGAAGCCGGGACTCCGGTACCATTGCCCCGCCCTTCATGTTAACAGATTGTATTTTTCTCTCCCAATCACGACATAATCCACCCCCTTCCTCCTCATGACAGAGATATTCTGTCAGCCTGACAAGTTTTTTTTATCCCGCCCCTTTCTTCCCGGTGAAAAAAGCGCTTTCATATGTTGGTGATCCGTAACGCTATCGCACTGCCTCCGCAGAAACGCTACGGGACGCTGCTTCCGGCAGTATCACCTCAATCCGTCCACAGGCATCAAAGCAAAATGAAGAATAAAAGGCAGAAAGGATAGATGAACAACCGTCAGGAGCTGATCCGCAAGCTGCATGAAATCGCGGGAGATAAACAGGTTTTAGTCAGTGAAGATGACAAAGCATTTTACACCAAAGGATTCCGTATCGGTCAGGGCGAAGCGCTGGCTGTCGCACTCCCCCAGACCCTGTTACAGCTCTGGCAACTACTGGAGGCCTGCGTCGCAGAAGATGTGATTATTCTGATGCAGGCCTCGAATACCGGAGTCACCGGGGGCTCAACCCCGGACGGTAATGACTATGATCGCGATATTGTGATCATTAGTACCCGGTTACTAAAAGGGGTCCAGATTATTGACAACCATCAGCAGGTGATCGCCTTCCCCGGCACCACACTGACTGAACTTGAAGATGCCCTGAAACCGCTGCACCGGGAACCCCACTCCGTGATTGGTTCCTCCTGTATCGGCGCATCAGTGATTGGCGGCTTGTGTAATAACTCCGGCGGCTCGCTGATACGCCGCGGCCCCGCCTTTACCGAAAAGTCACTGTTTGCCCGCATTACCGAAGACGGCAAACTGCAACTGGTCAATCATCTGGGGATTCACCTCGGGGATACGCCCGAAAGTATGATTAATGCCCTGGAAACCCGCGACTATACGACCGGTGATGCCGAAGACTGGCAGGGTAAAATCTGGGCGGATGACTACGCCGAACAGCTGCGCGATACCGAATCAGCTTCTCCTGCACGCTTTAATGGCGACGTACGCTATTTACACGACAGCGCCGGCTGTGCCGGTAAACTGGTGGTCTTTGCTGCGCGGTTACCCACCTTTGAAGCCAGTGAAGCCACCAAAACCTTCTATATCGGCAGTAATGATGAAACCGAACTGGTGGAACTGCGTAAATTTCTGCTGGAAAAGATGGAAGAGCTCCCCCTGCAGGCCGAATATATCCATGCAGGAGCTTTTGACCTGACTTTGCGTTATGCCAAACATATGTTTCTGGCGATACGTAAACTTGGCCCGCAGGCTATTCCCGGACTGATGGCCAATAAAGCACGCTGGGATGTGCGGGTTAAACACGCCCGGGTGCTGCCGCATAATTTCGTCGATAAGCTGATTCAGGGCTTCAATCAGGTTACCCCGTCGTTTGTTGCCCCACGGATTATGGCCTATCGCCAGCGCTTCGTTCATCATCTGATGATTAAAGTAGAAGAACGCCAGTCTGCACAACTGACCGCGCTGTTGGAAGAGTTTTTCAGCCATCGCCCCGGTGAATATTTTCTGTGTGATGAGCGGGAAGCCACAGATGCGTTTCTGGTACGTTTTGCCGTCGGTGGTTGTACTATCTCTTATTGTGACTATCTGGGGTACAACACCAATGAACGGCTGATCGCTTTCGACGTTGCCTTACGCCGAAATGACACACACTGGCGCATTGATCTGCCCCCACACCTGGCAGCCCAGGTGCAGGCCGATTCCTGCTGTGGTCACTTCTTCTGCTTCGTCAATCATCAGGACTATGTCCTGAAAGCAGGCGTTGATGCGAAGAAATTTAAACAGGATGTGATGGATTATCTTGAACAACGTGGCGCCCGCTATCCGGCTGAACACAATGTCGGGCACCTTTACCACGCATCCTGTGAGCATGCTCAGCACTGGCGTGAACTTGATCCTACCAATACCTGTAACCCTGGCATTGGAAAAACCAGCCGAAAAAAATTCTGGGCGGAATGATGGCTGTCAGGGCGTACCCGTGGATTTTTACTGCACAGGGCGCCCGCAACTGAGTTGTATCGCCTCTTCGGTATGCGCAGCCCAGTAGTTGTGCAGTTGTTGCAACCGGACAACCGACGGGGTTTGTTGCTGTTCAGGGCAGGCCGCAGCGCGGATTAGCGGATCAAGCTGTTCCATCGCCCGCAGAATTGACCGGTGATGATGTAATGGCTGAGGTGCATTGACTTGCGGTGCCTCTGCCAGTTGTTCTACCTGTGGAGTCATCCGGCTGAAAAATTGCTGACACCAGAGGGACAGTTGTTGGCAATCGTACCCCGGAGACTGCAGCACACACAGTATCCCCGGAGTATTGATAAACAGCTGATAGTGGCAGGAAACCACGTAACCCACCGAAAGCTCTTCGCGCAGCCAGTGATAGAACGCAGGCTGGTAGAGGGCGGCCAACGCTTTGGCAGCCACAATATCACCTTCAGTCTCGCCGGGTAATGGCATAAAGAACAGCAGGCCATTATCGCCGTGACTTTCTGGCTGGTGCAGACTGCGAACCGGACCGGCGGTGTCGGACGGTATCAGCGTCGGTGCCGGTACGGGGAGCCGTTGCTGTAAAATTTCACTGAGCCTCGAAAACAGCGCCAAATCGCTGCACCGGATAGCACCTGACCAGTCAGGGCATTCTGCTGTAGAGGCCAGCATTGACGGAAATTCCGCCAGCAAACGACGAATCAGGATTTGCTGTGGGTCACTGGATTTTACAGCAAGGTCTGTCGGCCAAAGCTTCGCCAGCCAGAGACATACTGTTTCGGCATCAGTCGCTTGAGCCACCGACACCGTCAACCAGTTCACCCCATGCACGGAAGTAATCGCTGCCTCTCCCCCGCAATGGCGTGCGAGGCTGAACACTGGTTGTAAAATTTGTTCCAAGCGCGCGGCCTGTGCCGCGCTCAGGACCGTGCCCTGCACCGGACGCATCACTATCTCTGCCTGCGATCCCGTTGTCCTGAGATGTCGCCATCCCTGTGGTATCGCGGCGGAATGGCCTGTCGCTGTTTCAGGTGGCGCAAGCATCTGCGGATAAAAGACAAAACCGTTGTCCGGTAAAACGCCGCAATCACCGGACAGGGTCTGGGTTTCTGTCACACAAGGAAAACCACAGGCACTGTGCAGAGCACTGTTCAATCGATCGCAGGTCTGTAATTCATTCGGAGACTGCGCTAATAATGCCAGTGCCAGCGGGAGGACTGGCTTATCTGAGACCGCATGCCCGCTGACTATCCTGCGGATTTGCTCCATCGGACTCAGTAAGCAGAACTGACGTTGTGCCAGTTGCTGATAGTGAGCGACCCGTTCAGAGGATAATTCCGTCAGTTGCCGCAGCCAGAGCTGCCACGCCGCCGTCAGCCGACCCGCCGGGAGAGGAGTCGATGCCGGACGTATCAGATGCACCATCAGCCACAGAGTTCCTGTGGCGGTACTGATGACTTCCAGGGTCATTTCCCGACAAAGCCCCTCCTCAACCCAATAATGACGAAGCGAACCGGGGGCTGCATCTTCAAATAGTGCCTGTAGCAGCGGAACCGCTGCCAGCAGTTCTCCCCCGGGGTCGGCAACCACCATCTCCAGACAATGATGGACATCCCCGGGCAGTTGCAGCAACTGTGCGGGATGTACGGCCCGCGATACCACAGGAAAATCAGCAGCAGCGACATCACCGGGGAGAGATGGCTGAGACGGAAACGTCAGTTCGGGCAGAGATTGCACGAGTTGTTGCAGTTCAGGCAATGTCAGAGGGGCTCGTATCGTCAGCGTCAGCTTATCTGCCCGGTAATGCTGTCGAAAAAAATCACCTAATGCCTGCAACAACGCCGGTAGATCACCAGACAGTGTACGGTGATTACCGACCACAAAGCGGTGGTAAACCGTCGGTGAGCTGACACGGGAATGGAAAAAAGCACCCATCAGGGTACGGGCTTGCTGGCTCAGTAACTGGTACTCTGCCTCGATAACCCGGGACTCACGTTCGGCAGTTTCCGCAGTGAATACCGGTGCATTGACCATATCCAGTAACCGCGCCAGCCCCCCCGGTAAATCCTCGACCCGACAATCGAAATAAAAGAGTGTCTGGCTCAGACCGGTGGTGGCATTGACTCTGCCCTGACGGGCAGAAATCCATGGCATCAGCCGCTCGTCTCCCTGAAATCCCTGACCACTTTGAAATAGCAGGTGTTCCAGTAAATGAGCGAGCCCGGGCCAGCGTTCCGGTTCATGAAAGCTACCCGCCCGGGTACTGAGGCACGCCGAAGCCGCCGACAGGTCCGGTGCGGCAATCAGACGGACCGTCAGTCCCTGACTGAGAACCCGGGTAATGCCATACTCCGTCATCGGTTAACCCTGCGAAGTAAAAATCACTTTGGAGTTTTTCTGATTACGGAAACGCAACTGCGAGACCTTAACTTCACTGCAATCCGCTTCGCGGCGCGCCTGAAGAATTTTGTCATGGTGGGCAGATTTGCTGCATACCGGGTCGGCGTTATCGGCGTTACCGGTCAGCATAAATGCCTGGCAACGACACCCGCCAAAATCCTTCTCTTTCTCATCACAGGAGCGGCAGGGTTCCGGCATCCAGTCGTAACCTCGATAGCGGTTAAAACCAAAGGAGTGATACCAGATATGCTGCAGGCTATTCTCCAGCACCGACGGAAACTCAATCGGCAACTGTCGGGCGCTATGGCAAGGCAACGCCATACCGTCCGGGGTGACATTCATAAAGATAGCCCCCCAGCCGCCCATACAGCCTTTGGGTCGTTCTTCGTAGTAGTCAGGCGTCACGAAAAGCAGATTGGTCAGATTACCCTCTGCCTGCATTTTTTCACGGTAACGCTGAACCACGGCTTCGGCTCTGGCTATCTGTTCACGGGTGGGCAACAGCCCTTCACGGTTAAGTTGCGCCCAACCATAGAACTGGCAGGTGGCTAACTCTACATCATCGGCTTCCAGCTGGATACACAGCTCGATAATCCGGTCCATTTGATCAATGTTGTGACGGTGTAACACAAAATTGAGCACCATTGGATAGCCATGTGCCTTGATAGCCTTGGCCATTTCCAGCTTCTGATGGAAGGCCTTCTCTGAGCCGGCCAGCGCGGCATTCAGGGTCTCATCACTGGCCTGGAAGCTTATCTGAATATGGTCCAGTCCGGCCTCGGCAAACGTATCCAGTTTTTCGCGGGTCAGACCGATACCCGATGTGATCAGATTGGTATAGAAGCCCAGCTCACGGGCGCCGGCAATCAGTTCCGCCAAATCCTTACGCACCAAAGGTTCGCCGCCGGAGAAGCCCAACTGCACACTGCCCATTTCCCTGGCCTGGCGGAACACTGTCAGCCACTGTTCGGTGGTCAGTTCCTGTTTCTGTCTGGCGAAATCCAGCGGGTTAGAACAATACGGACATTGTAACGGACAACGATAAGTCAGTTCTGCCAGCAGCCACAGAGGGGCCTTGATGTCAGATTTACTCAGACTCATACATTATCCATTTCTGTTTGACTGCCGCCTGCAGGAAATCAGTAACATCGTCATCCACCCCACCGGCTTCGGGAAAACGCTGATTCAGTTCAGTAATTATCTGCGAAACCGTTCGCTGACCGTCCACCAGTTCAAGGATCATTGCCGCCGTTTCGTTCAGTTTCGCCATGCCTTCCGGATAGAGAATGACATGACAGTCCTGCGCGGCTTCCCACTGCAGCCGGTATCCGCGCCGAAATTTTACCACCGGAGATTGAGTACTCATCATTACACCAGACGGGTTGTGTGCCAGACCTGCTGATCTGTCACCGTGTGATACGGAGGTCTGTCCAGAGTATAGGCCATAGTCATGGCATCCAGCATGGTCCAGAGAATATCCAGTTTGAACTGCAATATTTCCAGCATCCGGTTTTGCTTCGCCGCAGTATCAAAGTAATCCAGTGCCAGTTCCAGTCCGTGTTCTACATCGCGGCGCGCCTGACTCAGACGACTACGGAAGTAGAAATATCCCTGTTCCTGGATCCACGGATAGTGTTGTGGCCAGCTGTCGAGCCTCGACTGGTGAATTTGTGGGGCGAACAACTCGGTTAAAGAGCTACAGGCGGCCTCTTCCCAGCAGGCGCGACGCGCAAAATTGACATAGGCATCCACCGCGAACCGCACCCCCGGTAATACGTGCTTATCAGACAACAGGTCTTCGCGGGATAATCCCACTGCTTCTCCCAGTTGCAGCCAGGCTTCGATGCCGCCTTCATGTTCGGCATCTCCGTCATGGTCAAGAATACGTTGCACCCATTTACGCCTCGTCGCCGGATCCGGACAGTTAGCCATGATTGCCGCGTCTTTTAACGGGATATTGGTCTGATAATAAAACCGGTTTGCGACCCAGCCACGGATCTGTTGCGGCGTGGCTTCGCCATTATGCATCGCGATATGATAAGGATGATGAATGTGGTAATACGCTCCTTTGTCACGCAACGCTTGTTCAAACTGCTCACGACTCAGGGTTGATGTAATGATCATCGGTTAATCCTGCAGCTGGATAGCCATTCCGTCAAAGCTCACCTCAATTCCCTGTTGTTGCAGGAACTGACGCTGAAGTGAGTCCTCGTCGAGGATCGGATTGGTGTTGTTAATATGAATAAGAATTTTTCGGCTGGCCGGTAACGTAGCCAGCAGGCTCATCAGCCCCTGCTCTTCAGACAGTGCCAGATGCCCCATGGCGCGGCCGGTATTTTTACCCACTCCGGTGCTCAGCAGCTCATCATCCTGCCACACCGTTCCGTCAATCAGCAGACAATCTGCCTTTTTAAGCCAGGGCAAAATCACCTCATCCGGTTCACCCAGCCCCGGGGCATAAAACAGGGTTTTGCCATTGGCACTGTTTTCGACGAATAAAGCCACATTGTGGCCGGGCAATGGTTTATCACGATACGGGGAATACGGCGGTGCATTACTCAGAATAGGCACGGCAGTAAACTGCAGGTTTTGGCATACCGTCGTACGGAAGGGGTGCAGTGGGCTGACCGGATGGTGCTGTAAACCACCATTCCAGTGCTTCAGCATCGGGAACACCGGAAAACCCGTGGTTAAATCCTGATGAACTTCGTCCGTACACCATACCCGGTGTGGGCACCCCTCACGCAGGCTGAGTAAACCTGTGGTATGGTCTATCTGACTGTCAGTCAGAATAATATCGCCAATCGCGGTACCGCGCAGAACATCATGTTTAATCAGTTCCGGGGTAAGATAGATCTGACGTGAAATATCAGGGGACGCGTTACATAGCACCCAGTCTTCACCATTATCACTGATAATTATTGAAGACTGGGTGCGGGCATGGGCGTTCAGGGAACCGTCACGCAGCCCTTTGCAATTGGTGCAATTACAGTTCCACTGCGGGAAACCACCGCCGGCAGCAGAGCCAAGCACTTTGATAAACATAGATTACTCTTTGACTTAACGATAACGGCCGCCAATTGGCGGCCATCGGGGAACCGAAAAAAAATTAACGGTTAGAAATGTACAGAGTCACTTCCATGCCCAGACGCATATCGATAAATTCAGGTTTTTTCCACATAATGTTGACCTCAATGTTGCAAATGAAAAGATGTAAAAACCGCTGAAATGGCTATCTTCGGCAGCATAAGCCGCCAGTGATTTGCGCTTCAGGCAGACAAATGTTGCGCCAATGTCAAACCAAGGTCAATGAAAAGATGGGCGGTTTTACAGATTACTGCATAAAATGATTAAGAATTCGTAACCAGTTGCCGTGACACACTTTTCGGATCACCCTTTCGCTAACCCCTTCATCATAAAGACTTTGTTCTATCAGGGTCATTCCGGTGACATCTTTCAGCGTTGCTGGCACCGCCGTACCATCGAAGTCGGAACCAAAACCGACATGGTCTTCTCCGACAGTGTCAATCAGATAGCACAGATGCCGGGTAATCTCGGTCAAAGGCGTGTTTTCATCTCTTCTGCCATCGGATCGCAGAAAGGCATTACCGAAATTTACCCCAACCAACCCGCCACTTCCTGCGATAACCTTCAGCTGTTCATCGGTCAGATTTCGGGGCTGTGGACAAAGGGCATGGGCATTTGAATGGGTGGCGACCAGCGGCTGCTGACTGTAACGGGCTGTATCATAAAATGCCCGCTGATTCATATGTGAGACATCAGTTAACATGTTCAGGGATTGCAACTGGTGAATGAAACGGATGCCCTCGGGGGTCAGCCCCGGTCCACTGTCCGGAGATCCCGGAAAACTGCCGGTAATCCCCTCACCAAACGCATTGGGAGTATTCCAGAACGGGCCGCAACTCCTTACCCCTGCCTGATGAAAAGCCTGCAATAACTCACCGTCAGTATCCAGAGCATCGGCCCCTTCGATATGAGCAACCATCCCCAGCACATCCTGATTCAGACACTGTTGCAGTTCGACCGCAGTACGGCAAATCTTCGCTCTGCCTGCAGAAAATTTTTCCAGTCTTTCAAGGATAGCCAGTTGTTGCCACATCACCTGCACTTTATCCTGTAATGCGGGTAACCGGTGGGGGAAATGTTGAGCTACGTAGCTTTCGGGGGGAACAAAGATGGCAAATAAGGCAGCCCCTAACCGGCCACGTTTTATGCGCGGAAAATCCAGATGCCCTTCTTCATTGTGACCCAAAAAAAATGCTTCCGGCTGGTCAGGATGTTTCAGCCATAACTGCATTAGCAGATCATTGTGACCATCGATATACATAGATATTCGCTATTATTTTGCTGCTGACCATGACGAAGCCGACACCGGCCTCGTCAGGCGGTGATTATTTACTGCGGTTAGCCAGAAACTGGCTAATTACGGCCAGGTCCTGCTCACCTAAACCATCATCCACTGCCTGTTGCCATAGCTCAGTGATGTTTTTCAGGGCCGGTAATTGCTGAGCATTACCCGCTTCAACCGCCAGTCTGGCATCTTTAAGTGCCCAGATCAGCTGCATCTGCGGAGTAAAATCACCGCTGCTTATCATCTGTAGTTTCACTTTGGCATAGCCAGGGGCCAGCGGCCCGCCTTCCAGTGCCTGCCAGAGATCGTCCGGCGTAAAACCGAATGACTCAGCCAGTAATTCACTCTCGGCCAGACTTTGCATTAAACCAATCAGCCAGCTGTTAACCACCAGTTTCATTTTAGCCCCGGCCCCGGTGTCACCCAACCACAGCGTACCTTTACTGATAGCCGCAAATACCGTTTCTGCGGCCGCGGCACGGCTGCGATCGCCACTGGCAAAGATAGTAATCTGGGCATTTTCCGCCGGCGCTTTTGTGCCTGAGACTGGCGCGTCGAGCAATAACACATCCGGACGGTGTTCAGCCAGGTACTCCTGAATCTGCCGGGTCGCTTCTACCCCAAGGGTCCCCATCTGGCAGAGGGTAGCCTCAGGTGGCAGTGCAGCAGCAGCCTGCTTAACCACAGATAATGTGGTTTCACCATCAGAAAGCATCGTGATCACTACCTCACTGTCACTGACGGCTTCGCTGACGGTTTCCGCCTGAATTAATCCACTGGCGAGCAAATCGTCCCCTTTGCCCGGGCTACGGTTCCAACCGTGAACAGTAAAACCTTTTTTAAGCAGGTTTGCGGCAAATGCGTGCCCCATGGCACCCAGTCCCAGTACGGATACTTTCGGTTGTTGACTCATTTGACCTCCGTTAATGGATAATATTTCCCGATACTGTCCGGAAATGTTTATTACATGTTACCTGCGGGTAATTTGTCCGGCAAATGCATATAATTAGTGTGTATTAATATAACCATTTTTTTATTATTAATAAGGATCTTCCGCCCGGCAGGATAATCATTAACCTTATTTAATACAGTATGATACAAAAAACCTCCCGCTCAACCGTAGACTTTTTATCAGGTAAAAACGATTACACTTTAACAAGCGTAAAAAAAAGAGGTAGCATTCCCCCTCTTCAGGGGGATTTTTTTCCTGCTACGCAACACCTTTTTGCGAGCCTTTCATTAATGAAAATTATTAAATTACCACAGCTTAAAGCCACGCTGATGCTACCGGTCTTATTACCGGCAGGGGTTTTGGCGGCGACCACGACATCCACCACTATCACTCAGCCGAAACAGGCACAATCGCCAACCATGATTGTCACGGCCGCACCTTCCAGCAGCGGGCTGTCTGAACTGGATACTCCGGCGGCTGTCAGTGTCGCCTATGGTGACGAAATGCGTCAGGCCGCACCGCAAGTCAATTTATCAGAAGGACTGGCCGGTATTCCGGGACTGCAAATTCTTAACCGGCAAAATTACGCCCAGGACCTGCAACTGTCGGTGCGTGGCTTCGGCGCTCGTTCGACCTTCGGTGTCCGTGGACTGCGGATTTATGTTGACGGTATTCCTGCGACTATGCCTGACGGTCAGGGACAGACGTCTAATATCGACATCTCCACCATTGACCACGTCGATGTACTGCGCGGGCCATTCTCTGCTCTGTATGGCAACAGCTCCGGTGGGGTGATTAATGTCGTCACTCAGCAAGGGAAAAAGCCAGACACCGTCTCGGTAGGTAGCTGGTATGGGAGTTATGGCAGCTGGCGCAACAGCATGAAAGCCAGTGGTTCGGTCGGCGACGGTACTCATGCGGGAGATGTCGATTATACGGCCTCGGTATCGCGTTTTACCACCCACGGCTACCGCAACCACAGCAGTGCGGAGAAAAACCTGGCAAATGCCCGTCTGGGAGTGCGGATTGACGATGCCAGCACCCTGACCCTGCTATTTAATACCGTGCATATCGATGCTTATGACCCGGGCGGCCTGACTTCTGATATGTGGAAGGCCAATCCGAAACAAGTTGCCTCTAATGTGGATCTGTATAATGCGCGTAAATCGGTCGATCAGACCCAGGCAGGACTGCATTATGTACGTTCGTTTGGTGATAATGATGACCTGAGTGTCATGACTTATGCCGGAATTCGTAGCACCGTACAGTATCAGTCCATTCCGGCAGCCGTCCAGGCCGCTTCGGACCATCATTCCGGTGGAGTGATTGACCTGACCCGCCATTATCAGGGTATTGATACCCGCTGGACGCACCGCGATACCTTGTTCAGCATCCCATTAAGTATTACCGGCGGGCTGGATTATGAAACCATGACGGAGCTGCGCAAAGGTTATAACAACTACACCGGGACATCGACCGACATCCAGGATTACGGGGAAAAAGGCTCTCTGCGGCGTAACGAAAATAATAAGATGTGGAATCTGGACCCGTATCTGCAAACGGCATGGCAGCTTTCGGAACAGTGGTCGCTGGATGCCGGATTGCGTTACAGCAGCGTCAGTTTCTCTTCCCATGACCATTATCTGTCGAACGGTGATGACAGCGGCAGTACCCGATACCACCAATGGCTGCCGGCAGCATCGCTAAAATACGCCATTGATGACAGCTGGAATACTTATCTGTCTGCCGGTAAAGGCTTCGAGACACCGACTATCACTGAGTTGTCCTACCGTCCGAATGGTCAAAAAGGGCTGAATCTGGGGCTGAAACCCTCCACCAACAAAACTATCGAGTGGGGCACCAAAAAACGCATTGGCTACGGTTTACTGACCGCTGCGGTATTCCAGACCGACACCAAAAATGAAATTGTTTCTGCCGGGACAACCGATGGTCGCGCTACCTTTACCAATGCAGGGAAAACCCGACGCCGTGGTATGGAACTGGGCTTCGAGCAACAGTTTGCCGAAAACTGGCAGCTAAAAATGGCCTGGACACTGCTGGATGCCCGTTATCTTAGCAACAGTTGTACTAAAGCTGACTGTACCGGTATGCGGATTCCGGGAATTGCCAAAAACATGGCCTATGCGGGTCTGGAATATGCGCCGGAAGCAGGCTGGTATGCTGGCGCAGATATCCGCTATATGAGCCATATTGAAGCCAATGACCAGAACACGGTCAACGCTCCGGCATATACCATCACCTCACTGAATACCGGCTATAAATGGCTGGTACAGAACTGGACTGTGGATGTTTCCGGAACAGTCGATAATCTGTTTAACAAGAAATATGTAGGTTCAGTGATCGTCGATGAGAGTAACGGTCGGTATTACGAACCAGCCCCCGGCCGTAATTATGGTGTCGGGCTGAATGTGAGTTACGCCTTCCGTTAATACCCTCTTCCCCGGACAGGCTGAACTGTCCGGGGTTCCCCTAAAGCCAGCGAACCACCAGTCGAGACATCGCTGGTCCCATAATCAGTACCACAATAAAACGACCGGTTTGCATCGACATCACAAAAGGCTGATCGACATGGGTTGAGGAGGCAATTATCGCCACCGAATCGGCACCGCCGGGACTGGTCGCCAGGTACGCAGTCAGCGGGTCAATTCCGGCATAATGCACCAGCAGCCACGCAAAACCACAGCATATTGCCAGCAATGTACTGACTGACAATAAAATCCCCGGTAATGCATGTAGCGCATAACGCAGGATATCCGCGGTAAAACGCAGGCCAATACTCCAGCCAATAACAGCATAAGCCAGCGCCAGAAACCATAATGGCAGCTCTATCTGCAAACCCCAGAAATTCTGCAACAGGCAGCCAGCTATCAGGCTAATCAACATGGGTCCCGCAGGAATACGAATGACTCTGGCCAGCAGAGTACAAGCCAGGATAACCCCTATCGTCATCAGAAATGCCGGATAATTAATGGCCGGAAACAGCACCAGTGGTGGGATTTTCTGCCCCGTCCCGATGCTGAAATAATGACTGACCAGGGTTGCCAGCAGGGCCACCATCAACACCCGCAGATATTGCATAAACGCGACCAGCCGGGTATCCGCACCAAAGTCCCCCGCCATTAACGTCATCACTGTTGCCGCCCCGGGGGACGATCCCCATAATGCGGTACTCCCCGGCAACACATTCAGCTTTGCCAGTAGCCAGCCCAATAGTGTACTGGCTGCAATAACACTCACCACACTCAGGATAAACAATGGCCAGTTGTGTTGCATTTCAGTAAAAACACTGGCCGGCATGGCCCGGGCAATCATGGTTCCCACCACAGCCTGAGAGAGTTGCTGCGCAGTTTTTGGCAGCCGAACCGGATGGCGGGTTGCCGAGAAAACGATCGCTGCAAACATCGGTCCCAGCAGCAGTGCGGCAGGTAAATGTAAATGCTCAAGAAAGGCGACCGCCACTCCCGAACAAACGATTAAAAACAGCCAGCGCAGCACACCCGGCGGTTTAGGTTGTGTTTGTTGCATGCCGGTCACGGCAGCAACTGCAGCAGTTGAGCGGTGGTTGCCGATTCCCCGAGTCGTGGGAAAATCCGGGTCAGGCTGTTGTGATGCGCTTCAGCATTCAGATCCAGCATGGCGTCTGTCACCAGGCAGACATTATAACCCAGCTCATAAGCCTGACGGGCGGTAGACTCCACCCCAATACTGGTGGCAATGCCACAGATAACGACCTGTGTCACCCCGGCAGCACGAAGCTGTTCATCCAGAGTTGTATGGGCAAAAGCTCCCCAACTGCGTTTAGTCACCCGCCAGTCGTCAGGCTGTGGCACCACTTCAGCAATCAGATCACTCCAGTCAGAGGGCAGTTCGGCATTGTGTTTGGGCAACTCATTCCGTCCTGGCGCACCTCCCTGTACATTCACCAGTACCACAGGCTTCTGACGTTTACGGAAAGCACTGATCAGTTCTCCCACCTGGTGTATCACCTGCTGTGGTGAGTCCATCAGGGGTAATGCAACAATGCCTTTCTGTAAATCAATCACAATCAGCGCTACATTTTCATCCAGCAGAGTGACGGACATTGATATCTCCTTAGTTAACAAACGGATTCTTAGTCACCGAAGTCAGGCGGTAACATTATCATTCACTGCTTTTGATGCGCCACACCCTGTCGGCCACGCAGCGGCGGCTCAGTTTACTCAACCTCAGGTTCGGACGGACGTGGATAATGTATCAGGCTGTGAAAGCAACAGAGTTCCGTGCCGGGGTTAATATAGCTGTGGGGCTGGTCACCGGCAAACTGGTATGCCTGACCCGGCGACAACCGTTGCTGTGTATTTTCACAAACCAACAATAATGTACCAGAAATTATAATCACCTGTTCAGTCACTCCGCTGACATGGGGCGAAGAGTGACTGGATGCTCCTCCTGGTAAATTCACCGCCAGCAAATCAAACGCCAGTTTCGGATCATAGGGCAACAGTGGCCGGGCCTGCATCTGTTGAGTCTCTGGTGAAGTCAGAGAATTGCCGGACACAGCCGTCCCCGGAATAAACCACGAGAAGGGTAATTTCAACCCGCTGGCAATTTTCCACAGTGTCGCCACCGTCGGGCTTGACTCGCACCGTTCTATCTGACCGAGCATGGTTTTACTCACCCCGGTTTGCACAGCACACTGCGCCAGACTCAGTTGCCGCTGTTGACGAATCTCTTTCAATGCTGTCGCCAGAAATGCTTCGACAGTTTCCATACACACTCCCTGATAAGATGCTGCCTGTGTCACTTGTACGTTATAGCGCACGATGCTATGTTGTGCGCCATTTGTTACGGTGGAGTTTAGCGAATGTCATTTCGTTCCGACATACGGCAGATCACACTGCCCATGGTCATTTCCGGCATGGTGGCCGTTCTGGTCGGATATACCAGTTCTGCCGCCATTATCTTCCAGGCGGCCAGTGCGGCTGGAGCAGACACGCAACTTACCGGTAGCTGGCTGGGAATGCTGGGATTTGGTATGGGTATTACCTCGTTCTGGCTTTCTGTACGCTACCGCATGCCGGTACTGACCGCCTGGTCTACGCCGGGTGCCGCGATGCTGGCCACCAGTCTGTCCGGAGCCACCCTCCCCGAAACCATAGGCATTTTTGTTTTCACCAACCTGCTGATTGTCATCTGTGGTGTCACCGGACTGTTCGCCCGACTGATGCGTTACATTCCGGTATCCATCGCCTCCGCTATGCTGGCCGGAATTCTGTTGCATTTCGGTTTGCAGGCTTTCAGCGGCCTGAGCCAGGATCTGCCACTCTGCCTGACGATGTGTGTCTGCTATCTGCTGGCCAGACGTCTGCAACCACGTTATGCGGTATTTTACACTCTGCTGGCGGGTTTACTGATAGTGGCCTGGCAGGGAAACAGTCAACTGTCTGAAGTTCACTGGACCTGGTCACCCCCGGTCTTTATCACGCCGTCATTTAACCTTTCGCTGTTACTCGGTGTCGGGATCCCCTATTTTCTGGTCAGTATGGCCTCACAAAATGCCCCGGGGATTGCCACCCTCAAGGCTCACGGCTATGACGTCCCGGTGTCAAAGGTGACCACCGCAACCGGCGGTGTTGCCCTGTTATTGTCACCGTTCGGTGGGTTTTCGGTGTGTATCGCAGCCATTACTGCCGCGATTTGTATGGGTGAAGATGTTCACCCACAACCGGAGAAACGTTGGATGGCCGCGGCTATTGCCGGTGTTTTTTATCTGATAACCGGTGTGTTCGGTGCAGCCATTGCCCTGTTATTCAGTGCCCTGCCGCCGGTATTTATTCATACTATTGCCGGTCTGGCATTGCTGACCACTCTTTCGGTCAGCCTGCAACGCAGCCTGGAACATCCTGGCGAACGTGATACCGCTATCGTCACTTTCCTGATCACCGCGTCCGGGCTGACTCTGTTTGGAATTGGTTCTGCATTCTGGGGGATGGTTGGCGGTATTTTTTGTCATTTGCTGCTTAGCCGACGCAAAACCTAATCTCTTGCTCTTCTCCTGCCGACAGGCCACGGCAGGCAGGACTGATGAACGTCTGACTATGCTTTCGTTGACCCGAAAAGAAATATTTGCCCGGGTAACATGAGTAAATCAGTATTCCTGCCTGCGGCAACCTGGTATTATCGCTGACCAGTTTCATTCCGGCAGTCGTGGCACAGTGCCCAAAAATCGTACCCGACAGGTTTCTGTTTAAACATGAACAATCCAGAGCACCGTTCACACGGCATAATTAACATCTCCCGCCAGGAAATCGCCCTGATTATCGTCACGATGGTCTGGGGCGGGACTTTTCTTACCGTACATCTTGCGGTGGAATATGCACCACCATTCTTTTTTGTCGGATTTCGCTTTGTCCTCGCAGGTCTGTTTAGTGCGCTGGCTTTTCGCCGTTATCTGCCAGGACTGACTTTGCGGGAGTTTGTTGCTGGTGTCGCGATAGGTACGGCCATATGCCTGGGCTATGGTTTACAGACCTGGGGTTTACAGACTATCCCGGGCAGTTTGTCCGGATTTATCACCGCACTCTATGTACCTATGGTTCCGCTGCTGCAATGGTTGATATTGAAACGTGCCCCGCACCTGATGAGCTGGCTCGGGGTATTACTGGCCTTTAGCGGCCTGGTATTGTTATCCGGTGCCGGAACTGGCACAGCCAGCCTGAGCCAGGGGGAAATTGCGACCTTATTTAGTGCGCTGGCCATCGCCTGCGAGATTATTCTGATCAGTAAATTTGCCGGTCAGGTAGATATTCGCCGCGTGACAGTCGTACAATTGTTTGCTGCGGGGCTTCTCTCGTTCGCCTCGATGCCGCTGACCGGCGAACAGTTACCCGCCTTCTCCTGGTACTGGTTTATCTGTGGTGTCTCGCTTGCTGCGGCCAGTGCTGTTATTCAGCTCACCATGAACTGGGCTCAAAAGTCAGTATCCCCCACCAAAGCCACGATTATTTATGCCGGTGAGCCGGTCTGGGCCGGTGTATTTGGCCGGATAGCTGGCGATGTATTGCCGGGACTGGCAATCACCGGAGCCGCACTGATCGTCACCGGGGTCATTGTCAGTGAAATTCGCCCAAGGCTACCCCGTCGTAAGCGTCCTGCTGATTCGCCGATGTAACCGGTCTGGCTTATCACAGAAAAACTGTTCCCGGCACTACGACAGTCTTTCCACCGCCGTCTGTAGCTGTAAAACGCTGATGTCAGCCTCCTCTGTAACAGCTCGCTGCCGGCTACTATCCACGGGTTAGCCACCGGTTTTGCCGGTTAATTTGTCGTTATCTGAGGCCTGCTTGTGAGTAACATCTCTTCCCGGTCGCCGGTCTTTCTGCCGGCTTTCGGTTTGGGGCTTTCAGATGATACAAACATTTCTCACCGGGCATACTGGGTCAGGGTTACGGGCTCTGGGAGTTCGTGGGCTGCCGGTGACTGATTACAGTGAGCAGATCCATGCCCTGCTGTGCCTGCGCGGTATGAGCAACATTGCCGATTGTTTTGCGGTTCCTCTGCGTATACACCATCAGCATGATCTTCAGTGGTATAGCCCACTTAGGGGCGAGATAACCGTCTGGACTGAGGCCGACGTGCAACAGAAACACCGGGCCTTACTGGTGCTGGAACAGGCATTTACTGCGATTGAGCAGTTGTCCGAACATTGCCAGGCGAGTCATACCCCCGCCGGCGCCTTTTTTTCCCGGCTACTGGACAAGATGACCAGTTTTCCCGGGGAGGAAGCAATTTACCTGGTCAATAATCAACCGGTAATTACTTTCTGGAGCTACCGACTTAACGATTGCCATCTTTCCGGTCGTCAGCTGACTGAAAAGTCGTTGGCTGCATTATCGTCTCAGCTGCCTGCCGCGGATAATCCTGAGTTTGCTCAGCAGTCATCACCGCTTTTGATGCCGGTACCAGATAACCACCTGCTATTACCCTCTGCTGAACAGGCGCTAAAATCGCCACAGACATCGCTCTGGCTGGCGACTACCCTGATTGTCGGGATAATACTGATCATTACCGCCGGCTATTTTTTGGGGGATTATCTTTATACATCGCAGCAGATCCTCACGAAGGTCAGCACCACGCCTGCCGGGAAAATACAGGTGACAACGTCACATAAATCATTGCCTGATATCCGGTTACCTCTACAGCCTTCGACCCTGCAACCGCCAGCATCTCCCCCGCCGTCGGCGGTGAAATCCTCCCCGGTGGAACATCGTCTGCAACTGTCCGCCAGTTCGGTAAAAATGGGGGATATCAGGGTGATGGATGGCGACTGGCGAGCGATTATCCCGGGCCCGGAGGGAAATTCGCAGCTACTGCTGTTCCGCTTTAAACAAGGACGTGGCGAAGTCCGGTTTGATCTTCCAAAGCAAGGACATTGCAAAGCCGAAAGCCGCAGCGGATTTTTACCCTCAGGGACACTGGCCCTCCGCAGCCGCTACACCGCGTCCTGTCAGGATGGCAGCCGCATCCGTGTGCCTGCCGTTAACTGCACCCGCAGCACCACAGGCACCCAATGTTCAACAACTGCCGATGCCGTTCCTCCCGGTCAAACAGTCATACTCTCTGCCGCAGGAGTTCGGTGATGCATCCTACCCTGAAAAACCAACACTATTCACTGCTGGCTAACAGCGGCATCCAGTTTCTCGACTGGAATATTGCACAGACAACAGACAACCCGATGCGTTACTTTGTGCGCAGTAAAGCCAACGGGCCACTGGTACACGCCATGCCCGATAAACTCCCGGGAGCTTTTCGCCTGCCTTCGGTCGATGAGGGTGATGACGAAATTGTCAGGCCTGAATATCAATATCCGCTTTATGACAGTCTTGCAGTTTATACCGGTCACTGGCTACCCGTGCCTTTCCTGAGGCTGTCACCGGAAGGACTGTGCGACAGCGGTCCTGATAACTGGGCGAGGGTTTTTATCTCTCCACGCACTTCTGGCGATAGTCCCCGGACACTGACACTGGCTTTCGATACCACCACCGGTGGCACTGAGACCCGGCATATACAGCCAGAACACTGTGACTGTGATGATGGCCAACGCTTTGTACCGGGTTGGCAGACTGCTCAAATTGCCTCTTTTCTGGAGCATCGTTGGCTCAATGACTGGATTTCTTTGGCCTTCAGTCGTCAGGCGACAGACGACAGAGCCACTTCTGCTCGTTTCACTTATCAGGCTCACTACCTGAATTTGTTGGAAGTGATTGCCAGTACGTTACCCTGTCACGAAATTACCCTGTTACCAGCTGATGAAACTATTCAACCTGTCAGTGTCAGTCTGTTTCTCGATCTGGGTAACAGCCACAGTTGTGGCATTATCAGTGAACAACATCAGACTGACGATAACCCCCTGCTGCACAGTCGCGAGTTAATGCTCCGTGATTTATCGATGCCGGGCAAAGAAGGCAGTTTACTGTTCAGCAGCAATGTCGCCTTTGCCCCTTGTCCACTGGACATACGTGACTGTTCGGTCGCCAGCGGCCGTTCATCTGCGTTTCTCTGGCCATCGCTGGTGAGAACCGGTGATGAGGCTGAGCGGCTGACACGGGAACTTAACCGCAGTGAAGGAATGCAGGGTGTCAGCAGCCCACGTCGCTACCTGTGGGATGACACTACACCGGCAAGGCGCTGGTATTATCCCGCCAGTAGTGATGATGAACCTGCTCCGGCGGTTATCTCTGCTTTTACCCTGCTGATTAATGACCAGGCCGAAACCCTGCGCGAACTGGCCCGGGAACAGCAATTTCCGGTTTTTCATGCCAGTTATCCGCGCAGCAGCCTGCTGATGTTTATGATTTGCGAGCTGATATGCCAGGCTTTTTGCCAGATGAACAGCCATCACCATCGCCAGTCGATGCCTGAATATTCGGCTCCACGGCAACTTCATTCTGTGGTGATGACTCTTCCTGCGGCCATGAGTGCCGCGGAAAAACAGAAAGTATTGACGCTGACCCGCCAGGCACTGGCATTAATCAGGCAGTCGATGACCTACAGTACCGATGCCTCAGGCCGGCGTACTGTTGCGGATTACTGGCGGCAACTACCGCAGGTTCGTGCCAATGTTGATGAAGCCAGTTGCGGCCAGCTGACCTGGCTTTATCAGCAGCTATACGGGACATCAGTCACCGGCGATCCTTGCACCCACCTGCTGAACCGCTGGCAACGGCCAGAGGGCAGACGTCCGCCCAACGGGCTGCGGATTGCACTGATTGATATCGGCGGTGGCACGACGGATGTGTCGGTCACCGATTATCTGCCGGTGGCCACGGCGACAGCGGTTCCTGTGGTATTGCGACCCGGGCTGCTTTACCGGGCCGGTTATCCGCTGGCAGGAGAGGATTTACTGTATGACATAATTAAAAGTTTCCTGCTGCCGGCCTTAGAGCACCATCTGACACGCCGGGGATTTGAGCGGAGTTCGGCCATTATCCGCCAGTTATTTACTCCGGGAGCCAGTTGTGAGGGAGACACTCCCTGGCGGCAGCAGTTTTCCCGTCAGTTTTTCCGGCCGTTAGCCATCAGCATTCTGGCATTTTCACCGCAGACGGCTACCGGCAGTGATGATCAGGGTGCCCTGCAGAGAACCGCCCTCGACTGGTTACCCGCAATTCCTGAACAACAGGTCATTGACTATTTTTCGTTACGGGTAGCGGAAATCTCAGGATCTGACGCTGAATGTCAGCTGCTGGCAATGCCTCTGTCTGTCTCCCATAAGGATATCGATGCCTTTTTCAGCTCAAATAAGTTCAGAGCGGGGAAATTACTGCAGAATATTTGTGACAACGTCACGCCAATGCAACCGGATGTGCTGCTAATCAGTGGCAAAAGCGCAGCGCTTCCTGCCATCCACCGCTTATTAACTCATCATTCCCCCCTGCCGGACAGCCATATCATTACCCTGGGAGGCATGACGGCCAGCGAAAGTATGCCATTTTGTCGTGATGGCGTACTGGCCGACGGAAAATGCAGCGCAGTCACCGGCGCATTAATTCACCAGTTAATCCGCAGTCAGCGGTTGTATCCACGCTACCTCGTCGCCGGACAGTTACGGCCGGCAAACATTATCTGTGAGCTGGGACTGATAAACGCCGATTTATCGTTACCTGCCTCGCAGGTTGTATTGCAGCTCCCCCCCGTCATCACTGCGGGAGCCAGCTTCCATTTCAGCGTAGTTTTACAACTCAGGTTGTCACTGGGCTATCGCACCAGCCAGGATGACCAGTTACCTGCCAGTCCATTGTTTACCCTGTTTATTGACCCACAACAACGGGTTGAACATGAATGCGATGACGGAGTCACCGTGAATTTGTGCTGGCAGGCCGATAACGACGGTCAGTTCAGCAGTCTGCCCGTCGTGGTACAGGTCACCGACAGCCAGCAACACAAACTACCTACACAACTGGTCGGGATTAGACTGAACACTCTGGCCACTCACGGTCAGCAGTTCCCGGCATACTGGACTGATGACGGGCGTATTACCGCGACTGAGGCCCTGGATCAGAACCCGTCTCCTGCACCGCGAGCCATTGCTGCCATTCCGCCGACGGTTGAGGTTCTCCGTCAAAACTAAGGGAGAGTTGTCCCGGCAGCTCTTCGGCTGCCTGAACTAATACCGGCAAAATTCGTCGGACCATGGCCTGAGGAAAGACCGGTAGATGGTTCAGCTCCAGCAGCGCTGGCAGCGCCATTCCGCCGGTCAGCCAGTCCCACAGGGCATCGAGATTATACCCAAAGCTGGCAGGTCCACTGGTTTGTTCCAGCAGTTGCTGGTAGAACCGGGACTCCTGATGAATTTTCCGGAAATCAAAAACCACAGTCAGCATCTCAGGGGATCCTCTTGAAAGTCCGGTAATGATCGGTGGTCAGAAAAACCAGCCCGTCTGAAGAGTAAAGCAAACGATCTGCATTACGGTGTCCGCACTGATAGTTTACATCAGCCTCAAACCAGCGTCGTCCGCTGGCATCAGGCAGTCGGCCTTCACGATTAGAAAAGTGATCGCCCCCAATCGCTTTGCCTGGCAGTACGTCGCACAGATTGGCACTGGAGGGATTCCACCCTTCTCTGCGAGCCTCTCCTTTGGTCAGATAATAGTCCGGAAGACGGTGATGTTGGTGTATCCATGCGGCAACCTGGTTTGCAGAGGTCAGTGCAGTAATATCTGCAGTGGATTGATTCGTTCCGGAAGAACGTGAGGAAGCAGAAGACGAATAACCGGAAGAATGTCCGGAAGAGTGGTGAGAACCCGTAAGTGAAGGTTTAATTCCAAGCCAGCAGGCAATCAGAGCGATGATTAACGCGCCCCAAAGTTTTTTCGACATAATAAATTCCTTAGATAAGCGAATTTACTATACCTGTTTTTTGGTTTTCTGGCAGTGTGGATCAGTGGCCCGGATGCCATTCCCTGATGGCCCACAAAGAAATACCCGTGTCCGGCGTGGTGCTGATGGCGAAAAGCATCACAAAAGCTGTTTTTCCGGTGGCCATAAGATAAGTTATGGCCATCAGACAATTCGGGTATCAGTGCAGGGTCGGTTGTACCGGGTCACCGGATGAACGACGCCATGTTCCAGGAGCCATACCAAATTCACGCTTAAAACTGCGGTTAAATGACTGTTGTGAGTCAAAACCCATCGCGATGGCCACGCTCAGGATAGGTTCATCCGTGGTGGTCAGTCGGGCCGCTGATTTTTCCAGTTTTTTCTTGCGGATGTACTCACCCAGCGCATATCCGGTATGCTCTTTGAACATACGTTGTAAATGCCATTTAGAATACCCTGCCCGCTCAGCCACCAGATCAAGGTTCAGGCGACTCTCAATATGATTATCAATCCAGCTAATCAAATCATGGAAAAAGGCATTATTCATTGGTCTCTCCATCCGGACTAAAAGAAATAGTATCTGTTGCAGTTGCATTAAATGTTGCGCCAATTTTCGATTAAATGCAAACATTATTGATACATTAAATGCCTTACCCGTTGTAGGGAATTACACTGACGTTAAAATGAACCAGAGAATCAAGGGGAAAAAAGAAGAAATCAGGATGGGTTTGCGCTGGTGCCGTAGCACCAGCATTGGGCATTTATACTATACGTGCCCGCTCTGTTCGGCAGAAATTTCGCCACAGGCCGCATCGGTATCAACGGCAGATGAGGTTTGCTGAGCGGCTCTGTCGGTAATATCGGCCAGCGCATCAGCCACTGAACGGGTTGCTAACACATTCAGGGAAGCCTGTTCGGCCTCTTCGGCCAGGGATTTAAAGTACCAGCACACATTCGCGCTGACAATACAGCAAGGTTTTTTTACGTCCGGACGAGAGTTAAGTAATTTTTTCTCTTCGGTGACGGCCAGGTAGATATCACGTAATGAAATACCCGCCGCCGGGCGACCAAGGTGAATCGATCCGGTACGACCGAGAGTCGTTGCAATAATACCGTCACGGGTCAGTGGTACCATCAGTTTACGGATTAAACTGGGATTAGACTCCAGGCCCTGAGCAAGAATTGCACTGGTAGAGCGTTTTCCCAGTTGCTCTGCCATAGCAACACTGAGAACCATCTGTAGTGCTGTAGGAAAGCGATAATCTAACATTTACGTTCCTCTGAGAGGTAAAATCCGGTAACAAACAACATCTGACCCCGATATCCTAACAAAAAATCCCCGGAGTGAGAAGCCAACCCCATCCCCGACCGCAAGTAAGGTTAAGTCCCCACATCTTTCTCACCGTCTGCCTCCGCCAGGTGGTCTGCTCAGTAGTAACGAGACCTCCACCACTCAGTGACTCAATGGTGCTGCCGGAGAAATTTTACCCTGATGCCCCCGTGTTTCGTCCCAGAATTGCGGCACCCATCAATCCACCCTGCTGATGCCAGGTGGCTGGCACAATCAACGGCGTGTCGCAGCGACGCAGTATTTTTGCCCTGACCTCACCGTCCAGCAACGCTATCAGCTTCGCATCCGAAGCCAACCCACCACCGGCCACAACTTTACCTGGCCCCAGGGTATTCACCACCACAGAAAGCACATCACTGACCAGTTGGCTCCATAACCAGATGACCTGTTGTGACGCGGGATCGTCACTGTGCCACGCATCGATTATCGAACGGCTGTCTTTGGTTTCTGAAAAACAGTGTTTCCAGATTCGCTCCAGGCCGCGGGCTGCCCCCAGAGTATCCAGACAACCTTGCTGTCCGCAGCCACAATTTAACCTTGGCAGATGAATCTGTTGGCCCTGCCAGGTGAATTCAGTCCGCGTGACAGGTCCGTGTCCCCATTCTCCGGTCAGGCCTCCGGTGCCGCGGATAATTTGTTGCTGAAATACCAGTCCGCCACCGACGCCGCTTCCCAGAATAATACCCAACACCAGAGAAGTTCCCTGTCCGCTACCGAGGCAGGCTTCTGCCAACGTGAAACAGTCGGCATCATTAGCAATGACTACCCGCCGCTGAAGCAGCGCGGATAATTCCGCCGTAACCCGATGGCCGTTAAATGCAGGAATATTTCCGGCAAGAATCCGGTCGGTATCATTATCAACCACCCCGGCGGCTGAGATAGCAACCGGTGAATCCTTCTCCAGTAACGGAGCCGCTGCGCTCATCAGCTGTTGTAACGCCCGGCCAAAGGCATCCCAGTCGCTGACCGGCATGGGCTGACTGCCGGTGTGATGTAGTTGATCATCAGCCGTCATCACCGCACTTTTAATAAAAGAACCGCCAATATCAAAGCACATTACTGCTGTATTCATTGTCCAACCCCACTCACTGCCCTGTTTCATTACCGTAACAGTATAAAATCTTTTTCACCGCGGGAACATGCTGATTTGACGAAGGATTACCCCGCCAGATGGTCAATTCACGGCATTAGCCACAGCCGCTCGCAGAAATTATATTGCACCGTTGCCAGGGCTGGCTTTTTGCCATCAGATTATAGTATGTTGTAACTAGTTTTTCTGCCAGGAACTTCGTATGCGCTATACTCTGGTCTCTGAAATGCGTGAATGCATTGATAGAATGGAATGGCTTCTCGGCCAGTTATCACAACAATTGCAGCAATTGCCGCTGCTGTCGGCCAGAGTATTCGCCCTGCCTCCGGTGATGAAGGGTGATGAGCAACAGGCCGTAGAACGGATATCTGTCCGGCAGATTACTGGAGATGCCGCCCTGAAGCTATCCCTCGAACATTTTAGCCGGCTGTTTATGCAGCAGCAGTCAGAAACTGTCAGTACGCGTTCGGCGGTCCGGCTACCAGGAATGCTATGTCTGAAAGCGGATGACGGCAGTTTCCGGCAGGCTGAAGAGTGGGTGCAGGAGATTAATCAGCTTAAAAAGTTGCTGGAAAAACTGATTACCCGTGACTCCGGGCTTTCCTCTGAAGCCCGGTTTCCGTTTGTTCATCAGCATTTCCCCGGGCTGATTACCCTTAATGCCTACCGTTCAGTGACCCTGTTACCGGCACCCGCTTCGGTCCACTTTGGCTGGGCCAACAAACACATTATTAAGAATGTCAGTCGTGACGACATCTGTCGCCAGCTAGAGAAAAGCCTGAGTGCCGGGCGTGCCCGTGCCCCCTGGACCCGCGAACAATGGGCTGAGAAAGTCACACAGGAACTGGAGATGATTTCCGCCCTGCCGGCAGATGCTGTGTTAAAGATAAAACGTCCGGTCAAGGTTCAGCCCGTTGCCCGGATATGGGATACGCAGCAAAAAAAACAGCGCCAGCTCCCCTGCCCGACGCCGTTAATATTTTTCAGCCCGGATAACCAAATTCCGGTCACCGGCGAACTGTCTGATTATGATCAACAGAATATCAATTACCGTTACAAACCCGAGGCCAGAGCCATGAGTCTGATTATCCCCCGGTTATGGTTATGGCAGGCCTTATAAGGAACCTAAACCTGCGGGTAAACGGAAATTACTGTTTCATACTGCCGACCATATCCTCTGGCCGTACCCACTGGTCGAACTGGTCTGCGGTCAGATAGCCCAGTTTTAATGCAGCATCTTTCAGCGTTAATCCCTGTTTATGGGCAGTTTTGGCAATTTCGGCGGCTTTATCATAACCGATATGGGTGTTCAGTGCTGTCACCAGCATCAATGACTCATTGAGTAGCTGGCTGATCCGTTGACGATTTGGCTCAATGCCGACCGCACAATGGTGGTTAAAGCTGTCCATACCGTCAGACAGCAACCTTACCGATTGCAGGAAGTTATCGATAATCATCGGCCGGTAGACATTCAGCTCGAAATTACCGGAAGCCCCGCCGATATTCACTGCAACATCATTGCCGATCACCTGGCAACAGACCATGGTCAGGGCTTCACATTGAGTCGGGTTAACTTTACCTGGCATGATCGAACTGCCTGGCTCATTTTCAGGAATCGACAGTTCTCCAATCCCACAACGAGGACCAGAAGCCAGCCAGCGGACGTCATTGGCAATTTTCATCAGTGATGCGGCCAGGCCTTTCAGTGAGCCATGTGCATGAACCAGTGCATCACATCCAGACAGGGCTTCAAATTTATTCGGTGCCGTAACAAAAGGTTGCCCGGTGTACTCTGCCAGTTCAGCAGCAACCCGTACTGCATATTCCGGATGAGTATTCAGGCCAGTACCTACCGCCGTTCCCCCCAACGCCAGCTCGGCCAGGTGAGGAATGCTCTGCTCCAGATGGCGAAGGTTATGCTGCAACATGGCGACCCAGCCGGAGATTTCCTGGCCCAGAGTCAGCGGCGTAGCATCCTGCAAATGAGTACGACCAATTTTAACAATATCGTTAAACGCACGGGATTTTTCGCTCAGTACACTGCTGAGTGAATGAAGTTGTGGAATCAGGTGTTCACGCAGAGCAATCACGGCGGCGACATGCATAGCTGTAGGGAAAACATCGTTGGAACTCTGGCTCTTATTAACATCATCATTAGGATGTACCAGACGCTGCATGCCACGCTCTCCGCCAAGAATTTCACTCGCACGGTTCGCCAGTACTTCGTTCATATTCATATTAGTCTGAGTACCTGAGCCGGTTTGCCAGATAGCCAGCGGAAATTCGGTGGCATGTTTTCCATCCAGCACTTCGTCTGCGGCCTGGATAATGGCCTGGCTACGCTGTTCCGGCAACAGCCCCAGTTGCTGATTTACCACTGCGGCCGCTCGTTTGGTAATGGCTAATGCCTCTATCAGTGCCACCGGCATTTTTTCTGTCGAAATTCGAAAATGCTCCAGTGAGCGTTGAGTCTGAGCCCCCCACAGTTTATCGGCCGGAACTTCAATCGGCCCCATAGAATCCTTTTCGATACGATGAACTGCCATTTCACTCTCTCCTGACGATTGTCGTGATAAACAGACCGGTACCTGTCACCTGCATAGGTCAGCAACCGGCGCTTTGAAATGATACAATATTTTAACATTATGCTCCGACCCTAACTGGAATGCATTCTCATTTAGCATCATTTACCGTTTTTAATTCTGACTGACTATGTGAGTTACCCTTTCTGTCAGCCTGCACAGTGTTTTCTGCGTGAATAATGGCAAATACCTGACATCTTCTGTTCGGTTTATTGACAAAACAGTGTTATCTTTTGGGTGTTTAACGTTTTTTCCGTGAATACTGAACCGTCTGTAGCAACGGCAGGCGGCACAGACGAAATGACCGGCAAATGTTACCTCTGCCTTCGCCGGTACTTGCGGCCCGAACAATGCCGGCGGTTACTGATAAGAGATACAAGGACAACTCAAAGATGAAAAAAGCCAATGTTGCCCTGGGTGTAGTTATTGCACTGGGTGTAGTCTGGACCGGCGCGTCATGGTTCACCGGTAAACAAGTCGAATCGAATATTGATCAGATGATTGATCAGGCAAATCAGATGATTGCCAAAAATTATCCCGGCAGCCACCTGCAACTCACTAAACAAAATTACCAGCGCCATATCTTCAGTTCAGACTTACAACTGGTGTTACAGGGTTCTTCAGACGCCAATGCTGACAGCCTGTTGCCCCCGGGTAAATCTGTCATCCTGAATGAAACTATCGATCATGGTCCTTTTCCGCTGTCACAACTGAAACGATTTAATCTGCTGCCAGCCGCGGCCTCTGTGCACTCTGAACTGGTGAATAATGATACGTTAAAAGGTCTGTTTGACCTTTCCGGAGGACAGTCACCGGTCACCGCAGATACCCGGCTGGGTTACAGTAAGTCCACCGATACCCGGCTGAATATTCTGCCGCTCCATTATGCGGATGATACCGGCAAAGTGACCAGCCAGCCGTCGGTGATTGATATCGCGGCCGATGGTGAACAGAACCACATCACTTTCAATGCGGTGATTGGTAATCTGCTGCTGAATTTTACCAATGACCATAAACTTCCTGTCGAAATGGCTCTGAACGGGCTGAATTTCTCCGGTGATACTCACCTGACTGCCGAAGGATTACGGCTGGGTAGTCAGAAGATGACACTGACGTCACTGGATACCAAAGTCAACGCGCAACCTGCCGTGTCACTGAAAGGGGCGACTATCGATACTACATTTGATGACAAACAAGGTAAAACCGACGGTAAACTCAGCTATAACGTGGATGATCTGCAACTGAAACAGCAATCCCTTGGCAGCGCGGCGTTATCTGTCACATTAAGTAATTTTGACACCCTGTCAGTAAAACAGTTTTATGACAATTACAACCAGGTGGTAAAACAGAACCTCTCTGAGGTGGCATCTGGTAGCCAGCAGGATCCGCAGCAGATGCAACAGTCTGTTAATGCAGCTATATTGCAGAACCTGCCACTGTTACTTAAGGGTGCTCCGGTGATCTCTGTCGATTCACTCACCCTGAAGAACAGCAAAGGCGAGAGCCGTTTTTCTCTGAAAGCAGATTTCAATGATCCGACAACCGTGACCACGGCGCCGCAGTCGTTGGGTCAGGTGGCTGACAGTTATATGAAAGATTTGAATGCGACTCTGTCAATCAATATGCCGATGGCGCAGCAACTGGTATCGGTTATCGCTCAGACTCAGGGTTACACCGCAGAGGATGCGCAAAAATCTGCTGAGCAGCAGATCAAAGGTCTGGCGGCGATGGGGCAGATGTTCCGTCTGACTAAAGTTAACGGTCAGGATATCGTCAGTGAAGTGCATTACGCACAGGGGGATGTGTCGGTAAACGGCGATAAAATCCCACTCGATCAGTTTATTCAGCAATATATTCCGCTGTTACAGGGTGAAGGAGCTCAGTAATCACCTGTTATTGTCGTTCCGGGGGCGCTGCTTTGCAGCGCCCTTTTAATTTGGATGACTGCAAAAAAAAACGAACCCCTGAAGGTTCGCTTATTCCGGCAACTGAGTCCTGCGGATTCTGGCAATACAGTGTAAAAGTTTATTGTTAATCTTCAGTATTGCGGTTTAGCTCTGAATCCGCACAACCGACGCAGATACCCGGGAATGCTACTGTCAACGACAATCCAGGCAGAATTACAAACTGTCGGTTAAGCGGTCAACCACAATCCGGCCATGCTGATCACGCTGAGTGACCCGATAATTTGCTGAGTATGAACGACGACAATTCAGTTTGTCAGAAAGATCTACCGTACCTTTATGCTGACCATCTCTTCCGACAATAATCCACTGATTCACTTCTTCCTGACCACGATTTTTGTGCTGTACGCGGTGAGCATGCTTAAGCTGGTCACCTTCTTCAATTTTCAGATAATCTGTTAACATTTTGCTGACTCCCGTTTGACTTCGTCTATCATATTGCGAAACATTTATCCATTCAATCGAATTTGTTAATCGAAAAAACCTTAATTTTTTAAAGGTTATAAAAAATAAAAAATCAGTTTATTCATCCACCTGGCCATTTTTTATCACCTTATGACAGGTAAAATACTGGTGTTTTACCCCAGGATATTTTTATACTGTTACGCACTTTTTTTAGAATTAATGAGTGCGCGATGATCAATACCACTTTCCCCCTTACTGACCTCCACCGGCACCTGGACGGTAATATCCGTGCGCAGACCATTCTTGAACTGGGCAGAGAATTTAATGTAGCCCTGCCGGCCAGTGATCTTTCTTCTCTGCTGCCACATGTACAGGTCATGACGACTGAGCCAGACCTGGTCAGCTTTCTGCAGAAACTGGACTGGGGAGTCAAAGTTCTGGGGTCGCTGGACGCCTGTCGGCGTGTCGCACTGGAAAATGTTGCTGATCTTGCGGCAGCCGGTATTCACTATGCTGAATTGAGATTCTCCCCGGGATATATGGCCATGACACATCAGTTACCTGTTGCCGGAGTTGTGGAAGCCGTGATTGAAGGGGTTCGCCAGGGATGCGGTAAGTACGACGTGAAAGTGAATCTGATTGGTATTATGAGCCGGACTTTTGGTGAGTCTGCCTGCCTGCAGGAGCTGGACGCACTACTGGCACACCGTGATAAGATCACCGCGGTCGATCTGGCCGGTGATGAACTGGGTTTCCCTGGCAGCCAGTTCCTGAGTCATTTCAATAAAGCCCGGGATGCCGGTTTTCGGGTCACCGTCCATGCCGGCGAAGCAGCCGGACCGGAAAGTATCTGGCAGGCTATTCGTGAACTGGGCGCTGAACGTATTGGACATGGTGTTAAAGCTATCGAAGATCCGGCACTGATGGATTATATGGCGGAATACGGGATTGGGATTGAATCCTGCCTGACATCAAATATTCAGACCAGTACCGTGTCATCGTTACAAGCACATCCGCTGAAACGATTTCTGCAACATGGCGTGATGGCCTGTCTGAATACCGATGACCCCGCGGTTCAGGGCATAGAGTTACCTCATGAATACCTGGTTGCCGCCCCTGCCGCCGGACTGACTGCCGATGAAATTCATCAGGCGCAGGAAAACGGTTTGTACATGGCGTTTCTCAGCCAGGCCGAAAAACAGGCCTTACGCCAGAAAGTCAGCGGTTAACCGGAATGACCGGCCGCAGTCACAGTTGACTGTGCTGACTGACTGGCCGGTTTTCAGCCATCCTGGTCGTTTTCCGACCATCAAATTTAATTCTGAGTGCGAAACCCCGCGACAAAAAAACCGGCACGGTTGTTATGCAGGGTCTAATCCCTGATAATACTGCCTTTCAACCCCCATGGCATGACAATGACTGACTATCTATTACTCTTTGTTGGCACAGTTTTAGTAAATAACTTTGTGCTGGTAAAGTTTCTAGGCCTCTGCCCTTTCATGGGTGTTTCCAAAAAGCTGGAAACCGCTATCGGGATGGGTCTGGCAACCACATTTGTAATCACACTAGCTTCCATCTGTGCGTGGCTGGTGAATCACCTTATTCTGGTTCCGCTGGATCTTGTCTATCTGAGAACCATGGCGTATATCCTGGTGATCGCCGTGACGGTTCAGTTTACCGAGATGGTCGTACGCAAAACCAGCCCGTCGCTGTATCGGTTGCTCGGTATCTTCCTGCCACTGATTACCACTAACTGCGCGGTGCTGGGTGTGCCACTACTCAGTGTTAACCTGAAACAGACCTTTCTGCAGGCTGCACTGTTTGGATTCAGCGCCTCGCTCGGGTTCTCTCTGGTCATGGTACTGTTTGCCGGTATCCGCGAACGTCTGGTGTTGGCGAATGTCCCGGCCCCGTTTAAAGGTTCATCCATTGCATTGGTGACTGCAGGCCTGATGGCGCTGGCATTTATGGGCTTTACGGGGCTGGTGAAATTCTGATGACCGCTATCTGGATTGCTATTGTTTCACTAAGTATTCTCGGCCTGGTGTTTGGCGCTCTGCTGGGCTACGCTTCACGCCGTTTTAAAGTTGAAGAAGACCCGATTGTTGAACAAATAGATGAATTACTGCCCCAAAGCCAGTGTGGGCAATGTGGTTACCCGGGCTGCCGTCCTTATGCGGATGCGGTGGGTAATCATGGTGAAATGATCAATAAGTGTGCACCAGGCGGTGAGCAGACCATGCTGAAACTGGCAGCACTGCTGAATGTGGAACCGCAGCCTATTGACGGCGATGAAGAAGCTAAAGCCCCTGAACGCAAGGTTGCCTGGATAGACGAAGCGAACTGTATTGGCTGTACCAAGTGTATTCAGGCCTGTCCGGTAGATGCAATTGTCGGTTCCACCCGGGCGATGCACACGGTGCTGACGGATTTGTGCACAGGCTGTGATTTATGTGTCGCCCCCTGCCCGACGGACTGCATAGAAATGCGCCCCGTGGCAACCACCACCGCTAACTGGAAATGGGATTTAAACACCATTCCTGTCCGTGTTATTCCGGTAGAACATCATGCTTAATCTGTTTTCTCGTTTTCGTAGCGAAAAGATTTGGGACTTCAAAGGGGGCATTCACCCGCCGGAGATGAAAACCCAGTCTAACGGTACCCCGCTGGCAGAACTGCCATTACCGGCACAGTTTATTATTCCGTTGAAGCAACACTTAGGCCAGGAAGGCGAAGTCCTGGTTCAGCCGGGCGATAAAGTGCTGCGTGGTCAGCCGTTGACGTTTGGCCGGGGCCGGATGTTACCGGTCCATGCTCCGACCTCCGGAACAGTGACGGCTATTGCTCCACATATTACCGCTCACCCCTCCGGGCTATCTGAAGCCTGTATTTTTATTCGCCCTGATGGTGAAGATCGATGGATTGAACGTCAGCCAGTAGCAGACTATCAGCAGCATGACCGTCGTGACATTATCCGACTGATCCACGACGCGGGAGTCGCCGGACTGGGTGGCGCCGGGTTCCCGACAGCCACCAAACTGAATGGCGGATTACAGGGGATTAAGACCCTGATTATTAATGCTGCTGAATGCGAACCCTACATTACCGCCGATGACCGGCTGATGCAGGATTATGCCGACGAAATTCTCACCGGATGCCGGATACTCGGCTGGTTGCTTCGTGCAGACCAGGTATTGATTGGTATCGAGGATAACAAACCAGAAGCTATCCGCAGCCTGAAACAGTCGCTGGGAAAAGACACTGACCTGATAGTCCGCGTGATCCCCACCAAGTACCCTTCCGGAGGTGCTAAACAGCTGACCCGGATTCTTACCGGTCTGGAAGTCCCACACGGTGGGCGATCTGCAGATATTGGTGTACTGATGCAGAACGTAGGTACGGCGTTTGCCGTAAAACGGGCGGTCATTGACGGAGAACCCCTGACTGAGCGAGTCGTCACCCTGACCGGTGAAGCCATGGCCCGTCCCCGTAACGTGTGGGGACGCATCGGTACCCCGGTCAGTCATCTGCTTCAACAAGGTGGATTTTCAGCCACTGAGCAGCAACTGGTGATTATGGGAGGGCCACTGATGGGCTTTACCCTGCCATCTCTTGATGTTCCGATGGTGAAAATCACTAACTGTCTGCTGGCACCTTCCGCCTCAGAAATGGGCAATAACGAATCAGAGCAGTCCTGTATCCGGTGCAGTGCCTGTGCCGATGCTTGCCCAGCCGGGTTGTTGCCACAACAACTGTATTGGTTTTGCCAGGGGGGCGATCATGATAAAGCCCGCGCTTATCACCTGAATGACTGCATTGAATGCGGTGCCTGTGCCTATGTCTGCCCCAGTAACATTCCGCTGGTACAGTATTACCGTCAGGAAAAGGCGGAGTTGCAGCAAATTGATCTTGAAGCACAGCGTACCGCTGAAGCTAAAGCTCGTTTTGAAGCCCGCCAGCAGCGTCTGGAACGCGAAAAACAGGCGCGTGAAGCTAAACATGCAGCAGCTAAACGTCGGGTCTCTGCCAGTGAATCGAATGAAATTAGTGCAGCCATAGCCCGGGTAAAAGCCAAATCTGCTGATGCGGGTGAGGCAGTCGAAGTCAAAGCAGGTGCAGTCCCCGACAACAGTGCGGTTATTGCCCAGCGGGAAGCCAGAAAAGCTCAGGCCAGAGCACGCCAGGCGGAGAAAGCCGCTCAGACCGACCCGGTGAGTGAACCGGTACCGGCTGCCGTTGATAGCGAACAGGATCCGCGTAAAGCGGCGGTGGCTGCGGCTATTGCCCGGGCCAAAGCCAAAAAAGCCGCTCAGACCGACCCGGTGAGTGAACCGGTACCGGCTACTGTTGATAACGAACAGGATCCGCGTAAAGCGGCGGTGGCAGCGGCCATTGCCCGGGCTAAAGCCAAAAAAGCCGCCCAGAGTGAATCAGCCAACCAACCGGCTTACCCGGTGACTGAACCCGTTGAAAAACAAGCTCCGGTTATCAGTGAATCAGAGGTCGACCCACGTAAAGCCGCTATCGCTGCGGCTATTGCACGGGCCAAAGCCAAAAAAGCAGGCCAGAATGTCAGCACAATAGTCACTCCGGCAACTCATTCAGAAAAACGACACCCCGCGACGCCTGTGTTGCAGAATACGACATCTGAGGAATAAATGGCTTTTCGTATAGCAAGTTCTCCTTATACCCATAACCGGCGCAGTACCAACCGGATTATGACCCTGGTATTATTGGCAGCCATTCCTGGTCTGGCAGCACAATGGTATTTCTTTGGTTACGGTAACCTGATTCAGGTTGCCCTTGCCGCTCTGACCGCCTGGATAGCGGAAGGCTTAGTATTGCGTCTGCGACGCCAACCGGTGTTACCGGTGCTGGCAGATAATTCCGCCCTACTGACCGCCCTGCTGCTTGGCGTCAGCCTGCCCCCGCTGGCTCCCTGGTGGCTTATTGTACTGGGTACCGCGTTTGCCATTATTATCGCCAAACAACTGTATGGCGGGCTGGGCCAGAACCCCTTTAACCCAGCCATGGTGGGTTATGTCGTATTACTGATTTCGTTTCCTGTTCAGATGACCAGCTGGTTGCCACCCGAGGCCTTGCAATCCGTAAAGCCGGGTTTAGGCGATAGTCTGAGTATGATATTTACGGCCCATACCAGTGGCGGCCTGTCGATGCAGGCCCTGCAAATTGGCGTGGATGGAATCAGCCAGGCAACTCCTTTGGATGGATTTAAAACCGGTCTGCGCGCCGGCCATAGTGCGGCACAGTTACTGGAACAGCCTATTTTTCATGGCATTATCGCCGGGCAAGGCTGGCAGTGGGTCAATGTCGGCTTCCTGGCGGGTGGTCTGTTTATGCTGGCGACCCGGACTATCCGCTGGCAGATCCCGGTGAGTTATCTGGTTGCGCTGGCGTTCTGCGCCTGTCTTGGCTGGTGGTTGTCCCCTGGTAGCCTCGCATCTCCGATGATGCATCTGTTCTCCGGGGGTACCATGCTTGGCGCGTTCTTCATCGCTACCGACCCTATTTCGGCCTCTACCACCGATAAAGGCCGACTAATCTATGGGGCATTAATTGGTCTGCTGACCTGGCTTATCCGGAGTTTCGGTGGTTATCCGGATGGTGTCGCCTTCGCAGTATTGCTGGCAAATATTTGTGTCCCGTTAATTGATTACTACACTCAACCGCGGGTGTATGGCCATCGTAAGGAATAACCGATGCTCGATGCTATCCGAAAAAACGGAGTCACTCTGGCCGTCTTTGCCGCAGTCACCACCGGGATGACCGCTGTGATTAATATGGCGACCAAACCCACGGTTGAACATCAGATGGCGCTGGAACAAAAAGCACTCTTCGACCAGGTCCTTCCGCCGTCGATGTATAATAATAAGCTGCAACAGGAATGTTATGTGGTGCGGGACAAGGCCCTGGGGAATATGGACCCCCACCACCTGTATCTGGCCCGTAAAGATGGAAAACCGGTCGCTGTCGCTCTGGAAACCACCGCGCCGGACGGCTATTCCGGTGCGATTCAAATGCTGGTTGGCGCTGATTTCCACGGCAAAGTGCTCGGTGTACGGGTTGTCGAACAGCACGAAACGCCGGGGCTGGGCGATAAAATTGAATTGCGCATCTCGGACTGGATCACCCATTTTTCCGGGGTGGTGTTACATGGCGCTGATGACAAACACTTTGCGGTTAAAAAAGACGGTGGCGATTTCGACCAGTTTACCGGTGCGACTATAACCCCCCGTGCGGTAGTGAATGCCACAAAACGCACGACCCTGTATATCGAAACACTGCCATCGCAGCTGTCATCGCTGCCTGATTGTGGAGAAACTCAATGAGTGAAGCTAAAAAACTATTGATTGGCGGCTTGTGGAAAAATAACTCCGCACTGGTCCAGTTACTGGGATTATGCCCGCTATTAGCCGTTACGTCGACTGCGACCAATGCGCTGGGGTTGGGGCTGGCAACCACCCTGGTACTGACCATTACTAACAGTGCTATTTCGTTATCCCGACGCTGGATGCCTACGGAAATCCGAATTCCAATTTATGTGATGATCATTGCCTCGGTGGTCAGCTGCGTTCAGATGTTGATTAGTGCCTATGCTCACAGCCTGTATCAGTCACTCGGGATCTTTATCCCGTTGATTGTGACTAACTGTATTGTGGTGGGCCGTGCAGAAGCCGTTGCCTCCAAATCTAATCTGGCGCTCTCTGCACTGGATGGCTTCTCTATCGGGATGGGGGCGACCTGTGCCATGGTAACGCTGGGATCTATCCGCGAAATTATCGGTAATGGCACCATTTTTAACGGTGCCGATCAGTTGCTTGGCCCCTGGGCCAAAGTATTACGGATTCAGGTGTTCCACTTTGATTCTCCAATGTTACTGGCCATGTTGCCACCGGGTGCCTTTATCGGCCTCGGTATGCTGCTGGCTCTGAAATATCTTATTGATCAACGCACCCGGCAACACGCGGAGCGCAAGGCCGCTGCCGCAGCCAATGCTGCCTCTGCCTTGCCACAGAGTGCTTCGGCCGCTTCTGCGCCTCTGCCAGCCGGAAAAGTGTCGTGAATAAAGAGAAACGTTATCAGATTCTAAGCCGGTTACGGGCGAATAACCCGCACCCGACCACTGAACTCAACTTCTCTTCTCCGTTTGAACTACTGATAGCCGTTCTGTTGTCAGCTCAGGCAACAGATGTCAGTGTCAACAAAGCGACAGTGGGTCTGTTTTCGAAAGCACCGACACCAGAAAAAATGCTCGAGCTTGGTGAAGAGGGTGTTCGTGAATGTATAAAAACCATCGGCCTGTTTAACAGCAAGGCTGCGAATGTCATCAGGACCTGCCAGATCCTTGTCAGCAAGCATTTAAGTCAGGTTCCGGAAAATCGTGAAGCTTTAGAAGCGTTGCCTGGTGTTGGCAGAAAAACGGCTAATGTGGTCCTGAATACTGCTTTTGGCTGGCCAACCATTGCAGTGGATACTCATATTTTTCGGGTATCAAACCGGACTGGTTTCGCCCCCGGCAAAAATGTTGACCTGGTTGAGCAAAAATTACTCAAGGTTGTTCCTGCAGAATTCAAAGTTGACTGTCACCACTGGTTAATTTTACACGGACGTTACACCTGCATTGCCCGCAAGCCCCGCTGCGGTTCCTGTCTGATAGAAGATTTGTGCGAATACCGCGAAAAAACTGATTAATCCCACCAAAAAACTGATTTTATTTCTGCCTTTTAGCACAGATGCATAATCCGGCGCATCTGTGTTTATTTCAAAGTTAAATCATAGAGTTGCACAGCCACTTAATTTTAGTCGTAAACTATCAGAGATTTTTATGGCTATTTTTTCAGCGGCGGGTTGACCTTATATGCTACGAACAAACATTCCTTATATCCTGCCAACTATCGGTTTAATAACCTTTAAAACCAGATAAACAACAGTAACATAGTGTCAACGACTAAATTAATTGCATTGCATAGCAATTTAATTCAAATACCCTGTGATTGCATTCACTGCCAACATTCATTATTCTTTAAAACAGGCAGTGAGATTTTTTCGATATATAATCATACACATCACATCATTAACAAATTTAAAATCTGCATAATGCATCCCGCCACCTATTTTATGGTGTCAATGTTATTTTGTTTTTGTTGTCTGCTTTTGTCGTCCCGCAGCCTGAAAAAAATGACGATCATGCGCAACCAGACGCATGGCACACACTTAATTCCTGCCGTAAAACAGGGTAAAAAGCACAGAGGTACAAGTGTCTACTGCAAACAATCCGGAAAACCAGCCCAGCCTGAATGCCTTCAGGCAGCCGAAAGCCTTCTATCTGATCTTCACCATCGAACTCTGGGAGCGTTTCGGTTATTACGGTTTACAGGCTATTATGGCCGTCTACCTGGTCAGACAACTGGGTATGTCAGAAGCTGAGTCTGTCACCCTGTTCTCTTCATTTAGCGCCATGGTCTATGGTCTTATCTCCATTGGTGGCTGGCTCGGCGATAAAGTTCTGGGGACTAAGCGGGTGATTACCCTCGGTACCATTGTTCTGGCGCTGGGCTATGCGATGATTGCTTACTCAGGTCACAATGTCAGCATGGTCTATATTGGCATGGCAACCATTGCCGTCGGCAGCGGTCTGTTTAAAGCCAACCCTTCCTCGCTGTTATCAACCTGCTACAAGAAAGATGATCCGCGTCTGGATGGTGCTTTCACCATGTTCTATATGTCGATTAACATCGGCTCACTATTCTCTATGATGCTCACTCCCTGGCTTGCCAGCAAATACGGATGGAGTGTTGCTTTTTCACTGTCGGTTGTCGGACTGGTCTTTACCCTTATCAATTTCCTGAGTTTGCAATCCGTGGTTAAGCAACAGGGATCTGCGGCTGACTTCCGTCCTTTGCATTTAGGTAAACTGCTGGCCACCCTGGTCGGTATTGTGGTACTGGTCGCTGTTGCCACCTGGTTACTGCACCATCAGCACATTGCCCGTATCGCGTTAGGGGTAATCGCTATTGCGATTGTGCTGCTGTTCGCCAAAGAAACCTTCGCGTTGCAGGGTGCAGCACGCCGCAAAATGATCGTTGCCTTTATCCTGATGCTTGAAGCCGTGGTGTTTTTTGTTCTGTATATGCAGATGCCAACCTCGCTGAATTTCTTTGCTATCCGTAACGTTGAGCATCAAATTTTTGGCATTACTTTTGAACCCGAGCAATTCCAGGCCCTGAATCCTTTCTGGATTATGGTTGCCAGCCCGTTACTGGCCATGCTGTATAACAAAATGGGTGACCGGCTGCCCATGCCATTTAAATTTTCTATCGGCATGCTGCTGTGTTCAGCAGCGTTTTTGGTGCTGCCACTGGGTGCAATGTATGCTAACCAGCAAGGTATTGTTTCCATCAACTGGCTGATTTTAAGCTATGCGTTGCAAAGTGTCGGTGAGCTGATGATCTCCGGGCTGGGTCTGGCGATGGTAGCCCAACTGGTCCCTCAACGACTGATGGGTTTTATCATGGGCTCCTGGTTTCTGACTACCGCAGGTGCCGCAGTGATTGCCGGAAAAATTGCTGCGCTGATGGCAGTCCCGGATAATGTGACTGACCCGCTGATGTCGTTGCATGTCTATGGGCATGTATTTAAACAAATTGGGATCAGCACGCTGGTGATTGCCGTTATTATGCTACTTTCAGCGCCACTACTGAACAAAATGACCCGCGATTAATTCGCAGACATGATAAAAATCCCCGCCAGTTCACTGACGGGGATTTTTTTGTGCGGTGACCGACAGGATTCATGGCCGGAGATAGTCAGCCACGGTCCTGGCCAACCAGTCCATAAACACCCTGACCCTGCGCGGCACATTGCGCCTGTCAGGATAAAGCAAAGAGACCGGCATCGGCCTTGCCGGCAGCCCGGGCAAAATCTCCTGTAATTGCCCGCTCAGTATCAGTGGCCTGACGCCACTGGCGGGCACCTGAATAATCCCTAACCCTGCCAGGCAGGCGGTACGGTAAGTCTCCGTACTGTTGACTGTGACAGCACCTCCTACCGGATAATAGTGACTCTGTTTACCATCAAAATATTCGAATCCCTGTGAGGGCTGACCCAGATGCTGACTATAATGCACCATCGCGTGCTGAGACAGATCTTCTGAATGTTCCGGGACTCCAAAACGCGCCAGATAATCAGGGCTTGCACAGTTAATCATCTGATGCACCCCAAGCGGCCTCACTATCATCCCGGAGTCTTTAAGTTCTCCGGCTCTGATTACGCAGTCGAATCCTTCACCGACAATATCGACCTGGCGATCACTGCTGCTGAGTTCGATCTCTACCCCGGGGTATTGCTGCAGGAATTCCGGCAGTCTCGGCAGGATAAACCCGGTCGCCATCGCCACTGACATATCGACCCGCAGTTTGCCGCTGAGTGTTGCCGGCTCCATTTGAAACAGACTGTCCATATCATCAAGCATCGACAATAGCTCAATACAGCGTTCGTAACAGACCAGTCCGTCGTAGGTCAGTTGAACCTGACGCGTGGTTCGATGCAACAAACGAGTGCCCATCTGGTTTTCAAGAGCCTGTAACTGCCGTGAGACACTGGCTTTAGGCAACCCCAGGCTTTCGGCAGCCCGGGTGAAACTCCCCATCTCTGCGACCCGGACAAATACCTGCATTGCCTGAATTTTATCCACGCCCTCTCCTGATTGTTGTCATAAACGAAACACTGATATCCGTTATAGCCGGTTTATTGTTTTATTATTAACTAATATCCTCATTGACGTCTTGTTATTTCATCAGTGGAGTTACTATGAGCCAGAAAATTGCATTAATTACCGGTGGAAATCGTGGTCTGGGTAAAAATGGAGCCTTAAAACTCGCCGCCCGTGGCATAGATATCATTTTTACCTGGCGCAGCCATCCTGAAGAAGCTCAGGCAGTGGTGAAAGAAATTGAAGCTCTGGGGGCCCGTGCAGCCGCATTACAACTCGATATCGGGGACAGTTCGCAGTTTGAAGTTTTTACCCAGCAGGTCGCAACATTACTGAAACAGCAGTGGCACCGTGACAGTTTTGATTATTTAGTAAACAATGCCGGGCATGGGCATTACAAACTGTTCAGTGAGACAACAGAACAGGAGTTCGATGCACTGGTGAACGTACACTTTAAAGGTCCCTATTTTCTGACCCAGCGATTACTGCCACTGATTAGCGATGGCGGCAGGATTCTGAATATCTCCAGCGGGCTCACCCGAATGACCTATCCGGGTTCTTCCACTTATGCGGCCATGAAAGGTGCAATGGAGGTACTGACCCGCTACCAGGCAAAAGAACTGGGTGAGCGCCGTATTCGGGTTAATATTCTGGCTCCGGGTGCTATAGAGACTGATTTTGGTGGCGGACGGGTTCGCGATACCCGTGAAATTAACGATACCATTGCTTCACTGACCGCATTAGGCCGGGTGGGTTTACCGGATGATATCGGCGATGCCATCAGTGCCATCCTGAGTGATGAAACCGGGTGGATCACCGCACAACGTATTGAAGCCTCCGGCGGCCAGGCGTTATAAGCAGCTGGTTCAGCTGAGTGTCCCGGAGCTGTTTCAAACGCTGTCACATGGTCCGGAAATCGAAGAGTCATTTTTGCCGGATAACCACCCTGAGGGCAGGCTATCCGGCAATTGAAAAGAGTTAACTGAGGCGTTCTGCGGCAAAATGATGTTCAGGATGAGCGATCTGATCCTGAGCCGCTACCAGTTGCAACTCATATTCACCCATCTGATGGGTTTTAATCATCACTTCATAAACAGCCGCAGTGACATGCTCAAGAGCATCCTGCAGTGATTTTCCGTACAGCAGGTCCACCAGCAATAACCCACTGGTTAAATCACCGACACCCACCGGCTGACGGACGCCAAAATCGACCAACGGACGGCTGATATGCCAGGCTTCTTCGGCAGTCACCAGCAACATTTCAAATTGATCGCTCCGTCTGCCTGCACGCGACAGATGCTTCACCAGAACAATCCGCGGGCCACTGGCTATCAGTTGACGACTGGCATCGACACACTCATCAATATTACTAAGCTGACGCTCACTGAGCATTTCCAGTTCCAGCAGATTAGGCGCAATGATATCGCTGGCAGGCAGTGCCGACTTGCAATGGAATTCCGCTACTCCCGGCGCCACAATACAGCCCTTCTCCGGATGTCCCATCACCGGGTCGCAAAAATACCAGGCCTGTGGGTTGGCTTCTTTTACCTGTCGAACGATCTCAAGGATTTTTTCTCCCTGTTCCGCAGACCCCAGATAGCCACTCAGCACCGCATCACAGGTTTTTAGCCGATCAATTTCTGCAATCCCTTTAACGATATCGGTCAGGTGTTCTGCCGGCATTACAGTACCGGTCCAGTGTCCGTACTGGGTATGGTTAGAAAACTGGACGGTATTAAGTGGCCAGACATTGGCCCCCATTCGCCGCATCGGAAATTCAGCGGCGGCATTACCTGCATGTCCGTAAACGACATGAGATTGTATTGCGAGAATATTTTTCATTATTGAGCGACATCTTTGCTGTTATCTGAACCAAAAAAAAGGCCGGAGACCGGCCTTTTCATCTGTTGTTTATTGCCAGTTAATCAGGCAGTAATGCTTTTTACCACGACGCAACACGGTATAACGGCCAAACAGCTTATCCGCATCACTGAACTGATATTCAGCATTCGATTGTTTTTCACCGTTAATCGAAACCGCATTCGAAGAGATTAAAGTACGTGCCTGACCACGGGAAGGTACCAGTTCTGCCGCCACCAGGGCTTGTTGCAGATCATCCCCTTGTGAAAGAGTGACGGTCGGCATACCATCCTGCGCCAGTTGAGCGAAGTCTTCCCCGGTCAGCGAACTCAGTGCGCCAGAGAACAGGCTCTCTGTAATACGTCTTGCTGCCGCCAGACCTTGTTCACCATGCACCAGTTTTGTGACCTGTTCAGCCAACACATACTGCGCACGAGGGGCTTTACCACTTTGCTGGTCTTCTTCCTGCAGTGCATTGATTTCATCAATACTCATAAAGGTGAAAAACTTCAGGAAGCGATAAACATCAGCGTCTGCCGTATTAATCCAGAACTGATAAAATTTATACGGGCTGGTTTTTTTCGCATCCAGCCAGACAGCTCCACCTTCGGTTTTACCGAATTTGGTACCATCCGACTTGGTAATTAACGGCACAGTCAGGCCGAACACCTGGTTCTGATGCAAACGGCGGGTCAGGTCGATACCTGAGGTAATATTTCCCCATTGGTCAGAGCCACCAATCTGCAGACAAACATCGTGTAATTTGTTCAGACAGGCAAAATCATAACCCTGTAACAGGTTATAAGAGAATTCGGTAAACGAGATCCCCTGATCATCACGGTTCAGACGTTGTTTGACCGCTTCTTTATTAATCATCTGATTAACTGAGAAATGCTTACCAATATCCCGCAGGAAGGTCAGCACATTCATGCTGCCAAACCAGTCATAGTTGTTCGCCGCTATAGCACTGTTATCACCGCAGTCAAAGTCCAGGAACGGAGATACCTGATGACGAATTTTTTCTACCCATTCACCGACCGTTTCTGACGTGTTCAGCTTACGCTCACTGGCTTTGAAGCTCGGGTCCCCAATCAACCCTGTAGCCCCACCCACCAGTGCGACCGGTTTATGGCCAGCATCCTGAAAACGTTTCAGGCAAAGTAACGGTACCAGATGGCCCAGATGGAGGCTGTCTGCGGTAGGATCAAAGCCGCAATACAGTGCAACAGGACCTTTGGCCAGTCGCTCTGATAACGCCTCTTCATCCGTTACCTGGGCGATCAGGCCCCTTTCCTGCAATTGTTGTATCAGGTTACTGCTGGTCATTAACGACTCCAAATTGAACAGACTGCACCTTCGCTGGTACACAGCTTTTCGCCAACGGCGAAAAAAATAAGGTGCATAGAATAAAACGCACGAGCCAACTGTTCCAGTAGAGAAACAGGTTATTTCACAAAATCAGGGTGCCAGGCGATCGATTTTCCAGCAGTCATCCTGTAACTGGTAGATAAAACGATCATGCAGACGGCGGGCTCCACCCTGCCAGAATTCCATAGTATGAAATCTGACCCGGTAACCTCCCCAGAAATCCGGTAACGGAACTTCACCGCGCATAAATTTCTGACTAATTTCCAGGAATTTCCCTTCAAGAATGCCACGTGCTGAAATCCGGCTCGACTGTTTCGAGACCCAGGCTCCAATCTGGCTGTCACGGGGACGGCTGTGAAAATATTTAATCACTTCCCCTGGACTGAGTTTTTCGGCCTCTCCCAGCACCATCACCTGCCGTTCCAGCATATGCCACGGGAAATGCAATGAGATTTTGGGATTGTTGGCCAGGTGCTGCGCCTTGCGACTGCCAAGATTGGTGTAAAAGATCATACTGTTATCGTCGTATTGCTTCAGCAATACAATTCGCTGATACGGCTGTCCCAGCTCATCGACCGTTGCAACGCACATCGCGGTCGGATCAGGCAATCTGGCTTCACACGCCTGATTCAGCCATTGACCGAACAACGCCATAGGATGTTCCGGTAAATCCTTACGCCGTAGTCCACCCCGGGTATATTCCCGACGCAGATCGGCTATATTTTGTAAAACGTCATTCTCATTCGCCATTTTTTCAGACTCATTAACCCGACAAACCATACTTCTGATAACCGTCGCCGCCCTGTGATTCAGGTCATTGCGGCTACGGGCCTGACTACTTACTGGCTGCCAGATTCGCAGGGAATACGGCTCCCAGCGTAGTAAAATCTCGTGCTCCGGTCACAGCGGGTAAGTTACCAGGTAATCCTGACAAGGTCCGGAATGCCAGCCAGGCAAACGCCAGTGCTTCCATATCGTCACTGCTGATACCCGCATCGTCAGTTTTACCCACTTCAGTACCCGGTAACAGAGCCGAAATGCGTTGCATTAATTCAACGTTATGATTGCCGCCGCCACAGACCAGCAAGCGATCACAGTTACCATTCAGTTGAATCTGCTGCACAATGCTGACCGCCGTGAGTTCCAGCAATGTTGCCTGAATATCCCGGGCTGCCAGACCCGGAAACTGCATCAGCTGTTTTTCTATCCAGGAGAGATTAAAATATTCCCGGCCGGTACTTTTCGGTGTTGGCAAAGCAAACCAGGGATCATCCAACATCTGCTTCAACAATACAGGAATCACCTGCCCGCTTTTCGCCCAGCGCCCGTCTCTGTCGAACCGTTGTTGCCGGTTGCGCCATACCCAGGCATCCATCAGAATATTTCCCGGTCCGGTATCAAAACCACGAATTGTCTGACCAGGAAACAGCAGTGACAGATTAGCAATTCCACCAATATTCAGGACTATCCGTCGCTCCCCGGGATGCATCAGTATCGCCCGGTGAAACGCCGGAACCAGCGGCGCTCCCTGGCCCCCCAGTGCCATATCACGGCGACGGAAATCGCCGACCACAGTGACCCCTGTGCGGGCAGCAATCTGGTTATTATCGCCAAGTTGCATACTGAAGGGAGCATCACTGTCCGGCTCATGCCATACCGTTTGTCCATGGCAGCCAATTCCGACAATATCCCGGGCTGTCAGTGACTCCCTGCGCATCAAAGTTTCTATCGCTTCACTGAATAAGCATCCCAGCCGTGAATCAAGACGACCAAGTTGTGACAACGTCACTGGCTGTCCCTGACACACATCCAGTATTTGCTGTCTTATGTCGAGTGGCATCGGATGACAATAGCTGGCTTGCTGCGCCACGATGTGTTCATCTATAGCCGCCAGTACCACATCCACCCCGTCAAGGCTGGTGCCTGACATCACTCCGATATAGCGTCCCGACTTCATGTTGACCTCAATTTTGCGGCTTCGCAGACTGTCAGTAGTCTGACTCAGTGGCTAATACTATGAACAGGATAACAATTGATCATCAATTAATTGAATACATTTTATGGCTGATTGAATTATCGTTTATCCCTGCAGTCCCACAATCGCATTTAGGTTATTGCAATAATCGCCTCGATATGCACAATTTGCTTTATAATAGGATAATAACGTTGTCAAGAGTGCGCACATCGCGCCGATTTTGAAAGGAGTTTCTGATGATTAAACGTTTAACTGCTGTCGCTGCAATCGCGCTGGCTTTGACTGGATGTGTTAATAACAATGACCTGTCGGGCGATACATACAGCGCCAGCGAAGCCAAACAAATCCAGAGCGTTTCTTACGGGACCCTGGTCTCTGTCCGCCCGGTAAAAATCCAGGGCGATGATGAGAATAGTGCCATTGGCGCTATCGGTGGTGCCGTACTCGGTGGTTTTCTCGGGAATACTGTTGGTGGTGGCGCGGGACGTAGCCTGGCCACTGCCGGTGGTGCAGTCCTGGGTGGCCTGGCCGGTCAACAGGTTCAGAGTGGCATGAACACCTCACAGGGTGTTGAGCTGGAAATCCGTAAAGATGATGGCAACACTATTATGGTCGTTCAGAAACAAGCCGCAACCCGTTATTCTGTCGGTATGCGTGTGGCCATCGCCAGCAATGGCAGCCAGGTGACTGTTTCTCCACGCTGATCATCCGTTAGTAAAAAAACCCGTCCTGAGACGGGTTTTTTCTTTTTTAAGCTCTGCTGTGTCAATTAAGTCTTAAAGTGTGCAAGTAAAACCACCCACTAACTCTCTTTTCCTTGCAGTTCGACAATGTTTTTTTCCAACCGGCCGATAAGCTTTATCAGTGTGCTGATCTCTTCTGATGACAAACCACTGAGGATATCTTCACGACTACGGTCAATAACACCCTCGAGTTCGGAAATAACCGGTGCCGCCGCATCTGTCAGCATAATTCGTTTCGCACGACGATCGTCTGCGCACGGTAACCTGCTGATAAGGCCCTTATGTTCCAGTTGGTCGAGTGTTCTGACCAGAGAAGGCTGTTCGATACCTATTGCCTTAGCCAACTGAATTTGTGACTGTTCCGGAGGTAACTGATGAATATTATGCAATGTCACCCAAAGCGTTTGGGTCAGACCAAGGGGCTTCAGTCTGTTATCAATGACTGCCCGCCACATCCGCACCAACCTGGCAAGATCGGTGCCTAATGAAGATTCCATATAACCTCCTTATAATTAGCTTGCTAAGCATAATTGTCGATCTTACACTATTTTGCGGTTTTCAGGCAGTAAATACAAATGCCTGATGCAGAAATCATTTTCTTAATTGTTACTGCGGTTATTACTGACAAGGAATGCCGGACATGGATTTAAGTAACCATCCCCCGATATCATCACTCACCGAGCTGGTGTTCGGCGATTCATTATTCTTCCCGCCAATCTTTAAATCCGTATTGCTGGGCTTCTTTCTGTGGCTGGTGATCCACCCGCTGCTCCGTGCACGGATGTACTCAGGTACCTTCTGGCATCCGACTCTGATGGACTTGTCACTGTTTATTCTGTGTGTAGTTGCCTCATTTGGCCTGCTTAGCCTGAGATAATGAATAATGAAAGTAAATCTCCTGAAGTATTTCACCACTCTGTTTGTCTTTGCCATTGCTCTGTTCGCAGGTTGGTGGATGTGGAACTATTACATGCAGTCGCCCTGGACCCGGGATGGAAAAATCAGGGCAGAAATCGTCGATATTACCCCGGAAGTCTCAGGCCGGGTCGTCGCGGTTAACATCAGCGATAATCAGTTTGTGCGTAAAGGTGACCTGCTGGTAGCTCTGGACACCACACCTCTGCAAATTGCCCAAGATAATGCTGAGGCGTTACTGGTGAAAGCTCAGGCAGACTTATTAAAGGCACAGCATGAACTACAGCGCAGGGCAAAACTGCCACGTAACGTGATTTCTGCTGAAGATATGGATATCGCCAGCCAGACGGCGGCGGCGGCAGTCGCCAGCGTTAAAGCGGCTCAGGCAACGCTGAATAAAAGCCGCTGGGATCTGCAACATGCCAATATCTATGCCCCTACGGACGGTTGGATCACTAACCTTTCACTACGGGCAGGGAACTATGCGACTGAAGGTGCCCCTTTATTCGCATTGCTCGACAGTCATTCTTACTACGTAATGGGATATTTTGAAGAGACTAAATTACGCAATATTCATGTGGGAGCGCCGGCCAACATTGTACTTTACAGTAACGGCAAAACCCTGACCGGCAAAGTGCTGAGTATCGGGCGCGCTATCTATGATCAGAATGTGGAAGCAAACGGCCTGGTACCGGAGATTAAACCGACCGTACCCTGGGTAAGGTTGGCACAACGAGTGCCGGTCAGAATCCGACTGGACGATGTCCCAGCGGGGATTCCACTGGTCGCGGGCACCACCTGTACCATCGTTATCCGTCAGTGAGGCAAACGTGAATCTCAACTGGCTGGAATGGCAGCAATTACCCTGGATAAAAGCAGACAACCTGCAGTGGCGTTATGCATTACGTAACAGCCTGGCGATGTGCCTCGCCCTCAGTTTCGCCTATTTTTTTGAACTGGATCAACCCTACTGGGCGATGACTTCGGCTGCTGTTGTCAGTTTCCCCACCATTGGCGGTGCTATCAGTAAAAGTCTCGGCAGAATCTGTGGCAGTCTGATTGGCGCGACTGCCGCATTGATTATTGCAGGACATACACTGAATGATCCCTGGTTGTTCGTGTTTACCATCGCTGGCTGGCTGGCTTTCTGTACCTGGATTTCCAGCCACTATCAGAATAACGTCGCCTACGCATTCTGTTTATCCGGCTACACCGCCACTATTATCGCGTTCAGTACCGTCAATGTTACCGATGTCAATCAGGTCTGGGATATTGCACAGGCTCGCGTTTGCGAAGTTATCACCGGAATTCTGTGCGCCGGACTGATGATGATGATCCTGCCCAGTACCTCAGATGGCGATAAGCTGATGGTGTCATTACGCCAGTTACATCATGAATTGCACAAACATGCAGCCTCTCTGTTGACCCGGGACAGTGCCGCTAACGCCAGTGCCTCCCATGAGCGGGTTATCTCACAGATTCTGACCATGAATCTGCTGAGAGTTCAGGCATTCTGGAGCCATTACCGGTTCCGCCGGCAAAATAATGTGCTGAATTATATTCTGCACCAGCAGTTAAGACTCACCAGCGTGTTATCCGGATTACGAAGGATGCTGCTGAACTGGCCAGAGGCTCCTGACAGCCTGTATCAGGGTATTGAACAGTTACTCGAAGAACTGGTTCGGCCAGACAGCGATAAGTACCGGATGGCAGTAATTCTCCGGCAGATGATGGTATCGGGTGATAACGATTTTCGTCAGCAGGCATTTTGCGATCGGTTACGTTATTTTTGCTGGCTCTATCTGAATGTCAGCCGCTGGATTCATCTGTTGGAAACAGCAGATGCTGACACCCGTTTCCAGCCGCCACGGGTACCCTCTCTCGCCAGGGAAAATGACAGCACGGAGGCGGGATGGAGTGCCCTGAGAACCTTTACAGCGATTGTCATTGGCGGGACGTTCTGGATTAACAGTCACTGGGAAGACGGCGCCGCCGCCTTGACACTAACGTCCATAGCCTGCGTTCTCTACTCATCCTCACCTACCCCGGCAGGAACCGTGCTCGGGTTGATCAAAACCCTGCTGGTACTGGTTTTCTTTAGTCTGGCCCTTAAATTTGGCCTGATGATTCAGATTAGTGCGCTATGGCAGTTCATGCTGTTTCTGTTCCCTTTACTGATTACCTGCCAGTTACTGAAATTACAACAACCCGCGAATGCTGGTTTCTGGGGTCAGGCGGTAGTTTTTCTGGGTTCGTTTATTTCGGTCACCAATCCACCAGAATGGGATTACAGCGAATTTCTGAATGATAATCTGGCTAAGGTATGCGGGGTGCTGTTGGCCTGGCTGGCTTTTCAGGTGTTGCGCCCCAGTTCAGATGACCGTAAAGCCCGCAGAAACATCCGTGCATTGAGGCATGTTTTTCTCGATCAGTTACGACTTCGCCCTTCACTGAAAGAAAGCGTATTTGAATCGAGGGTCTATCACCTGGTAAGCCAGTTAAAAAGTAGTAACAATCAGCAGACACGCCTATGGCTGTTGCGCTGGGGAGTGGTACTTCTCAACTGTTCGCATATTATCTGGCAATTACGAAGCTGGCGATCTGATTCTCCTACCCTTTCAATGGTCAGAGATCAATGTTTTCATTCCCTGCATGATGTGATGAGCTTGCATGGGGTACGGCATAATGCTCTGAACACCACACTCGATCAGCTGGAACAGATGATTAAACTGTTGCTAAGTGTCGGTGATGCCGATGCCATGCAACTGGCAGGGATTTTGTGGCGTTTACAATGCTCTCTGGCACAACTCAGAACTGCCGTACCAGAATAAGGCTCCGGCCATGATGTTCAGAACAGTGAAGGCTGTTGGGGCTCTTCACTTTCCGGCGCTTTCTGTACCCGTTGCATCCTGAGTCGTCGCTGGTGACAAATGCGTATGACATCCCGTTTTTGTCCGTCAGTCAGTGACATCCAGTTAAATCGTTCTTCACGGCTCCGCATACAGCCCAGGCAATACCCCCGGCTGTCTGTACGGCAAATACCCCGGCAAGGATTCGGAACAGGAAAAAACTCCAGTTGCTCGGCCATAATCCCCTCAGTACGCAGTGCAGGTCGGCCAGTCGGTACAGGATTTTACTCCGGTACTGACCCGGTTTAATGAGTAAACTTTAGCCTCTGGCTGTGCAACTGGCAATCCCTCTGACTGATTGCCCGTTTGTGCGTTGAGTCCGTTGCTGCATTGTCATCTGTAAGACAGCTCATTACTCTGCATGGCAGGAGTGTTTCGTTACATTCTGACTTTACCCCCTGTAATGGTCAGGTAAAAACCCTGACATAACACTTTTCATCCGGCTTATTCCGGTCACCTTTCCCAGGAGAATATCATGACTGACAGCACGCTTTTTACTCCGTTAACCGTCGGCGTTATTACTGTTCCTAACCGTATTTTTATGGCTCCCCTGACCCGTCTGCGCAGTATTGAGCCGGGAGATATTCCCACTGAGCTGATGGAGACCTATTACCGTCAGCGGGCCAGTGCCGGGCTGATAATCACAGAAGCCACTCAGATTTCTTTTCAGGCAAAAGGCTATGCCGGTGCCCCGGGACTGCATACTCCGCAGCAAATCGCCGGCTGGAAAACAATAACTTCTGATGTCCATGCTGCCGGTGGCCATATTGCAGTTCAGTTATGGCATACCGGACGTATTTCTCATCAATCGTTACAGCCAGAAGGGCTGGCACCGCTGGCACCCTCTTCGCTACCGTCTCAGACCCGGACTTCCCTGAAAGATATCGAAGGTCAGGTCTACCGTGAAGAAACCACACTGCCTCGTGAAATGACTCTCAGTGATATTCGCCAGGTCGTTGCCGATTTTCGTCAGGCCGCAATCAATGCTGCGGAAGCAGGCATGGATTTGGCAGAAATTCATGGAGCCCATGGCTACCTGATCCATCAGTTCCTGTCTTCACAGTCTAACCAACGTACCGACGAGTACGGTGGCAGTCTGGAAAATCGTGCCCGTCTGGTACTGGAAGTTGTTGACGCCATGGGAGAAGCCTGGGCGAAGAACCGTATCGCCATCCGGCTCTCGCCAGTGGGTGAGTTTCAGGCGTTGGGTAATGGTGCTAATGAAGAGGCTGAAGCGCTATGGCTTATCAGTGAACTGGCAAAACGTAAGATTGCCTACCTGCACTTATCTGAGCCGGACTGGGCCGGTGGAGCGCCTTACAGCGATGAATTCCGCCGTAAAGTACGCGAGGTGTTCCCGGGGGTCATTATCGGTGCAGGCGCCTACACCAAACAGAAAGCTGAAGATTTAATTAACCGTCAGTTGATCGATGCTGTTGCTTTTGGCCGTGATTATATTGCTAACCCGGATTTGGTTGAACGTTTACAGAAAAATGCCCCGCTGAACCCTCAGCACCCTGAGACATTTTATGGCGGTGCTGCTCAGGGATACACCGATTACCCTTTCCTGAACGATAACTAAGCACACCCACAGCGATTTCCCTGTTACACTAGTGGCCGGTTAACTTTCCGGTCATTGGTGTTTTATTGATGACTGGCCTGAATAAAAGAGGATGATATGCGTCTGCTTCATACCATGCTACGTGTTGGTGACCTGCAACGATCAGTGGATTTTTATACCCGTATTTTCGGCATGCGGTTGTTACGTCAAAGTGAGAACACTGAATACAAATACACTTTAGCCTTTGTAGGTTACGCAGAAGAAACTGAAGGCACAGTGCTCGAACTAACCTATAACTGGGGCGTTGACAGTTATGACCTGGGAAATGCCTACGGACATATCGCCATTGAAGTTGATAATGCCGCAGAAGCCTGCGAACGAATTCGAAAAGACGGGGGTAAAGTTTCCCGCGAAGCCGGTCCGGTCAAAGGTGGCACTACCGTAATTGCGTTTGTAGAAGATCCGGATGGTTACAAAATCGAGTTAATTGAAAAAAAACATACCGGTCAGGGACTCGGCAACTAACAGGCGATGTCTGCCTGAATCAGGCAGACTTTTTCTGCGGAAGTAATATTCACCCGATTATGTCCCGGTAGTAATAGTCAGACTACCGACTGCTCTTTTCGTCCAATGAGATACTGATGTCCGAAACTTCTTCGCTCAATGCACTGAATCAACGTTTTCGGGGCTTTTACCCTGTCGTGATTGATGTCGAAACCGCAGGTTTTAATGCCGACACTGATGCACTACTGGAAATTGCTGCGGTCACCCTGAAAATGGATGACGATGGCTGGCTGCAGCCGGACCAGACCCTGCATTTTAATGTAACGCCGTTTGAAGGTGCACTGTTACACCCTGAAGCACTGGCTTTTACCGGTATCGATCCTAATGATCCTGAGCGCAATGCAGTCAGTGAACATGAAGCGTTACACGCTATTTTCAAGATGGTACGCAAAGGCATGAAAGACAGTGACTGTGCCAGAGCGGTTATCGTGGCTCACAATGCCCATTTTGATCAAAGCTTCGTGATGGCAGCCGCGCAGCGCAGCCATCTGAAACGCAACCCTTTCCACCCGTTTGCCACTTTTGATACCGCGGCTCTCAGCGGGCTGGTTCTTGGCCAGACAGTACTTGCCAAAGCCTGTAAAACGGCAGGAATGACTTTTGACAGTCATCTGGCGCATTCCGCGCTGTATGATACCCAACAAACGGCAACCTTGTTCTGTGAACTGGTTAACCGCTGGAAAAGACTGGGAGGCTGGCCGTTACCCACCGGTGAGGATGATGAGACAGAGGCTTCTGTCGCGTCTGACTGACGCACAAAAAAATGCCCGCGTAAATAAGCGGGCATCAGAATCACCGTCGGTAACAGTTATTCTGCCGCAGGGTATTTCTCTGCGGTTTCTTTAATCAGCTGCTGAAGTTCGCCACGCTGATACATTTCAATAATAATGTCACAGCCGCCCACCAGCTCTCCGTCTACCCATAACTGTGGAAAAGTTGGCCAGTTTGCATATTTCGGTAACTCGGCACGAATATCCGGATTCTGCAGGATATCGACATAGGCAAAACGCTGGCCGCAGGCTGAAAGTGCCTGAACCGCCTGAGCGGAGAAACCACAGCTTGGTAATTTAGGGGAACCTTTCATATACAGCAGAATAGGGTTTTCAGAAATCTGAGTCTGAATTTTTTCGAGAGTGCTCATAGTACTTCCTTCGGGACAAAACGACATGTTTTGTTATTGTAGCGATATCAACCCGCCAGTGAAAACGACATTTTTCATCTACTACATAAAAGTTCACTTATATGGCATTTCGCGTTAAACCGTTAACAACTGCAGGATGAAAAATTCAGTCGCATGAAGTTTCATCAAAGATATGTGGCTTAATTACCTGTTTATGCTCAATTTTACGTCAAAAAACTTCTCGTAACAGATTCCGGAAAAAAGACCTTAACATTTAATAAAATTCTGGATTAGAATGAATTTGGGGCTGACTGAAAGGTCAGATGTTATTTTTTAATTTTGTCCGTCTTTTTCAGGACATTTAACCTGTAACCTGACAACTATGCGTCTACTGATCACGCTTTTTATTCTGGCTGTAGCACAGCTTTTTTTCAATGTCGCAGAGGCATCGCCTCGAACCGCGGTAAATGCCACATTTCACAAAACCACCCGTAAAGCTGTCACCGAAGAGGATGCACGCCGCAAGCGAAGACCGATTAAGACGACCAGTAGTCGACATAAAACCCGTCAGCCCCTGATCCATCGGGTGAAACACTTCACCAGTCAGCGTAAAGTTAAACATAGTCGTACAACGAAAGAATCTCTTCATCTGGCAAAGAATCGCAGACATGAAACTAAAAAGTATGGCCGTCATCGCCCCGCAGCTATAAAAACGACGCGTCATCCATCCGCCACACTGGCCGCTATCCGGATGAGTAAACAGCATCGTTTGCGTTATCAGAAAGCCCGTGCGACCGCGATGGTTAAACTGATGGATCAACTCGGGAAGCCTTATCAGTGGGGAGGAACCTCTCCGCATACCGGATTTGACTGCAGTGGTCTGGTTTATTATGCCTATAAAGACCTGGTGAATTTCAAAATTCCCCGCACTGCGAATGAAATGTACCATCTGCGCGACGCAGCACCGGTAAAACGTGATGAGTTGGAAAAAGGTGACCTGGTGTTCTTCCGTATCCATCGTCACGGCGCAGCTGACCATGTTGGTGTCTACCTGGGTGATGGTAAATTTATTCAGTCACCTCGCACCGGTAAAGATATCCAGATTACTGCGTTAAGTAATGAATACTGGCAGCGTCACTATATTGGCGCACGTCGCATGATGACACCGAGCACCGTCCGTTAATTTTTCTTTCCCGCCCCGGAAAACAAACTGCACCTTAAACGCCGAGAGTAAGGTGCAGTTTTTTATACTGAGAGCAAGCTGCCTGACCCATCCCCCCTTTTCCCCAACGTTGCTTGCAGAATTGAGTCGCTGGTAACCTCTACCGCAGCAAAGTCACCGGCATTTCCCGACAACAAAAAAAACCGGCACCAGACTGACCCGGTGACCGGTCCTGACAACTTAACCACACAGGCTGGTCGTCGATGGCTGAACCTGTGCGCGACGATTAATGCAATATGGCCGTAAAACTGAAGGCCATAATCATCAGCAACGCTACGACAGTAGTTGTCAGTGCAAGCTTAAGATCAGTATCCATCAGAACTCCTTTAGGCACACTAAAAGTAGGGAGATAGTTATAATCCCACACTGGTGCGCAAAAATCTCGTTTTATTGTGGCAGCCTTGCTAGAATTGCCGGTCTTTGTTGCGCAAATTCCTCAGCTGCTGTTTTTTTACCGGTTGTCTTCCCCGGACTCTCCCCTGACCTCTGAGTTCCCATTAAGACTGGTCAGTAGAATGCTGAACTGACGCAAACGATTAACATATTAAAAATCAATATATTATTTTTTTAAAACCAGGAGTACTCACTGAATGGCAACTATTAAAGACGTGGCAAAGCGTGCAGGGGTTTCGACCACCACTGTGTCCCATGTCATTAATCAGACCCGTTTTGTTGCGGAAAACACACGGAAAGCGGTCTGGGAAGCGATAAACGAGTTGCACTACTCCCCCAGTGCTGTCGCCAGAAGCCTTAAAGTCAATAATACCAAGACGCTGGGCTTACTTTCGACAACACTCGAAGCCCCATATTTTGCCGAAATTATTGAAGCTATTGAAAAAAAATGCTTTGACCACGGCTATACCCTGATTTTGGGTAACGCCCACAACGATCTACAGAAGCAGCGGGCTTACCTGTCAATGATGGCGCGCAAACGCGTAGACGGGCTTCTGGTCATGTGTGCCGAATATCCGCAAGAGCTGCTGGATATGCTGGAAGAAAACCGCAATATTCCGATGGTGGTGATGGACTGGGGGGTGTCACGCGGAGACTTTACAGACACGGTGCTGGATAACGCGTTTCATGGCGGATACCTGGCAGGGCGTTACCTGATTGAGCGGGGTCATCGTGATATTGGTTGTATCCCGGGACAAATGGAAAGAAATACCGGAGGTGGCCGGCTGGCAGGTTTTCTGAAAGCTCTGGAAGAGGCGGGGATCACTCACCGTGAAGAATGGAGCGTCCAGGGGGATTTTGAACCCGAGTCTGGTTACAAGGCGATGCAGAAAATACTTGCGCAACCTCAGCTCCCGACTGCGGTATTCTGCGGCGGGGATATTATGGCCATGGGAGCCATTTGCGCTGCAGATGAACAGGGACTGCGGGTGCCCCAGGACATCTCCATTATTGGCTACGATAATGTGCGCAACTCTCGTTACTTCACGCCGGCACTCACAACCGTTCACCAGCCAAAAAGTGAATTAGGCGAAAAAGCGCTTGAGATGCTACTCGACCGCATAGTGAACAAACGCGAAGAACCTCAAACCATTGAAATCCATCCGACACTGATAGAACGTCGTTCGGTAAGCGACGGTCCGTTCCACGACTACCGGCGCTAACCACCTCAGTCACTCCCTGAGCCATTCCTGGTTCAGGGTGGCAGTATCTCCCAGGTACTCCAGGATCCAGCGTAAAGCCGGCGAAGTACGTTGTTCTGACCAACTCACGCAACATGGACTTTCCGGAAACGGAACGGGTAGTTTCAGTTCTTTCGCTTCTCCGCTCTCTAATAGCGGCCGTGCAAGGTGGCCGGGGACCATAGCCACACACAATCCTGCCCTTACGCAATCCAGACCAGTCTGCCAGTCCGGTACGGTCATCCGACGTTGGTTATCCAGAGTCCAGGTCATCCTTCGCGGTAATTCCCTTGAGGTATCCTCCATAACCAGTGATGGCCATGCACGAAGCTGCTCCTCGCCCGACTGAGATTCTCTTGCCAGGGGATGTCCGGCACTGACGATACAACGCCAGTTAAGACGTCCCATATCCTGGAACGCATAACGCCCGGCTACCGGGACCGCCTGAGTCGCCCCAATCGCCATATCAACGCGGCCTGCGGCTAATGCATCCCAGACCCCGTTAAACACCTCTTCATAGATATGCAATTCAACATCCGGGAAGTGTCGGTAAAAGTCGATGGTCAGTTGCTGCATTCTGGAACGTTTAACGATACAGTCCATCGCAATACTGAGTTCACCACGCCAGCCGTTTGCCAGTTGCTGGCACTGACGCCGGGTTTCCTGCATTTTTTTGATAATCCCCCGACCTTCGCGAACAAAATGTTCACCTGCGGCCGTCAGTATCACATCACGGTGCTGTCGCTCAAACAATGAGACTGCCAGCCACTCCTCCTGTTGTCGCACGGTATAACTGATGGCTGAGGGTACCCGGTGTAACTCTCTGGCTGCCGCACTAAAGCTACCATTCCTCGCCACTGCATCCACGACTTCGAGCGCATATTCTGACCACATAGCAACCTTTCAATATTTTTCACAGTTGGTTGCAAATAATAACGGTTCACAACCCTCCACGCACCCTTTTAAACTCTGGCGCAAATTTCCACGAGGAGGATCGATGCGTCATCCGGTAATCTTTTTAGTCTATCTGTCATTACTCAGTATGCTGGGTTTTCTGGCTACAGATATGTATCTGCCTGCTTTTGAGGCCATGAAACAGGATCTGAATACCGATTCAGGTGTGATTAGTGCCAGCCTGAGCCTGTTCCTTGCAGGGTTTGCCTGCGCTCAGTTATTCTGGGGCCCGCTGTCGGATAAAGTTGGCCGGAAACCCGTTCTGGTGACTGGTCTGGCAATATTTGCATTGAGCTGTCTGGCAATGCTGTGGGTATCCTCGCCACATGCGCTATTGGCGCTGAGATTTATCCAGGCCACCGGTGTCTGTGCTGCCGCCGTCAGTTGGCAATCCCTGGTACTGGATCACTATCCGGCATCCCGCAGTCAGAAGATTTTTGCCACTATAATGCCCATGGTCGCATTGTCGCCGGCGCTTGCTCCGTTACTTGGATCATGGTTGCTGGCACATTTTCACTGGCATTCAATATTTTTGGTATTAACTGTGCTGACCTGCGTGTTGATAATGGCTACCCTGCGCTTACCGACCAGGCCAACGGCAGTTTCCGGAGCAAAGGACTCTGTAACCCCGGGTTTTTTGAAGTTACTCTCGGTACGCCAATACAGTGGCAATGTGCTGATCTATTCAGCCTGCTCTGCCAGTTTCTTTGCCTGGCTAACCGGTTCACCCTTTATTCTATCCGGGCTGGGGCTGACTACCGGTGATATCGGGCTAAGCTATATCCCACAAACCCTGACGTTCCTTGCGGGTGGCTTTGGTTGTCGTGCTCTGCTTAACCGGTTCAGTGGTCGTCAACTGTTACCCTGGTTGCTGGCGCTTTATACAGTGAGTATCGCTGGTGTTGTCGCTGTGAGTTTCTTTAGCCAACCTCAGCTGTTCAGCCTGTTACTTCCCTTCTGCGGCATGGCAATGGCTAACGGGGCTATTTATCCTGTCGTCGTTTCTGCGGCGCTTCAGGTATTCCCCGACGCAAGCGGTAAGGCTGCTGCCCTACAGAACGCGTTGCAGCTGGGGTTATGCTTCGTGTTCAGTTTGCTGGTGTCTTATCATCTTTCACAGCCCTTACTGACAACCGCCACAGCAATGGGCGTCACCGTTTTTCTGGCCGGAGCCGGCTTTTGTCTTCAGTATCGTAAACCTCCCTGCCCTTAATTTCTCCCGCCGCTCGCACGGCGGGTTAATCCTGCTTTCACAATTAGCGCCCTAATCATCAGTCATTGAACATTCAGATTGCCGGGCATATAATCACTCTGGTGACAAATTTTCTATTATAAGTCACCGTGTATGCTGACTAATTTTGTTTGTGCTTTGTCTGCGCAACCGCATTTTTCGATATTTACTAGCACCTCTGTTTTGTCTTTACTTATAAATGCACGTTTTTTGTGAGTTTACTCACGAACCCACGAAAGTTGTCTATTCTTTCTTCAGGTTCAAATAGAACAGGTGATAAGAAGCGTATGAGTTCATCATGTGTAGCAGAAGTTAGCCTTAAGGAAGATCATTGGTACCGTATTGCCAGTGAAATGCTGTCGATGGCCGATATTGCTATCAATGGTGATCGCCCTTGGGATATTCAGGTAAAAAACCCTGATTTTTTTAAACGAGTTTTGCAGGAAGGCTCTCTGGGTTTAGGTGAGAGTTATATGGACGGCTGGTGGGAATGTGAACGGCTTGACCAGTTTTTTTATCGGGTATTGAAACATAAACTTGATAAACAATTGCCGCATCACTTTAAAGATACCCTTCGAATTGCTACAGCCCGTCTTAAGAATCTGCAATCTAAAAAACGCGCCTGGATAGTCGGTAAAGAACATTACGATCTGGGAAATGATCTGTTCAGCCTGATGCTCGATCCTTATATGCAGTATTCCTGTGGTTACTGGAAAGAGGCAACCACTCTGGAAGCCGCTCAGGAAGCGAAACTGGATATGATCTGCCGTAAGCTGCAACTTGAGCCAGGTATGACCCTGCTGGATATCGGTTGCGGCTGGGGTGGTTTATCCGAGTTCGCGGCGCGTCACTATGGTGTCAGTGTCCATGGTGTGACCATCTCTGCGGAACAGCAGAAAATGGCTCAGGAGCGGTGTAAAGGGCTGGATGTCACCATCCTGCTGCAGGATTACCGTGATCTGAATCTGAGCTTTGACCGGATTGTTTCTGTCGGGATGTTTGAACACGTAGGTCCGAAAAATTACGCGACCTATTTTGATGTTGTTAACCGCAATCTAAAACCGGACGGTATATTTTTACTTCACACCATTGGTTCTAATCATACAGATTTAAATGTTGACCCATGGATTGATAAATATATTTTCCCAAATGGTTGTTTGCCATCTGTCGCTCATATTGCGCAAACCAGCGAACCCCATTTTGTGATGGAAGACTGGCATAACATTGGTGTCGATTATGACAGGACACTGATGGCATGGTATGAGCGTTTCCTCGCCAGCTGGCCACAGCTGGAACATAACTATAATGAACGCTTTAAACGTATGTTTACCTACTATCTGAATGCCTGCGCCGGTGCGTTCCGCGCCCGTGACATTCAGCTTTGGCAGGTGGTGTTTACCCGCGGGGTAGATGGCGGTTTACGGGTCGCCCGTTAACCGTAACTGGATGGTGTAATACTGCATATAACCCGGAGCTTTTGCCTGCAAGACTCCGGGTTTGTTTATTAACGAATATTTATCAACTGGTTGCGATAAGGGGATTGAACTCAGACTGATTCTGCACCCTTCGCCATATCCCGCGCTGCCAGCACCCGCTCCACCGTGTCCACGATGGCCTGAGTCTGAGGATCAATTTCGATATTCACACGACCACCAATTTTTTTCTCGCCCAGTAATGTCCGTTCCAGGGTTTCAGGAATCAGATGAACGCAGAACTTATTCCCGACCACATCACCGACAGTCAGACTGCAACCATCAATTCCGACAAAACCTTTATGTAAAATATATTTAATTAATGAACTGTCCTGCAAACGGAACCAGACTTCACGATTATTTTCTGACTGAATTATTTTTGCTATTTCCGCCGTCGTCATAATGTGGCCTGACATCAGGTGCCCACCAATTTCATCAGAAAATCTGGCCGCCCTTTCAATATTGACCCGGCAACCCGGAGTAATATCATTCAGATTAGTGACACGCAGCGTTTCTTTTATCAGATCAAAGCTGACCAGATCATCACGAATCGAGGTCACGGTCAGACAACATCCGTTATGGGCCACGGAGGCACCAATCTCAAGTCCCTCCAGCCACTCCGCGGGAAACCTTAGTGTATGGGTGCGAAACAGTGGTTTTTCTTCAACAGCCACCACTTCTGCCGTCCCCTGCACAATACCTGTAAACATAATTAAACTCCCTCTGCATTTAGTCGCAGATTACCATAACCACTGGCGACTGTTTATCGATTAATGTGTCTTGATAATCATCAAAATAGTTTGTTTTGCCGGGTTGCTAACTTTTTTTACCTCGTTACACTAGGCGCAGATAAGGATTTATCTCCTCCCATGTTCCCTTTCTTAAACAGGTGTATTCGTGCAGAAGTATTTTACTGAGGCGCGTCAGCTTCTCGGGCTTGCTATTCCGGTTATACTGGCTCAGGTTGCTCAGACCGCTATGGGGTTTGTTGACACCATTATGGCCGGTTCCGTCAGTGCCACCGATATGGCCGCCGTCGCTATTGGTACCTCTATCTGGCTGCCTGTGATCCTGTTTGGACAAGGATTATTACTGGCCCTGACTCCGACGGTCGCCCAGCTTAATGGCTCCGGACGCAGGGACAAAATTATCTATCAGGTCCACCAGGCGTTATGGCTGGGGATTTTTTTGTCGGTGTTTACCATCATCCTCCTGTGGAATGCCGGGATATTCATTCGTTATATGCCAGACATCAATCCAGAACTGGCGGATAAAGCGGAACGCTACCTGCATGCTTTAATGTGGGGCGCTCCGGGCTATCTGCTGTTCCAGACCCTGCGTAATCAGTGTGAGGGTTTGTCAAAAACCAAGCCGGGGATGGTGCTGGGGTTTATCGGACTGTTATGTAATATTCCGCTTAACTATGTTTTTATCTATGGCCATCTGGGTATGCCAGCACTCGGCGGCGTGGGCTGTGGTGTTGCCACCGCCACAGTTTACTGGGTGATGTTCCTGATTATGCGTTTCTGGGTTAACCGGATGCCGGTTATGCGGGATATTCACCACGTCACCCAGCGCTCTGCCCCTGATTTTCAGATCCTCAAACGCTTAGTGGGTCTGGGTTTACCGGTAGCACTGGCACTTTTTTTTGAAGTCACGCTGTTTGCAGTGGTCGCGTTACTGGTCTCACCACTGGGAATTGTAGATGTCGCAGGTCACCAGATAGCGCTTAATTTCAGCTCAATGATGTTTGTACTGCCAATGTCTATGGGTGTTGCCGCCACCATCCGTGTCGGATACCGTTTAGGTCAGGGGGATGCTGCAGCAGCCAAAGTCGCCGCATGGACATCTCAGGGGGTCGGATTATCGCTGGCCAGTATTACCGCCATATGCACGGTGATTTTTCGGCACAAAATCGCCCTGCTGTATAACGACAACCCACAGGTCGTTCTGCTGGCAGCGCATCTGATGCTGCTGGCGGCAATTTACCAGTTTTCTGATAGTGTACAGGTCATTGGCAGTGGTATTTTACGCGGCTATAAAGATACCCGGGCTATCTTTTTTATCACACTGGTTTCCTACTGGGTGCTGGGGCTGCCTTTTGGTTATACGCTGGCGCTCACCAATATTCTGGTCCCGGCGATGGGACCGGCAGGATTTTGGTGCGGTTTTATTATCGGGCTCAGTGCCGCGGCGATAATGATGACCTGGCGAATCCTCCGTGTTCAGCGAATGCCGCAGGGGGTAATTTTACAACGGGCCGCCAGATAGTCGCCCGATGGCGGGTTTCACTTTCCGCCACTGATTAAATTTAGCGCGCTTAGCACAGTTGCTGTCCAGTTAGTCATAAAAAACAATTATTCTCCTTGCCAGTCACTGTTTGTGCCGTTAATATTCGTCCCCGCTGTCAGGCAGTCACTGGCAGCAAAAGCGTTCTTAGCTCAGTTGGTTAGAGCACCACCTTGACATGGTGGGGGTCGGTGGTTCGAGTCCACTAGAACGCACCAGTGCGTCCGTAGCTCAGTTGGTTAGAGCACCACCTTGACATGGTGGGGGTCGGTGGTTCGAGTCCACTCGGACGCACCATTTCGTTACGCGTTCTTAGCTCAGTTGGTTAGAGCACCACCTTGACATGGTGGGGGTCGGTGGTTCGAGTCCACTAGAACGCACCATTCTGCTTTATTCTTAAGTTCTATATCGCCCTTTCCCTTAACAATCTGATGTAAAGTCCCTTTTAACCACAATATCGGTTACTATAAGCCACTGTGTTTCAGGCTACCGCAAGGTCGCATCTGACTGCTTATGGAAAACCTCTATGTCGAAACGTCTGACCATCAAGGATATCGCCCGGCTAAGCGGCACGGGTAAATCGACGGTGTCGCGGGTACTTAACCATCAGGGCGATGTACATCCACAGACCCGGGAACGCATTGAAGCCGTGATCAGGGAACACCAGTTCGTGCCATCACGTTCTGCCCGTTCGATGCGGGTTAACGAAAGCCGGGTGATTGGGGTTATCCTCGCCAGACTGGATTCTGCCGCCGAAAATCAGGCAGTCAGTGCCATGTTGCCTCTGTTGTATCAGAATGGCTATGATGCCATTGTGCTGGAGAGCCGTTTCAGTACCGACAAAGTTTCCGAACATCTGCGGGTATTACAACGGCGTGAGGTTGACGGTGTTATTCTTTTTAGCTTCACTGGTTTAACCGCTGATATGCTCAGTGGCTGGCAGGATAAAATGGTACTGATGGTCCACCCCTGTGAAGGTTTCTCGTCGGTATGCTATGACGATGTGGGTGCAGTCAATCTGCTTGCCAGCCATCTTTATCAGCTGGGACACCGCACTATCAGCTACCTCGGGGTTACTGAAGATGATAAAACTACCGGTGGCGATCGCTACCGGGCCTACCTGAGCGCCTGTAAACGACTGAACCTCTCCCCTCACTTTGCGCTCGGCAGCCTGGATTACCACAGCGGTTATACCCTGGCCTCCAGTGTGTGCTCGTCGGGAACCAGTGCGGTCATTTGTGCCACAGACACTCTGGCACTCGGGGTGTATAAATATCTGCGGCAAAATCCAGACATCCATATCCAGGTTGCGGCTATCGGTAATACACCGTTATTGGGCTTTTTGTTTCCGGACGTAGTGATACTGGAATTTGGTTATGCCACCGCCGGCAAACTGGCTGCCAGACAGCTGATTTCCCACCTGACAAGGACGGTTCGGAGACAAAACTTTCTGCTGAAAGGTAAACTTATCTCTGATTCCTGAAGCTAAAATGCTGCGAATTTGTGATCAACATTCAGTTCCGGGAACGTTCCCGACACCTTTGGCAACAATTTGAATTATGCTTTTTCATGGCGAGGCCAGTCGGCCTGAAAATGTTTTCGTCAGGGACAACCATTAAGGATTTGCCATGAGCAAAGTGAAGCAGCAGGATATTGATAATCTTATTGAATTCCTGGGTGGCCGTGACAATATTGTCAGCGCCACCCACTGTATAACCCGTCTGAGATTAGTACTGAACGATCCCTCAAAGGCCAGTAGCCCTAACCTTGAATCACTGCCAATGGTCAAAGGCTGTTTTACCAATGCCGGACAGTTCCAGGTGGTGATTGGCCCTGAAGTGGATGATTATTATAAGGCGATGATGTCCACCCTGGGCCTGCAGGGAGCGGATCGTAATCAGCAACGTGAGGCAGCACGTAAAAATATGTCCTTAGGCGAACGCGCTTTATCGCATATCGCCGATATTTTCTTTCCGCTGCTCCCTGCCCTGATAAGCGGAGGTCTGATCCTTGGCTTCCGTAATGTCATTGGCGATATTCCGTTCGGTGACGGTAAAACTCTGGCGCAGTCCTCTCAGGTATGGCAGACCATCTATGACCTGTTATGGCTGCCAGGGGAAGCTATCTTTATGTTTTTACCGGTCGCCGTTTGCTGGTCTACCATGGTGAAAATGGGGGGTACTCCGGTACTGGGGATTATTCTCGGGATAACCCTGGTGTCTCCACAACTGATGAACTCTTATCAGTTAGGGCAGCACGCGGCTGAGGTGTGGAACTTTGGCTGGTTTACGGTCGAAAAAGTCGGCTATCAGGCGCAGGTTATTCCTTCGATTCTGGCAGGAATGGCTCTGGCCATTCTCGAACGTCAGTTGAAGCGTATTGTTCCCGCGTCACTCAACCTGGTGATTGTTCCGGTCACTTCATTACTGATAGCAATTCCTCTGGCACATGGCCTGATTGGTCCCTTCGGTCGTTTGCTGGGAGATGGCGTCGCTCATGCCGTGCAACTGGCAATGACCGGCAGTTTTGCCCCTATCGGCTCTGCACTGTTCGGTTTCCTGTATGCACCGCTGGTCATTACTGGTATCCACCAGACCACCCTGGCGATCGACATGCAGATGATTCAGAGTATGGGGGGTACACCAGTATGGCCTTTAATTGCGTTATCGAATATCGCCCAGGCCTCTGCTGTACTGGCGATGATCATTATCCGCCGTTCCCCTAAAGAGCGTTCTGTCTCGGTTCCGGCGGCCATTGCCGCTTACCTCGGAGTGACTGAGCCGGCCATGTATGGGGTAAATCTTAAATTCCGCTATCCGATGCTGTGCGCAATGATTGGTTCCGCGTTGGCCGCCCTATTCTGTGGCCTGAATCATGTGCTGGCCAATGGGATCGGAGTCGGTGGCTTGCCTGGCATCCTCTCTATTCAGCCTAAATTCTGGAGCGTCTATGCCATCGCGATGGTGATTGCGATCGCAGTACCACTGATCCTGACTCTGGTTATGGCCCGGATTCATTCCCGTAGAGAAATTAAAGCACAGGCGTCTGTTGCTACGCCGGTGACTGACTGATCATTTTGAAATAACAAGGCAGGTGCAGTCATGGAAAAACCATGGACACAGGACAAAGTCGTTTATCAGATTTACCCAAAGAGCTTCCAGGATACCACCGGCAATGGCATCGGTGACATTCCCGGCATTATCAGCCATCTGGATTATTTGCAGTTTCTTGGGGTTGATATTCTCTGGCTGACACCGGTCTACCCTTCACCCCAGGTCGACAATGGCTACGATGTTGCCGATTATTGTGCGATAGATCCGGTCTACGGAACCATGGACGATTTCGAACGCCTGGTCAGTGAAGCCCGGCTGCGTGGTATGTCAGTGATGATGGATATGGTGTTTAACCATACTTCGACCCGGCACCCCTGGTTTATTCAGGCATGTGACCCTGACAGTCCTTTCCACCCCTATTATATCTGGCGGGATTCCCCGCCGGACCAACCACCGACTAACTGGTTATCTAAGTTTGGTGGTCCGGCATGGCAATGGCAACCGGAATGCGGTCAGCATTATTTACACCTGTTTAGTCGTGAGCAGGCTGATCTCAATTGGGAACATCCTCCGGTCAGAAAGGCGCTGAAAGAAGTCTGTCGTTTCTGGGCAGCCAAAGGGGTGGACGCCCTGCGGCTGGATGTGGTGAATTTGATTTCCAAGCCACAGCAGTTCATAGATGATCCTGACGGGGATGGACGAAAATATTACACCGACGGTCCCCGGGTACATGAGTTTCTGCGGGAAATGAACCGGGATGTTTTTACACCGCTGAACCTGATTACCGTCGGAGAAATGTCTTCTACCACCCTCGAGCACTGTCAGCAGTATGCATCTCTGGATAACAGTGAACTGTCGATGGCGTTTAACTTTCATCACCTGAAAGTCGATTATCTGAATGGTGAGAAATGGACGCTGGCGAAACCCGATTTTGTGGCATTGAAAAAGCTGTTTGCGGACTGGCAACAGGGAATGCACCAGCGCGCAAATGGAGCCTTATTCTGGGGAAATCATGATCAACCCCGGGTTGTTTCACGTTTTGGCAATGACTCCTTAGAGTACCGTGAGATTTCGGCCAAAATGCTGGCCCTCGTGCTGTACGGCATGCAAGGCACTCCTTATCTTTATCAGGGGGAAGAAATTGGCATGACCAATGCCGGATTTACGGATATTCACCAGTACCGGGATGTAGAAAGTCTGAATATGTTCGATCTTCTGCTGAGTGGCGGTAAATCACTGCAGGAAACACTGGCCATTCTGGCATCCAAATCCCGCGATAACAGCCGGACACCAATGCAATGGGATAACAGCCACCATGCCGGCTTTACCAGGGGGACTCCATGGATTAGCTGTGTGGCCAACAGTACTGAAATTAACGTCGCGGACGCGCTGGCTGATCCGGAATCCATTATTTATACCTACCGTGAACTGATTCGTCTGCGTAAGCAACTTCCGGTTCTTCAGTTTGGTAATTATCAGGACCTCAGCCCTGCCTCCTCTGAACTCTGGAGTTACTCTCGTCAGTGGCAAGGTGATCAGTTGCTGGTCGTTGCTAACCTCACTGACCACATTATTGACTGGCTGCCTCCTGTCACTCCGGGTGATGGTGAATACCAGCTGATTGTCACCAATACTGACAAGACGCCTGCATCCCCGGAACTCTGTCAACTTAGCCCTTATCAGGCAACATGGTGGTTATTTACCCCGAAGAAAAACCATTAAACGCCCTCTGGCACTGCCGGCAGCCCGTTAAACTCACGGGTTGTCGGCGCTACTCTGCCCCGGAGAGAAGTCAGAAAATAGTCGTCTGCCCCCCCTTATTCTGGCTCCTGACCCCGGGCCGGCAACACCAGGGTTAATCTGACTCTCTGTTGCGCAATATCATTCTTTGTCCCTTCAGTCAGCCTTCTCTCCGATTTCTGTTTGGTTTCCGCTCACTTAGTGACTATAATAATCCCGTTGTCCACTTGAACGGTGTCCGCGAATAACGTGATAAGAGTATTAACGGCTGAAGTTTGCGCAACATCTTTTTCTGATCTTCCTGTGTGTAATGCAGTCTCTTACGCATTACCCTCCTTTTATCTCTCTTATTTTCGTATTCGCCCCTGTGAGTTTGTGCTGTCCAGGACCCAATTTCGTGCCGCTGGCGAGCCTCGCCGGCGGTCTTTAGTATTCTCATCCATTACAACTTATAGATAACCCGTCATGAAAAAAACCAAAATCGTCTGTACCATCGGTCCAAAAACTGAATCTGAAGAGATGCTGACCCGCCTGCTGGATGCGGGTATGAATGTGATGCGTCTGAATTTTTCCCATGGTGATTACGCTGAACACGGACAGCGTATTGCTAACCTGCGCGCGGTTGTGGGTAAAACCCAACACAGTGCCGCTATTCTGCTGGATACCAAAGGCCCTGAAATCCGCACTATGAAACTGGAAGGCGGAAATGATGTGTCGTTACAGGCTGGTCAGACTTTCACTTTTACTACCGATCAGACTGTGATTGGTAATAATCAACAGGTCGCGGTCACCTATCCTGGTTTTGCTGCTGATCTGGTTGTTGGAAATACTGTTCTGGTCGATGACGGTTTGCTGGGCATGGAAGTGATCTCCGTCACCGAACAAACTGTGGTCTGTAAAGTACTGAACAATGGTGATCTGGGGGAAAATAAAGGGGTTAACCTGCCCGGCGTTTCTATCCAGTTACCGGCACTGGCCGAAAAAGATAAACGTGACCTTATTTTTGGTTGTGAGCAGGGCGTTGATTTTGTTGCTGCCTCGTTTATTCGTAAACGTTCCGATGTGCTGGATATTCGCGAACACCTGAAACAACATGGCGGCGAAAATATCCAGATCATCTCTAAAATCGAAAATCAGGAAGGTCTGAATAACTTCGATGAAATTCTCGAAGCATCAGATGGGATTATGGTCGCCAGGGGTGACCTTGGGGTAGAAATTCCGGTCGAAGAAGTTATCTTCGCTCAGAAAATGATGATCAAAAAATGTAATAAAGCGCGCAAAGTGGTTATCACTGCCACTCAGATGCTGGATTCAATGATTAAGAACCCGCGTCCGACCCGTGCTGAAGCCGGTGACGTGGCCAACGCCATTCTCGATGGCACAGATGCCGTAATGTTGTCAGGGGAGAGTGCCAAGGGTAAATATCCTCTTGAAGCCGTTACTATTATGGCCACGATTTGTGACCGGACCGATCGTGTGATGGGCAGTCGCATCGATACCCTGCACGACAGTCACAAGTTGCGCATTACCGAAGCAGTCTGCCGTGGTGCCGTCGAAACAGCTGAAAAACTGGAGTCATCGCTGATTATTGTCGCCACTCAAGGCGGAAAATCGGCGAAATCTATCCGGAAATATTTCCCTGCGGCGACGATTCTGGCACTGACGACTAATGAAACCACTGCCCGTCAGTTGTTAGTGACTAAGGGTGTTGAAACCCACGTGGTGAAAGAAATTGCCTCTACTGATGACTTTTACCGTATTGGCAAAGAAATTGCGCTGAGTTCTGGATTTGCTCAGGAAGGTGATGTTGTCGTCATGGTTTCTGGTGCGTTGGTACCCAGCGGAACCACTAACACTGCTTCAGTTCACCGGATTTAAACTATTTGCATTAAAAGGCGTCCTGCAGGACGCCTTTTTTATTCCTTTTTATTTTAAATCAGAGCTAAAAAAAATAAAAATCTACTAAAAATTTGGTTTTGAATTAAGGTAAATCCGATTAAAACTCAATGTTTTTACTAAAAAATTTATCATAAATGTTTAATCGCTGTTTCTTTGACCGAATAGGCAAAATTAAGCATGTTCTCATAAAAAATATATTCTCAACTCAAAAAGCTTTGTGTAATACTTATTGGGCTACATGGAGATTAACTCAATCTAGAGGGTAAAATAATGAATCGTACTAAACTGGTACTGGGCGCGGTAATTCTGGGTTCAACTCTGCTGGCTGGTTGTTCTAGCAACGCTAAAATCGACCAACTGTCAAGCGATGTTCAGACTCTGAACACCAAAGTTGACCAGCTGAGCAACGACGTGAACGCAGTGCGTTCTGACGTTCAGGCTGCTAAAGATGACGCAGCTCGCGCTAACCAGCGTCTGGATAACCAGGCTCACGCATACCGTAAGTAAGCGTCCTGGTAATGAAAATGGCGCCCCCGGGGCGCCATTTTTTTTCGAACTAATCTGTATTACCGCTCTCCCTTCCCTGACTCTCTGTCGGACCTCTCTCTTTCACCTATTTCTGCTGACGGCTTAACATCGATTTCGCAGTGCGAATTTTTGCTCCCGGAGGAACCGCGACTCAAGGATATTTCCGCCTGTTTTAAGGGCAATCCCGTTGGCTATCCGTAAGACTTAAAATCACATTTACGCATATATATTATATTTTAAATGAATTTAATGAATATTAATGACTGCGTTATAGTTTGACTTACTAAGTCCTTAGCCACAGGAATACCTGTCAGAAGAAGATACGTGGAGTGAGTATGAGTGTGGAAATCATTGGCATGGTAACAGCCACGCCATCTACAGAAGTAGATCAACCCATAGACGGTGCGGTAAACCCGGAGTATGTCAGTCGGTTCGCTAAAGCCCATGAAGCCGCGGGATTCGACAAAGTTCTGGTCGGCTATTTTTCAAATGGCGCAGAAGGTGCGGTGGTCAGTTCATTTGTGGCGGCGGCCACTGAGAAACTAGGCATTTTACTGGCCTATCGTCCGGGGGTGATTGCCCCTCCATTAGCTGCCCGTCAGCTAGCAACATTGGACCATTTCAGCCGTGGGCGCTTATCTCTGAATGTGATAACCGGAGGTAGCGATACTGACCAGCAACGTGACGGCGACTTTTTGAACCATGACCAGCGTTATCAAAGGACACGCGAGTACCTTGATATCCTGAAACGAATCTGGACCTCGACGGCTCCTGTCGATTATCACGGTGAATTTTACCGTTTTATCGGCGCACTGACGGACGTTAAACCCTTGCAGCAACCACATATCCCGGTCTATTTCAGTGGGGCCTCTGCCGCTGCCATAGAGGTCGCGGCAGATTATGCTGATACCTATATGTTGTGGGGAGAGCCGGTGGCAGATTTCGCTGCGCATACACGGAAGGTGCGCCTGGCGGCCAGAGCCAGAGGACGTGACCCTCATTTCTCTGTCTCTTTCCGGCCGATCGTCGCAGATACCGAGCAACAGGCCTGGACCCGTGCTTATGAAATTCTCGAACGAATACGAGAAACTCGTCAGCGGCTGGGCCTCCCTGTCAGCGACCATGCACCGGCAAATGCCGGTTCGCAACGATTACTGGCCGCTGCACAGCGCGGAGATGTTCTGGACGAGCGCTTGTGGATGGGGATAGCTCAGCTGACTGGTGCTCAGTGGAACTCTACCGCTTTGGTTGGTACGCCAGAACAGGTAGCAAAAGCTCTGGGTAAATATTATCAGCAAGGCGCCTCCGCCTTTTTACTGCGCGGTTTTGACCCTTTGGAAGACACTATCCGTTACGGTAACGGACTGATTCCTGCATTACGTGAACACCTTTCCGACCTTCCCCCTATTTCGGAGCAGCACTAATGAAACTGAATGTTATATGGCGCAGCCTGTTGTTAGCATCTCTTGCGGCAGTTGCCGCTCAGGCCAGCGCACAGACCACCCTGAATATTGGTGACCAGAATTACTACAATGTAGAAGCCTCTGTTGAAGCGTCCGGCGTACTGAAGGGAGCACCCTATACCGTATCATGGAAACACTTCCAGTCGGCAGCCCCGCTGGCAGAAGCGCTGGATGCCGGGGCGCTGGATATCGGATTTCTGGGTGATTCAGGGTTTACTTTTCTGGCCGCCAAAAATGCCCCGGTACGGTTAATCGGTGTTTCACGTCAGAATCCGGACACCATTGCGCTACTGGTGGCTAAAAATTCACCGGCAAAAAGTATTCGTGACCTCAAAGGAAAAAAAGTGGCGTACTGGCCAGGTGCCTGGAGCCAGCAATTGATCCTGCGGGCACTGGCGCAGGCCGGGTTGCCGGATGACTATGTCAAATTCGTTAAGCTGATGCCGCTGGATGCTTCTTCGGCACTGATTAACGGCAGTATCGATGCTTTTCCGGTCTGGGAACCTTATGTCTCTCAGCAGATTGTATTTTCCGGGGCAAAAACGCTGATTACTGCCCGTGGGCTCATGCCGGGAATTTCTGCGATTGCGGCCAGCAATCAGGCTATCGATAATCACCGGGCGGAAATCAGCGACTTCCTGAAACGGCTGGTTCTGGCCCGTCAATGGGTAGCAACCCACAAAACTGAATACGCGGCTATCTGGGCGAAAAAGGCAAACCTGGATCCCACAGTGTCACTGCACTGGATCAGCAATGCCAATATGACCGTCGGGCCTGTTGACCCTCAGGCCACGCGCGATTTCCAGCAAACCGCCGATTTTTTACATCAGACCGGGACCTTGCCGTCAGCCTTTGATATTCAAAAGGTCACTGACCCTTCCTTTGCGGCAGCATTTACCCAATAGCCTGCCGGCGGTCGGACGGATTAATCACCTGAGCCGCAGCCTGCCACTCAGGAACAGAACGCCCCGGATAAAATGGTTATCCGTGCATTTTATACTTGCAATAGACCCGATAAAGACATGATAATGATTATCATTATTGTTGAAGGGTTTGTTATGATGATCTCATTTTCCGGTTGGATAAATCAGCACCTTGAAGAATATCATCAGACACTCAGAAATATGTGCAGGGAGTTTCACACCAGTAAAGCCGAATTAAAAGCCGCAGACAGTTCACTGGCGGTATTACGCGGGTTTAACGATCTCTGCCTGAGTATGGCTGATAAATGTCAGATGCAAGGTGATGATGCGCGTTATACCTCAATACTGCTGGATCTCCACCAGCAATTAATTCATGAAATGGCCGATGAGCAACGTGAAACACTGTTTCGTTTACAGGCATTGCAACTGGCACGCTATTCACTTAGCAGGCTGAGCCATCTGCTGATGCAGGAAGGGGAATGGGAACAGGTGTGTAGTTTGCAGGAACAGTTCTTTTGTTACTCCGAACAACTGCCATGAGATTTGACAGAGGGACACAGAGGTCCCTCTGAGGTGGCAGTTTATCGCACGATTTCTAACAATGCCTGCAACGGATGACGAACAGCCGCGCCTTCGATCCTCTTTACCTGGCTACGGCAGGAATAGCCGGTGGCCAGACAGCGATTCCGTGCGCGTTTCTCCATATGTGGCTGCCAGGAAAGCTGATAAATCCCCAGCGAGTTCTCCAGGTTTTTAGTTTCATGGCCATAGGTGCCGGCCATACCACAACAACCGGCATTCACGGTTTCCAGCGCGGCACCAAAGCGACTAAAAATTGTTTTCCAGCGAGAGGCCGCCATCGGTAATGCGGTATTTTCGGTACAGTGCGGAAACAGATACCAGACGTCGCCGTTTGGCTGCTGTTCCGCCCTGTCAGCAGTTACCTGCTCAAGCCATTCATGGGCCAGCAACACGTTAAAATTACCGCGTTTATCGCCTAACACCTGTTGGTACTCATCGCGATAACACAGCACCAGTGCCGGATCAGTCCCGACCATTGGAATTCCCAGTGCCGCCACCTGATTAAGGAAATCAGCGCTTTTCTGTGCAGTTTTAGCGAAACGCTGCAGGAACCCTTTAACGTGCTGTGCTTTACCATTTGGAGTAAAAGGCAGCAGCACCGGCTTAAAGCCTAACCGGCTGATCAGACTAATCAGATCATTCACCAGACTAGCTTCGTAGTAACTGGTAAACGGATCCTGTACCACCAGCACATATTCCTGGCGCTGCGCGTCAGTCATCTTGCGTAGATCCTCAGGTGTTGTCTGTAACGCCTGATGGCCTGCCAGTTGCTGTTTCAGGGTTGGCGAGGATAATGCCGGTAAATCCACCATCCCGATGTGTTTTTTGCTGAGAGCCTGCATCTGTGGATGAGTCAGGAAGAAATTAAACAGACGCGGGGCTTTCGCCATCAACGGCGTATAGCTCTCTACCGCCGCAACCAGATGATCGCTGACCGGGCGCAGATAACGGCTGTGATACAACTGCAGGAACCGGGATCGGAAGGACGGCACATCGATTTTAATCGGGCACTGGGTCGAACAGGCTTTACATCCCAGGCAACCGGACATCGCTTCTTTCACTTCATGGGAGAAATCATAGCTGCCTTTGGCAGCCTGGCGGGTATTTTTCAGCTTACTGATAAAGCCCCGCAGACTCAGTACATTTTGTGGCAGAGTCTGCTCCAGCTGTTGAGGGTTAATTCCCTGGTCAGCCAACAACCGCAACCATTCCCGCGTCAGAGTCGCGCGTCCTTTAGGGGAATGAAGACGGTTTCGGGTGATTTTCATCGACGGGCACATCGGACTGTTCACGTCAAAGTTAAAACATAACCCGTTGCCATTACACTCCATCGCCCCGCGCCACTCGTCACGCACTGTTACAGGAATCTGCCGGTCAAAGCTTCCACGGGTTGGACTCTCTATCGGCTTCAGCTGTTCATTGCTGCCCAACGGCGTACAGATCTTACCGGGATTTAACCTGTTTTGCGGATCAAAGGCCCGTTTGATGCGCCGGACTTCATGAAACAGTTCAGGGCCGAAGAAATCTGCCGTGTAAGCGCCGCGGTAACCTTTACCGTGTTCTCCCCATAACAAACCTCCATAGCTCGCCGTCAGGGAAACCACCTGGTCGGAAATGCGTTTCATCAACAGTTCCTGCTGAGGATCACACATATCCAGTGCCGGACGTACATGCAGTACCCCCGCATCCACATGGCCGAACATTCCATAACTCAGTCCATGACCGTCCAGCAGCGCCCGGAAATCGGTAATATAGTCCGCCAGATGCTCCGGGGGCACAGCGGTATCTTCCACAAACGGGATTGGTTTGGCATGCCCTTTGGCATTCCCCAACAGACCCACGGCTTTTTTACGCATCGCATAGATACGCTCCACTTCATCCAGCCGCGTACATAACTGATAGCCAATAATCCCTGACTGCTTTTCAGCCATCAGTTGGTCAAGACGTTCACACAAGTCGCTGACCTGACGGCTGGCGAGTTCAACATCGTTACCGGCAAACTCTACCAGGTTCAGGCCGAGCATCTCTTCGCCGGGTACGTCAGTAATCAGTTCACTCACTGAATGCCAGACAATATCTTCGCGGGCAAGGTTCAGAACCTTCGAATCTACGGTTTCAACCGACAATGCTTTTGCCTGAACCAGGAAAGGAGCATTGCGCAGTGCAGAATCGAAGCTGTCATATTTGATATTTACCAACTGACGGACTTTTGGAATCGGCGTGATATTCAGCCGGGCTTCGGTAATAAAGGCCAGCGTCCCTTCCGAGCCACAGAGTATTCTGGTTAGGTCGAAGGTTTGCAGATCATCACTCAGTACATGCCTCAGGTCATAACCGGTCAGAAACCGGTTAAGCTTAGGAAATTTATCAATAATCAGCTGGCGGTTATCACGGCAGGCACTGAGTACTTCGTGGTAGATATGACCTTCACGGGTCTTTTCTGCGGCAATATTTTCCGCCAGGCTCACCGGCATTGCCCGGGTATCTATCAGCTCCCCACCTTCGAGAACCGCTCTCAGGCCCAGTACATGATCCGAGGTCTTACCATACACTAGTGATCCCTGCCCGGAAGCATCAGTATTAATCATGCCGCCTATGGTGGCACGATTACTGGTGGATAATTCCGGTGAAAAGAAAAAACCGTAAGGCTTTAGCCACTGGTTCAGTTGATCTTTGACCACCCCGGCCTCAACCTTAACCCAGCCTTCTTCGGTATTAATTTCGAGAATATGATTCATATGTCGGGATAAATCGACGATCACCCCCTGGTTCAGGGACTGACCATTAGTGCCGGTACCTCCCCCACGGGCAGTAAAGGTCAGCCCGGCAAACTCCGCCTGGTCAGCAATCCTGCTAACCAGCGTGACATCAGCCACCGAACGCGGAAAAACAATCGCATCAGGAAGACACTGATAAATACTGTTGTCGACAGACATGCTCAAACGTGCGCCGTAATCGGTCGCAATATCACCAGTAAAGCCCTGCTTTGTGAGTGTCTCAATAAATGACAGCACCTGAGGGCTCAGCCCCGGTGCCTGGCTTATTTGTGGGATCATGTATTTAAAACCAGGATGTTGTGTTGTTGTAATAGTTTCAGTCATTGGTTTTACCATATTTTTGCCACAGTCGCTTTTGTTACTGTGTGAAAAAGTTTAGTGACTGCCTCTGTTGTAATGGAGCGAAATACCGCATCATTAGCATGATCCCCGGCGTCGGGTGAATTAATTGAGGTAAAAAGTTGTTATGAGAGCATTGCCGCAGGACAGGGACTTACCGCAAAAGTTATTTACACTGTTGTTTTTTATTCTGATGATTGCTGCCAGCTTTTGGGTAGTTGAACCATTTATACTGGGCTTTGCGTGGGCAGGAATGGTAGTAATAGCCACCTGGGGATTAATGCTGCGCATCCAGAAATACCTGTGGGGCCGACGGTCTCTGGCGGTTCTGGTTATGACACTAATCATCTTACTGGTCTTTATTCTGCCCATTGCACTATTAATAAGCAGCGTTATCGACAACATTGGCCCGGTGATTTCATGGGCAACGTCAGGACATATCGAAATCCCCAAACTGGAGTGGCTGAACCATATTCCTCTGATTGGCGATAAGCTGTCAGAATATTATCAAAAAATGATCGCCGGTGGCGGCGGTGCCATGATGGCTAAAATCCAGCCGTATGTGGGACAAACCACCAGCTTCTTTGTTGCTCAGGCGGGTCATTTCGGTCGGGTTGTGGTCCATCTGGCCATGATGCTGTTATTCAGTGCTCTGCTTTACTGGCGCGGTGAAAGGGTCGGACAAGGCATCCGTCACTTTGCTTACCGTCTGGCAGGCCGGCGTGGTGATGCCGTGGTACTGCTGGCCAGCCAGGCCATCCGTGCTGTGGCACTGGGTGTGGTCGTCACCGCCCTGCTGCAGGGCGTGGTCGGGGGTGTTGGTCTTGCCATCTCCGGAATCCCTTACGCCACCATACTTACCGTCGTGATGATCTTCTGTTGTCTGATCCAGATTGGTCCGTTGCTGGTGTTGGTTCCGGCCATTATCTGGCTTTACTGGAGTGGCGATACGACCTGGGGCACGGTGTTGCTGGTCTGGAGCTGTGTCGTCGGTACCATGGACAGTTTCATCCGGCCGATGCTGATTCGCCTCGGTGCTGATTTACCCATGCTGATTATTCTGTCCGGAGTTATCGGTGGGTTAATCTCTTTCGGCATGATTGGCTTATTTATCGGTCCTGTGGTTCTGGCGGTATCTTACCGGCTGGTATCGGTCTGGATGCATGAAGCTCCTGAGCCACACGATGATCCTCATACGGTGGTGGAAGAACTGATAGAAGATGCCCGTAAAACCGCCGAAGAGGCACGTAACGCCCGTTCACCGTCTGTTTCAGAATAAGCCTTGTCTCTGCCCCTGATCTCCTTCAGGGGCTTGATTATCCCCGTATTGCGTTCCCCCCACTGGTAATGGGATGATTCCTACAGACCGATAATATAAATAACCATATGATAATAATTAACATTTTCACTCCGGTATCCGATTGTGCCGGGTGCTCAAATTGCTGTGTGTAGTCTTTGCCCTCCTCCGGATGGGCATTTTTTTTATCTTCCACTGCGTTTTCTCCCTCCTTCAGTCAATAACCCGTAGCTTTTTGCTTCTTTCAGTTGAAATCATCCACTGTTCGGTTATCTTTTGTCCCATATCTTCCCGGCATTCTGCCGATGAGAAGCACAAATTTTGAGACTGAAATGAATAAAACTGATGAATTACGCACTGCGCCGGTTGCGCAGTTAATCACTCCTGCGGAACTGACTCGCCGCTTTCCATTACCTCCGGTCATCGCCGATAATATTCTGGCCACCCGCCAGCGGATTAGCCGGATCTTACAGGGCAATGACCACCGGTTACTGGTGGTCATTGGCCCTTGTTCACTGCATCATCCACAGGCGGCTACTGATTATGCGGAACGTCTGATGGCCTTGCGTCAGCGTTACAGTGACCAGCTGGAAATCGTGATGCGTGCCTACTTTGAAAAACCGCGTACGGTGACCGGCTGGAAAGGACTGATTAACGATCCTGGCCTCGACGGCAGCTATGATATCAATCAGGGACTGGCCATCGCACGGAAGCTGTTAGTGGATATCAATACCCTTGGCATGCCGACCGCAACCGAGTTCCTTGATATGGTAAACGGCCAGTTTATTGCAGACCTTATCAGTTGGGGCGCAATTGGCGCACGAACGACGGAAAGCCAGATCCATCGTGAAATGGCCTCGGCACTCTCCTGCCCTGTGGGTTTTAAAAATGGGACTGATGGCAATGTAAAGATTGCTATTGATGCTATCCGGGCCGCCCGCGCCAGCCATATGTTTCTTTCGCCGGATAAACAGGGGCAGATGACCATTTACCAGACCAGTGGTAATCCTGACGGACATATTATCCTGCGTGGTGGTAAACAACCTAACTACACCAGTGAGCATATCGCTGCAACCCGCAAGTCACTGGAAGAATTTCAGTTGCCTCCCCGGATAGTGGTTGATTTCAGTCACGGTAACTGCCTTAAACAACACCGCCGTCAGTTGCTGGTCGCTGAAGATATAGCACAACAGTTACGCAACGGAGAAACAGCCATCGCCGGGGTAATGATTGAAAGCTTTATTGAAGAAGGTCAGCAAAGTGTGGTGCAAGGTAAACCACTGGTCTATGGTCAGTCGATCACCGACCCTTGTATCGGCTGGTCAGATACCGAAGCCGTACTAGCGCTGCTGGCAGATGCAGTGACTGCCAGCAGATAGTGCCAAATGCCTGGAAGTCAGCTGGAACAGCTGACTTCCAGCGTTTTCCCCCACTCAGGAGGCCGGTTAAACAGTTCCTGCTGCTGCTCCGGTAACTGATACGGATTTTGCAGCGCCTGATGCAATTCCGCCAGCGCGGTATTTTCTCCCCGTTCTGTTTCCTCTATCACTTGCTGCGCCAGATAATTGCGCAAAATGACGGCCGGATTGACCTGCAACATCGTTTCACGACGATGCTGATCGCTAACCTGATCGCTCGCCAGACGGTGACGGTATTTAGCAAACCAGTGATCAAACGCTGGACGGTTAATAAACTCATCACGCAGCGGTGAAAGTGACTGATGTTGCTCTGTTTCTGACAGCAGGCGGAAAGTACGGGTGTAGTCACTGTGCTCGTTAGCCATCAGCGCCAGCAACTCACTAAGCAGGTCATTATCCTGTGACTGTTGGCTAAACAACCCCAGTTTTCCACGCATCAGGGTACCCCATGTCGACATCAGTACCCCTTCATAGCCTGCCAATGCTTGTTTAAGCTGCTCAATGCTCATCAGTGGGGACAAGGCATGGGCCAGTCGGTTGAGATTCCATAGCGCGACCATAGGCTGATTTTCGAAGCTGTAACGCCCCTGGTAATCGCTATGATTGCAGACAAACTCCGGATTATAGTCATCCATAAAACCGTATGGACCATAATCCAGCGTCAGTCCCAGCAATGACATATTGTCGGTATTCATCACTCCGTGAGCAAAACCAACCGCCTGCCAGTGGGCAATCATCACTGCAGTTCGTTTTACCACATCAGTGAACCATAACAGGTAACGATCAGCATCATTCACCAGTGACGGCCAGTGATGGCGGATGGCATAGTCAGCCAGTGCTATGACATTTTCCGGTTGGTTACGATAGAAAAAATGTTCGAAATGACCAAACCGCAGATGGCTTTCGGCAATCCTGACCAGCATAGCTCCACGTTCGGTCTGTTCCCGATAGACCGGCTCGTCACTGATTGCCAGGCTAAGCGCCCGACTGGTTGGTATCCCCAGCCCCAGCATCGCTTCTGAAGCCAAAAATTCCCTGACCGTTGAGCGTATCACTGCCCGCCCGTCACCGCTCCGGGAATAAGGCGTCAGTCCGGCCCCTTTCAGGTGCCAGTCATACTTTTGACCGTTAGCCAGCTGTTGTTCGCCCAGTAACAACCCACGTCCGTCACCTAATTGCCCGGCCCAAACACCGAACTGATGACCACTGTAAACCTGGGCCAACGGTGACATGCCTTCAGCCAGACCTGCCCCGTAAAATAGCGGATGACCATTACCGGCAAACAATTGTGGATCAAGTTGCAGAGTCTGAGCCAGTGGCTGGTTATGATACAGCAGGCGACCTTGCTGCAGCGGTGTCGGGGTGACTGCACTGTAGAAATCAGGCAGCTCATTGAACCAGGTATTATTAAACCGCATAGTAACTCCGCAGGTCGTCCGGTGAAAAATCAGCATCTGAAGTGCTGTCGGGCGGTCATTTTACCCTGTCAGTGAACAGTATAACAGCAGCCACACTGAGTCCCGCACTCAGCGCTACTTATCCTGGTAAAGTCCTTTACCTGACGACTAAATCCGTCTTGCCTGCCAGAAAACCTTACGCCAGTAAACATTATTCAGTGAAGAACGTATCACTCCCCGGCTGGTCGAGGCATGAATAAACAAGTTGTTGCGATCGTAAATACCCACATGCAGCCCGTCTTCTCCCCAGCCGGTTTTGAAAAATACCAAATCACCGGGCTGCAGGTCTTTCTTACTGATTCGGGTGCCAATCCGGCTTTGCTGGCTGGTGGTGCGGGGAAGTTGGATATCAAAGCGGTTACGGAAGGTCAGTAATACAAACCCCGAACAATCGATGCCCCGGCGGCTAAGCCCGCCAAGACGGTAAGGTGTGCCGTGCCATTCACTCAACTGCGCATTCAGTTGCGCCCTCACACGGACAGGATCAGACAGCCTGGCATCGGGAGAAGGTGCATGGCTACTACAACCTGCCAGTATTAATACCATTATAGCAACAGCAATACGTATCATACCCGGGGCTCCGAATAAGCAATCCAGCGAACACAGGGCTCGTATTCCGGCGTAGTTTGGCCAGCCACGGCGCCTGTCAGTTAACAATCTCCCACTGGGATAGCACTTCGGACCAGTTGGGATAGAAAGTGAAACAAACATCCGGAATTATCCGCGTTATCTGCCGGTAATAGCAATGGTGTGTCACCAATACCGACACACCGCCTTAGCCTGAAAAAAAAGGCCGCAATAGCGGCCTTTTCACATTGCCTCGTAAAAGAAATTAACCTTTCTTCGGAGCGGCGTTTTCTACACGACTTTTCAATTTTTGCCCCGGACGGAAAGTCACAACACGACGGGCCGTAATCGGGATATCTTCCCCGGTTTTCGGATTTCTTCCCGGACGTTGGTTCTTATCACGTAAGTCAAAATTGCCAAAGCCTGACAGTTTAACCTGCTCACCATTCTCTAATGCCCTGCGGACTTCTTCAAAAAACAGTTCAACAAGATCCTTTGCGTCACGCTTGCTCAGACCAAGTTTTTCAAACAGGTACTCTGACATTTCAGCTTTTGTAAGCGCCATAAGTTCAATCCCTCAAGGTTGCCTGGAATCGCTCTTTTAATGCCGCAACACAGTTAGCAACAGTCGCGGCGATTTCGTCTTCTTCGAGTGTCCGGCTGGTATCCTGCAAAATCAGGCTGATTGCAAGGCTCTTATAACCCTCACTCACACCCTTACCGCGGTACACGTCAAACAAGTTTACGCCAACTATCTGATTTACGCCAACTTTCCTGCACTCTGCAATTATATCAGCTGCAGGCACGTTTTCGGCCACCACAACAGCGATATCACGACGGTTTGCCGGGAAGCGCGAAATCTCCTTCGCGACAGGCAGGACGCGGTCTGCAAGGCGATCCCATTCCAGTTCAAACACTACTGTCCGGCCATTCAGAGAGAGCTTACGCTCCAGCTCAGGATGTACGACCCCGATAAAACCAATGTATTGATCCTGCAAATAAATAGCAGCACTTTGCCCGGGATGCAGTGCCGGATGTGCTTCCGCCCGGAATTCAGTCTGTGCCAGTTTACCGGTCAGTTCCAGAACTGACTCCAGATCCCCTTTCAGATCGAAGAAATCAACGGTCGCCCGTTCCTGATCCCAGTGTTCTTCATTTCGTGGCCCGGTAATGACACCCGCCAGCATTGTCTGCTGATGAATACCAAGATCTGCACTATTGTCAGGCACAAAACGTAGTCCGCTTTCAAACAACCGGACACGGTTTTGCTGACGGTTTTGGTTGTAGACAACCGCGCCCAGCAGCCCCGTCAGCAGTGACAGACGCATCGCTGACATTTCACTGGAAATCGGGTTAGGGAGGATAAGAGCTTCCTGTCCCGGATGAACCAGGCCCTGCAGTTTCGGATCGACAAAACTATAAGTAATGGCTTCCTGATAACCTTTGTCTACCAGCATCGCTTTAGCACGTTTCAGTGGCAAACTGGCTTCACGATGAGCTGGCATCACCAGATCCGCTTTAACAGGGACATCCGGAATATTGTTGTAACCATAAACGCGGGCAACTTCTTCGACCAGGTCTTCTTCGATTTCCATATCAAAACGCCAGGCAGGTGCCACTGCGGTCCACTGATCCTGTCCGACAGTGACATCACAACCCAGACGTTGCAGGATATCTGTGACCTGGTTATCAGCAATATGATGACCAATAAGACGGTCCAGTTTATCACGACGCAGGGTGATGGTTGCCGGCACCGGTAACGCATCCTGATGAGTACGATCAATCACCGGACCAGCCTCACCACCACAGATGTCTAACAGTAAACGGGTCGCTCTTTCAATCGCAGTATGTTGCAGTGTCGGATCGACACCACGCTCATAACGGTGGGAAGCATCCGTGTGAAGTCCCTGACGACGGGCACGACCAGTGATAGCCAGTGGATTAAACCAGGCGCTTTCCAGCAGCACATTTTGTGTCTGCTCATTAACCCCTGAGTCTGCCCCACCAAAAATTCCCGCCATCGCCAGGGCTTTTTGTTGGTCTGCAATCACCAGAGTGTCACTGCTCAGTGTGGCTTCACTATCATCCAGCAGGGTCAGCTTTTCACCTTCCGTCGCCTGACGTACCACGATGCCACCCTGCAAACGGTCGAGATCGAAGGCATGCATTGGCTGACCAAGTTCCAGCAAGACATAGTTGGTGATGTCGACGACTGCATCGATAGAACGGATACCACAGCGACGTAATTTTTCAGTCATCCATAACGGCGTGGCCGCTGCAACGTTAATCCCGGTAATCACCCGCCCCAGATAACGCGGGCAGGCATCTGTCGCCTGAATATCAATCGGGAAGCTACGGTCAGTTGTCGCTGCCACCGGTTCAATCACCGGCGGGTTCAACGGTAAACCATTCAGTACCGCCACATCGCGGGCAATTCCGATGATACCTAAGCAGTCGGCACGGTTCGGAGTCACACTGATTTCAATGGTGCTGTCATCCAGTTTCAGGTACTCACGGAAATTGGTCCCCGGAGTGGCATCCGCTGGCAGCTCCATAATACCGTCAGATTCAACATTGATCCCCAGTTCAGAATAAGAACACAACATCCCTTCTGAGGGCTCACCCCGTAATTTTGCCGCTTTGATTTTGAAATCGCCAGGCAGTACCGCACCCACCATCGCTACAGCGACTTTCAGTCCCTGACGGCAGTTTGGTGCACCACAGACGATATCCAGCAGACGATCGCCGCCAACATTAATCTTAGTCACACGTAATTTATCTGCATTAGGGTGCTGGCCACATTCGACCACTTCCCCCACCACTACGCCATGGAAATCCCCGGCTACCGGAGCCACACCATCGACTTCCAGACCCGCCATGGTAATCTGACCAGAGAGTTGCTCACTGCTCAGGGCCGGATTTACCCATTCACGTAACCAAAGTTCACTGAATTTCATTGGATAACCTGCCCTTATTTAAACTGTTTGAGAAAACGCAGATCGTTTTCGAAGAATGCACGTAAATCAGAAACGCCATAACGCAGCATGGTCAGACGTTCCATACCCATACCGAAAGCAAATCCGGAATAAACTTCAGGATCGATACCTACATTACGTAATACATTCGGGTGGACCATCCCGCAGCCTAACACTTCCAGCCACTTGCCGTTTTTACCCATAACATCCACTTCCGCCGAAGGCTCAGTAAACGGGAAATAAGAAGGACGAAAACGGATCTGCAAATCTTCTTCGAAGAAGTTGTTCAGGAAATCGTGCAGCGTGCCTTTCAGATTGGTAAAGCTGATGTTTTTGTCAACCAACAGACCTTCCATCTGGTGGAACATCGGGGTATGCGTCTGGTCGTAATCGTTACGATAAACACGGCCAGGCACGATAATACGAATTGGCGGTGCGCTTTTTTCCATAGTGCGGATTTGCATACCGGAAGTCTGGGTACGCAGCAACCGCTGTGCGTCAAACCAGAAAGTATCGTGGTCAGCACGGGCCGGGTGATGAGCCGGAATGTTCAACGCATCGAAATTGTAATAGGCATCTTCGATTTCAGGACCGGTGACGGTGGTAAAGCCCAGTTCTCCGAAAAAGCTTTCGATACGATCAATCGTGCGGGTGACCGGATGCAGTCCGCCATTCTCAATCCGACGGCCAGGCAGAGAAACATCAATCGTCTCTGCAGACAGTCGTGCATTCAGCGCTTCAGATTCCAGGGTCTGTTTACGGCTGTTTAACAGTTCCTGAACCTGCTGTTTAGCTTCATTGATCACGGCACCGGCCGCTGGACGGTCTTCAGCAGGTAACTCACGGAGTGTCGTCATCTGCAGAGTCAGGTGGCCTTTTTTTCCCAGGTATTCGACGCGTACGGCATCCAGGGTGGCGATATCCGTCGCCTCGTCTATAGCGGCCCTGGCACGGGCAACTAAATCTGCGAGTTGGGACATGTTTTCCTCTTCTTCTCAGTTAGTCTGGTGTTCTGTTCTTGTATGGACCGGAGCCCGTATAGTGGTCGCCAGAAACAACAAAGCCTCCACCAGGGAGGCTTTCAGCGCGATTTTTCGTTTCTTTTCTGCTGCGCAAAAGCCCCCGGGAATCAGGTGCTAAAGTAAAAAAAGAAACGGAAAATAGCAGGGTTCATTCTTGCATTACCTTTGTGTTATCAGAATTAATCACCGGAACGCTATAATAACAGATTGAAGTCAAATAGTTAGCATTTATCAGAGATAATAAAAAAGGGAGCAAGCTCCCTTTTTTATCTGACTTATGCCAGAACTGATTTCGCTTTTTCAACTAAAGCAGCGAAGGCTACTTTGTCGAATACTGCGATGTCAGCCAGAATCTTACGGTCGATTTCAATTGAGGCTTTTTTCAGGCCATTGATGAAACGGCTGTAAGACAGACCATTCTGACGGGCTGCAGCGTTGATACGTGCAATCCACAGCTGGCGGAACTGACGCTTACGTTGACGACGGTCGCGGTATGCGTACTGACCAGCTTTGATAACGGCCTGGAAGGCAACACGATAAACACGTGAACGTGCACCGTAGTAACCTTTAGCTTGTTTTAAGATTTTTTTGTGACGTGCGCGGGCAATGACACCACGTTTTACACGAGCCATAATAGCTCTCCTGTTTTATATTCTGTGAAAAAAAAAGTTAACTTATGCGTACGGCAGGCAGGCAACAACCAGACCCAGATCGCCTTTAGAAACCATGCCTTTCGGGCGCAGGTGACGTTTACGCTTAGTAGACTTTTTAGTCAGAATATGACGCAGGTTAGCGCGTTTACGCTTGAAGCCGCCTGAAGCGGTCTTCTTGAAGCGTTTAGCCGCTCCACGTACAGTTTTAATCTTTGGCATTTTATAAAATATCCACTTCGCATTGTTAATAAAATGAATCAGCAGGCGCATCCTTCCGTCCCGCCGTTACCGGACAGACAGAAGGATGACTTGAAAGCCTACTACTTCTTCTTAGGTGCGAGCACCATGATCATCTGACGGCCTTCAATCCTTGTTGGAAAGGATTCTACAACTGCCAGTTCAGCCAGATCTTCTTTCACGCGGTTAAGCACTTCCATACCGATCTGTTGGTGCGCCATCTCACGTCCACGGAAACGCAGAGTGATTTTGGCTTTATCGCCCTCTTCGAGAAAACGAACCAGGTTGCGTAGTTTGACCTGATAGTCGCCTTCATCTGTACCAGGCCGGAATTTGATTTCCTTAACCTGGACAATTTTTTGCTTCTTCTTCTGTTCCTTAGAAGATTTGCTTTTTTCATAGAGGAATTTGCCGTAATCCATAATTCGGCAAACCGGCGGCTCGGCGTTAGGGCTGATTTCAACTAAATCCACGCCTGCTTCTTCAGATTTTTCTAAAGCTTCACGCAGACTGACAATGCCTAACTGCTCACCGTCAACACCCGTCAGACGTACCTCAGTGGCACGGATTTCGCCGTTAATACGATTCGGACGCGTTGGTTGTACTCGTTTTCCGCCTTTAATACCTTACTCCTCCAATTGATGAAGATGTCTGCTGCGTATTTCTTGCTGCAGCTTATCTATAAATACATCGACGTCCATAGAACCTAAGTCAACGCCACGGCGGGTACGCACAGCAACTTTGCCAGCTTCCACTTCTTTTTCACCGCAGACCAACATATAGGGGACACGACGTAATGTGTGTTCGCGAATTTTAAAGCCTATCTTCTCGTTTCTCAAGTCTGCTTTTACACGAATGCCCGCTTTTTGTAATTTTTGGGTTAATTCGTTGACATATTCTGCCTGACTGTCGGTGATATTCATCAATACCACCTGCAATGGTGCCAGCCAGCTTGGGAAAAAGCCCGCGTACTCCTCGGTCAGAATACCAATAAAACGTTCCATCGAACCCAGAATCGCACGGTGAATCATTACCGGGGTCTGGCGATCGTTGTTTTCGCCCACATAAGTGGCATCGAGACGTGACGGCAGAGAAAAATCGAGCTGTACTGTACCACATTGCCACGCACGATCCAGACAATCATATAAAGTAAATTCAATTTTCGGGCCATAAAATGCCCCTTCGCCTGGCTGATATTCAAATTCGATGTTATTTAAATTCAGTGCTTCAGCCAGATTTTGTTCTGCGCGATCCCACAGTTCTTCGCTACCAATGCGTTTTTCCGGACGGGTGGATAGTTTAACGACGATTTTTTCGAAGCCAAAAGTACCATACATATCATAAATCATCCGGATACAGCTGTTCACTTCATCCAGAATCTGCTCTTCCGTACAGAAAATATGCGCATCATCCTGAGTAAAGCCACGCACACGCATCAGTCCGTGCAAGGCACCTGACGGTTCATTACGGTGACAGCTACCAAATTCAGCCATTCGCAGTGGCAGATCACGGTAAGATTTAAGACCCTGATTAAAGATCTGCACATGCCCCGGACAGTTCATCGGCTTGATGCAGTATTCACGGTTTTCTGAGGATGTCGTGAACATTGCCTCTTTATAGTTTTCCCAGTGACCTGTTTTTTCCCACAGAACGCGGTCCATCATAAACGGACCTTTAACTTCCTGATACTGGTACTCTTTTAGTTTGGTACGGACAAAAACTTCCAGCTCCCGGAATATGGTCCAGCCATCATTATGCCAGAACACCATACCTGGTGCTTCTTCCTGCATATGGTAAAGATCAAGCTGTTTACCAATTTTACGGTGGTCGCGTTTTGCCGCTTCTTCCAGACGCTTCAGATAGGCTGCCAACTGCTTTTTATCTGCCCAGGCAGTGCCGTAAATACGCTGCAGCATTTTATTGTCGCTGTCACCGCGCCAGTAAGCACCCGCAGTTTTCTGTAGTTTAAAATGGTGGCAGAAACGCATATTCGGCACGTGCGGTCCACGACACATGTCGATATATTCTTCATGATGATACAGGCCAGGCCGGTCATCATGGCTGATATTTTCATCCAGGATGGCAATTTTGTAGTCTTCACCGCGCGATTCAAAAGTATCACGCGCTTCCTGCCAGCTGACTTTCTTTTTGATCACATCGTAATTGGTTTCTGCCAGCTGATGCATCCGCTTTTCCAGCTGTTCCAGATCTTCCTGGGTCAGGGTATGATCCATATCGACGTCATAATAGAAACCGTGGTCAATCACCGGACCGATAGCCATTTTGGTATCCGGCCAAAGCTGCTTAATGGCATGACCTAACAGGTGCGCGCAGGAGTGGCGAATAATTTCAATACCCGCTTCATCTTTGGCGGTAATAATGGCAACAGTCGCATCGTCGGTAATCGGGTCGACGGCGTCCACCAGTTCACCATTCACCCGCCCCGCGATACAGGCTTTCGCCAGACCGGGACCAATATCCTGCGCAATATCCATGACACTGACCGCATGGTCATAAGAACGCTGACTTCCATCAGGAAGAGTAATCACTGGCATTTCATATCCTTAATTGCAGTGGTAACCCACACCAAAGGCTACATACAAAGATTGATTTTAATTTAAATTCAACTACTTAAGCTTTGTCTCATTGGAGGTTTTTACGATGAGGTACACCATTTGGTACACAGGCATAATCCCCGGCCCTCACAGCAAAGCAACGGAGCTAATGTTACATGTTAATGGCGGGGACGAAAAGGGAGAGATTCGGTTTGGAATGATTTATGAACTCAGACATAACTCTTTGGAAGTCAAAAACTCTTCGTCGAAAACCTTGTACCTCCTGACAGGAGCAGCAGCCTTAACCCACTATCACTTTTCCGCTCATTGACCACCAGCCCGGGGTCACAGGAGTCGGTCTTGGTCGGTTACAGAGTTTTACTGCTCAATGTTTCACAGGAAAGAGACTGTTCCCATGATAATATGACTCGCAGAGAATACCGGAAATCCGGATATTTAAGCTTACATCTGTCATTATTTTCAAATACAGGTGAATTTCAAATAGAACTTTTAATCCTGTAGAATAAAAACCACCAAAAGAATAAATAATTCATTTATTCAAGACACGCGCAGTAAACAGATAAAAACACTACTTACTGAACAAAACTGGCTGATGGATAAAATCAGAACTGATAATTCTGTCCTGGCTCAGTTGAATGACAAACTGGCGAATGACTAACGATATTTTTGACAGATATTCGTCGCCCCTGCTCGCAGGGAACTCAAAAAACACACAATCTTCTGTCCCTAAACAGACAAAAAAATCGTCCGACTCTTTGAATATTTCCACCTTAACACCCAAAAAAACTGGCTTATCAGGTATCGTTTTAACCGTAGTGATGATGTTAAAATTTAGATGCCGATCGGCGCCAACCGGCAAACCGTAGAGGTTTACCGCCTCGTGGCTGTGAGAGCTGAAATCGCTAATGAAGGCTGAGTCAGTCACAATGCCGGAAGGAGATTTTAATGAGTTTTCATATGAAAAAAAAATTTCATTCCCGAGAGCAACGAGTTCTAAAATATGGCTAATTCTTTCAGAATGACTTTTTCGTTTCTCCTGCAACATTGACGCGATAATTCTATATAAATTAGCCATCGCGATATCCATTTATTAGTAAATTTTATTCATCATAACTGTCACAGGGGTCAATTGATAGTTAATTATGACAAATATTGTTACCCGCCCGATAAAATCCTTCCTCAGGAAAAATTAATTTTTTGTATGCTGTTAAAGTTACAGGTTTTTTAAACAATATACCGCCGATATACTAAAAAAACCTGGTTTGCCAGGTCACTCCGATTTATATGACGTATTTTTGAAAAAAAGCCTCGCAAATACAGCGAGGTCTTTTCTCCGGTAGACAACCGGTCAACGCTTAGCCACAAGTTCAGGAACTTTTTCACTGATGTGGTCATCAGCTCGTTCTGAGGTATCCATTATCCGGTAGTGAGCCATCGCCCCCTTTTCATTCTTTAGTGGCAGAGGATGAACACCCTCTGCAAATCCGCTGAATGAAACCACCAGAAATAACCAGCAAAATGCCATTCTGTTTCGCACAGTACCTCCATTCTCTTCAGTGACAGGAGTGGCTATGGTAAAGGGCATAACGTAATGATATGTCTGATGTATCTAAAGTTGGCGCGGAGTGTGTTTCTGCTGGCTGGAATTGTGCCAAAAAGCGATAAAGTCGTGCAAAAATGAAACTGACACTCTGGCTTACCACACTGATTTATACGAATGCCGCAGGCTGGTATCTGGTTGACACTCACGGGACAAGAGGCAGAACTTAATATAACCCCTCACAGATCAGCAGTATACAGCAACAATAAAAAAGAGCAGGAGAGATGAGATGACAAGACAGACACTGACCTGTAGTAATAACCACAGGCCTGTATCAGATATGACTAAATATCATCGTCAAAACCGGTAAATCCCGGCAGATGGGCGTAGAGATCGCGGCAAACACCAATAATATGTTGTTTCATGAGTTCGACGGCTTTTTCTGAATCCCTGTTTTTACAAGCGTCCAGAATGGCCCGGTGCTCGATATCTGCATTTGTCAAACCTTCAGCCACCGCCAGTTGCAGACGCATATAACGCTCAATTTTATCATGAATCGAACGTAACATATCCATCATAAAGGGCCGGTTGGCTGCCGCGTAAAACGCCGCATGGATATCCCAGTTCAGCTCAGCCCAGCGGCTGGCGTCCTGTTCCGCGATAAAGCGATCGCAGGCTTCACTGATGCGGGTGATATGACCGGCGTTCATTTGTGTGACTGCCAGCTGCATCAGCTTGGATTCCAGTAACACCCTGACTTCAAACATCTGTGCCAGTTCGGGTTCAGTAATGGTAGCCACTACCGCACCGCGGTTACGATAGAAAATGACCAGCCCTTCCGCTTCCAACAGTTTTAACGCCTCGCGAACCGGAATTTTGCTGACATTAAATAATCCGGCAATAACATCCTGGCGGATAGGTTCATTTTCACTCATCTCTCCGGAGATGATAGCTTCCCGTAGATATTTAGCAATAATGACTGACGCGGAAGGCGTTGAACCAATATCAGGAATATCTGCTTTCAATTTCAACTCTGTTTGCCTCTGAATCTGACGTAAAATATTGTCCGCAGACCAGATCTTAATCAATCCGGTCAAACTTCCCTGTGTCGAGCCTGGTGAGTGGGTGACGCAGTAGAGCATCCCTCCCGCTCATCAAAAACAGCCTACCAGCCTATCAGCGCTGATTACCAGACAGTGTGATAGCTAAAGTAAAACTCTTCAGGCTGCTGCAACCTTTAACAAGCGGTTGTTCTCCCGCTATCGTATACGTTATCCAGACTAGTGGATGACCACTCAAATAACAACCTTTGGATGAACAGAAGCTTAACACAACCCGCGATCATTCACTTAGCCAGAGTGATGAGCAGCTTAACCCAAAGAGCGATTTGGAAAAATTACAGTTTCACAACACACTTTTCTGCAGGTTACAAAGTTTCCGTTCTGAAACAATTAATCTATGAAATTAATAAAAACCTGCATAGTAATCCATGAAGCAGGTGCTACTCTTTGAGCAGTTATTGCAGGAGAGTTTTATCATGAAGAAGTATGTAATTACACTAGCCCTGGCAGGATCATTAGCCATTTCACAAGCTGCTATGGCTGCAGGTTGTCTTAAAGGTGCTGTTGTCGGTGGAGTTGCTGGCCACATGGCACATCACCATGCCGTTCTCGGTGCGGTATCAGGTTGTGTTATCGGACATCATATGGCGAAAAAAGCGGCTGCCGAAAAAGCAGCTCAGCAAAAACAGCTGCAGCAACAACAGACTAACGGATAACTATCACTCCTCTTCAGGCTGATATATACCGACCAAACTGTTCAGTCACGGAGGCAGGAAATAATTCCTGTCTCCGTATTCTGTTAGTCCGGTCTAACCACTCCCGCTCCCGCTCTCACTTCGGCATATGTTCTCTGGCGTGCTCACTGCTGCTGCACGGTTTTCTGCCGGTTCAATCATTTAACAGCCCAAAAACAGCACCCATAAGCTGAGCCTGGCGAAATTGAATTCGCTGGCGCAAGGGTGCCTGTTTCCTGTCTGCCATCACACTGCTTAGCAGCGCGTTAGTCAGGCCGTTATTACATATTATAACTCAGCATAACGGTAGTTTTGGTATCAGTGTGATCCGGGGCGCTGGCTGGCGGCGCATTATTCCAGGTGACGTCATAAGCGACTTTCAGAGAGAAATCAGTGTTGATTGCCACCTGGATTCCGGTCTCGGAGTTCAGCGTAGTATCATCACCTAAAGTACTCAGCGCAGAGACACCCTGGATAAATTTGGTGGTATCAGTCAGTTGGTATTGATAACTCATCGCTCCATAAGCTAAGGCTTTGGTCGAATGCCCTCCCCCCTGGTACTCGTCATAGCGCACGCCAGGACCGAATTCAACACGCAGTGAATGCACGGGACCGTTAAGAATCTGGCGACCATAACCGGTAGCCAGTGTGTCGCGGCTTCTGTATCCGTTAAAACGGTCACTTAACCAACTAGCCTGACCAAACAGGTAATCACTGCTGTTCAGGTTATAACGTGTACGTCCACCGATAGTATAAGTCTCGGATGAACGTTCATCATTTGAAGAGGTGTTAGAGGCATTGCCCCACAGACTGTATGCCATATCAGACTTATACCAGGTCATATTGGTCTGTGCAGTCAGTGATGAACTGGTAGTGTTTCCAGTCTGAGCCAGGTAACCTGCTGCCGCGGTACCGACAAACGATTTCTTCGCAGTTGAAGGATCATCCATGGACGTAAAAACGGAGTTATCTGCAAAAGCCTGATGCCCCATAACTCCGGCAGTCAGCAGTAACGCTGTAGAAATTCTATTGAAAACTTTCATTAATAATGACCTGTACCGACGACGTTGTTAAAAGCTAAGCCCGAATACTTCCAAACAGCATTAAATGCTTAAGCCTGAGTTTCGTAAAAAACCATTAGTTGACATGGATTGTCAAAAAAAAGTGCCAGGCATTAGCGTTATTCAGATCAATCCGAACAACGCTGCGTATCATATGCCCGAAAAAAAAAATGGGAAGTAAAATTACATTAAACAGGCATCGGAATGCTTCTTAATATGTCATTGGTAAAGACTGTGTAAATTTAAGGGGTAATGCTTATCTTTTCGTCGGCATGAATGGGTCTGAGTCATATCCGCCCGATGACTGTAGTGTAAAAAAATTCACCTCCTCAAGGAGTATCGCAAATCAGGATTCTACGTCTGGCGTTCACGCCTTCACACGGGTTATAATTCAGACACACAGCGAAAATTGAGGACAACACCATGTGGTCAGCCATTACTCGACTGTTAGAGGAACAACAACAGGATTTTTCAGGGATATCCCACTATCACCAATGTCACGGTGGGGAAGTTAACCAGTCCTGGCAACTGGTGTGCGGTGATAAACACTACTTCGTGAAATCCAATCACCAGGCCATGTTGACCGGCTTTATCGAAGAAGCTGACCAGCTAGAACTGTTGCAAAGAACAGGTTGCGTCAGGGTACCCAAAGTGTATGGTACCGGTACGTCCCGTCATCAAAGTTTCCTGATCCTTGAATATTTGCCTCCCGCGCCCTTGTCGACCAACTCAGCCGTGAAGTTGGGGCAGCAGCTTTCACAACTTCACCAGTGGAGCGATCAGCCTAAATTTGGTCTGGATTTTGACAATTCAGTGACGTTGTCACCTCAGCCAAATAACTGGCAGCACCGTTGGTCATCCTTCTTTTCTGAACAACGTATTGGCTGGCAGTTGCAGATAGCGGCAGAGAAAGGTCTTCATTTTGGTAATACTGATAAAATTGTTGCCTGTATCGAACGCTGCCTGGAAAACCACTACCCCGAGCCTTCATTACTCCACGGTGACTTGTGGCCGGGACACTGTGCCGAAGCCCATGGCAGCCCGTGGCTGTTTAATCCAGCCTGCTACTGGGGAGACAGAGAGTGTGATTTAGCGTTATGGCAACCTGATAATTTGCTGACCGCAGTGTTGATTGACAGTTATCAGGCAGAGACGCCCTTACCTGCCGGCTATCAACAGCGACAACCGGCCTATCGCCTTTACTACCTGTTGAACCGGGCCAGTGCTTTTGGTGGACCCTGGAAGGAAGCCGCGCAACAGACTATCAATGTTCTGTTGCGCAGTAATGGATAATACTCAGACGTAAAGCAGCCCTGTAATGCGCAGAATAAAATAGCCGATCACAATAATAATGACAGGCAGCACATACAGCGGGAAGTATTGACGGAAAATTGAGTGATTATGGGCCTGGAACCGATCAGTCAATTGCTGGCGGGTCAGGCCTCCTGTCTCTTTCGCCTGTTCAATGATTAACTGGTCTTCGATATTCTCTTTCAGAAAACGCGATTGCCGCCACATCCGGGCCCCGGATGCCTGCAATGCCAGACCAATAAAGATCACCGCATAAATTATCCAGAACATCACATTCGCCCTGGTATGGAACTCAGGGGTCGGGGAGTTATTCCAGAACATATCCAGGAAATGAGTATTAAATTTAATCATATCAATCATGACATGCAGGAAATCGGATAATACGGCATCGATACCTGGCTGTTTGTCACTGTGGATAAACAGAAAATTAAGCACTGATACCACGGTGGATATCACAGCCGGAATAAAGAGTACCCAGCCAGCAATTTTTTTGGCTATCGCTATCCGGCCAGTCTGTTGGTAGTTCATGCTCTCTCCTGAAGCGGGTTTCGTGGTACAAGTCTACCTGTGCCTTGACTATTTTTCCTGTTTTATCCTGTTACAATAGCTGTCTCAGACAAACTTTCCTCAATCCGGACACCTTTTACACCGTGTCACGGCCTCACGCGCTGATTTAATCTTATGGAGGATATATGGCTTATCAACGCCCGGTGAAAGCAGCAATATTTGATATGGACGGACTGCTGATTGATACCGAGCCGTTCTGGCAACAAGCTGAGTTAGAGGTTTTTTCTGCCGCCGGGGTGGATGTCAGCCTGCGCGACAGTTTTCCCGAAACCACCGGACTACGTATTGATCAGGTCGTCAGCATGTGGTTCGAAGCCTGTCAGGTGACTCATATTTCAGAACAACGGGTCGCTGAGCAAATTTTTGTCCGGGTGGCAGAGCTTATTCAACAGCATCAGCCACTGATGCCAGGAGTACGTGAAGCACTAACGCTTTGTCAGTCGCTGGGACTGAAAATTGGACTCGCGTCTGCTTCTCCCTTAGCTCTGATTGAAATGGTCCTGGACTTGTTCTCCATCCGTCATTTCTTCAGTGCAGTGGTGTCTGCTGAAAAGTTGCCCTACAGTAAACCTCATCCGCAGGTTTACCTGAATGCTGCCGGTGAGCTGAACGTTAATCCACTGCATTGCGTCGCACTTGAGGACTCCCTGAACGGAATGGTCGCCGCCAAAGCTGCCAGAATGCGGGTTCTGGTAGTTCCGGCCGCCACAGAAACTACATTACCAGTCTGGAGTCTGGCAAACGCCCGTCTTGATTCCTTACATGATTTGACTCCCGGGTTACTCGGCGTCCCGAAGCCTTCATAACTTTTTGCGGGAAGAATACTCTTCCCGCCCGCTATTTTCCCCGCTGTTCTGCGATAATAATTGTTACAGCGTCACATATACTTTCACTGTATAAATACCTATACTGTATGCATTGACAGTTTACAGGTTGTTGCAGGTATCTCATGACGGCCGAAGGCCACATTCTTTTTGCGTTTGCCAGCGCGGTAATCGCCAAACGTAGCGCGCTGACTCCGGTGATCGCCGGGGCTGACTGGTGGCATCTGATTCCGGCGACATTGCTGACCTGTCTGCTGCCGGATATCGACCATCCCGGCTCTTTGCTAGGACAGCGGCTACGCTGGATCTCGAAACCGATGGCCAGAGCGTTCGGACATCGCGGATTTACCCATAGCCTTATAGCTATTGTTGGCGGAGTCTGGTTACTGCGGATTAAATTCCCCGGGGTGTTGTGGCTCCCGGCCGATGTCATGCAAGGTATGGTTTTGGGTTATCTCAGCCATATTGTGGCCGATATGCTGACACCGGCAGGCGTCCCCCTGCTCTGGCCTTGTCGCTGGCGCTTCTGCCTGCCACTACTCCACTCTCAAAAAAATAACCAACTGGAGCGGATATTCTGTATTTCACTGGTCATGTGCGCAGTGTGTTTACCTGGTCAGTTGACTAAACAGTTTATCAACACGACCGGCCGGCAACTGTATACAACTGCGGTGTCATGGCAAAAGCAGATTAGTCTGTCATTACAGTAACCGGCAGATTACCCTGCCCCTCTTACCGTTATTGATGGTTATGCAGTACAGCGCGGGCATCCACCACTGCGACTCAGACCGTTATTCGAAGGTCAGGAATGACAGGGCGTGACAGGCCGTAAAGAAAGCGTTAAGTAGTGTAATGGGAGGAAAATTCAGCCCCCCGGCACTTGAGTTTTTACATGGCAACGCTATAACTTCACCATGCTTTAGTTGGAGATGAAACATGAAAAAAGTTATCGCACCTTTGCTGGCGTTAAGCCTGGTTCTGCCAGGTGTTGCCATGGCACATCCGGGCTTCGGTGGCGGCGGACCTGGCTGGGGTCATGGCGGCCCGGGTTGGGGTGGTCGCGGTAGTTTCCTTCCTGACCTCGCGACCGGGGTTCTGATTGGCGGCCTGACCTATTACCTGCTGAACGGTCAGTACTATCAGCGTCAGGGGAACGAATATGTGGTAGTTAATCCGCCACCACAGAGTGTACCACAAAGTACTCAGGTACTGGATTACGGCGGAAAACGTTATTACGTGCAGGCTGGCCATTACTACCAACGCGATATTAATGGTGAGTATATCGAAGTCCCGAGACCTGCCGGGCTGTAATATGAATAAGGCCAGCAATGCTGGCCTTTTAATTACGCGCATTTGTTACAGATAATCAGCTCTGAGGGGACTGTGGATCCGTATCATATTCGGCACAGCTCTGGAAACCGTAATTCATTACGTTTCCGGTATCATTGAAGCTGACGAAATAGGTCAGAGGCTTGCCGTTATTCTCACCAATAATGTAGGTATCGCAGGTACCACGGGCATGGATCATAGTGATCGATGACGCCGGACGGCCGCCTATCTGACGAACTTGTTCACGGGTCATGCCTTTTTTGACATTTTTTACGACAGGCTGGGTGACGTAACTTTCTGCCTGATGGTAGGTAGTACAGCCAGAAAGCACCGCCAGTGCCAGACCTGCAGCCAGAAATCCGGTGATTTTACGCATTATTTACCTCACTGTAATCGTAATACACAAGAAATATCCTCTGTGATATTCAGTGGATAAATTTAAGTGTAGACGCTAATGATGAAAAAACAAATGGTTAGAATGGACGGATGATTTATAAACCGATATCCTCACATCCGGTGAAATCCAACCTGCAGCGTTGCGGTGCAACAAAAAGACTAAATATATTAATTTTCAAACTTATAAGTTTCGCCCGTGACTATTAGTTAGTTTACATTCAGAGGAAAAATGTCCAAAGCTCCCCCCCATCGTATCGCATTTGCTATAACCCTCGGCCTGATGGCCGGTCTGGGCCCGTTGTGCATAGATTTGTATCTTCCGGCGTTACCGCAACTCTCGGGATCATTGCATATCACTACCGCTGTCGCTCAGTTGAGTCTCACCGCCGGGCTGCTCGGCCTCGGGCTGGGACAGTTACTGTTCGGTCCCATGAGTGATAAATATGGCCGTACCGGCCCGCTGGCCCTGTCACTGCTGGTGCTGTTTCTGGCTTCCGTAGGATGCTCACTGGCACAAAATATTGACCAGTTACTGGTGGCCAGGCTATTCCAGGGACTGGGGGGAGCTGGCGGAGCTGTGTTATCGCGCGCGATTGCCCGTGATATGTACCAAGGCCATGAACTCACCCGTTTCTTTGCACTGCTGATGCTGGTGAATGGTGTTGCCCCAATCGCGGCACCTGTGATTGGTGGCTCGTTGATGAGCATCATGAGCTGGCGCGGCATCTTCCTGGTACTGGCGGGTATTTCGGTATTGCTGTTCATTCTTTCCCGGTTACGGATTCACGAATCTCTGAGCCACGAGCGCCGCAGCCAGGGGTCCATACTCTCTGCCTGGGGTGCACTCGGCCAGGTCATTACCCATCGGTCATTTATGGGTTTCTGTCTGACCCAGGGCTTTATGATGGCAGGAATGTTTGCCTATATCGGGTCGTCGCCCTTTGTTTTGCAACAGCTCTACGGTATGTCTCCTCAGACCTTCAGCCTGTGTTTTGCACTTAATGGTCTTGGACTGATTATTGCATCACAAACCAGTGCCCGGCTTAGCCGCCATTTCGGCGAGTATTCTGTTCTGAAAGGAGGTCTGACACTGGCCTTTGTTGCCTCTCTGTGCCTGTTTATTGCCGGACTGAGCCATGCGCCTTTACCGGTGGTGCTGCTGGCGCTGTTCTTTAGTATCGCCAGTAATGCGGTTATCTCCACCACCGCGTCTTCGCTGGCCATGCAAAGCCAGGGAAAACGGGCCGGCAGCGCATCCGCCGTGATTGGGGTAACAATGTTTACCTTAGGATCGCTGAGTGTCCCGGTCACCGGGATCGGCGGCACATCGGTGTTTAGTATGTCAGCGACTATATTTGGCTGCTTTATGCTGGCAATACTGATGTTTATCTTTGTGGCCAGACGACCTGTTCCGCAGACAAAATAATCGTCCTTGCTGCGCTGAGCGATCTGGCGGAGTAAACTTATCTGATACATTGATATTGTGACACAGCGGTCTGACTGACCGCTTTTGAGCTGAGGAAACTTGTATGGCATTACAACAGGAAATTATCCGGGCACTGGGTGTCAAGCCGGTGATTGATGTTCAACAGGAGATCCGCACCAGTGTGGATTTTCTGAAAGCCTACCTGAAAACCTATCCCAGACTAAAAAGTCTGGTGTTAGGGATAAGTGGCGGACAGGACTCAACGCTCACTGGTAAACTTTGTCAGACCGCAATTTCAGAATTGCGTGCAGAGACAGGTAACAACGACTACTGTTTTATTGCCGTACGCCTGCCCTACGGTGATCAGGCGGATGAACAGGATTGTCAGGATGCTCTGGCGTTTATTCAGCCCGATCGGACTCTGACTGTGAATATTCGTCAGGCAGTCCTGGCCAGCGAAGCGGCGCTGAAAGATGCCGGAATTGTGTTGTCTGATTTTGTTCGCGGCAATGATAAAGCCCGCGAACGAATGAAAACACAATACAGCATTGCCGGAATGACCGCAGGAGTGGTGGTGGGTACCGACCACGCAGCAGAGGCTGTCACCGGTTTCTTTACCAAATACGGAGATGGCGGCACCGATATCAATCCAATTTTCCGACTGAATAAAGGTCAGGGTAAACAATTGCTCAAAGCCCTTGGCTGCCCGGAGCATCTGTATCTGAAACATCCAACTGCAGACCTGGAAGACGGGCGTCCGGGTTTACAGGATGAAGTTGCACTGGGTGTCACTTATCAGCAAATTGACGATTATCTGGAAGGCAAGAATATCGATCCGGCTGCCGCGAAAACTATTGAAGGCTGGTATCTGAAGACTGAACATAAGCGTCAGCCTCCGATCACAGTGTTTGATGACTTCTGGAAAAGAGCCTGACCGCTCTATCCGCTGACGAGAGACAGGCGGGCAAAACCGCCGGTGTGGCTGACGGACATTAGCACTCGTCAGCCGCGACGGCGGTCTCAATACATTTAACGCCAGATCACGATTCAGTCGGCGTTACGAGGCTGATGATGCCCGCCCTTTCCGGGTTTTTCTGTCAGATGCTTCTCAAAATTCGCGTTGTACTGCTTTTTCTGATCGGCAGTCAGTACGTTATACAGTTTGTTTTCCGTTTCCAGTCTCTGCAACGCACGGTCTTTGGCATTGGCGGTCATCTGAGCCGCTTCTGCTTCGGCTTTGCTACGGTCGAAGCTGTCTGAAGCAATAATTGCATGAGCTGCACGGCGCTGCTCAACCGTCGGATGCTGCATCTGATCGCGGCTGGCTTTCAGAATCTCGTGAATCTGTTGTTTCTGAGCTTCAGTCAGCTTCAGACCTTTAAACATCATTGGCCCGTGGCCTCTTTCGTTATGCGGATTCTTATGTTGCTCTGAGGCTGCCGGTGGTGGCGTTAAATTGTCGGCTTCAGCATGGACAACCGAGGCAGCGCCGAAAGCCAGAGATGAAGCCAGAATCAGTGAAGTGAGTTTACGCATAGATTTTATCCTTACTGTTTTTCATTATCTGACGACACTGTCGCCGTTGAGATAAAGTCTACCCGCAACAACGTCAATTACTCAGTAACTGCGTAAATCACTGAAAACGAGAAAGCTAAAATCAAAGCGATCATGGAGAAATCATGAATGAAGTGACACTGAGGTGATAAGAGCCGTTACCTGTCGTCAGATAATGAACCTATTGTGGAGACAGCGACGTTCCGGCCTGAAAGCAGGAACGCCGAAAGACGACTGTGACTACTGTTCGACCAGCATCAGCCCTGCCCGCAAGCCATGAGCCACCCGCGGATTAGGGAAAAGTACCCTTTCTCCTGCTGGGTTTTCCACCCGGTATTGCTGCTCACTATCTTCCGCCAGCAAAGTTCCGGCAGGAAACTCAGTGAAGTTCAGAGTACTGTCAGCCATATGCAGCCGGAATTCATCACTTAACCGCGTAATTTGTTGCGTAACGCGGAAGTGTTTAGCCGGTACCGCCGGTGCGTCTGGCAGTATCGTATCACCACAGATCAGTGCCTGCAGCGCCTGCTGTGTCTGTGTGAAGTCAGATAAGGTATTACGACCAAAAGGGAGTGCCTTACCGAGTTCCAGCGTGCAACTCTCCATCTGCAATGCATTACAGCTGAAATGGGTAAATGTACCGCCCGGTGAGCGGTGGAAAACCAGCGCTTCAGATCCTGCCCGGTTCAGCCAGTCCAGAAATGCTTCACCCCATGGACGGGGGCTCACCGGCAACAACCCAAATTTCTCAAACAGCGAACCACGAATAGCAGTATGTAAATCGAGATGCCAGCGGCGACCACCCTCTGCCTCTGTTGCGCCAGCCATAAACCCTTGTACGGCCTGCTCTAATTCACTGGCACGCCGCGATTCGTAACAGGGGGCTATCGTCTTCCAGCCACAGGAAAACAGCCGGTTAAGATCATAGTGGGTAAAGCGGCTACCGGCCCGCAGTGCCGCAGGATTACCATAAATCACCAGTAGTCTGCTGGTCAGAGGCCGTTTTCCGGCCAGTAACTGGCTGACAATCGGGTTAAGAATTTCTACCGGGGCAGTTTCGTTACCGTGAATCCCTGCCGATACCACCAGTGAGTTAGCTGCAACAGGGCCGGATGGCGTCAGTTCCAGAATACCCTCGCCGGTTGCACGCCAGCTGAGAAACTCATTTTTACCCTCTGACAAATCCGAAGATTCCCCGGATAACACATGTTGCAGATAATCATTCATCATTTGGCTGTTTCCATTCCTGTAGACTTAGCGCTGAAACTCATAGACACTGCCAAGGTTTAACAGTTTCGTTAACTCATCCAGTGCATGGTTATTTTCGCTCAGTAGCTGAGGATCCGCCAGATCTTCTACGGTCAACCGGTCACGATAATATTTTTCGGCCCACTGGTTAAGTTTCGCAAACAATTGATCATTCATCAGTACCCCGGGATTAACGGCCTGTAGCTCCTGCGGAGTGAGTGCCACCCTTAAGCGCAGGCAAGCAGGGCCTCCCCCGTTACGCATACTTTCACGCAGATCAAACACCTGCAGGTCTGCTACCGGATTATCTTCAGCCAACACCTGTTGCAGATAGTGCCACACTTCAGGATGTTGTTCTGCTTCCTGTGGAAGAATCAACGTCATAGAGCCATCGCTGCGGCTCAGTAGCTGGCTGTTAAACAGGTAGGTATTCACAGCATCACTGACGGATACCCGATGTTCCGGAACGACCACAGGGATAAAATCTGGTAACCGCTCACGAATTTTTGCAAACAACTGCTGCTGGTCAACAAAAGCCAGTTCGTGACAAAACAGAACCTGGCGGTGACTGACCGCTATCACATCATTATGAAACACCCCCTGGTCTATCACTGCCGGGGTCTGTTGTACAAACAGCGTTCTGTCAGGATCCAGTTGATGCAGACGGGCGACCGCCTCGCTGGCCTGTAATGTCTGCCTGGCCGGATAACGTACCGGTCCCTGATCGGGTAAACGTTCATCCCTGCCATAGACAAATAACTCCAGCGCTGAAGATCCATCCGAGGCACACAACCGGTTATGATTCGCCGCACCTTCATCACCAAAACAGGCAATCTGTGGCAAGGCTTCATGAACAGTAAAATGCTGAGGATCTGTGAAGATCGACCGCAGCAGCCGGGTCGTTCCGGCAGCTTCGCTCATGCGGTGCAACTTGTTGTTCAGGTTGGCGACCGTGAAATGTACCTTACCATCCGCCGTATCGGTTGAAGGGCTGACAGTGGAGGAATTCGCCACCCACATCGACGACGCCGAACAGGCAGCAGACAGCAAATCCGGCGCCTGTTGCAATGCTTTGTGTAATACCTGCTGATCATTGCCGGAAAAACCCAACTGCCGCAATAATCCGACATTGGGCCTGGAAAGTGGCGGGATCACTCCCTGAACAAAACCCTGGTCTGCCAGCGCTTTCATTTTTGCCAGCCCCTGTTTCACCGCTTTAAGCGGGTTCGAGGGCTGAAACTGATTACGTGACGAAGCTTCATTACCAAAAGAGAGCCCGGCGTAATGGTGAGTCAGGCCAACCAGACCATCAAAATTCGCTTCTGCTTTCTGAATATCCATGTTGATACAGCTCTCTGTTAATCTGACGTAGAAAAATCCAGGCCGGGAGAAAGTTGTTCCGGCAGAACCAGTTGCTCGCTTTCCATCGAGGCCATAGGCCAGGCACAATAGTCGGCTGCATACCAGGCGCCCGGACGGTGGTTTCCGGAGGCACCCACGCCGCCAAACGGTGCGTTACTGGCCGCCCCGGTCAGGGGTTTATTCCAGTTTACGATTCCTGCATGAGCTTCATTCAGTAGTTGATCGAATTTCTGACGATCACGTGAGATCAACCCGCAAGACAAGCCGTAACGGGTCTGATTTGCCACATCAATCGCCTGATCAAAATCGTCATAACGAATCACGTTCAGCAATGGACCAAACACTTCCTCGTCAGGCTGAGGTGGCAGATCGGTAATATCGATAATACCGGGAGTAAGCAGCGCGGATGTCTTGTCCGGCCAGCGCATTTCCAGTAGCACTTTCGCCCCCTCCGCGGTTAAATTGTTCCAGTGCTGCCAGATAAGCTCAGCAGCATGTGGAGAAATCACTCCTCCCATAAATGGCGCCGGACTGGCATCCCATGGCGCAGGGATAATTTTCCCCGCCACTTCGGCCAGCCGTTGCAGAAACCTGTCACCGGCTTCACCCCGCCTGACCAGTAAACGGCGGGCACAGGTACAGCGCTGCCCCGCACTAATAAAGGCTGACTGGATAGTCAGATTTACGGCCGCATCCGTTTGCTCTGGCTCGTCCACAATTAATGCATTGTTTCCACCCATTTCCAGCGCCAGCATCACTTCCGGACGACCGGCAAACTGGCGATGAATGTGGTAACCCGTCGCCGCGCTGCCGGTAAACAACACTCCGGCCAGTGACGAGTCAGCCAGCAACGCCTGGCCCGTTTCCTTCCCTCCCTGTAACAGGTTAATGACCCCGGCCGGCAGACCGGCCTTTAACCACAGTTCTGTGGTCAACTGTGCGGTCGCCGGAGTCAGTTCGCTGGGTTTAAATACCACGGTATTACCGGCCAGCAATGCAGGCACAATATGCCCGTTAGGCAAGTGCCCGGGAAAGTTATAGGGTCCAAAGACAGCCATAACACCATGTGGCCGGTGGCGCAGGCTGTTACTCCCCTGTTGTGAAGTGCCGGTGCGCTGATGCCATGACTGTTCAGAAATAGCGATCTTATTGATCATAGAAGTCACTTCAGTGAGTGATTCCCACAGTGGCTTACCCGTTTCCCGACTGATCACTTCAGCCAGCGTTGTCTTGTTTTCTGTCAGTTGCCGGCCAAACTCCGCCACCAGTGCCAGACGGTCGGAAAAACTGCGGCGTGACCAGTCACGGAAGGCCCGTGCAGCCGCCTGACAGGCGGCAGTGACATCCTGCAGGGTTGCAGTGCTGCCTTGCCAGACAGTCTGCCCGCTTACCGGATCATGCTTACTCAGGAGCGGTCCCTGTCCTTCCCGCCACTGGCCATTAATCATTAGAGTCATTGCTGTTTTCCTTTGCACTGAGACTGACAATACGCAGCGTTTCTCCGGCGTCTGTCTTTAAATATTCGGCCTGTGCCGCGGTGAGTGATACGGATTCTGCCCTCGGGTCAGCGGGTATTAGCATTGCCCTGAAATTGTGATAATCCTGATTCGCGACCAGGCACAGCGGTCCGTCAGCATTGGATTTTTCGAGGGTGACGGCTGTCAGCCGGCTTTCACGGATCGAACGAATCTCATTCAGGTCGCATTCAAGTGTCGGACCGCCATCAAAAATATCGACATAATTGCGGTAGCGAAAACCTTCCGCTTCCAGCATCGAACGGGCTGGTGCGGTATGAGGATGTACCTGTCCGATAACTTCGCGGGCTTCTGGTGTCAGGTAATGAACATACAGCGGATGTTTAGGCATTAACTCGGCAATAAACGCCTTATGACCCGTTCCGCTCAGAAAATCGGCCCGGCTGAATTCCATAGAAAAAAAATGCCGCCCGACACTGTCCCAGAACGGAGAGCGTTCCTGTTCATCACTGACTCCGCGCATTTCCGCCACCACCCGTGGTGAGAAACAGTGTGGGAAATTCGCCATAAACAATAGTCGTGATTTCGACAGTAACTGACCGTTTTTATTTTCCCGGCGGGCAGGATCCAGGAACAACGTGCATAATTCGCTGGCACCCGTATGATCGTTACTCAGTGACAGTGTCGCCAGGTGGTTATATACCTCCAGCTGGCGGGAAGCATGCACCTGCGAGCCAACCCGATAATTGTACCAGGGTTCTTCCAGCCCGACCGCAACCTCGATGGCGCAGATACCGTCGATTTCACGGCTTTCGGGCTGTTCCAGTACAAAGACATAACCCTGGTGAGCAGGCGGACACTCGCCACGCCAGGTTTTTAATGAACGCTCGATCCGCTCAGACAAAGTTCGTTCATCCTGCGGTAAAGATGTCAGGCCGCCACCGGTTTTCCCGGCAAGCGCCATCAGCCCCGGCAGGTCATCGTGGTTCACCGGACGAATCACCGACATCATCCGGCCTCCTGAATAAATGCCCGCAGAGCACGTTCTAATCTGTTCAGACCTTCATCAATATCGGCAAATGGAATGTTTAATGCCGGTGCAAACCGTAACACACTGGCTCCGGCAATCAGGAGCATCACTCCTTCACGGGCCGCGGCCTGGCTTATCGCTTTGGCTTTCCCCTGAAAAGCTTCTGCTAACTGGCAACCCAGTAACAACCCATCTCCACGAATATCAGAAAAAACATCCAGCTGATCAGTAATTTTTAGCAAACGTTGGCGGAAATAATCATGACGCTGGCTGACACCCTCCAGCACTTCTGGTGTATTAATCAACGACAGAGCCCTGTCTGCCACCGCTCCGGCCAGCGGATTGCCTCCATAGGTGGTTCCGTGAGTACCCACAGTCATCACTTTCGCACAATGTTCCGCCGCCAGCATGGCGCCGATGGGAAAGCCACCGCCCAGTGCTTTAGCTGTGGTCATGACATCCGGAACTACCCCATATTTCATATAGGCGTACAGGGCTCCGGTGCGTCCGACGCCGGTCTGAACCTCATCGAAAATCAGTAATGCGCCGTGCTTATCACATAATTCCCGCAGGCCCTGCAGGAAGCTTTGACTGGCCGGAATCACCCCGCCTTCACCCTGAATGGGTTCAACGATCACTGCACAGGTGTCATCATTAATTGCCGCAGCCGCAGAACTGAGATCATTAAATACGGCGTGGCTGATTTGTGGTGGCAGTGGTGCAAAATCAGCGGAATAGGAGGGTTGCCCTCCTGCCGTTACCGTAAACAGTGTGCGGCCATGAAAAGCATTATTAAACGCCACAATCCCGTGTTTTCCCGGATTACCCTGGTCATGGGCATATTTTCGGGCCAGTTTCAATGCGGCTTCATTAGCTTCTGCCCCCGAGTTACAGAAAAAAACCCGGTCAGCGAAAGTGGCATCAATCAGCTGTTTTGCCAGCCGTAGCACAGGCTCGTTGGTATATCCGTTACCGGTATGCCAGACCCTGGCAGCCTGTTCCGTCAGTGCCTGCTGCAACTGAGGATGACAATGGCCTAGTGCATTCACTGCAATGCCACCCGCAAAATCAACGTACTCTTTTTCCTGCTGATCCCATAACCGTGACCCTGCGGCTCTGACCGGAATAAAATCTGCCGGTGCATAGACCGGCAGGATCCACTGGTCGAAGTTCTGGCGGGTAATCGGTGCTTGCATAACAACCTCGGTTTTTTGTGTGTTGTGTTGTGATGTGAATATTATTTTTAAAATAGCTATGCACAGCAGTGCTGGCAGCCACTGTAGATTGCAGTCTACGTGCCAGCCAAGCGAAAAATTGCATAGAAAAATCCATGGCAAAATAAATCAATAACTTACCACATTGTTATATTCACCAATATTGCATAATTAATGCATAAAGCTCAGAGGGGTGCTGGTGCGGGGTAACATAAAAAAGAACAATTATGCAGAAACTGAAATATATTTTATTTTTGTGATAATAAGCCATCCTGAATCAGTCTCTGACAGGAGACAGCACCATAAAGGCGCCCCGTGCACTTTAAAGGTGCGATACACGCACCACGACAGGGCATATAGAGGGTTATTGGAAAGTGAACCTAGGGAGCCATAAGATTAAACTGAGGAGTATCAGAAACTTCAGGCAGAATGAATGGCTGATCTATCTTCAGGGTAATCCAGTTTGAGGTCGCCTGGTGCTGACTGTTTTCTATGGTCACCGCCAGGTGATATTCGTTGGATGCCTGTGGATCATTATTCCACTGCGGCAGAATTATACTCCACCCCTGTAAATCGGTCGGATCTGCCGGGGAGGTCAGACTCAGTTCACGGGTATCCCCCTGCCAGTGAACACTGCGGATATCTTTCGACGGGCTGACCTGTAATTTTAGCATCAGCGTTTCCCCGCCGGTCAGTTGCCACGGCGGCGTTGCCAGGAAAACACTGAGCTGAGTTTTAGTGCGTTTGGCCAGCACAGGAGTGCTGCTGCGGGTCACCGCATCATAACGGCTGCCACGTAATGAGTGCGCCGATGCAACCTCATCCGGCGACAGTTGTTTGGCCAGTGACTCGCCAAAATGATAGTTGACATTGAGTCCAAACAGGTCCTGGCTTTCACCCCCGGTACCGGTTTTATGGCTGGCAGAGAATGTAACCAGAGGGATCGGGGTGTAGGAAACCCCCAGTGAGAGCGCTGAAGGATTGTGATAATAATTGCCGGAGTTGAACGCATCAATATTATCACCCAGATATTGTTCCCAGCTCACCGTGACTCCCAACTGACGATAAAAGGGCAGATACCCCTGACTGGTGATGTCATAACCACGGGCCATCCGTGTCATGGTCGTGCTGTTGCTGTTTCTCCAGCCCGAAACCGGCAGATAATAGTTGGCAGAAAAACGCAAATAATCGCCCCAGGCTTCGGTACCAAAGGAAGCTCGGTCCAGATGCTGTTCAAACAGATGGTCAAGAAAAGAATTATAGCCAAACATCCAGTCACCGGCATTCCAGCGTTGTCCCAGGCCGAAGCTGCCGGTGGTACCGGGAGCACTGCGACTGAGCCCCACCTGGCTGAATAACAGATAGCGCTTATTATCCTCCAACGGGCTCAGTAACCGCGCTGAACTACCGTCGAAGTTACCATCCACATCCACATCAAGATTGACGTTGGCTCTGCCATAAGGTGACAGCAGGCTCTGACTTTCCTGATTAAGTTTATCGGATAACCGGTCACGAAAATGGTTGAACGCCCATAAACCGGCGCTATGCCCCAGGCTGGTATCAGTATCGGTATCGTTTTGTTCTGCGATGGATTTCGCCATTTCTGCCAACTGCTGAGAGAAATTACTCTGGCTGGCGGCACTGCCAAGATCAGGTAAATCGCTGTCTGAAGCGACAGACTCCCCTTCATCAGTAAACGGAGTTTGCGAAATGGTGTCACCGATTTCTGCCTGTGCTGCAGGTAACCACCAGCAAACAGAAATCATCAATGCAGAACACCAGCGATGGCGGGATCGGTTTAAGGGCATAAGATCAGTTTAACCGTTTCAGTACAATTTCTAAGACGTCAGGAACCTGTAGTTAAAGGAAACAAGGGACAGAGTATAGCACATCCGAAACTAAATCTCAGACAGGGTAACATTAGCAGAAGCATTCACTAAATGTGTCTCAGAAAATGGGATAAATTACAGCTGACTTCAACACATTACTCCGCAGATGATTGCTGCAATTGTCTGACCTGACTTGCCAGTGTCAGCAGTTTTTCATCCTGTTCACCCAGCGCAGCCAGGCTTTTGACCAGTTCGAACAAATACTGAGCATTAGACCCCAGAGGCCCCTGAGCCGCAGCAATCAGAGGAGCGACTACTGTCGGGCATTCATCAGCTTCAAATAACGGATGTAGCGTATTCATGGTGAATACCAGTGCAATGATCTGTTGCCCGCAGTCCAGAGTCACCTGTTGCCAGCGAGGGCAATAACAACCGGTGAGCATTTCTCTTTTCCACAGCAACTCAAGCTCTACAGCTTTATTAGCTTCTCTCAGACGAAAGACCAGCCCGCGGGTTTTACCACCCGCCTGCAATGCCAGCATCCTGCCTGGCCGACACTCAGTGCCGCGCCCCGCCACCAGCCGAATACAAAATGTCCTGTGCCAGCCCTCCAGCATTGCTGGCTGAACATCGCTATAGTCGAGCGCAGGGTTCCACATCAGTGAGCCATAGCCAAACACCCAAACCGGTAAGCCGGCAGGTAATAATGCCAGAAACTCTGCCAGACTGGCCTTACGTTGTTCCGGAGTTAATAACAGCTCATGATCGATTCGGCCAAACGATGACTGGCAGTCCGCATTAATTAAAAAATCCCGTGTCAGCACACCGCCCTCCTCAACCGCGAAGTAATACTGATGGTGAACACTGCTATCATTACAGCAAACGGATAATTATGTGAAGAACTTCACAATCCCCAAAATTGGTAATCTTGCACTACGCCTTGCGGTGAACAGCGAAAACAGATGCCGGATAACCCTCAGAAAAACAATGAACTGTAACGCTAAAAATCGCAAATAGGTTAAAACAATAGAAATCAGGATTTCAGCGTTAAAATTACACGGTAAATAGCGATAATGTCATAACAACTTAAGGATAAACACCAGAAACAAAACATAAAAGTCAAAATAAAACAGAGTGATAGAGGATTAAATAGTTAATTACCAGCATCACAATCATGTGGTAAAAGAAAGTAAATATATGTATCAAAAATATAATTTAATGATACAGTGTCAACCGTAATGTGTATCTCTATCCTGAGGCAGAAATATCCGCAAACAGTCCACTATAAATAACGCGTGAGGAAACAGAATGCCAGCGCATGAAAAAACCCGTCATACGGAATACTCGCTCATTTTCCCGATCGTCGCTCTGATTGTCTTATGGTTTTTTAGCCATCAGACCTCAATGCCCGTGGTTATCGCCATTAATATTCTGACGCTGGTTGCCATTCTGTGTAGTGCATTCAGTGTGGTTCGTCACGCTGATGTGCTGGCTCACCGATTAGGCGAACCTTTCGGATCGCTTATCCTTACGCTGTCAGTCGTCATTCTCGAAGTCAGCCTGATTTCAGCGTTGATGGCCACCGGTAACGCCACCCCGGGGCTTATGCGTGACACCCTGTATTCGATCATTATGATTGTGACCGGCGGTCTGGTCGGTTTTGCCTTGCTGTTAGGAGGACGAAAATTCGCGACTCAGTACGTCAATCTGGCCGGAGTAAAACAGTATCTGATTGCTATTTTCCCGCTGGCGATTCTGGTGCTGGTTTTCCCAGATGCGTTGCCCGGCGGTAACTTTAGCACCGGTCAGGCGCTGTTAATCGCCGCTGTCTCTGCGGCCATGTACGGGGTATTTTTGCTGATACAAACCAAAACGCATCAGAGCCTGTTTATCTATGAGCATGAAGATGAAAGCGATGATGGCGACCCACATCATGGAAAACCCTCGGTTCACAGTAGCGGCTGGCATGCCATCTGGCTGATTATTCACCTGGTGGCGGTTATCAGTGTCACAAAAATGAATGCCCCGGTCCTGGAGCAGTTGCTGGGAGACCTGAATGCACCAGAGCAGTTCACCGGCTTCCTGATCGCCCTGTTAATCTTATCCCCGGAAGGATTAGGTGCAATAAAGGCGGTGCTGGCCAACCAGGTACAGCGTGCGATGAATCTGTTCTTTGGTTCAGTACTGGCGACAATTTCATTAACCGTGCCGGTAGTCACACTGATTGCGGTCTTTACCGGACAGCCACTTATTTTCGGGCTGGAAGCGCCTCAGATGGTGATCATGGGCAGCGTGTTATTACTGTGCCAAATCTCCTTCTCAACCGGTCGTACCAATGTACTCAATGGCGCGGCACACCTGGCTCTGTTTGTCGGCTATCTGATTACTATCATGCTGTAAACCTGAATTCAGCCCGGCATCCTGCCGGGCTGAATAAAGCTCCCCACCCGCTTTTCCGCTGCACAACAGATTCTGCGTATTTGCCACCTGACTCAGTTAATACTCTTCTGCCCTGTGGTATCGCCATTTCTGTACAGGGGCAACCTGGCCGCATCGGTTATTCATTCCGCTAATGTGAATGTGCAGAATAACGTTATCTTCGGTAATGAACATTCATTTGATAACTGACAAACCACCGGTTATGGCACGGTAAAATGACCGTAACCGCAGGACAGCACTATCCCTGTCCCGAAAACGACAGAATTTAACTGCATTTTAATCAGGATGTCTGATAAAAATTAATTCTGATCGCCCCTGAGATTTAAGGTCAGCGTTATGCATAAGAACCCGTGAATATCGGAAACTTTCCGTGGATGGCTGAACAGACATTCAGCAATTATCCTGCTTATCAGCTCATATTTAGTGACAGAGGGAGTTGGGGCAGTACAGAAACTCAGGCGAACTACAGCAACAGGCTGTCGCTGTAGTTCGCCTGAACAAGCCGGATTAGCGGCTGGTATCCAGCGCCGGGAAAGATTTCACCAGTTCATCAATCGCTTTCATCTGTACCAGGAAAGGTTCCAGTTTATCCAGCGGCAGTGCGGACGGGCCATCACACTTAGCGTGGTCCGGATCCGGGTGTGCTTCAATAAACAAACCGGCAATACCAACGGCCATCCCGGCACGCGCCAGCTCAGATACCTGAGCACGGCGTCCGCCGGAGGCCGCACCAAACGGGTCACGGGTCTGTAATGCATGGGTGACATCGAAAATAACCGGCGAATTGTTAGTCACTTTCTTCATCACGTTAAAGCCCAGCATATCCACGACCAGATTGTCGTAACCAAAGTTACTGCCACGGTCGCAGAGGATCACTTTGTCATTACCGCCTTCGGCGAACTTATCGACGATGTTCCCCATTTGTCCCGGACTGACGAACTGTGGTTTTTTAACGTTAATCACGGCACCGGTCTTTGCCATGGCTTCGACCAGATCTGTCTGGCGGGCAAGAAACGCCGGCAACTGGATGACATCCACCACTTCGGAGACTGGCTGAGCTTGTGCTGCTTCGTGTACATCAGTAATAATCTTTACGCCGAAAGTACTTTTCAGCTCAGCAAAAATCTTCATCCCTTCTTCCAGGCCCGGCCCACGATAAGAATGGATAGAAGAACGGTTTGCTTTATCGAAAGACGCTTTAAACACGTAGGGGATGCCGAGCTTATCGGTGACGTTGACATAGTGTTCGCAGATACGCATGGCGAGTTCGCGGGATTCGAGAACATTCATCCCCCCGAACAACACAAATGGCAGATCATTTGCTACCCGGATGTCTCCAATAGAGACTACTTTCTCTGTCATACCGTGGTTCCTTAAGTTACTGATATCAGCGCGGCTCAGTGCAGCGTGATTTGTTTATTTTCAATGGCGTGGATCTGTACCTTAATCATTTCACTGACAGGATCTTCAGGACACTGTTCAATAAAATAATTTAAATCACTCAGTGCGATATGCTCACATTCGAGCTGTGCATAAATCAGTCCACGGTCACGTATTTCGTAAGGGTCTTCCGGGTCGAGTTGCAGTAACACTTCACTGACGTTTAACGCCAGTTCAAGCTGCTGCTCATCCATCAGAGAGGCTTTCAGGGTATCGAGCATTTTGCGGATGACCACTGAAATTTCCGATTCATCCAGATCTTCATCGTACAGAGTGGAGGTCGGCCCCATACTGCCTTTGACCCAGACATCCAGGGTATGTTCATCCAGGGTGTCGCCATTAAATGGATTGATTAACCACATCTCACCGTCCACCCAGTCTGCACGGACAATCAGCTGGGTCGGAAAAATCACCGGTAACAACGGCAACGATAACTCTCCGGCAATATAGAGCAACAGCGCCCCCAGCGAAACCGCCGTACCCTGACGGGTTTTTAGCACATTATCCAGCCACAGCACATCAGATAAGCGGTAAACCCCGCTGGCGCCGCCAAAGCCCCACTCACCGTAAAACAGCTCCATCAGTTGTTCGAGCTGTTTTTCTGCGTCGCTTTCCTGTGCCAGGTGAACACGTGCCTCGTCCACCATCTGCACTAACTGCCGCCGTACACTGTCTGACGGAAAATCAGCACGTATCTGCTGCATCACTCTGATCATCGCTTCACACAGCGAGCAGTCGGTAAAATCAAAATTGGTTGCGGAACTCATAACATCCCCAGTAGCGGCACTCTGTTTATCGCCAGCCAGAGAATAATCCCCAGCATTAACAGAGCGGCGCAAAATGCAATTCCGCGGGTAAACTGCGAAAAATCACGACGGCCAAAGGCGATAAATCCTAAGCCGATATACAGAACTACCGCAAATATTTTTTCGGTCAGCCAGAGACCGTCTTCCGTAAACGGGAAGTAGTGGGTGATAAAAATCAGCATTATTCCGCTTAGCAGCAGCAGCGTATCATTAATATGTGGGGTGATTTTCACCCAGCGACGCTGCAACATCACAGAATTCACGGTTTTCCAGTAAAAGCGGCTGACAAACAAAATCACCGTCAGACAAACGGTAATCAGATGTAGTGTCAGTATTGGTGTAAAAAGAGAGCTCATTTATCCTGCCATCGGTTCGGAAATAAACTGGCCATAACTGACCCGTGGATTTCCTGCGTAATCATTACGGGTCGCGACCTGCAGGTAACCACTGCGGTGCAGTAACAGGCGTACGGCTTCCCCTTGTTGCCAGCCATGCTCCAGAGCCAGCCAGCCAGCCGGGTGCAGCCAGTGACGGCTTTGTTCAATAATATGTCGTAGATCTGCCAGACCACCTTCTTCAGCCACCAACGCACTCAGGGGTTCAAAACGGACATCCCCTTGTTGCAGATGGTGGTCAGCAGCATCGATATAGGGAGGATTGCTGACGATCAACTGATAGCGTCTGGCGGGCAGTTGGCTGAACCAGTGACTCTGCCTGAAATGACAATTGTTTAATGCAAGCTGTGCCGCATTTTCCTGTGCCAGCATCACTGCAGCCGCCACCCGGTCTACTCCGGTTATCCCGCAATCCGAACGTTCTGAACCGATCGCCAGAGCAACCGCACCACTTCCGGTACCCAGATCCAAGACTTCACAGGGTGTTTCCGGCAATAATTCCAGAGCCACTTCCACCAACATTTCGGTATCCGGACGCGGGATCAGGGTGCTGTTGTTCACTTTTAGTGGCAGTGACCAGAATTCACGTTCACCTAATAAATGAGCGACCGGTTCACCCTGCTGACGTCGCTTCAGCAACTCATCCAGCCGCTGCTGCTGGGCTGCCGTCAGAGTGGTATCATCAAACGCAATCAACCAGCTACGGGACTTTTCCAGTACATAACCGAGCAGGATTTCACCGTCCCGTTTCGGACTTTCACTGTGTTGTAACACCACACGGCTGTGTGCCAGCCAGTCCCTGATACGCATTAATCCTGGCCTGCCAGGGCCGCTAACTGATCTGCCTGATACTCCTGAACAATAGGTTCAATCAGGCTATCGAGTTTGCCTTCCATCGTTTCATCCAGACGGTAGATTGTCAGGTTAATCCGGTGATCGGTCACCCTGCCCTGTGGGAAGTTATAGGTACGAATACGGTCAGAACGGTCACCACTGCCCAGCAGGTTACGCCGGGCTGAGGCTTCGGCTTCGTGGCGACGCGCCATTTCTGCGGCATGAATACGTGCCCCTAACACTGACAATGCCTTAGCTTTGTTTTTATGCTGTGAGCGTTCGTCCTGGCACTCCACCACAATACCGGTCGGCAGGTGGGTAATCCGTATCGCGGAATCGGTGGTGTTAACGTGCTGACCACCCGCACCTGATGAACGGAAGGTATCGATTTTCAGGTCTGACGGATTAATTTCCGGCAGTTCTGCTTCCGGAATTTCTGGCATAATCGCCACCGTACAGGCTGAAGTGTGAATACGCCCCTGTGACTCGGTTTCCGGGACGCGCTGCACACGGTGGCCGCCGGATTCAAATTTCAGCCGTCCATAAGCACCGTCACCGGCAATTTTGGCAATCACCTCCTTATAACCACCATGTTCACCTTCGTTGGCGCTGATAATTTCTACCCGCCAGCGGTTGGTTTCGGCATAACGGCTGTACATCCGGAACAGATCTCCGGCAAACAGCGCGGCTTCATCGCCGCCGGTGCCTGCGCGAACTTCAACGAAACACGGACGTTCATCATCCGGGTCTTTCGGCAGCAACAGCACCTGTAATTCCTGTTCCAGCGTCTCACTGCGGCTTTTGGCTTCCTGCAGTTCGTCGTGCGCCATATCGCGCATTTCCGGGTCATCGAGCATCAGTGTTGCGGTTTCAATATCTTCCTGAACCTGCTGCCATTGGCGAAAGCAATTGGTCACGTCGGTTAACTGAGCATACTCGCGAGACAGAGCCCGAAAACGCTCCTGATCGGCAATAACCCCGGCATCCCCCAATAACGCTTCTACTTCTTCATGGCGTTCCTGCAGCGCTTCGAGTTTGGCAACAATTGATGTCTTCATGTATTTGAGGTTTATCCAGTCACAGAAAAGGGCGACCCGGCATTATTCAATGCCAAGGCCGTCACGTAAAATTTGCAGACGTTCATCGTCCCCGTCACGGGCAGCCTGCTGAAGAGATTTCGTCGGGGCGTGAATCAAACGGTTGGTAAGTTTGTGCGCCAGATCCTGCAGGACTTTTTTAGCATCCTGTCCTTGTTCCAGCGCCAGCATTGCCCGTGATTCCAGTTCTTCACGGATCTGATCGGCATGGGTACGATAATCGCGGATGGTGGTCACTGCTGACTGCGCACGCAGCCACGACATAAACTCACCACTTTCATGAACCACAATGCTTTCGGCTTCGACTGCCGCAGCTTCCCGCTGGGCCATATTCTGCTGAATAATCGCCTGTAAGTCATCCACGGTATATAAATAGGCATTCGCCAGCTTGCCGGCTTCCGGTTCCACATCGCGCGGTACCGCGATATCCACCAACAACATCGGCTGGTTACGCCGGGCTTTTAGCGCACTTTCCACCATCCCTTTACCGATAATCGGCAACGGGCTGGCGGTGGAAGAAATAATAATATCGGCATCCTGCAACCGTGAAGTAATGTCGCCAATTTCGATGACTTCAGCCTCTACTTCTTCTGCCAGACGCTGGGCACGCTCACGGGTGCGGTTAGCAATAATCAGTTTTTTTACCTGATGCTCGCGCAGATGGCGGGCCACCAGTTCAATCGTTTCCCCTGCCCCAACCAGCAATACCGTAACTTTGGACAGTGATTCGAAAATCTGCCGCGCCAGTGTACAGGCAGCAAACGCCACCGACACTGCACTGGCACCGATATCGGTTTCGGTACGTACCCGCTTGGCGACCGAGAAGGTTTTCTGGAACATCCTTTCCAGTTCACTGTTCAGTACATGCCCGCGCTGAGATTCAGCGAATGCTTTTTTAACCTGGCCGAGGATTTGCGGCTCACCCAACACCAGCGAATCGAGGCCACTGGCCACGCGCATCAAATGGCTGACTGCGGCATTATTTTCATGCCAGTACAGGCTCTGCCTGACATCTTCCTCTTTCAGCTGATGATAACTGCACAGCCAGCGCACTAACTGTTCCTGTATATCATCATTTTCATCCACACTCAGGTATAACTCAGTGCGATTGCAGGTTGAGAGTACCACGCCACTTTGTACTTTTGGCTGTGATAACAGGCTGTCCAGCGCTTTATCAAGTGTGTCCGGCCCAAAAGATACCCGTTCGCGCAATGCGACAGGTGCCGTTTTGTGATTGATTCCGAGTGCTAGAAGCGTCATGGCAATTGTGGTTGGGTTGTCCCAATAATGTCAGGGTTATAGGACTATTCTACAAGATGAGTCAGATCAAGAAAAGCCATACAAAAGCTATGACTGTAATAAGATTAACCTGATGCCACACAATAATCCCTGAATAGCATTGACGGTTAAATGCCGGGACGGTAGCGTTTACCCTATCTGCAGTAAAATCCGGGTCTGAGGAGATGACTACGTGAGATTAACCAATACCCGCCGGCTGGTTCGGCTGTTACCTTTTGCCAGTCTGCTGTTAACCGCCTGTGTGACTAACGCGCCACAGGGTCCCGGGAAAAGTCCGGATTCCGCACAATGGAAGCAACATGTCAGTGAAGTCAAACAGGTCACCGCATTTCAGACCCGTGGTGCATTTGCCTATCTGTCTGAACGGCAAAAAGTCTATGCCCGTTATAACTGGCAACAAACCGCCGGCGATCGTTACCGGTTACTGTTGACCAATCCACTGGGCAGTACCGAAATGCAGCTGGATACCCAGGGAGAGACCGTGCAACTGGTGGATAACACCGGTAAACGCTATTTCAGCCATGACGCGACTAAAATGATTTCTGAGCTGACCGGAATGAAAATTCCGCTGGAAAACCTGCGTCAGTGGATGCTGGGTCTGCCGGGTTCTGCCAGCAGCTATACCCTGAATGACAACTACCAGCTGCGCACCGCCACCTATACTCAGGACGGCCAGACCTGGAAGGTGACCATTAATGCCTATCGTCAGGATGTAAAACCGGCTCTGCCTGCAGATTTGGAAGTTACCACCGGTGATTTAACCATTAAACTGCGTATGGATAGCTGGAAACTGCCATGATAACAACCTGGCCCAGCCCGGCAAAACTGAATCTGTTCCTTTATATCACCGGGCAGCGCAGCGATGGCTATCACAACCTGCAAACGCTGTTTCAGTTTCTGGATTACGGCGATAGCCTGCAAATTGAAATTTCTGCTGATGGTCGGCTGGTCATGGCACAACCGGTCGCTGCTGTCGCCGATGAGGATAATTTAATTATCCGCGCGGCACGGCTGCTAAAAAATGCAGCACTTAAGGAGCACCGGGTCACAGAAAGTGCCGGTGCTGTATTTTCGGTGCAGAAAAAAATTCCGATGGGCGGTGGCCTGGGAGGGGGGTCATCGAATGCGGCCACGGTACTGGTGGCACTCAATCAGCTATGGCAATGCGGATACTCTGCGGAATTCCTGGCAAAACTGGGGCTGCAACTCGGCGCCGATGTCCCGGTGTTTGTCCACGGATTTGCCGCTTTTGCCGAAGGGGTTGGTGAACAACTCCACCCTGCCACTCCTCCCGAGAAATGGTATCTGGTGGCCCATCCCGGGGTCAGTATCCCTACCCCACTGGTATTTAGTGATCCGAAGCTGACCCGTAACAGCCCGCACCGGACATTAAACCAGCTAATGAATAGCAACTGGCAGAATGATTGTGAGCCAGTCGTAAGAAAACGTTTTCGTAAGGTTGATGAATTGCTGGTCTGGCTGTTAGAATACGCGCCATCACGCCTGACCGGGACCGGCGCCTGTGTGTTTGCTGAGTTTGATTCCGAGGAAGCTGCCCGGCGGGTTCTTGAACTCGCTCCTGAGTGGATAACCGCTTTTGTTGCACGTGGAGTGAATACTTCACCGCTACAAACAATGTTATCTGAGAGATCAGCGTGTGCGTGACAGTATCAACCTGTTCCAGATACTGCGCGTATCGCATTTATACACCTGTGTGAACCTGCTCTGCGACACCACGCAGAGGGTTCTCTGGACGTAAAGCCTGAGGTTTTTCTCGTGCCCGATATGAAGCTTTTTGCTGGTAACGCCACCCCGGAACTAGCGCAACGCATAGCCAACCGTCTTTACACTAACCTCGGGGACGCCGCTGTCGGCCGTTTCAGTGATGGTGAAGTCAGTGTTCAGATTAATGAAAACGTACGTGGTGGTGATATTTTTATCATTCAGTCCACCTGTGCGCCAACTAACGATAACCTGATGGAACTGGTGGTCATGGTTGACGCGTTGCGTCGTGCCTCTGCCGGTCGTATTACCGCAGTTATCCCCTATTTTGGTTATGCCCGCCAGGATCGTCGCGTTCGTTCTGCGCGTGTCCCGATTACCGCAAAAGTCGTTGCCGACTTCCTGTCCAGCGTAGGTGTTGACCGTGTTTTGACGGTCGACCTGCATGCCGAACAGATTCAGGGCTTCTTTGACGTACCGGTAGACAACGTATTCGGCAGTCCGATTCTGCTGGAAGATATGTTGCAACTGAATCTGGAAAATCCGATTGTGGTTTCTCCGGATATCGGCGGTGTAGTGCGTGCCCGTGCGGTAGCTAAGCTGCTGAACGATGCGGATATGGCCATTATCGATAAACGTCGCCCACGGGCTAACGTTTCTCAGGTCATGCACATTATTGGTGATGTTGCCGGCCGTGACTGTGTTCTGGTCGATGACATGATCGATACCGGTGGTACGCTGTGCAAAGCGGCTGAAGCACTGAAAGATCGTGGTGCCAAACGTGTATTTGCGTATGCCACTCACCCTATCTTCTCCGGTAATGCGCTGGAAAACCTGCGTAACTCAGTGATTGATGAAGTCGTGGTGTGTGACACGATTCCGTTATCTCCTGAAATTAAAGCACTACCCAATGTCCGTACTCTGACATTATCTGGCATGCTGGCTGAGGCGATTCGTCGTATCAGCAATGAAGAATCTATTTCAGCGATGTTTGAGCACTAATTATTGCTTAAGTGTTGATAATTAAAAGACCGGGCTTTATGCCCGGTCTTTTTGATTAAAATGATTGTGTTACTTGTCTGTTAATAATAACAAATCCCTGCCGCTATAATTATTGCCCTGTTTTTTGTGATTTCTTGCCGGGAAAATAAATTAACCTGTCTGCCGGTTATTAAATCAGACCATTGACTTATATGGGTGCATTGCTTAATTTAGCGCCTTATTCGGGGAATGCATATGTTACTCGATATTTACACACTGTTTATTTGCGAATTATATATTCTGGGTTTCCTGACCATCATTTATGTTTTTGCCTGGCTGGGTGGTAAACGTCAGCGTGAACTCGGCTATATGGCATTAATTCTGGCTATGACCATGAGTGCGGTTTTTCTCAGCAGCCTGCGTAGCAAAGGGTATCATTTTCTACCGGTCGTGGTCTCTAACACGTTGCTGTTACTCAGCTACGGGTTGATGGTTAATATCATGCGATCACTCGGAGAACGTCCTGTTGGCTATCTGTGGCTGAGTAGTTGCCTGCTGTGGCCGTTATTCTGCCTCTATCCTGCTTTTTATCATAATCTGCCGTCACGTATCGTTACCATTACACTGTTATGTGGACTGTATAGCGCTGCATTCTTTTATGAGCTATGCAGGCTAAGGCAGATAATCAAAACAACATTCTGGCCAGCGATTGTGCTGGTTTCTATTCATTTGTTATTTCAGTTTGCCCGGCTACTGTTCGATCAGTTTGTCCCGGACAGCCGTAACGGAGCTATTGGCGGCAGCCACTTTTCTTTATATGTCATTCTTGAGTCTATTTTATTTATTATCGGATTATCCTTTACCCTGCTTGCCATGGTGAATGAACGCAGTCAGATGAAGCTGGACCGGATGTCACAGATCGATCCGTTGACTAACACCTTAAACCGACGGGGACTTTATCTGGTGGCTGCCGATATTATCAGGCGTAGCCAGCAACGCCCCTGTACCGCGATTATTTTCGATCTTGATCATTTTAAATCGATTAATGATACCCACGGTCACTTTAAAGGGGATGAAATACTGTTGGATTTTTGCCGACGGGTGAGTGAAAAAATCCCCCCGCATCTCTGTTTTGCACGACTCGGAGGTGAGGAGTTTGCGGCTATCGGGTTACTGAACCAGCAACAGGCGGGTGAATTATGTGAACAAATCCGACAGGCGGCCGAACAGTCGCTCAGCAGCCCGATTCCCTATACGGTAAGTATTGGGTTTACCACCGGATCAATTAACGATACCCGTAAGCCGGCGCTAAACAGTTTGCTGGAAACCGCTGACTTTGCCCTGTATCAGGCGAAAACCAGCGGCCGTAACCGGGTCTGTTTTCAGTTATTTATGGCGGGTATGTAATTTGCAGCCGTTATAGCGCAATAAAAAATAGCGGTCACAGACTTTTTCCCGGCCGCCTAACTGCGCTCCCGTCAGCCATAACAACGCCCCAAGGAAGATGGCAAATATCGCCAGTCCCACTGCCAGATCCGGCAAGTGAAATGACGGCAACTGATTAAGCACTGCCACAACTATCCCGGCCAGAATGACCACCAGACCGGCTCCCATGAGTGTATTTCCGTACATCAGACACTGTTTATGTTTCATCATGTCTCTCCCCGCATAGCGAACAGTTGAACAATTAAATAAAATTTTAATTAACAACTTTACACTTCACTGCTACACAGATCACAAACCGGGAACTTAATAAACATTTCATGCGATCTTCACAGGCCTTTGTGCTTCTGCCTGCCACACAGTAAAATAAGCGTTTTCGAATCACGGCAGGAAAGAAATAGTGAGCAGTATTAAACTGATTGTGGGACTGGCAAACCCTGGCGCGGAATATGCCGCAACACGGCATAATGCCGGTGCCTGGTACCTGGACCTGCTGGCAGAACGGCATAATCAGTCGTTAAAGGAAGAGCCAAAATTTTATGGCTACACCGCGCGGCTAAATCTGGCCGGTAATGATGTCCGCCTGCTGGTACCCACCACTTTTATGAACCTGAGTGGTAAAGCCGTGGCAGCGATGGCCACTTTTTATCGTATCGCTCCTGAAGAGATTCTGGTGGCTCACGATGAACTGGATATGCTACCAGGCGTCGCAAAATTTAAGCTGGGTGGCGGTCACGGTGGCCACAACGGGCTGAAAGATATCATCAGTAAACTGGGCAACAACCCTAACTTCCACCGACTGCGCATCGGGATTGGTCACCCTGGCGATCGTAATAAAGTCACCGGTTTTGTACTGGGTAAACCCCCTCAGAGTGAACAGAAACTGATTGACGAGGCAATTGATGAAGCAGCACGCTGCACCGAGGTGTGGCTGAAAGATGATCTTCTGAAAGCGATGAATCGCCTGCACGCATTTAAAGCCGGGTGAACCCTGCCGGAAATCCGCGCCTTCATGGCCGGTTGTGTGTATAATGCGGCGAAATTTTACAGATCCGACGGCTGCCTGCTGTGCAGCCGCCAATACGTTATAAGGTAACTGAAGCATGGGATTTAAATGCGGTATCGTGGGCTTGCCTAATGTTGGTAAATCCACCCTGTTTAACGCGCTGACTAAAGCAGGTATCGAGGCGGCTAACTTTCCGTTTTGTACCATTGAACCTAATACCGGCGTGGTTCCCATGCCTGACCCGCGTCTGGATAAGCTGGCAGAAATCGTAAAACCGCAGCGCACCATCGCCACCACGATGGAATTTGTCGATATTGCCGGTCTGGTAAAAGGCGCTTCCAAAGGGGAAGGTCTGGGAAACCAGTTCCTGACCAACATCCGTGAAACCGAAGCTATCGGCCATGTGGTACGTTGTTTCGAAGATGACAATATCATTCACGTTGCCGGTAAAGTCAGCCCTGCCGACGATATCGAAGTGATTAACACCGAACTGGCGCTGTCCGACCTGGACACCTGCGAGCGTGCTATTCACCGTTTACAGAAGAAAGCCAAAGGCGGCGATAAAGACGCTAAAGCTGAGCTGGAAGTGCTTGAAAAATGTCTGCCACAGCTGGAAAACGCCGGTATGCTGCGCGCTCTGGGTCTGGATGAAGACGAAAAAGCGCTGATTCGTTACCTGAGCTTCCTGACCCTGAAACCGACCATGTACATTGCCAACGTTACCGAAGATGGCTTCGAGAACAACCCGTTCCTCGACCAGGTGCGTGCGATTGCCGATCAGGAAGGCTCTGTCGTGGTTCCGGTCTGTGCCGCAGTTGAATCTGATATCGCTGAACTGGACGATGCTGACCGTGAAGAATTTATGGCCGAACTGGGGCTGGAAGAACCTGGCCTGAACCGCGTTATCCGTGCCGGTTATGCTCTGCTCAACCTGCAAACCTACTTCACCGCCGGTGTTAAAGAAGTCCGTGCCTGGACCATCCCTGTCGGCGCTACCGCCCCACAGGCCGCCGGTAAAATCCACACCGACTTCGAAAAAGGCTTTATCCGCGCCCAGACCATCGCCTTTGATGACTTTGTGGCCTGCAAAGGTGAGCAAGGTGCCAAAGAAGCCGGTAAAATGCGCGCCGAAGGAAAAGACTATATCGTCAAAGACGGCGATGTTATGAACTTCCTGTTTAACGTCTAAATAAAATTTGTGCTCTCATGAGGTTTCACTGAGTCTCATAAGAATCGCAAAAAGCTATAAAATCCACGCAATTGCGTGGATTTTTCATTTCACAGGCTCTCAACTCATCTCGTAACAACGCTGTCAAAAATGAATACATGGATAAGTGCAATATTCTTCCACCTTCATTTTAAGTGAGTACAATAAAGGTATAAACAAGACCACGTTATCATCACCGATACACAATGCCGCACTGCCAGTGCCGAAAGAAAAACTCTATCCACTTAATGATTTCAACGGTCCCTACCTCGAAATGAAACCCAATTGCAAAAAGGCATGGCGCTATCGGTTTAAACTCAACGGTAAATCCGACATGTTTATGCTGGGTGAGTACCCAACGGTCAAACTTGCCGAAAGCGCGTAAACAAGTCGCGGATGGAGTTAGCCCGACACAGGCTGGTCAATTAGATAAGATCCGCATGGTCAATGACGCTTCTAACACCTTTGAGCTGATCGCTAAAGAGTGGTTACAGATGAAAGACTAGGCCGAAATCACCAAAACGCGCCGACTGGATATGCTGAACGAGTGGTATTTCCCGCAATCGGTAAGCTCCCTGTCAGAGATATCACCCCACACCACATTCTTAATATTCTTCAGGAAACCGCTAAACGCGGCACTCCGACTGTCGCCGCCGAAGCCCGACGAACCATTTCATCGGTTTTCTAGTTGGCAGTAGAACGCTTAGAGCTGATAGCGATCCTGTCTGGCCTGTACGCAAGGCGCTTCCGGCGAATAAGACACAGCACAAACAGGCATTAAACCCACAGCAAATCGGGAAGCTATTAAGCTGTTTTGACAACAGTCGTGGCTCATACCAGGTTAACTATTGCATGTGGCTCATGTGGTGGACGCTGGCGCGTCCTGCAGAAGCCACCGAAGGTGAATGGACAGAATTCGATCTTGATAACGCCCTGTGGACTATTCCGGCAGCGCGGATGAATGCCCGCAGAGAACACGTTATTCCCCTCCCAGGCCGTCAACATGCTCAAAACCCTACGAGGATTAACCGGGCATCTGCAGCATCATTTTCCGGGCAGGGATAATCCGCCAGGGCCAATGACATCGCACTCGCGGCGCCAACTACTTAAAAGCCTCGGATGGAGTGACATTTATAGTCCCCATGCTACCCGAACTACAGGAAGTCCCCCGTTTAAACGAAATGGGCTATCGACCTGATGCTATTGAAGCTCAACTTGCTCATGCTGACACCAACAATGTTCGTCGCACATACAATCATGCGACTTATCTTGATGAGCGTAAAGTGATGATGCAGAAATGGGCTGATAAGCTTGATTGATGGGTAAGCAGCACTGACAACAGTATTGATGTTTTATAAACGCTGCTGCATGGGTGTTTAATGATTGATTAATATGAATATTTATTAATTTATAATTTAAACCTACAATTCTACCTACAGTATATGTAAGCAGTGAAAACCAGATGCATATAGCTTTCAGATTTTTTGTACATCGCGCATAGCTCAATTCTTACAAGCCCTGCAGGCATTTTGCCCACTTCAAACCCTTCAAAAAAGGTTTCTGTGTACAGCATTTAAGCCTAACAAATATCTGCTAAGAGCAATATCCATAAATTCCTGCAGAAATTAATATACCGCAGAGTGTAAAATGGTACGCCGGTCATGATTACTATCGGAATGGCGAAGCCATGAGGCTCGCCTTACAGGAGCACTACGTATTCCGCCGAAACAGTGAAATAAGGAGCTAGAATGTCCGTAAGACCAGCGCCACAAAGATTTGAGTGCCCTGAATGCAGATTGCATAAAGTCACTGCGCCTTGCAGTGATGTACTCATTCGAGGCATCAATTTTTTTGATACATGTCCACACTGTAAAAATGAGAACCTGATAGTGAAACCTTTAAGTTTTACTCAAGAGTGGATTCACCGCCTGCTGCCTGGACACTGATTGCCGTTGCCCAGATTATTACCTTGATTATTTGACAAAATAAACCCATTTCCAGATGAATTAACTGTAAGGTACAAGCCAGTAATGCTAAAGAATCAACAGCAATTTGCAGAATATTTGCAAAAGCTCGGCACGCTTCTGCAAGAGTCACAGATTTCCTGGGATCGCAATTTACTTGCTCAGGTTGAAAATACCCAACTTCTTCTCCCAGTTATTGGCGCGTTTAGTGCAGGGAAAAGCTCACTTCTCAATATGTTTATGGGTGCGCCGGTGTTACCTGTGGGTATTGCCCCAGAGACAGAACTGGCAACAGAGCTACATTTTGCCAAAGAGTCGTGGTTGCAGGCTATCCGTCACGACGGCAGCGAAGATCGTCTGGCACCCGAAGATCTCCCGCATGTGAATAAAAAATCCGCTGAGTATTCCCATTTACGCCTTTATATCAATAGCCCGGCGCTGGAGGCCATTACGCCCCTAATCCTAGTGGATATGCCCGGCTATGGCTCCTCATTAGAAAGCCATAACAAAGCGCTGTCTTATTATCTGCCGCGCGGGGTGCATTTTATTGTAGTGACAAGCGTGGAAGATGGAACCGTCACCCAGTCTATGCTGCGTAATCTCGATAATATTAAGACCTACGAAAGTGATTTCTCGTTTATTCTCAGCAAGACCAATTTGCGCGCGCCGGAACAGGTACAGGAAATAACGACGTATATCGATGAACAGCTCCAGCTTTACTTCGGGGCAGAAAAACAGATTATTGAATTGGGTAACCAGTCTGCGAACGCACTGAGCGACTTGCTGGGAGCGGTTGATCCTGAGCGTCTCTTTCATAATCTGTTTATTGACCGTCTGAAGGATCAAAATTTCGATTTGATCAATCAGATTAATTTCGCCAGCAATATCATTAAAAACAGCGAAAGCAGTAATGCCGATGCCCTGCTCTCCCTTGAAGGTGCATTAGCGGAGTTGATTGCACAGCGCGATAAAACAGAGCGCGAAATGAATTATCGCTTCTCCGCCCCGCTCGTCACACGTTGTATTAACGCCATCGAACATGATCTCACTAATCAGGTTGACCGACTTGCTCATATCTCTACGACGCAAAATGCCTCTCCCACACTGGAGCGTGAGATATCCGATATCATTCGTGGCAATTTAACCGAAAGAATAAAACGTGAAATGGATCAAATCTCGTCTGAGTTGATCGATGAACTGTCGCTGAGCCTGGCGAAAAATAACGCCATGATGGTCACACTGGACCCAAACTGGGTGACAAATATTGCTGTAAAAACAGAAGGAAAACTAAAAGCAGTCAGCAGTTTCCTGGAAAACATGAGCAGCAATTTTGCCGCGAAAGAAAATGCAGGAAAATATTACCGCCTGCTCTCCACCGTTCTGGCCGTAACGACAAATGTACTTAACCCGGTACTGGAACTAGTTATTGTCTTTTTACCCGATATTCTTCGACTGTTCTCTGCGTCCGGTGCCCAGGAGCGCGCACGCGCTAATCTGTTAAACACAGTCTTCCCTGGCATAAAAAGTGAGATGAGAAAGGCGCTACCCATCATTGTAGACGAGCAGTTAACCATTCTGTTGAACAACGTCAGCAACGAATTTGAGGGCCAGATTAACCAGCAAAAAACACTGATTGCAGGGTATCAACACGAACAGGCCCAGCAGCAGGACTTGATTAACCAGCGACTAGAAACTCTCCAGACGCTGTTGGTCGAAATAAAAGCGTTAGCAACAACCTATTTATACCGTTAAACAGGGCAAGAATATGGACTATTACTCACTGATAGCTAAAACACGCAGCCTCGAAGCCCTGTATCCTGATATACATGACCTTTTCGAGCAGGAAATTCAGCAGCTAAAGAATAAGCACCTTCTTGATACCGCCACGTCACTGGAAGCTGCGTATACGAATCTGAATAAGGAAGGTCGCCAGCTGAACATTGGTGTCGTTGGACGCGTCAAGGCTGGAAAATCATCGCTATTGAACGCCCTGTTTTTCGACGGGGAAAATATTCTGCCAAAAGCGGCAACCCCCATGACAGCAGCACTGACAACGCTATCCTGGGGCGAAACATTTCACGCAACCATTGAGTTCTTTACCCCGGAAGATATTAAGCAGATTGAACTCAATGCGAACACCTACCGCTATGAGCTGAAAAGAATAAAAGATCGGAAATACGAAGACTATGCTGCAAGGGCGACGACATCGCAACCACTTGATGAAGAGAAAATAGCCAGTCTCATTCACAAACATGCTCTTGCTGAGATCCAGAATACCCTGCCAGACTTGTGCGCTGCCTTTGATCAATCTGAACGCATGCAGCAGTCAGGACTGAACCATAGTGATCTACAACATGTTGGGGCTATTGAGCCAGAAAGCCGAGAAGCCCTCTCCACAGAATTGCTCAATTATGTCGGCACAAGCGGAAAATATATGCCTTTTACCAAAGTAGTGCATATTGCCATGCCGCTTGATTCGCTTAAGGATATTCGCGTTATCGATACACCGGGGATGAACGATCCCGTCCAATCCCGTGAAGCGCGTACGGTTGACCTGCTAAAAACCTGTGACGTGATCTTTATTGTCAGTCCCACCGGCCAGTTTTTAAATGAAAACGATCTGGAACTGATGGGGAGAATTACGGCTAAGGAGGGCGTTCAGGAGCTGGTGCTGCTGGCAAGCCAGGTCGACACGCAACTTTACGGCAGTGAAAAACGCCCACGAATCAGCGACGCACTCGATAATATTAAAAAACTACTCGCTCTGCGGGCATCCAACACTCTGAGCAGCCTCAAGCGCAGCTACCCTGAAATCGGCACCGTCTTTAATGCTATTATTCGCTCGCCCGAGCAGCATTTGATGCATTGCTCAGGGGTCGCGCATGGGCTTTCACAACGGCTTGAGGATCCCGCCTGCTGGGATGCTAATGAAAAAACCACCTGGGATAATCTTACGCATGATTACGCTGATTTTTTCAGCTCCGATAATAATGAATTAACACGTAACAGTCTGGCAGCGCTGGCGAACACCGACAATATACTAAAAAGACTTGATGCGGTACGGCGGAAAAAAGATGAAATTATCGCGCAGAAAATGCAGGCATTATTGATACGTAAAGAACAGACGTTTAACGCGTTTGTGGCAGAACTGCAAAACCAAATTCAACAGCGTATTACGCTCATCAACAGCACTGACCTTGACGCGCTAACAAAACAGCGTAAACAATTACAGTTAAAACGTAACGTGCTGGATAAAAAACTCAATGTCACTTACAGAGATTGTTTAGAACAGTATTATCACGGGGTCACCACCGGATTAAATAACGAGGCAGATAAACTCTTTAAGCAAGCCAATAATTCAATCGACGAGCAAACATCCAGCGAAACTACCCAGGAGACCCGTGATAAATCTGGCGCAGGAAACTGGCTGGCTCGTAAGCTGTACGGCGGTGGTACGGAAACGATCACCCGCACCAGCAAAGTGGTGTTTACCGCTCAGATTTATGCTGCGCTGCAAGGCGTGACGTATGATTTTGCCAAAAAATTAATGCATTCATACCAAAAACAAACCTATGATTTAGATAAAAAAATCAGTGCGGAAATCGCGCCGCTTGTTGATAAAACACTGGAAGGTGAATGTGACCCTAATATGATCGCAGACACAGTGCTTACTGTTCTCTCAAAACTCGAACCGGCCTCTTTCTCCCCTGAAATTGCGATACCTCCAGAATTACAACCGCGAGGGAAATTAAAAGGCATACCTGCCGAAGAGTATATTGATTTTGCCAATAATTTTTCGGCCAGATTTCGTGTCGAGGTTTACGTAAGTATTGATCGTTTTTTTGAGAAGGCGAAAAAGTCAATGTCGATACCAATATCTGATGCTTTCGTCAGTGAACTGGATTTAAAAATTCTGCAAATCACCAACCAGGTAGAAAACGGTACGCAGACCATTGAGCGCCTCAGGCGTTTCTCCGCACAATTGCAGGAGAAAGCATGATGACAGAATCTCTTCAGATCAATCAGACGATCTATACCGACCTTCAGACCCTCAGCCATTTTTGGTGCTTTAAGCGCAAACCGCTGGCGTCGGCCATTTCGCAGATGCTGAGTGATTTTGAAGCGCAGGTGAATGAGCAGATATCAGACCTGACACTGGGCCATCAGGAAAGGCTGACATTACTGGAAACGGAGCACAGCGAGAAGATTTCCGACCTGACGCAACGTCATCAGCTGGCACAGGACGCACAAAAGCACTTTTTAACCGCCAAAATAGATGACCTTGAGGCGCAGCGCATTGAGCAGGTCAGCCGCGATATGCAGTTAACAGAGCAGGTTGCTTCGCTGAACGCAAGCGTTATCGAAGTGGAAGCAATGCTTTCAAAAAACCGCGCCAATATTCAGGTTTTGCAAGAGTTAAAACACGAACTGGACACCACTCATCAGCAGCTACAGCAGGATTATACCCAGCTCCATCAGGATAACCTGACGCTGAACGAACGCTTCACATTGGTGCAATCCATTCTGGCGGCAAGCCCCGCCAAAAATCCTGGCCTTGATACGTTCCGCAACCTGCTCAACAACAATTACGCCGAATTTGCCGCAGAAGAGTCATCGCTTGCCAATGAAGCGGGAGCCTTGCTGGCGCTGCAAAAAATCGCCAGCGAACTCGAACAGGCCAATACCTTCCCACCGGCGTCTGGCAAAACCCTCATCGGGGTGGCTGGGGGGTTCAGCAGCGGGAAATCGGAGTTTATAAACAGCTTTATTAAAGACAGCAGCATCAGGCTGGCGACCGGAATGAACCCCGTAACGGTGATCCCAAGCTTTGTGGTTTGCGCCCCGTACTCACGGATTTGTGGCTATGCCCACAATGGTGGCAGCGTGCCCCTGAGTAATAAGATTTACAAAACGCTCTCACACGATTACGTCGCTACTTTTGGCTTTGATCTTCGCAGTATTATGCCAACTATCAGCCTACAAACGCCGATGGATGAAGCTCTGTTCGAGAATATCTGCCTTATCGATACTCCTGGGTATAACCCCGGCTCCGGCAGTCTGGTCGAAGCTTCCGACAGGGACACCAGCGTAAAATTTCTTGAACCCTGCTCTGCAATGATCTGGGTGATTGGTCTGGATCCTGCGGGAACAATCTCACAGACAGACATCGAGTTTATTCGCCAGTTACCTTTCCGGGGCGAAGATCTGTATCTCATTCTGAATAAAGCAGACGTGAAATCCCAGGATGATACTGAAGCCATTATGGAAACAGTAGCCGATGAACTGACTTTGGCTGATATCAGTTGCTCCGGAATAACAGCATACTCATCAACGCGAAAACGGCGTTATGCGACGTCTGGCCTGACTTTTGATGATTTCTTACTGTCCAAAAATAAACGGCATAACATTACAACGGGCTATACAGACAAGATTACCAGCGTCTTTAAACTGTATGACAAGGCGCTGAAAGATGATCTTGATCGTGTTCAGCAACTGCGCGTGAGGATTAAAGACCTACAGTTGAGAACCCTTAAAGAGTCCGGGGCTAGTGGATTAAAAGAAATAAACCATGTCACCGACTTCTTAAGCCAGCAACTCGGTAATGAAAAGCTATTGGAAAAACTTATCGCACAGTCGAAACAGCTAAATGTGGCATTCTCTGCGGCTGCAAGACAGGTTATTTCTGTTATTCAGCAAGGTGAAGCTGTGCAATAAACGGTGTGAAATAAATATCCTCCGGCATAGCCGGAGGTTTTTCAAATGCGCCTGTAAGGCTCTCTTACCAGCAGCGCCCTAACAGGCGCGTCGCAATCTGACATTTGCATTTTGGATTACTTACGGCCCGTAAACGGGCTTCCCGGATATGGGATCGACAACTGTTCTCCCATTTTATCCGCTTCAAGCTGGTGCTTAATATATTCCTGTATCTTTGTCGTGTTCTTGCCTACCGTGTCTACATAGTATCCCCGGCACCAGAACTCCCTGTTTCTATACTTAAATTTCAAATCCCCGAACTGTTCATACAGCATCAGACTGCTTTTGCCCTTCAGATACCCCTAAAGCCCGATACACTCATATTCGGCGGGATCTCCAAAAGCATATGAATATGATCAGCACAACATTCAGCTTACAGAATGTTCACACTTTTGATCTCCTCCCAATATCCCTGCCAGGCTAAATCAGAGGATCTGACCTTTTTGATGAATCACAAAAAGCCATAAAATCCAATCAGTTGCGTGGATTTTTCATTTCACAGGGCCTCTACTCATCTGATAGCCCTCTTACAGCACGGTGATGTTTTGGTCTGCCCGTTGTATATACCACTTATCAGAACTGATTCTGTTAAAGTGGAATGAATTCACCGGTGGCGAACGGTACAATCTAACCAGTACCCTATTAATCGCTATCAAAACAGCAAGCATCCAACGGATGCTATCTGCGGCCAGTCATTTCAATATCGCTCTTTACTGAAGCTTATTAGTCATCCGAATAAACCTAACCCCCTTGCGGACAAAAGGGTTGCCTTCGGTGATAAAACCGGCGCGCAGATAGAAAGGAACCGCAGTCAGACGGGCATCAAGAAACACGCTTCGCACACCCTCCTGTTGCAGCTTACTTAAAACCGCTTTCAGGAGTAGCGTTCCTATCCCCTGCCCCTGTAGTTGTTGTCGGGTGGCAAACTTTCTGATCTGCACCCGGTCTTTACCATCACAGAAAACAGACAGGCAGCTAATCACAGTACCGTCCCTGACAATACCAAAATGGCGGGCAACTTCATCTCCCGGAACCCGGCTTTCATCCGGGGGTAAATCCGGCCACAGAACCTCATGCCGCAGTTCGATGCAGTCTTCAATCGACAGCTCTGTCAGTTTCATTATTTTTCCTTTCAGCGGACCGTTATGACCGAGATATTATGCGGTCACGATATCGCTGGAAATCCCTGCTGTAAGTTTTAAACATTAAAACGCCAGCTTAACCAGAACAGCAGATCAACTAAACGCTGTAGGTTAATCTCCCCGGGGAGACTCAAAGACGGCGGCCCCCCAATACCCTTTGCCTCCCCGGGAGCTCTCTGTCCAGCCTTGTGATATCAGTTCCCTGGCAATCAGCCGGTTGATAATACCGTGCCCTGCCAGCAGCACAGACTGGTTGTGTTCTGTAGATGTATCTATCAGCAATTGCGCAGCCTGCTTTGCGCGTGCTTTCGCCATGGATAAAGATTCCGAATTCGGGGACAAACCACACAACCAGAGTACGCGAAAGATAACTGCCCAGTGGGAGGGTGACAGCTTTAGCAGTGGAACAGACAATACCGGTAGTTCAGCCTCCCTGAACAACTCACAGGTCATTTCAGGTAGCCGTTTTAGCTTACTGGCAGAGGAAACTGCTCTCGGTAACGGACTACTTAACGTCTTCAATGGCCTGTTTACCAGTTCCAGGCAGGATTCTGGTGGCTTATCATCACCAGTATCGGAAAGGTCATACTGTTTTATCCATTCAGCCATTGCTGAGGAAGAGATCTTTTTCGCACTGGTAAATGCCGGTTTTCCGTGACGCATCAAAATAATCTTCAAACGTGGTCTGGTCCTTTTATCATGATAAGCAGCCAGTTCATGGGTTGGGCAGTTATGCTGAATACCGTTGTAATACTGCTGAACCGGACGGTTAGCCTGTCAGCCGGGCTCACTCTCTTACGGATAAGATCCGCCTCTCCCCCTCAGTCCAGCCACACCTTCCCCACCAGATAGGTTTTTGCCTGACCGCCGATCAGTACCCGGTCGCCGTTAAGCTGGCAACGGAGTTCGCCGCCGCGCTCAGATTTCTGGTAAGCCCGCAGTTGTGTTTTACCCAGCCGGTCGGCCCAGTACGGAATTAACATGCTGTGAGCGGAACCGGTGACGGGGTCTTCCGGTACGCCTTCACCCGGGCAGAAGAAACGGCTGACAAAGTCATACCCGCCGTCTCCCGGTGCTGTCACACAGACCATTTTATCCAGTGACAGCATGGCAAATGTATCAGGGCGAATCGCTTCCACCTGCTGCTGATTTTCCAGCACCACCAGATAGTCCCGTGCGGCCCGGACTTCCCGGTAACCGGTGATACCTAAGCACTCTGTCAGCAATGCAGGCGGTTGCTGCACCGGCCCGCTTAACCAGACCGGGAAATCCAGTATCAGCCATTCACCTTCACGAGATACGGACAGCGGACCAACAAACCGGGTGGTGAAGTTAATGGTGTCGTGAGGGTAATTCAGATGTTCGAAAATCACATGCGCCGCCGCCAGGGTGGCATGTCCGCACAGGTTGATTTCACTCTGGGTGGTGAACCAACGCAGCTCAAAGCCATCGTCATTTACAACAAAAAAGGCTGTCTCTGACTGGTTGTGCTGCTTTGCCATTTTCTGCATCAGCTCATCGGGCAACCACTGTTCAAGCGGACAAACCGCAGCCGGATTACCGCCAAAAGTCGCGGAGGTAAATGCATCGACCATATAAAAATCAATTTGCTGCATAGGGTGATCCTCTGTTTAGTTCCTGCAGATGACTTTATTAACAGTGTACAGTGTCGCTTCCCGGTTTTTTACTGCCCTGCCGCCAGTTGGCAGCATATCTCACCAATCGTCGCCACCGCCTGTAGCAGTTGTGGTGTCGGTTCGTTGGCACAATTTAGCCGCAGATAATGATGTAATTCCCCTCCGGGCGAAAACAACGGGCCAGGGCTGACACCGATCCCCTGTATTAATGCCTGGCGGTGGACCTCGGGAGCACTGACCTGAGATGGCAGTTCGACCCACAGCAGGAAGCCAGCGGCCGGGATATTTATCTGTGTCCCCGCCGGGAAACTGGTGTTGACCTGACGGATGACTGCCTGAATCCCATCGTGTATCCGTTGCTTAAGGCGCTTCAGATGCCGGTCATAGTCACCACTGCCAAGGATGTCACTGGTGGCGGCTTCCAGCAACGGTATTCCGGCCCAGTCACCCGCCATCCGTGCCTGTAATACCCGGTCATGATAACGGCCGGCCACTATCCAGCCGATACGCCAGCCCGGAGCAAGTGTTTTTGACAGCGAGCTACAGTAAATCACATTACCACGATGGTCGAATGCCTTGCAGGCCGGTGGTCGTTGTCCTTCTCCTGCCAGATCCCCATAGACATCATCTTCTATCAGCGGTATTCCTGCATTTTCGGTTACCGCCACCAGTTGCTGCTTACGGGGCTGCGGCATGCTGGCCCCCAGCGGGTTTTGTACGCAGGGTGACGCCAGCACCGCTGCAGGACGGTGACGCTGAATCGCCTCAGCCAAAGCTTCCGGCAACATACCCTCTGCCGGGTCAGTCGTAATTTGCAACGCCTGTAACCCCAAATCTTCCAGTAACAACAACGTACCGAAATAGGCAGGTTGCTCAACAGCCACCACATCTCCAGGCTGACACACGGCTCTGAGTGCCAGCCGCAGGGCCTGGGTCGCCCCGGCGGTAATAATCACCTCATCCGCGCTAAAGCTGGCTCCCCACCGAGCCGCTCGTAACGCTATCTTATTACGCAGATCGGCACGGCCCGGTGGCAGGCTATAGCTCTGGCCATGGGCCTCCAGTCTTCGTGCGGCGGACTGCAATGCCCGTTGCAGCGTGTCGGTCGGCAGCCAGGTTGGATCAGGAAGTGCTGCCCCCAGTGGCACCAGCCGCGTTTCAGTACTGCTGAACAGCGAACGTGCCACCGCCGAAAGTGTCACCGGGACAGGGCCGTCAGCATAGCTTGGCTGAGGGGGGGGAGTTTTGTGGTTCTGCTGGCTGACAAAATAGCCGGAACGTGGTCTGGCCTCTATCAACCCGTCTGCTTCCAGACAACGCAGCGCTTCCAGCGCCGTCGGCAGGCTGACCTGTTCACGCTCAGCCAGCTTACGGGCTGAAATCATCCGGTCACCGGGCTGTAAAACACCTGAAACCAGTGTCTGACGCAACATTTCAGCTATCCGTCGGTACTGCGGGGGCATAGGAGTTACAACTGACATAAACAATCTGTACAGGGTAATTTTCAATAAATCTGACTATACAGCCAATCTGCATAGCCATCTATAGTGACGGACATCAACCAGACACGGAGGCATTATGCACAGCGATAACTTTGATCTTTCGGCCTATTTTCGTCGTATTCACTACACCGGCCCGGCGGCGGCCGACACTGCGACACTACATGCACTGATGCGTCATCAGCTGTTTGCCATCCCGTTTGAAAATCTGGATGTGCAGGCCGGTAAAGTGGTATCACTGATCCCTGAAGAGATCACCGATAAACTGCTGTATCAGCATCGTGGTGGCTATTGTTATGAGCTGAACGGGCTATTCGCCATGGCATTACAGGCATCCGGTATTCGTTACCAGTTTGTCGCCGCCCGGCCGATGTTTTACCCCGCCCGCCGTCCGAAAACCCATATGGCGCTGGTCGCGGAAACTGAAGGCCGTCAGTGGCTCTGTGATCTCGGATTTGGCAGTTATGGTATTCGTGCCCCGCTGGCGCTGGATATGACTGACTGCGAGATTCCCCAGGATTTTGATACCTTTCGGCTGACAAAGAATGAAGAAGGCGTGTATCTGTTGCAGGCAAAGACCGAAGGCATGTGGGCCAACCAGTACAGCTTCGACCTGTCGCCGACCGAATGGGTTGATTTTCTGCCGGCGAATTACCTGAACTCTACCCACCCGGAAACCATTTTTGTGCAGAAGCGGTTGATCATGCTGCATAACGCCTCACAACGGCTGATATTACTGGGTAATACGTTAAAGACCATTACTGCCGAGGGTTCCGTAAAACAGCAGATTGACGAAAAGGATATCGTTGAAGTGATGAAAAAACGCTTTGCATTAGCGACCGGCGGATAATCCTGTCAGGCCGTGAATTGATCTCACCCGCTCTGTGTTTTGCCCTGATAACAGACAGAGCGGGCGCGACACTCTGATAAAATGTTCATGGCCTGCTCATTCCCCGCCAGCCTTGACTGGCAGATTACCCTGTCAGAATGCGCTTAGCTTAAGCCAGCCCCGGGCATCACCTTCTGCTGAATTTCCCCCGTCGGGCTTAGCCGTAGTATATTAGCGTCACTTTCAATTTCAGGCGTGTGGCATGGCTTATCCGATTGGTGAATTTTCTAAACGTTGTGGCATTAATGTAACCACCTTGCGTGCCTGGCAGCGGCGTTACGGGCTGTTAAACCCGCAGCGTACCGAAGGAGGTCATCGTCTGTACAACGATGCAGATATTGAACTGGCGCTGAAAATCCTCGACTGGATAAAAAAGGGAGTACCGGTCAGCCAGGTGAGGCCGTTGCTCAGCCGGCCTGAGCAGGATGTTACCAATAACTGGTTACAGTTACAGGAGCACATGCTGGAACTGTTGAAAGCAGGTAAAACAGAAGCATTACGCCAGCAGATTTACACCGCAGGGCGTGACTATCCGCGTTCAGAACTGGTCACCGAATTACTGCGTCCACTGCGCGGTAAATTTACCGCCAGGGTACCGGCCATGATGACGCTGCGTGAAATTCTTGACGGTATAATTATCACTTATACTGCCTTCTGCCTGGACAAAGACCGTAAAAGCCGCGGCGACAATTATCTGATCAGCGGCTGGCAACTGGCTGACCCCGGCGAAGTATGGCTGGAAGCACTTAAACGCAGCGGGGGTGATTACCGGTTTGACGTACTGCCACAGGTCCCGGACACTCTGGCTCCGGAAGTGGTCGCCGGACGACGCTGGCTGTTGGTCAGCCACGGCACACTCACTCAGAGCATGATCCGGCAGGCAGCGCAGTGGCAACAACAGGGCATAGTGCTGGAGATTATTACCTTATAAGCCAGTCGTCCAGAACAGTAGTTGGCCTGCAGGCGATAACTTCCGGTCAACTATATGGCTTACTCCGGCTGGCAACTGAGCAGATGCATAAACTGACGTGTTAAAGCTTCAGCCAGTTGTTCCGCCTGTAACGGGTCGCTCACCACAATATTATCCACCGCGCCATGCATCCCGTGATACATCAGTATGGCGGTCAGGTACAGATCGTCAGATTTCCAGCTACCCGCCTCCTGCCCTGCGCTAAGAATTGCCAGAATCTGACTGAGCACCGCATCGCGGTCCCGGTTGCCACGGGTATGATAATGATGGTCGTGATACAGCGTATCGTGCAGATCCATTCCCTGAAGATAGGCGGCAACTCCGGCATGGCACCAGGCCCTCAGCCGTCCAATACTGTCTCCGACTGCACAGCTCTCCACGGCCTGCTGGATGGTTGCCATAAATTGTCGGGTAAAACGTTCACGTAACGCATCCAGCATTTCGTTCTTCGAGGCAAAATAGTGATAAAAGGTGCCTTTGGCGACGCCTGCATCACGTACGATGTCACTGACTGTGGTGGCTTCAAACCCTTTACTCATAAATAAATGTTGTGCCGCATCCATCAGCTCATCCAGCCGGACCTCTGCGGGCTTAGTTCTGGGCTGTGGGTGTTCAGGTAATGCGGTGTTTTTCATGTCATCTTCCCGGGACCAGGCATTTCGTGGTCATCGTAACGGATGTTGCGGATCTTGACCAGTCGGCCTGGTTTCACTTAGCGGCTAATAATCCATTGACCGACGGTCAGTCACAAACTATATTGACAATCATTATCATTTAATTCGGATAATCAGGTCACTCCTTATGCAACAGTTTCAGCGTCCGGCGCTGGTGATTGCCGTTTGCCTGGGCACTTTCATGGCATCACTGGATATCAGCATTGTCAATGTCGCCCTCGACACAATGCAGTCCTCTTTAAACACTAATATGGCGGGATTGCAGTGGGTAGTCGATGCTTACGCGCTGTGCCTCTCCGGGTTAATCCTTTCCTCTGGCCCGCTGGGGGACCGTTACGGGCGTAAACGGATCTGGATGGCCGGTATTGCATTGTTTACCTTAGGGTCAGCGGTCTGTGCCTTGTCTGGTTCATTACCGGTTCTGCTGACAGGCCGTGTGATACAGGGCATTGCCGGAGCCGCTATTATTCCCGGAGCTCTGACATTGCTGGCTCATGCGTTTCCTGAACAGAAGGCCCGGTTAAGGGTGATTGGGCTTTGGTCTTCCGTCAGTGCTGTTTCACTGGCTCTGGGACCGTTACTCGGCGGCTGGCTGGTCAACAGCGCGGGATGGCCATCTGTCTTCGTGATCAACCTTCCGCTGGGGGTAATTGCTCTGTTGCTGGGCGCCTATGGCTTACAGGACAGCTCACATCCGGAGCATGCCGCACTTGACCCGCTGGGACAGTTACTGAGTATCCTGGGCCTGGGAAGTCTGACCTACGGACTGATTGCTGCTGGCGAGTATGGCGGGTTAAGCATTGCGGCCTGCGGTTCATTATTGTTGTCTGCACTGGCGTTTGTCGCCCTGATTTGGACAGAGCATCGGGTTGCCCGTCCTCTGCTGCCACTCAGCCTGTTCCGCAATATACATTTCTCGGGTTATACCCTGGCTTCGGCGGTTCTCGGATTTTCTTCCTACAGCAGCATTTTTTTAATTTCTCTGTTTCTTCAACAGGCTCAGGGACAAACTCCGTATGAGACCGGCTGGAAAATGGCCCCTGAATTTATTGCAATGGCGGTAACTTCATCACTGTTTGGCCGAATTTCTGCCAGATTTCGCAGTGAATCGCTGGCGATCAGCGGCTTTATCCTGATTGGCGCAGGTTTATTACTGTTGTCACTGTTGCAGGCTGACAGTCATTACAGCAGCATGGCCCTGTGGCTGATGATCCTGGGGGCCGGCATGGGGGTGGCTATTCCCGCCGTCAGTGGGCTGATAATGCGTTGTGCCGATGCCCCCCTGGCCGGGATGGCTTCCGCAACGATGAATGCGGTACGCCAGGCAGGAATGACACTGGGTATCGCATTACTCGGCAGCTTGATGAGTTTGTATGCCCGGCATCAGCTCACTGGTCAGCATATTCATCAACAGCCTCTGAACGTCATCCCGGTTAATCGTCAGGTGATAACTGACCCCGATGGACTGCTGACTCTGACACGGCACGCCTATGCCAGTGGATTTTCGCTGGCGGTATTGTGTGCGGGCCTGGTTAGCCTGCTGATGGCGGCTGGTTTGGCACTGCTCTGTTCCCGACGCTTCCGCTCTGCAAATCCTCCAGGGGTTTCCGCCGGATAATGTGTTTCAGCTCTGATTGTGCGCTGCTGCGCTTCGGACCGGCGGCGCATCGCTGGCAGTGATATTTGCCGAATTGTTGCATCTTCTTGCAATTAATCAGTTCAGTGAATAGTATCCTCCGGCTATGCTTTTTATTTCCGTAACGGTCAGTCCGTTACGCGTAAGCGTTAACGTTACCCAACGCACGACTTCCGCAAAGATCTTTTGACGGAAGATTTTTGCGTTCCTGAAATGCCTTCCGGGCACAGTGAGTAATGTTATGTCATCTGAAAATACCCTGAATCCGCCAGCGTCTGCCGGCAGCCATCACCTGTTACCTATTTCTGTCTCTCTGTTTCTCTCGTATCTCTGCGTCGGTCTGCCGTTACCGGTGATCCCATTGTATGTCCACCATCAACTTGGACTCAGCAATACCATGGTGGGTATTGCCGTGGGTATTCAGTTTCTGGCCACCGTGCTGACCCGGGCTTACGCCGGTCGTCTGGCCGACAGCCGAGGAGGGAAACGTTCTAATTTGCAGGGTATCTGTGCCTGTATACTGGCAGGTACCACTTACATTGCCGCCGATCTGCTGCCGGTAGATAACCTGACTAAATTCGGGATTCTGATTGCCGGACGTCTGGTGCTTGGCTTCGGTGAGAGCCAGTTAATCACCGGTCACCTGACCTGGGGACTGGGGCTGGTCAGCAAGCAACAGTCCGGGAAAGTGATGTCGCTGGCGGGGATGGCAATATACGGTGCGCTGGCGGCCGGTGCTCCACTGGGGATGGTGATTAATCAGCACTGGGGTTTCCTGGCTCTCGGTGCATCCGTTATTATTCTGCCTCTGCTGGGATTACTGAATAATCTGCGTATTCCTGGTGTCGCACCGCATCACGGTAAGCCGGTCTCCATGTGGCAGATGCTGGGTCATATCTGGCCATTAGGCGTTGCACTGTTTCTCCAGGGTGTGGGGTTTGCGGTGATCGGTACTTTCATTTCGCTGCTATTCACATCGCAGGGCTGGCCACATGCCGGGCTGGCGCTCACCTGTTTTGGTGGGACATTTGTCTGTATGAGAATTTTCTTTGGTCACCTGCCGGATAAGGTGGGCGGATTACCGGTGGCACTGGTTTCGTTTGTCATTGAAACGCTGGGTCTGTTGTTAATCTTTTTTGCCTCACAACCGGCACTAGCGCTGGCAGGTACCGCACTGACCGGTTTCGGTTGTTCTTTGATCTTCCCGGCATTAGGAGTGGAAGTGGTCAAACGTGTCGAACCGCAGGTCAGAGGGACCGCCATGGGAACTTTCGCAGCATTTCAGGATGTCTCATACGCAGCAACCGGTCCGTTGACCGGGGTACTGGCGACTCAGTTGGGTTACTCTTCGGTGTTTGCGGTGGGGGCGGCCTGTTGTGTGGTCGGACTGGGGCTGATACTCAGGCTGAAGCGCTAAGACGCCGTACAGGCGGCAGCACTCAGTGGCTGCCGCACTTTACTCTGTAGAATCAGAGTAATTTACAGCTTGTCGAAACGTTTGCCGCCACGGGTTTTATGCTGCTTTGGTACTTCATTCAGAGAAACGACTATATATTCATCTTTCACACCAAGGGTATTTTTGACGACTTCAAAAATACCCTGCATCAGTTGATCTTTCTGTTCTTCGCTGCGACCGGCGGCAAGATTAACTACGACTTCAGGCATACTCTGTTCCTCTTTATTGGTTAGGTAATTCATAACGGGCAACAATTCCTGCGGCAGCCAGCGTATGACCTTTCAACTGTTTCGCCAGTTCTGCTTTATCCATTCCTTCTGACAACGCATGAGTATCCAGATCGGTGGCTATCAGGGTGAAGTTATAATTATGGACATCCGCATTGGCCGGCGGACAAGGTCCGGCATAACCGGTACCACCACGCACATTAATACCGGAAGTATACAGCGACTTTTTCGCCAGTTCACCGCTGGCAAACTGATGCCGGGTCGCATCGATGCCATAACCGATGAAATGCATCACACCCAGCCCGTTTGCCCCCTGCGGATCTTCGATTAACAGTACAAAACTTTTTGTCCCGGCCGGAGCATGACTCCAGCTGAGTTGTGGAGAGGTATTATTGCCGGGGCATTTACCACCACCGCCCATCGATAACGGTGCTACCCCACCGTTACTGAAACTGTCTGAGGAAAGGCTGAAAGGTGCGGCAAGCGCTGCCGAAGAGAGTGCCAGTAAACCAGTAAGTAACAGAGATTGTGTTATTCGCTTCATGCAGGTTCTCCTGAGGTTTTCGGAGTATTAGTTTCTGACTCCGGTCGCGGCTCGCTGACAACAGCGCCGCAAAATATCCCGTAAGGGTAAGGCAAATAAAGCTTAGCACCCCTCTGTCAGCAGTGAGTTGCCATTATGGCGTACTGATCATAATCAGAAAAATTACCTGGCCTGACTTTCATACCTCCTGTCGTACAGCCACCAATGGTGCATGGTCAGGCATCGGCATTCCGGCCATTCACCGGAGCGCCGTAGAAGAAATGGCACTGCAGCACACATCCCGGCACTGACCTTCGGGGTAAGCAGCCAGCACCTGAAAATCGCTACTGCTGCTGACGAGTTGCTGGCCGGTACCCGCGGACAAAATCAGTATGTCTCCCGTTGTTAAACTCCGGAGTTTCCCCTGTGCCCCACCAACACGCATCACTCCTTCTCCCTGCATCACAGTCAGAAGCTGATGGATGGTACTGTGAAAATGCTGAAATGAGAAAGATGCCGCCTGCCATTGTGCCAGCCAGCCGTGCTGTCGGAGCAGATGACTTACAGCGGTGGCATCCGTCACTGCAGCCTCAGGTATACTGACGTGGGTAACCGGTAACTGCGGGTTGTTGGGTACCCAGCCACCCGCGGCAAAATACCATTGCCCGGTGGCTGTCTGGCCGACGGAAGGCATTAACGGTTTTCCGGCAGCTCCGGGCGCCAGCGGTGACAGCACCCTCAGTACTGCATATCCCCGGTATCAAAATTAGAGACTCCCCAGGCTTTAATTTTGCCCTGAGATTTCAGTTTTTCAAATCCACTGACCACTTCGTGAAGGTTATTCCCTCCACGCCAGTGCATCAGATAACGATCCAGCACATCAGCCTGTAGCCTTTTCATGCTGTCATCACAGCTCTGCTGCATCATGCGGGAATTAGCATGTGAAGGGTGAATTTTTTGACACCAGAAACACCTGCTGGCAAATGCCTTTAAGTGCTTTACCTATCAGAGTCTCTGATCGTCCATCGCCGTACATTTCAGCCGTGTCTATTACCTGCAAACCCAGTGATACCCCGGTACTCAGCGCGTCTGTCTCTTCTGCTTCACTGTGTCTGCCCTGGCCGAGATGCCAGCTACCCATGCTGATGGGTGCGACTGATTGCTGGTTAATGACGACCTTGTTCATAGCTTGCCTCCCTGAGTTGTGGGGGCTGATTATCTGTTATAAGGCGTTGCCTGCGTCCCAGCCACAAGCTGTTCACCCACCAGATGAGTGACAGAGGTACGGCAACCCAGGCCAGCATCGCAGCCGGTAAACCGAGCGCACCCATCGCCGTCCAGCTCCATGCTCCAGCCTGATCCCCTGCCCGGTAGACAGCCGTATCGATAAAGCTTTTGGCTTTGTACTTATCTTCACGTTGCAGCACGGTGAACAGCACTTCACGCGCCGGACGGGCCAGTGCGAAATTGCCGGCCCGTCGCAAAACGGTAAAGGCAATAACCGCCCACAAGGTCGGCCACAGTGACAACGCCATAAACCCGGCGATCGTTAATACCGGCAGAAAACAGAGTACCAAAGCGGTGCCATAACGATTAAGCAACCGGCTGCTGATAAACAGCTGAGTAAGTAAGGTCAGGATGTTTACCGCCAGATCGGTGGCCGCAAAAAAGGTGGTCCGGGCATCTTCACTACTGAACGCATGCTGCACCAGCTCAGCCTGCCGGAAGTAAAGCAGGGTTGAGGTAGTGGAAAATAACAACATGTACAGGCATATATTCCTAAGATAAGGTGAACGCAGGGTATGAGTGATACCGGCGAACACAGAACCTCCAACCGGAGGCACCTCTTCACTGTGACCTTGTTGTTCAACCTGCGAGGTGGCAGACAGCCCGCCGCCATGCCGTATCAACCGGTGAACACAAAACACCGCTACTTCCAGTAGCACCGCAGAGACAATTAACAAGCCGGTGGTGTTCATGACCCGCGCCAGCAGAGTGGTCACAAATGATCCTCCGATGGCTCCGACCGTCGCCCCGGCAGCCATTAACGCAAATAACCGCCTTGCCCGTTCGGTGCTAAACAGGTCAGACACCAGAACCCAAAATACCGAGACGGCATACAGATTAAATACTGAGACCCAGACAAAGAAAACCCGTCCTACCCAGACTCGTTCTCCCTGCGGTAACAGCATCATCAGGCCGGCAAAAATCAGCAAATTAATCACGAAAAACCGGTAGATCACTGGCAATAATCGCTGACGGGGAAAGGTACGGGACAGCGCTGAAAACGGCAAATTGAGCACCAGCATACAAATCAGAGTCGCGGTAAACAGCCACTGCAGATTATGTACTCCACCCTCAACCCCGAGGGCATCCCTGACCGGACGCAGGATATAATAAGAACACAACAGACAGAAGATATAGGCCATGCACCAGAGTAAGGGGCGCCACTCTTCGGGTCGGACGTTTAGAAAACTGAGAATTGCAGAATGTCGACCAGGCGCTTGTCTGAATGGGTTACTACTCACCATAACGATTCAGCTCACTGTTCAGAAAACCGTTGCCACTGACAGTCATGCATCCGGCTTTACGCCGCTACAGAATGCCGGTAACGCGAAAGAACTTCATAGTAAAACTAGGCATGATCCCTGGCAGTGTCAATTCACCGTCCGCGCTTCCCCCCGGCTGAGTACCGGTGCGAACTATCGCCCATGCAGTGTAGTCACCGTTCAAAGTTCCCATTACGGCTACCGGGCTCTGCACGAGCTTTTTGTGTAAGAAATTACAAAAAGAAGCGCATTCCGGACAGAGATCTTCATAAAGTCGCTGAAGCGCCAGACGATACACACGAGGCAGAAACAGGGTACTGGTATGAGGTAAATAGTCAGCAGGATATTCTGCACCACACCTTGTGTCGCGCGATGCAGAAAACCTGACTACGGCTTACTGTTGCCGGTCGAAACGGCTAACCAGCCATAATGCCAGTAGCAGTATTAGCAGTGGCGGGCCCAGTGCTGTCAGAGCGGCATTAAAAGCGAGTAACAGCCCGAGGTTAAGGATTATCTGATAAGCGATATAGGTTAGCAGACCCACAATCACCCCGAGAGCCAGCCTGGCCCCGGCCCCGGTGGAACGAGGGGCGCTAAAGGTAAAGGGGACGGCCAGCAGAATCATCGCAATAATTAACAGAGGCTGCCCCGCCTTTTTCCACAAGGCTATCCGGAACTCATTATCTGGTTGGCCGGTATTCCGTAAATAGCTGATATAGTGGCGCAACTGGCTTACAGAAAAGCTATCAGTTGGCTGTGTCAGATCTTTCAGACGGACATCGGTAAAAATGGATTTCCACTTTAGCTGATCCAGATGATTCACGGTTTCTGCCCCGTTATTCCACTGCTTTTCGGTGACATTACGTAAAGTCCAGACTCCCTGGCTGCCGATGGCCGCTGTCCTGGCATAGAGGTAAGAACGCAGTGTCAGGTCGGGGTTGTAATCAAAAATCTCGATATCCACCGGTTGATTGTGGGAGTCCAGATATCTGACAGTAATAAACTCATTATTGTTTCTGGCCCACAGATTGTTGCCTGAATCACCCCCTTCTCCGCCCTGTGCCTGCGCGGTGCTTTTAATTTCCTGAGCCCGTTGCTGTAGAGGCGAGGCTACCCACTGGTCGAAAGCGCCGGACAAAAGTGCTGCACACAAGCCTGCCCCGAGAATGACTACAGCAATATGGCGAACCGAAACTCCGGCACCACGGATGGCCGTCAGCTCAAGGGTTTTAGAAAGCTGACCCAGTCCGACAATCCCCCCCAGCAAGGCAATAAACGGGCCTAAATCGATCAGGCTTCGCGGAATGGTCATCACCACCACCAACAGTGCCTGGGTCCAGTGGTAGCCTGTCGGCGTGACATCTTCCAGTTCATTAATCAGATTGAAGGTAGTGAACAGCGGGATTAGTAATCCTGCTGCGGCGGAAAACCCTGCCAGCAAATTTCGGATCAGATAACGGGTAATAATGCTCATCAGGCTTTTTTCCGAAGTAGCGAAAAGTCTCTGATGATAAAGCCCAGCAAACCAAGGGCCATCAATACCGTCACCAGCCAGCCCCCCGGGATTGCCGGCAGAGAACCATTAGCAACCAAAGTACGGCAAACATTACCGCCATAGAATATGGCAATGAACAGTAAGGTCAGTGGCAACAGTGTCGCATACCGCCCCTGACGAGGTCGGGTACGGCTTAACGGGATAGCCAGCAGCACCATCAGTAGGGTATTAATGCCACGACTCTCACGCCACTGCAGTTCTGCGGTATTTTCCGGCGTGGGGTTGTGGATTAACTGACTGATCGGTGCCGATTTACGCATGATATCGGTGGTATCTGCAGCCGGTTTCAAAGCGATGTTCAGGTTACTATAATTCTGCATATTGTCATCTTTGCCCTGTCTGTCCAGACTGTAGGCAGTCCCCCCTTTTAGCAACACTGAGGGCGTTTCAGGCGAAGGGTTGGTCACGACCACCGAGTGCGAACGGTAGAGATTGGTCTTATTATCTGATCGGGAATAGATCAATGCATCATCCAGCTGATGGGCAGAAGAATCAATGCGCTTAGCCAGTACCATCCGCCCGCTGCCATTAACGTTAAACTTATTCGCCTGCAGGTGAGTGACATCCAGAGCGGACAGTGACTGTTGCTGTAAGCGGTAGATATTGGCATACGCCCAGGGCCTGCCATAGAGCGACAATAGTGCCACCAGCACGGCCAATGGGACAGCCAAAAACAGCACAGCTTTATACAGCTTCAGCGGGCTGGCCCCTGCGGCAAAGATAGCGGTAATTTCAGAATCGGTATACAACTGCCCCAACGCAACCGCAGTAGCAACATACAATCCCACCGGCAGCAGCATTTCAAGGGCAATCAATACTTTGTAGCAAACCACATCGAATACAACCTGCAACGCCAGTGTACCGTTTGCCGCATCAGTCAGGTAGCGCTGTGCGGAATAGCTGGCAAACATAAAGATCAGGAAGCCGACAATAATCATCACCAGCCGGTTAATCCCCAGCATCACATAACGTTCAATCAGCGACATTGCATTCTACCGTCAACCACATTGATGCCGGGGAGGATTGCCCGCCGTAAATAGTCCGGAGATCTGTACATAACATTACTCTTTAGTGGTCAGTGTGTTGACCAGACCGATGACCCGGGTGACTTCGGCAGGTGTCAGAGCGCCGTCTTTTGCCCACTGAACCCGGCCGGCATTATCCAGCACGATAATCGTTGAACTGTGGGGCTGCAATTGCCAGCGGCTAAGACCAACACCATTGCTGTCAACAATGAACTGAGCCCAGGGATATTCTCTGAGGTTCTTTTCAATTTTATTACGGACAAAATAGCCCGTCCCCGGGATAGCATCATCGGTATTGACGATAGTCGTCGCCTGGAATTTCTGCCGGGGGAAAGCAGCATTTTTTACTGCCGTAATCAGTGCACTATTCATATCTTTGGCCGACGTACGCCCGGCGATATACTGAATTATGCGTACCTTCCCAGCCAGTTGAGTGCTGTCCCATCGCTGGTAACGGACTTCGTTATTTACCAGAGACAGCTCACCGCGATCGCTGATAGACAGCGACGGGACCGGCTGACCATTGACAAAATTATGAGCAAAAGCCATCGACGGCAGCAACACTGTAACTAACACTATCAGTGACCGGTAAAGGTTCATTTTATCTCTCCCATGGGGTGAGTCGCTACGCAGGAAATATTGCCAGCAGCTGTTCCAGACGGTGACGAATATCACTGTCCAGTGGCGCAGGACGGTCATAAGATCTCCCCCCCGCCAGCTTGTCGGCAACCATCACATCATGCCGGTCTCCCATTAGCCCGTTAATCGCTGCCATAAAACGCGAAATTTTACGCGCTTCGCGATTATCAGGCTCCAGTGACCGCAGAGTGTCATAGAAGGATACCTGTTGACTGACAACTTTGCGCACATCATGAAACTGTTTACCTGTGAGTTGTGAATTGGCCAACAGTTCCCGGAGTTTCTTTATCTGGTTACGGCGATAATCCACAAAACCTTGTTCAGAATCCAGATCAATATGATGCAGCGAGAAGCGCACTTTGGACCAGACGGGTTTACTCAGAAATAGCCGTAAAATATTGCCGTAAAAACGCAGCTTTTGCTGATTGCCGTTGCGGAACGCATCCTGAAAATGACCCAGCAATACCGTAGTCATATTAAACAAGGCACCAGACTGATGTTTTTTGCTGTAAAGTCGTTGGGCAAATCGTAAATGCTTATAGCGTGCGCGGATATATTTATAGCGCATTTTAACCGCCACCGGTTTATTACTGTCCTGCAGAAAATCATCAACCAGGCCCAGTAATTCTTCACGGGTAAACCCGTCTTCCCAGAACTGCAGACAAAGCGCATAATTCTTTTGCATGGTCTGTTGCGGACAAAACAGGTCAATATGTTCCGGCAGTGCATATTCGGCATCCACCACATCATCTTCATCCACCGCACTAAATAATAATTCCGTCGCGTCGGTAGAAAATTTTTGCCAGTTGTTACTCATATTAATGACTCTCCGGGGCCATAGTAAAACGCAGTCCGCTACGCCGCCGGTAAGCACGTAGTGTCGGAATAAATGTCAGCAACACATCCAGACATTGTCCGGCAAAATAGGCATAAGCGGCCCCCTGTACGCCAAACAGATAGGAAATGCTGATAAGCAGGCTCAGGTAGCAAACACAACCCAGCATCTGCACTATCAGGAAGGCCCTTTGCTTTCCTGCCATAAACAGCAGTGATTCCTGTGGGAAGCCCATCATGGCAACAATGGTAGCCCCCAACATGATTTTAATTAAATCATAAGCTTCCAGATATTCATGCCCAAAGACCACCGAAATCAGGGGTTTACCGACCGCAAATACCAGTAACGCCACAGCGATCCCTATTCCACCTGCGATTAACGCCGAGCGTAAACCGAGTACCCAGGGTTTGGTGGTTCGCGGGTCAAGACGCATGATTTCCGGGTAAAAACTTTTTTCCAGTAACTGAGCAGGAGTCCCTGTCGCATCAAAAAAGGTCATCGCAATTTTAAATAAACCCGCTGCTGCAGGACCCAGCACTATCCCTACCAGCACAGTACTGCAGGAGTTTCTGGCCGCCCAGATAGTATGCGCAATATTGGTGGTCCAGACAAAATCCCAGGCTCCCTGCAAACGGCGACCGCTGCTGAATAATGCAGGTTTGAGTGCATTATGAATATCACGACGTTTTAATTCCTGTCCGGCAAACCACCAGAACAGGGTTCCACCGACCAGATTAGATAAATACCAGGTGATAATAAAACCGGCAAAACCGAGGTGACAAAAATAAGAGATCAGGCTGCCTATCGCCTGTAAAAATGGTCTGACCGCCTGCTGAATGGCAATTAAATCGAATCGGTCAAATGCCCGTAAAATACCGGTCGGTGTAGACGAAGTCATCGACGGAATTAACGTACAATACAGAATAGCCAGCCAGAAACTTTCCCGATCCAACCCCAGTGAGTGCGCAAGAAATGGCAGAACAGCCATCCCCCCTAATATCGCAATTACACTACTGGCTATATCCAGGCCGAATGAAAATGAGATCACTTCACGGAAGCGTGGAATATTTTTCGCTTCCAGTGCCGGGGTACCGAATTGCACCACAAACTGCCAGGTCTGAAATTTTATCAAATCACTGACAGCCTTGGCATAGGCCTGTATCACGACCAGAACACCGAACAACTGCGGTGTCATCCCCTTACCTGCGCAGGAGAGGGCCAGCAGGCCAAGCAGTGCACTTGCCACACTGCCCGATCCTAAATAGGCGGCATTTCGCAACATTGAGCGGAATGCACCGTCTGAAAACCAATGCTTCATTTCTGTTACCTGTCATCATCACAGCGGGTGCCCGGAACCCTGCATACCCGGGCGCGGAACAGTGCTGTACGCGGTTTTACATTAACTCAGTTTACCGCTCCCGCCTGCAGAATTTCTGCATTATTGTTACCGGCTGCCCCGCGCCTCAATGGCCTGCAGTGCCTGGCTTAACACCTGATCATAGGCTGCACGGGCATCCAGTTCGGCAATTTTAGCCCCGTTATACTCAATGCGTACCATCTGAGAAATCTTATCTTTAAGTTCCTCATAGCTATGGTCCGGCTTACGTGACAATGCGGTGTCTACATCAATGTCGAGCCGGAGTATCAGCTCCGGCCGTATCCTGGCCATTTCGCGGTAGAGCTCACGCTCCTTTTCTGCCAGCCGGGTCTTCAGCCAACCAGTCACCCGCTCAACGCCAATGCCCGGTCCGTCATAATAAAATCCTGATATCTCGGCCTGAGGATATCGATCACTTATCACCAGTACTCCACTTTGTGCCAGCCGTACCGCTTTACGCAAATTCGACGCACGCCACAAAGAAAAACCATACATAATTACCGCGGCCCAAAGTGCCGGCCCCTGGTTACTCATGCGCTGAGTTTTATCGGATTTGGCGGCCAGTCGACGTTCCAGCCATACTCCGATAACCGGAAGTTTCTTGATTTTATCGCCATCTTCACCGGAAATAAGCCCAAGATAGCGGCGTTCCGTGGGTTGCTGCTGTTGTAACCTTTTTACAATATCATTTGTCAGGGTTGATTTACCGGTGCCGTCACTTCCGACTACCGCAATCAGTCCCTTTATATAATCTACCGACAAACTATACTCCGTCTGTGATTGTTCTGTGTTAACAGGCCGCAGGCGCTCAGGTCCGGGAATTACCGGGCAGACTCTGACAATACCTGATCGATCGCTTGTAAAGACTGGGTGAGTATCTGAGCGGCAGGGTCCCTGCCATCCAAATCCAGAATCCGTGCGCCGTTAAAATTAAGCTGTGGAATAACGGCTATTTTTTGCCGTAAGGCAGACAACTCGTGATCGGGTTTCCTTGCATAGGCTGTTTGCTCATCAACATCCAGCCGTATCAGTAACAGTGGCGGATAAGAGGCCATCCAGCGATAAAGTTGTTTTTCCTTACGGCGTAACCCGCTTACCCAACGATTTCCGCCACTGGTCTTTGCCAGTTGGGCACCATCGAAACGGAAACCGGCCACTTCGGCCTGCGGGTATCGGTCAGTAATCAGCAACTTACCCTGACGACCTTTCGTCAGCATTTTTCTGAACTTATAGCTACGCCAGCAGGAGAGCAAAAAAATAACCAATGCTGTGGCATTACCCGGTGGCTGCGACGGACGTTCATGGACCTTGTCGGATTTAGCCACCAGGAAACGCCCCAGCGCACCACCAATCAGCGGCAGCTCACTGATCCACTTACCAATAAACCCGGAGGACTGGCCAAGGTAAAGTAATTCTGTAGGTTCCTGCGAAGAAAAGTGACTAACCAGACTGGCAGCAAGTGTTGATTTTCCGGACCCGTCGCAGCCAGTAATCGCGATAACGCGCCCTGCCGTATGTGTTTTTCCGGCGTTTCTCTGTTCTGACACCACAAGACATCCAATAGCAAAAAATCTATTTTATTCTAATTATTTACAGGTTCAAGAAATTTATCCGGCCCGGGACAAATAATGGCGGGACGGACAACAAATGTAATATGGCCCGTCTTTTTTTTGTGTTTTTCTTAATATTTTGTGCGCCGCCAGATGAATATTTATTGCATTTCAGTTTCGACAGATAAATATCAAATCCTCAGCAGTTGCTGGCGACATTTTACCGGCAAAATGATATATTAGGGCTCTTGTGTTATAAGAGCTTATGATCATGAATTCCAGACTCCCACCGCTTATTGCGGTCATTGGCAGTGATGGCTCAGGAAAGTCCACTGTCTGTGAACAACTTATTACCGATATGAACAATTATGGCCCTGCCATCAGGGTTCACTTAGGAAAGCAGGCGGGTAATGTTGGCCGTGCTGTGGCTCAGTGGCCGGTGATCGGCCGGTTTCTGGACAAAGCCATTACACGCAATACTAAAAAAGTAAAAACCGGCAAATCGAAGGTTAAGTTTTTACCTTCTCTGGTGATTATGGCATTTGTGCTGCGTCGGGTATTACGTTTTCGTCGCATGATGAAATATCGTCGTGAGGGGTTAATTGTTTTGACGGACCGTTTTCCGCAGGCACAAATTCCCGGCGCTTATGATGGCCCGGTGTTCCCGGTAAATATAAAAGCTAATCCGTTTATCCGTTGGATGGCAGGTCGCGAACTTAAAGCATTTAAATGGATGGCAGCACAGAAACCTGATTTAGTGATTAAACTGAATGTGGATCTGGATGTCGCTTGCCAGCGTAAACCCGATCATTCAAAAGAACAGCTGGAAAAGAAAATCGCCACCACCCCATTGCTGACCTTCGAAGGGGCGAGAATTATTAATATTGATGCTAACCAGCCGATCGCTGACGTTATTTCTCATGCTGAATCAGCCATTCATCAGTTTATGGATACTCACGGTTATCATATTCAGGCCACGCAGAATATGGCTCAGAATACCTGAACTGGCTTCCTATAATCAGAAAAAAGCTCCCGGATGACCGGGAGCTTTTTTTATTAAGATTTCAGTTCCGCAAACGCCTGAATAATCTTATCAATCTCTTCATCGCTGTGCGCTGAATTAACACTGCAACGTAACAATGTAACTCCTGCCGGGGCTGCCGGTGGTAATACCAGGTTGACATAAACCCCTTTGTTAATCAGGGCGCGCCATAATTCCAGACCCGCTTCTTTGGAACCAATAATGACCGGAACCACCGGACTGATTCTTGACCCTAATTCGTAACCGGTTTTCGCCAGACCCTGGTACAGTCGGTGAGCATTTTTCCACAATTTTTCCCTTAATTCCGGCTGGCGGCTAATCTTACGCAAAGAGGCACGCACCGAAGCAATACTGGCCGGGGAAGGAGAAGCGGTGAAAATATACGGACGACTGCTGTAACGTAATACATCCATCGCTTTGCTGCCAACAGCAAAACCACCAATGGATGCCAGACTTTTACTAAAGGTGCCCAGGATAATATCAACATCATCCTCAACGCCTAAATCTTCTGCCAGCCCCCGGCCTTTGTTACCCATGACACCGAAGGAATGAGCTTCGTCGACCAGCAGATAACCCCCCAGGCGTTTTTTGATTTCGACAATCTCAACCAGCGGAGCCACATCACCCAGCATACTGTAGATGCCTTCGACTATAATCAGCGCATCTTTAGCGCGATCACCCAGACGTAACATACGTTTTTCGAGGTCCGCAGCATCATTGTGCCGGAAGCGGATAATCTCAGCCCCCCCCAGCGTACAAGCATCATAGATGCTGGCATGGCTGTCAGCGTCAATTAAGACCACAGAACCAGGACCTGCCAGGGTACTGATCACCGCCAGGTTTGCCGTGTAACCGGTTGAAAAAACGATGGCTGTTGGACGATCGAAGAACTCAGCCAGTTCTTTTTCCAGTGCCAGATGCGAGCCGTAACTGCCGTTCGCCATCCGTGAACCCGTGGTGCCGGTGCCCTGATGCGCCAGCGCCGCCTGACCATCAGCAATCGCCTGGGGGTCAAAGGTCATTCCCAGATAGTTATTAGTACCAGCCAGAATAATTTTATGATCACCAATCCGCCCTTCTGTCGCTGAATAGATTTCATCGATACAGGTGCCGAAAGGATTAAGCCCGGAAGTACTGAATTGTTCACGTTCGTTCATCAAACGGGAAAATTTATCATAAAGACCCATTTGATTTCTCCAGATAAGGTTGCAGGGCATTCAACAGCTGCTCGGGGGTTCTGACATCCAGCAGAATATTAATCGGGATAGAAATATCCAGTTTATCTTCCAACATCATCAGCAAATCCAATACTCTGATGGATTCAAGGCCCAGATCATTGACAAGATCGCTATCTGGTTTAATTTCTAATCCGCCTTCAACAATACCTTGCAGACAAGTCAGAATATAATTCATCACAGCGTCGCGATTTAGCATAAGAGCTTTGTACAACCTCTACTCAGTTAATTAAAATAGACCTTCACGCAGCGCGCGTTCCAGACTCACCTCAGGAACCCATCCAACAGCATTGGTTAACTGTTGATTACTGGCTGTCCAGTCCGGGTGGGTTAACTCCCGGATTTTACTCTGTGTCAGCATCGGCTCCGTTTTTACCAGCCGGTTCCACATCATACTTAAAGCGGCAATCAGTTTCAGTAAGGCCAGTGGAACAGGGATTAGCCTGACCGGCCTCTGGCGAACTGCTGCCCCAATCTGCTGCATCCGAGACCAGCTGTAGCCCCCTGCAACACCATCACAGAGCTCATAAATACCGCCTTGTGGGTTGTCCGACAGCAACCACTGCCTGACAGCAGCAGCCATATCAGTGACATGGATAAAGGTCAGAGTAGCATCCCGGCGCCCCAGTTGCGGGAGAACGCCGCGCAACAAGCCATCCAGCAGAGGTTTTAGCTCTTTATCCCCCGGACCATAAACGGCAGTCGGCCGGAAAATGCCCAGAGTCATATCGCCACTCATTGTCTGAAGTTGCTGTTCAGCAACATATTTTGAGTTTGCATACCAGGACAATTCAGGATGGCGCGCAGCCAGAGAGGAGATAAACAGAAATTTTTTACAACTGCCGGCCGCCTGTGCGGCCTGCATGACCGACACACTGCCGGTCACATTACATTCAGTAAAAACCGCTTCATTACTGCCTCTGACCTGACCGGCACAATGTACCACAGCATCAACATCGCTCACCAGTTCCGCCAGTGACTGCGGGTTTTCCAGCGAACCGCGGACCCAGACGAGGTTATCATCAGGATTTTGTCGTGCCGATCTGGTCAGAGCCCGAACACGGCATCCACGCGCCAGCAGATCTTTAGTGATCTGCCTGCCGATGAAGCCGGTTGCCCCGGTAATGGCAACCGTTAATGTCATTGAACAAAACCAGGCATCTGTACAGGAGCGTAAATAGCCGAAGTCATCCAACGCTTTTTAGCTTCTGCACGGGCCGGTTTTCCTGATGAAGTTCGGGGAATACTGTGTGGTGGCAGTAACTCAATATCCACGGCGATCCCGAATTCACTCTGAATGCTGGCAGATAACGAGTGGACCAACTGTCCACGGCGTTCTTCTGAACTGACCCGGCACTGGATTTGCAGAATAATACGTGCCGATTCACCATGCTCTTCTGTCACGAACGCAATGGCATCGCCGGCATGGATTTCAGGCTCAGACTCAGCCACATATTCAATATCCTGAGGCCAGATGTTACGGCCACGGATAATGATTAAGTCTTTTTTACGTCCGGTGACGTAGAGATAACCTTCGGACTGGTAACCCAGATCCCCGGTATCCATCCAGCCAGTCGTCTGGATCTGTTTCTGGGTGACCGGGTCACGGAAATAACCACTCATCAGGCTTGGTCCGGAAATACAGATATGACCGACCTGCTGCTCAGGTAACGCTTCACCGGTTTCGCTGCGAATTTCGATACGATGGCCCGGCAGCGGTTTCCCGCAATTTACAAATGAAGAAATCGCACGGGATTTACTGGTGGGTGTTACAGCACGACCTTCGTATTCAAGAATGTCACGGTCAACTTCATTAACCTGCGCACCCTTGTTTTCGTCAGAGAAACTTACCGCCAGGGTATTTTCTGCCAGTCCGTAGCAAGGCATAAAGGCATTACGGTTAAAACCAATCGCCGAAAAATGCTCACTGAACTGGTTTAGCAATTCGACAGGAATTGGTTCAGCACCAACACCTGCAACCCGCAGACAGGAGAGATCCAGACCAGCCGTCTCTTTTTCACTGCTGCGACGCAATGATAAATCATAACCAAAAGGGGGGGCGACAGTAACAGTGCCACGGTTTTTATCGATAAGTTTCAGCCACTGCAGCGGACGCATCGCGAAATCCTGAGTGCGCAGATAATCTACCGAAAGCTGAGTCGCTACCGGAGTGAGCAGAAAACCAACCAGTCCCATATCATGATAAAACGGTAACCATGAGACACAACGATCACCGGCACGTAATTTAATACCGTCGTGACTGATCACCTGTAAATTCGCCATGACCGAGCGTTGGGTGATAATCACGCCACGCGGAAAACGGGTACTGCCAGAGGTATATTGCAGATAAGCAATATCATCCGGCGCAGGTTTCTGCAGTTCAATATCGGCTTCAGGCAATGCGTGGAAGTCGTCATTGCTAAGAATATGCGTTGGAGGAGCATCTTCCGTGGCTGAAGTAATTAACGGTACCCATTCTTCACTACTGATGATGGCTGCAGGTGCACAACTGTTGATAAGCCCCTGCAGTTTCGTAATGTAAGATGCCCGCTGACCAATCCCCATCGGGATCGCCAAAGGAACCGCGACCAATCCCGCATACTGACAAGCAAAGAAGGATTCAACGAATCCGACGCTGGTTTCAGCTATCAGGGCAACGCGATCACCTTTTTTCAGTCCCAGAGAGAGCAACCGTTTTGCTCCTGTCACCGCATGGTCTCTGAGTTTCCGGTATTCCAGCACATCGGTCAGCTGATTACGCCGGTCATAAAAATTCATCCCGGTATCCCCCAGGGATGCGTAATCTAACGCCTCAACCAGCGAGGGGAAATCTGCGTAACGCATGGGAAGAGAATGGGTAGAGCTTGTTTCTGACATAGACAAATTAGCCATAAATTCAATTCACCAACCGTGAATCACACCATTGATGAAAAAGTTGATATTCTATTTTTTAAGACGCTCTTTGAATAATCCTTTATTCGGCCCTGTCCATCGCCCGGGTAGGCCACCTGCCGGGGCTCGGTGATTCATCGTCTCAGGGCTGAAACGTGTAAACCACCATTGACATTCGTCATAAGATCATCACCATGTAAAAATAATTTATTACAGGTTCATGACTCAACTTAAACACATCGTAAACAGTAACCGGAACTTCTGTAAAAGTGAACTACTGATTTAAGGTGATTAAGTTAAAAGCATTAAGTGGTAAAAGAAAGTTCCCTTTGCGCAACAGAAATATTCTTATACGAAAAGTCAATTGCATTAAATATTAGTTACGTCTTACTTTTAATAAAAGCATCAATTGCTTAACGTTTGATCATATGCTCTGGCATTACTTTGCAGCCCGGGAAAGTTACTCCAGTTCCCCGTCAGTAAGTACCGTCTGTTGCTCGTTGATAAAGCCCTGTGACATTCTCTGCGTACCGGGATGACGCCCCCATCATTATTTGCACGCTACACAGGAATGCTATTTTGTAAAAATGTATTTCTTTAAGCCGATGCTTAACAATAAAGGTTTTTTATGATTCAGATTGAAAAAGTACAGGGTAAACAAGGCTTTAAAGAATTCATTGCCTTCCCATCTTCACTTTACGCTAATGATCCTAACTGGATTGACCCGTTATTCCTTGAGCGTGAAGAGCACCTGTCTAAAAAGAACCCTGCCTCAGAGCACGTTGAATGGCAAGCCTGGATTGCCAGAAAAGACGGAAAGATTGCCGGACGGATTACTGCCCAGATTGATACGCTGCACCGCGAACTTTATGGTCAGGATACCGGCCACTTTGGCATGATTGATGCGATTGACGATAAAGAAGTGTTCGATGCTTTATTTGCCACCGCCGAAGAGTGGCTGAAATCTAAAGGGGCATTTAAAATTACCGGCCCGTTCAGCCTGAATATTAATCAGGAAAGTGGTTTACTGATTGACGGTTTTGATACCCCGCCTTCAGCGTTGATGATTCATGGTAAACCTTATTACGCCAAATACCTGGAGCAACAAGGCTATCAGCAAGGAATCGATCTGCTGGCCTACTGGATGAAACGTACTGATCTGCACTTTTCTCAATCATTAACCAAACTGATGGCTCGGGTACGAAAAAAAGTCACGATTCGCCCGCTGAATCGTAAAAAGTTTGCCGAAGAGATGCAGGTATTACGTGAAATCTTCAACTCCGGATGGCAAAACAACTGGGGTTTTGTCCCTTTCACCGAACATGAATTCGCCACCATGGGGGATCAGCTTAAATATCTGGTACCGGACGATATGATCTATATTGCCGAAGCTGAGGGTGTACCTTGTGCATTTATCGTTGGACTGCCCAATATTAACGAGGCCATCAGCGATCTTAAAGGTAGCCTGTTCCCGTTTGGCTGGGCTAAACTGTTGTGGCGTCTGAAAGTCAGTGGGGTCCGGACCGCCCGTGTACCGCTTATGGGGGTACGTCATGATTATCAGTTCAGCAGTATGGGCCCTGTTATGGCGCTGTTGCTGATTGAAGCACTGCGTGACCCCTTTGCCCGCCGCAAGATTGATGCGCTGGAAATGTCATGGATTCTCGAATCTAACACCGGTATGCGCACCATTCTGGAAAAAATCGGGGCCGTACCGTACAAACGCTATCGCCTGTATGAAAAACAACTGTAATTACTGAATATCAGCACACGGCCTCTGCCCGCCGGTATTTGCAGGCCTGAACATTTCCCTGTCACAGGGGGATATCAGGCCTTGTTTTATCCGCCCTGAGGCTGTTTTATATTACTCATTCATCTGCGCCTGATATCCTGCTATGCGTAACCCGTTACCCATACTGTCTGCAGGCTAAATAATAAGAGTGTTCGCATGCCCCTGGAAAAGAAAAAAGGAATAAGCCGTCTGACCTACAGTATTAATAATTCACTGGCGGGTTTTATTGATGCGCTGAAGACCGAAGATGCGTTCCGGCAATTGTTTTTAATTAATATTGTTCTGTTTATCATCATATTTTTTCTGCATGCCAGCCTGCTTGAAAAATTAATGTTAATTGGTTGTAGCTTCTTGTTACTGGTCGTCGAACTACTGAATACCGCCATTGAAACTGTCGTCGACAGAATTTCAGACGAAATTCATCCGTTATCCAAACGAGCGAAAGATATTGGTGGTGCCGCCCAGTTAGTTGCCGTAGTAATGACGGTTATTGTCTGGGCCGGAGTATTGTTCCACCGCTGATTCTTGCTTTGCTACTGGCTGGCGAATTTCCCTTGTGGTGCTGTCGGCCGTCATTCTGATGACGGCACTAATTTAGCGGAACATATTGTTTTTCAGCCGTCGGGTAAGCCCGGTTACTCTGTGACAGGGACAATCAGCCGCTCTTCTCCATACCAGAGTTGTGATGCGGATAAATCGACAAACCTCTTTTCATCCTTGATGAGTACCTGTAAGGCCTTTAGCCCTTCAGTCGTTTTTCGGGCTGCCAGATGAGCCTCCATGCTGTCCCACCATAGTTCAGCGCAACCGTCGAAATTCACCGCATTCGTTCCCCTAATCTTTTCCAACGCCAGTTGTGCGGCTTCATCGCCGAAGGGAACCGTCTGGACGTATTTTCTTATGCCCAACAGTTCAGCGTAACCGGTAACCAACGGCGCATGAATATTCCGCCAGTGATGATCAAATTCCTGCCGGGTTAACTGCGGCAGCCTTTTTAAACACATAATTAATTTCAGCATGATTTCTCTCCTGTATAAGCAACGCGCGTTAGCTTACACTCTGACACTACTGTCAGAGTCAAGGAGCGGGAAATGCAGATAGGTAAGCTGGCTACACTGACCGGAATCAGTATCCGGATGCTGCGCTACTACGAACAACAAGGGTTGCTGCGCCCGGAAAGAACACCGGCAGGGTACCGCCGATATTCCTTCGCTGATGTCAACACGGTGAAACAAATAGATCTGCTGAACCGGGCGGGCCTGACACTCAACACCATTAGCCATCTGACGGATTGCCTGGGTTCAACCCCGGTGCCGGTGCAACTCTGTAGCGCGCTGACTGACAAAATTCGCCAGCAACTGATGCTGGTTGACGAACAAATCGATATGCTGAATCAAAGCAGGCAATTGTTGGTTCGGCTTAGCGAACTAAACAACGTTGAACCGACAGCGGCCAGTCGCTAAACCATGGCTTCCGTTGTCTGTTCGGGTCATCCGGCAGCTCCTGCAGTTGGCCCGAAATTTTCAACTTTCACTCAGTCTGCATAAGTCCGTCAGTTAGCTATTACCACTGGCTCCGTGCTGCAACAAAAAAACAATGCACCAGCGTTGTGCACTCGCTGTTCTGGCAGGCAGTTCTCCTGTTATTGATTCGCCGACCTGAGCACGGTGTGCAGCAATACATTCGCGCCTTTTGTTGCCCATTCAGGGGTTATTGCTTCCGCCTCGTTATGACTGATGCCCTTAACACAAGGGATAAAAATCATAGACGTCGGGGCAACTCTGTTAACAAAGCAGGCATCATGACCTGCACCGGATACCATCGGCCGGGAAGAATAGCCCAGTGCTTCCGCTGCCTGCTCAACCATGGTAATACAACCCGAATCGAAATGTACCGGAGGGTAGTCCGATAGTTTTTCAATTTCTGCAGTCAACCGTCTTTGGCTAAGATTGTTGACCGCCTGCTGTAGTTTCTGTTCCATCAGATTCAGTGTATCCAGTTCAGGATGGCGGAGTTCTACACTACAGAGCACCTGACCGGCCACCACATTAGGTGAATCCGGCACTATTCTTGCTCTTCCCACCGTCGCACGGCCATCCGGAGAGGAACTTATACCAATGTGTTCCACTGCCAGTACCAGTTCAGCAAAACCCGTAACCGCATCCTGGCGGAGCTCCATCGGTGTAGTGCCGGCATGTGCCGAAAATCCTGATATCGTTACCGAGAACCAACGTTGTCCCATTGCCGCGTGAACAATCCCGATATCACATTGTTCAACTTCGAGAACCGGCCCCTGCTCAATATGTAATTCATAACAGGCATGCAGTGGTCTGCTTTTTGCCGGAAGATCCCCGCGCCAGCCACTCCGATCCAGAGCTTCACCAAATGTGATACCAAGGGAATCGGTACGCGAACGGGCATAGTCAGTACTGTAGATGCCACACCAGACTCCGGAGCCCAGCATCGCCGGAGAAAATCTTGCCCCTTCTTCATTGGTCCAGTTTACCAGCAGAATATCCCTTTCTGTTTCAATATGAAGATCGTTCAGAGTTCTTAATATTTCCAGACCGGCAAGCACGCCATAAATTCCGTCATAATTACCGCCTGATGGCTGTGAATCCGCGTGTGAACCGGTAAGTACAGGGGGTAATGATGAATCCCTGCCCCGTCGGAGAATAAACATATTCCCGGCTTCATCAACCTGGCAACTGAATCCCGCCTGATCTGACCAACAACGTAACTGTTCTCTGCCCTGTTGATCTTCATCACTGAGTGTCAGACGACTCACCCCCCCACCAGCCGTCTGCCCAAAGCCGGCAAAAGTATTCAGCGTCTCCCACAGCCGGGCCCCGTTAATTCTGGGTGCCGTTGTCATACCGCCCCCTTGTCCTTCCTCACCTGATAACGAAAATTGCAACAGGCAGCCCCCGACATGATGGTGGTCGTTCGGGTTAATTCGACATCCGGTGCATAACCGACAATGAATTTTTCATCACGTGCACAGGATAACAAGTGGCCTATCTCTCCAAGGCCCATCTCCTGATACATTTCGGCATAGCGACAACGTGTCACATCGTAATAATATTTTTGGTCATCATTCTCAATAACCCTGACTTCCAGCGCGTTATCCTTTTCCCATAAATATTGCAGATTAACAAAACTCCGCAGATCAGCTTCCCCGGCCTCTCCTGCGGCAAATTCAGCACCAGCCTGAACTGCAGCCTGTTCAATGGCTTCTCCGATATACTTTTGAGCCAGCTCAATCCCCAGCTCTCTTTTGAGTATGTCGTAGACCGGTTTAATGATTTCTGCCTCTATTTTTCGACGAGCCAGGATCCCTAACTCTTGTTTATGACATTTCATAACATTGCTCTCCCCTTCGTTCTCAGGATTTCTTTCCGCCAACCACATCCACAGGAACCCACTGATTATTAATATCTTTATAGACAGTGAATGAAGGATTTTTCAGGTTACCCTGTGCATCGAAACTGATTTCGCCGGTAACTCCCTGGTAATCAATATGGTGTAAGACTGGCAGATATTTGTCCGGATCCACCGAGTTGGCTTTTTCCATGGCATCGATCAGTACCCGTGTCGCATCGTATGCAAATGGGGCATGGAGTTCTATCGGATGGTGATACCGGGCACGGTACTGCTGGTCAAAGGCTTTTCCGCCAGGCATTTTATCCAGCGGCAGCCCGGGCTCAAGCGCTACAACCCCATCCCCTTGTTTCTGTGCCAGCGTAAGGAAAGTCTGACTGACAAATCCACCCGCACCCATCAGTGTTGCTTTAATATCCAGCTGTTTAATCCGTCTCGCCAGCAGGGCCGCCTGACTATCCACTCCGCCAAAAAAGATCAGATCAGCATTTTTACTCCGGATAGCAGTCAGTACCGGGCTAAAATCCAGTGTTTTATCGTCAATGTATTCCCGGTCAACAATAGTCACTCCCTGTGCCTTCAGTGATTTAATAAATGCATCCGCCAGTCCCTGGCCGAAGGCAGTCCCGTCATCCAGTACGGCAATCCTTTTTGCCTGCAAATTTTTTACAGCATACAAGGCTGCGTAATTACCACCATCATCGTCGTGTCCCATAACCCGGAAACTGGTATCAAACCCTTGCTCGGTATAAGCATGCCCGGTAGCCACTGGTGCGACCTGAGCTATCCCCGCGTCATGATAAATCCGTGCTGCCGGAATGCTGGTCCCGGTATTCCAGTGACCGACAACACCCGCAACCCCGCTATCTACTAAACGTTGCGCCACAGTAACAGCGACTTTGGGATCGGACTGATCATCCTCTGACAACAACTTAAAAGTCACCGCCTGGCCATCAATGACCGGATGTGTTTTGTTAACATCATCAATGGCTAGCTGAGCGCCATTCTCCAGGTCTTTGCCTATTCGCGCGGAAGGACCGGTCAACGGACCTGCCAGCCCGATTAATACACTCTGATCGGCCATAGCGTTACTGACAACCAGTGACAATACCCCTGCTCCCAGAATCCTGCGCACCAGAACCGCGACATTACCTTGCTTCATAAATTTCCCCTTGTGACTCATTCACAGGCATCTCGCCCAGATATATTTGTTGTACGATTTCACTTTTCAGTAATTCACTGGCTCTGCCCTGCAGGGCAATATTTCCACTGTCCATGACCCAGGCTTGATCAGTCACTTCCAGCGCCAGACGGGCATTTTGCTCAATAAGCAGGACACTGATACCTGAATCACGTAATCCTGCGATGGTCCGAAAAATATCTTTTACCATCAGGGGAGCCAGCCCCATTGATGGCTCATCAAGGATTAACAGTTTCGGCTGACTTAGCATGGCCCGGCTCAATGCCAGAAGCTGTTGCTCACCACCGGATAACCAACCGGCTAGCTGGTTTTTACGTTGTAAAAGCCGTGGATAACGCGAAAATATGGCCTCTGTCTCTTGCCTGACTCTGGCGTGGTCCTTACGCAGCCATGCGCCCATTTGCAGATTTTCAAGTACGGTCATATGGCTGAATATTCCCCGGCCTTCAGGCACCATGACGATACCTTTTTTGAGTAATACCTCTGGCCGGCAATGAATAAGTGACTCTCCGCACCAGCGGATATCACCGGTGAACTTTTGCTGCCCGGTGATCGCACGCACTGTTGAGCTTTTACCGGCGCCGTTAGCGCCAATCAGTGTGCCCTGTTGCCCTGCCTCCAACCGAAAACTCACTCCCCTGACAGCCTTAATGCCCCCATAAGAAACCTCAAGATTTTCTACTTCCAGCAGATTCTCAGGCATGGTCGTCTCCTCCGAGATAAGCGCGGATCACCCCGGCATGCTGGCGTATCGTTTCAGGGGTTCCCGTTGCGATAACTTTTCCATAGTCGAGAACCGACATTCGGTCACACAGGCTCATAATTAATTTCACATCATGTTCAATAATCAGCAGTGTTTTACCATCGCCTCTGATTTTTCTTAATAATGCAGACAACGCGAGTTTCTCAGCTGCATTCATCCCTGCGGCTGGCTCATCCAATGCCAGCAACAGGGGCTCCGTCGCCAGTGCCCGGGCTATTTCCAGCCGCCGCTGATGGCCATAAGCCAGGTCGCAGGCGCGATAATCAGCAAACTGTGCAATACCGGTGTATTCAAGCCAGTATCTTGCCTGGCGAAGCGTTTCCTGCTCTTCCTGTCGGGAACGTCGGTGCCGGATTAATGCGGCCCACACACCATTACGGGTACGGACATGCCGGCCAATCATTACGTTCTCCAGCACCGTCATGTCATTAAACAGACGTAAGTTCTGAAAGGTTCTGGAAATACCCGCCCGGGTTACCTTTTCAATGGCATGGGGTGACCAGGGCTGGCCATTAAGAATAAACTGGCCATTATCTGCTGGTATTAGTCCGGTAATCAGGTTAAAGCAGGTGGTTTTTCCTGCGCCGTTAGGGCCGATAAGTCCGTAAATTTCGCCACGATTGATGGTCAGACTGACATCATCGACAGCATGGATACCGCCAAACTGTTTAGAGAGGTGTGATACAGATAACAACGTCATTTCACGCTCCTTGTGTTGCCGGCTGGCCACAGACCATGAGGCCGGAAAATCATGACCAGTAACAGTGCCAGCCCATAAAACAACTGACGTAACACTTCCGGGTCGATCACTACCGAGCCAAACAGATCTTGCTGCAAAGGAACAGCGACACTGCGTAAGATCTCCGGTAATACCGACAGTAGCACGGCACCCAGAATGACTCCTGGCACATGCCCGATACCTCCCAGCACAACCATGGCCAGCACACTTATCGATTCCTGAAGTGAGAAGGATTCCGGCGATACAAATCCCTGAAATGACGCAAACATCACTCCGGCAACGCCACCAAAGGAAGCTCCCATGGCAAAAGCCAGTAGTTTAAAGTTACGGGTATTTATCCCCATCGCTCGTGCAACGTCTTCGTCTTCACGGATGGCATGCCAGGCACGACCTACTCTCGAAGAACGTAATCTGATACAGATAAAAATGATGCAGATAATCAAGGCTGCCAGCAGGTAGTACCATAGGTAGAGACTTGTCAGACGATGACCTGCCAGGTGGAAAAATCCGGTGAAGCGAACATCACCCACTCCAAAACTATCGATATTACTGATACCCTTGGCGCCGTTGGTAATATTGACTGGCCTGTCCATATTACGCATCAGGATGCGAATAATTTCACCAAATCCCAGAGTGACAATTGCCAGATAATCCCCTCTTAAACGCAGCGTCGGAGCACCCAGCAAAATGCCACAAACTGCGGCAACCGCGGCAGCCAGCGGGATCAGAAGTAGAAATGAGGTATGCATCCCGTGAGGGAACAAAGATATCAGTGCCGGAAACGCCGTCAGCAATTGAGGAGATGCCAGTAATGCAGTCAGATAGGCGCCCACGGCGTAAAACGCAATAAACCCCATATCCAGTAATCCGGTAAAGCCAACAACAATATTCAGCCCCAGTGCCAGCATGATATAAAGCAGGGTGTTATCCAGAACCCTTAGCCAGTAATTACCACCAGGCAGCGCAATCAGCCAGGGTACAATCATCATACCTGACAACAGCGCCACCAAACGTACTGTCTTATGGTCTTTCAGATTAAATAGTTTCATCGTTTCTCCTCAGGCGCGATGAGCAACACGCTCACCCAACAAGCCAGATGGACGAAATACCAGCACAGTAATCAGCACCAGAAAGGAAAAAATATCCTGGTAGTTGCTGCCGATAACACCGTCTGTCAGGTCAGAAAGATATCCGGAACCCAGTGACTCAATCAGTCCAAGCAGTAATCCACCGACCATTGCACCACGAATATTTCCGATCCCTCCAAGCACTGCGGCAGTAAAAGCTTTGATTCCGGGAACAAATCCCATAGAAAAATCTGCACTCCCGAAATTACTCGCCATCATCACTCCGGCCAGAGCAGCAAAGGCTCCGCCAATGGCAAACGTTCGGCGGATAATGGTGTCAGTATTGACCCCCATCAATTGCGCCATGGAGGGATTTTCTGACACGGCGCGCATTCCTCGACCAAGCCGCGTCGTTTCGACTAACAGCCATAGCCCACCCATAGCCATCAGTGCGACTACCAGGGTAACAATGCCGGTTTCAGTGATAATTACGGGTGCCTGAGTGGCGCTACCAACAGTCAGAGCGATCGGGTCCATTGACAGGATCTGCGGGAACATTTTAGGGTCACGATTCCAGATGATCATCGCAAGAGTCTCTAACACTACCGAGATTCCGATACCACTGATTAGTGGAGCCAGCCGGGAAGAGTGACGCAGGCGGCGATATGCAAAGCGCTCAACTGAAATAGCCAGCAGCATGCAGACAGCTATGGCTGACAGCAATGCAATAACCAACATCAGCAAAGGATTCATTGCAGGGAAATGCAGACTCAGAAACTGAAGGACTGAATAGGCGCTCAGGGTGCCCACCATTAAAATATCGCCATGGGCGAAATTGATGATCCTTAGTATTCCGTAGACCATGCTGTAGCCAAGGGCAATCAGTCCATAGATGCTGCCAGATATCAGGCCATTTATTATTTGCTGAAGAAAAGTACTCATTGCTCATTCCGGGGGTGATCGTCATGGGCATAACATCGTTTAATTGAAATTAATTGTGAAATACAGATATATTATTTCTTATTAGAAAATGGAATCCACTTAACTTGTTGTATTTATTGCTTTTTAATAAATGTTATTTACTATGCCGGTAAGAAATAAATAATCATATGAAAAAAACAGAACAACCCTTAGCAGATCATCCTGAGTCCATAACCGCGATACCCCATGACCCACCTCTGCGGGCTGTCAGGGTATTTGAAGCTATTGCCCGGCTGGGAGGAATAAATGTGGCCGCCAGGGAATTACAAATTTCCCCTTCAGCCGTCAGTCATCAGCTAAAAGTTCTGGAAAATTATCTCCGGAAACCTCTGACCGATCGCCAGGGGCGCCGACTCATCTTAAGTAGCGAAGGACGTGAATATTATCGTTCAATCCGATCTGCTTTCTCGGTGCTACGTCATGCCACAGAGTCAATAGCTGAACAAGGCAGACATCGCCAGGTGACTATTAGCCTGATCCCTCTGTTTGGTATGGGTTGGTTTATTCCGCGATTATCAGGTTTTATGGCAAAATATGCCGAGACTGAGATTAACGTGGTCTACGCAAATCATCGCAACTACCTCAGTGATGCTTCAGATATGTCGATACGTTTTGGCAGTGGCCACTGGAAGGGCTATCAGGCAGAGAAACTCATTTCAGGACAAATGGTACCTGTCTGCAGTAAAGAATTTCTACAGCTACACGGTCATATTGACAGCCCGCAACGTCTGGCTCAGATGCCATTGTTACATGACGAAGAGCGTGATACCTGGCCCCAGTGGTTCACACTTCAGGGAGTGAAATTTATCCGGCATGACGGCCCGTTATTTGAGGATGGGTTACTGACTCTGGCTGCAGTGCAAGCTGGAATGGGTTGTGCTTTAATGCGAGAACCCATGATCAGCCATTTACTGGAACAAGGATCCCTGGTAAAAATCTTTGATTCACCCATAGATGACGGTCGTGATTATTATTTGTGTACCCGCGAAGATACTGAACTCAGCCGTGACGCACAGTTATTAGCACAATGGGTCAGAGAGAAAGCGCTACAGACGGCATAAGACCGGTGAAACACCGCTCCCTGCTGGCAGTGTCTATCCGTTTGTCCACAAGGGTCTTAACCGCCACCCTATTCCGAATATTACCCGACCGGAGGTTGCCAGCGCAGTTCCTCTATCAGCAGACTGAATGCTGGCGGATGTTGCCGGCGACTGGGGTAATAGAGATGATAGCCAGGAAACGTCGGGCATCCGCTTTCGAGCACCAGCTTCAGACGACCATCACTCAGTTGCTGTGTGACCATATCTTCCGGGACGAAGGCCAGGCCTAACCCTGAAACGGCAGCATCAATCCGTTCGCTAAGTGAATTAAGGATAAGCTGCCCTTCTGTTTTCACCCGTAGCAATTTACCCTCTGCGACGAACTCCCAGTGATACAACCCGCCAGCGCTGGGCAGACGCATGTTCAGGCAGATATGTTGCTGCAAGTCATGCGGGGTCAGAGGTACGCCATGGATTGCAAAGTAGTCAGGAGCCCCGACCACTACCATGCGAAAATCAGGGCCAATACGTACTGCCACCATATCTTTTTCGATGCTTTCCCCCAACCTGATTCCCGCATCGAAACGACCTTCCACAATATCAACAAAACTGTTATCTGCCACCAGCTCAAGATTAATCTGCGGATACTTTATCAGAAAGGGCTTTATTTTCGGCCACAGTAAAGTACGTAACGCATGATCGCTGACAGATAAGCGCAGGCTTCCGGAGGGCTGCCCGCTGATATGCAGCAACGTATCCAGCTCACGTTCCAGCTCATCCAGCCGGGGTTCCAGACAGGCTATCAGTCTCTCTCCGGCTTCGGTCGGTGCCACACTGCGGGTCGTCCTGGTCAGTAATCGCAGATTAAGCCTGGCTTCCAGTGCTTTCATGGCATGACTCAGGGCAGACTGGGACACTCCCAGCCGTGCTGCGGCTCGGGTAAAGCTGCGCTCCCTGGCCACCACCAGGAACTGTTGTAATTCGTTAAAGTTATCTTTAAGCATCGATGATTTCCTTTGAACCTCCCGCCTGGTGAGCGGGAGGAGAATTCCTTATTCAGGCTAGTCTGCTGGTACAACCACCGCCTCAGGGACATGTTCTGTTTCATGCAACAGTTTGCGGTGATACACCGTAGCGGCTGCCAGCAGAAACATCATTAGCATTTCAGCCACCAGAAAGCCCGACATCGCCTGAGCATAATTACCATGACTGGAATGGTGAAGATGCAGATAAATAGCCCCGGCAGCTGCCGGGCCCAGCCCCAGCATCGCCTGCTGCAGTGTACTCAGGATAGCACTGCCCGCCCCCGCATCACTGGTTTGGATTTCCCGCATCCCGATACGATAGAAGCTGTTCACAATAATCGCCTGACCACAGCCCATCAACAGTGTTCCGGGGGCAATATCGATACCACTCAGGGAATTACCGCACCAGTGTAATGTGGCAATCAGCACCAGAATCGCGACCACCTGAACGGTAATTCCTCCTAACAAGACCGGGACGATAGAGTGACGGCGGATCAGTTTCGGCGCCACTAAGGCGGCCAGGAAATAGGAAATCCCCAGCATAATAAAACTGTTACCCGACTGCATAGGGCCCAGGCCTGAGCCGGCCTGCAGTGTCAGTGCCATACAGAACATGAACCCTGACCAGCAGGTAAAAAACAGTAATGCAATCAACAAGGCAAAACGAACCGTTGGCAGTTTCAGTAACCGCGGGGGTAATAACGGCTGTTGTCCGCGAAGTTGTTGCCTGACTGCTCCCTGGCGCATCAACAGAGCCAGCGGCAGCGTCACCAGCAGTGCCAACTGCATTTGCCAGGGCCAGTGCAGTGAAGGGCCCAGCGCCAGCGGGAATAATAAACAACACAGGATTACCGCAAGAATACTACTGCCCTGCCAGTCGATACGCGATGGCTTTTCATTGCGTGTCTCCGGGATATAACGATGACTGAACAACAATACCAGCAGGCAGATGGGAACATTAATAAAAAAGGCGTTTCTCCAGCCCAGACCGGCAAAATCGGCAGACACCAGCCAGCCTCCCCCCACCTGACCAATGATAAAGGCAATCCCGCCAATGCCACTGTAAAGACTAATGGCCCTGGCATGGGCTGCCCCCTTCAGGGTGACATGCAGTGTCGCCAGTATCTGCGGGAGTATCAGTGCCGCGCCAATTCCCTGCAGGGTCCGTGACAGTAGCAGCAAATGTACATTGCCGGCCAGTCCACAGAACAGTGATGCCAGCCCAAACAGCAGTACTCCGCCGGTCAATACACGGCGTCGTCCGTAGTTATCTCCCAGTTTGCTGCCAACTGCCAGACATACCGCAAATGCCACTCCGTACAATGCAACAATCAGTTCAAGATCTGTCGCTGTGGTGGACAGCGAACGGGTGATTGAATCCAGCGCGACATTCGTAATCGAGGTATCAATCATCGGTAACATTTGTGCGATAAGCAGTAAGGTAAGCCCTGCTCTGCCTGGAGATACAGGTGAAATGCTCATAAGTGCTCCGTTGCTTTATTTATTTTCTGACCGTAGTATTTATGATTATTTAACAGGGTACCAGTGCCTGTTTATACTGGTATTGGCACTACTATGCAGGACTCTCTATGACTCTGATTACCACTCCATCGGATATAAGAACGCCTCCCAAAAGCAGCCGCCAGTTACTCGCCAGTTTTCTGAGAACCCGCAGAGAAAGCCTGGACCCACAGCGGCTGGGCCTGCCACGCAGCGGGCGCCGTCGTACCCCGGGCCTACGGCGTGAAGAGGTGGCGATGCTGGCGGATGTCGGGGTGACCTGGTACACCTGGCTGGAACAGGGACGGGAGATGAGACCCTCTGCTGCCGTGCTGGCCTCGGTCAGCGAGGCATTGCAGTGTACCCCGGCAGAAACCCGACATCTGTTTATTCTGGCAGGCTTACCGGTACCTGAAACACCGGCACAGGGGGGTTGCCAGCAGGCAGGTCCGGCTTCACAACGGCTGTTACGTTCGCTGATGCCAAACCCGGCCGCCATGCAAAAACCTAATTTCGATATCCTGGGCTATAACCGCAGTTTCTGTCAGCTGATGGGGGTACCGCTGGACGATATTGATCCGGAAGATCGAAACTGTCTGTATCTGTTTCTGACCGATCCTCGCTGGCGTAGTCGCTTTAGTGCAGACGATGAGCAGATGCTGTCATTCTTTGTCTCATATTACCGCGCGGGCATGGCGGAACACGGCAGCGACCCGCGCTGGCAGATATTACTTGAACGTTTTTTTTCGGTATCAGCCTGCTTTCAACGTTTATGGTATCAAAACTACGAAATTCGCAGCATTGAAAACCACATCAAACAATTTATGCATCCGGTACTGGGCCCGATTACCTTACAGCAAATGAACTGGTTTTCTGCACCAAGGGACGGCTCTCGCCTGTTGGTCTATCTGCCCACGGATGAAGCAGGTGAAGCCCAGCTTCAGGCTCTGACCGAAGTCCCTGCGGAAGCGCTGTAATTTTCTGCACTCACCGGGAATAATCAGACATGGAAAGTTGAGTCGGCAATATCCCTCAGAAACAGCGGCTCCGGGAGAAAATCATAACAACAGGGAGATAAATTTCCGGATCAGCCATAGGTAATGCCCGTCAGCGGACCCAGTTTGAAGATACACCGTAATGGACCGCCCCGGGTCAGAGAGTATTCCCAGACATTGCCTCCGAGATCAGTCAGCCACATTCTGCCAGTTTTGGGATCACTGACCAGAGCAATTCCCTCTTCCAGTCCGCGTGCCAGAATCTGATGATCAGTGAAACAGCCATCCACCATCCGGGCACTGTTCAGTGAATTTCCGCCCTTCGCAGCATCACCACGGTCGGTCCAGTACATCACTCCTGCCTCAGCATCAAATTCCAGATCAATTGGCTCTGGAAGGTCCGCCATGACCACTTCAATGTCCGGACGTTTATCTGCTTCTGCCCCCTGCGGTAGTGTCAGCCCTGCCCGTAGAATCCTGCCCTGACCGCCCTTAGACGGGCCTTTTTGTGTCCAGTAAATATGGCCACGCTGATGGTCAATCGCGAGCCCGACACAATGGCGGGTATAATCACCGCACTGTGCCGGGAACAGACCCGCCTGCACCAGTACCGTAATTTCACTGCCATCTTCTCTGGCCCGGAATACCCGCATCCCTTCACGGTCACACCAGTAGAGCCAGTGGTTTTCGGCATCATGTACCAGCTGTTTGCCGGTGACAAACAGCCCGTTCCCCACCAGTAATCGCCGGTCTGTTCCTTCGATGGTCATGGATTCCAGACGACCATCAGCCTGGAAAAACTCCAGCGAATCCGGGCTGATTTCGGCCCCCATAAAACTGACATACAATTTATTTGCGGCCCGGTCGAGAGCGATACCGTCCGGATGAGTGTTCAGACCGTCCACCAGAGTACGCAACTCACCGTTATCCGGGTCCAGCTCCAGGATTTTTCCTTCCGGCTGCACCTGCAATACATACAATTTTTTGCTCATTAAAGGTTCCAGTTGGCTATTGTGAGCCAACCCCAAATTGCGGGGTTGAGTAATGCCTTATTACTGCTCAGCCATAAACCGCAGTAAGCGCTGGTTAAGCTGACGATTTTCGCTGTTCAGCCGGTCAATTTCGTTAAGCAATGACAATGCTACCGCGATACCTGGCCAGTCCAGCTCCAGCTCCCGGCGTAACCGCTGCGCGCGCAGGCAGACAGCCAGTGCATCCTCATCAAACAACCACTCCTGAGCCCGGGGTTGCTGGTCAACAGGCTCCAGTACTCCCAGACCGATAATCTCAGTGAGTTCGGTGACCGAAACCCCGGTATGAAGACAGAATTCGGTGACCGTAAAACGGATATTCACAGTTGCCATTATTTTTTCCCCCAACCCTGGCGCGGATCATAGCCGGTTTCGGCCTCCGCCAGTTTTTGCCACAACTCATGGCTGGCCGAATCGCCCGCCGGTGGCACCACTATCCTGATGATGGCGTACAGGTCTCCCTGGTGTATTTTACCCGCCAATCCTTTGCCTTTCACCCGCAGGCGCTGTCCGGCCTGTGTCCCTGCCGGAATTGTCAGTAAAATGCTGTCCTGCAGAGTAGGAAGTTGAACCTTAGTGCCCAGTACAGCTTCCCAGGGGGCAAGAGGCAGCACAACTTCCAGGTCATTTCCCACCACATCGAACAACGGATGCGGAGCAATACGAATCACCAGGTAAAGATCGCCGGCAGAGCCACCCTCGGATCCCGGGACACCCTGACCTTTAAGACGGATACGTTCACCGTCCCCGACACCGGCCGGGATTTTCACATTCAGGGTTTTCGGAATTTCCTGCACGACCTGACCAAACAGGTTATAGACCGGCAAGCTGTAACGAACGGTACGGGTTTCACCCTGTTGGGCTTCTTCCAGGAATACCGCGACCTCGGTCTCTATATCCTGACCCCGCCGCGGCCGGGGCTGATGGTTTTGCTGTCTCTGCTGGCCAAACACCGAATTAAAGAAATCTGAAAAATCGGCATGCTCACCGGCATCACCGGCGCTGTAAGACTCTCCGGAAGACTGGTGCGAATTGAATCGGGGATCATTGCGGTGTTGCCAGAGCGTGTCATATTCTTCGCGGCGCTGCTCATCTTTCAGCACCTCATAAGCTTCGGCAATCTCTTTGAACTGTGCTTCTGCATCTTTTTCGCTACTCACATCCGGATGGTATTTGCGTGCCAGACGGCGATAGGCAGTTTTAATCGCCTTCAGGTCTGCGTCACGTTCAACCCCCAGGATGGCGTAATAATCCTTTAATTCCATAGTATTATCGTCCGGTCAGTGATCAGAAAATACGGGATTTGAAGCAGTATCATTACTATCTACTGTAAATATAGCCCCCGGCAAACCGATTTGCAGCATTGAATTTCTTAGCGGGCAAAGCGTTGTCAGTCACAGAGTGTCTGTTCGAAGGTAAATTTAGCTCTGAATAAATCATAAATATAATTTATTCTGAAAAAATGAAATAGCGTGATTTTCAGCCGGCAAATATCGAGTAACAAAAAATCGGAGGTGGGTCTGACTCAGGGACAATCCCAGCTCATCTGAATCATCACGAGGCTGACTGGTGAAATAAACCTGTCAAACAACCCACCTTGTCACATCACAAAATACCAATTACAAACAGATAGTTAATCACAATATCGTGACAAAAATAATTTATCGGATTCCGGCTCAGTGTCTCAGGAACAACTTACAATAATCTGTAACCAGAAGACATATTATTCCCTTTATCGCTTTTGGCCCCCTTATACCCCTATATACATCATGGTTAATTATGGCTACTGTATATTTCACCTTTAGTCCTGGTCTGCATACCAGTGATTTCACCTGAGATAACAGGAGAAATGGTGATTACGTTAATTATTGCGGCACTGCTACCCATTGTTGTCACATTGTTATTGGGGTTTCTGGCCGGCTGGCACCACGATTTTGATTCCAGTCAGGGGACAATACTTAACCGGATGGTGATGCTGTACGCTCTGCCACTGACACTATTCGCCGGAATGATGGGGCTGTCCCGATCGGTACTACTTTCTCAGGGCACCATCGCGCTGATACTAATGACAGGAATGATCGGCGGTTATCTGCTGGTTTTTGTGCTGGTACACTACCTTTTCCGGCAACCTTCAGGTCTTGCCGCTCTGCTGGCACTGGCGATAGCCGGTCCCGCAGTACCTTTTGTCGGTGTACCAGTGATGGGACATTTGTATGGCACTATCAGCACTCTGCCCATCGCTTTATGCAGTATTATTATGAACCTGTTTCAGGTCCCGGTGACCTTATTAATCCTTTCCGCAGGCGCTCCGGACAGGAAAGGGGCAGGATTTATGCAGCACATTCTGCATACTTTAAAAGAGCCGGTGGTTTGGGCCCCACTACTGGCCTTAATCTTATTACTGCTTAATCTGCATATCCCCGAACAAATCCGCAGTGCATTACAACTGCTTGGTGGTACTACCGGCGGTGTTGCGCTGTTTGCGTCAGGAATTATCCTCTACTCCTACCATGTCGTCATTAATCGTACTGTGGTTCTGGCCGTACTCGCCAAAAATATTCTGCTGCCTCTGGCGATCCTGGCGTTGGCTGTCTGGCTGCATACAGACCGACAGACGCTGCATTTATCTGTGGTCAGTATGGCTATTCCGACAGCGTCGGTGTGCGTCATCCTGGCGGTTCAGTACAACACCGCAGAACAGGAAATAGCCTCGATTCTGTTCTTCAGCACCTTATTTTCCATCATCACTATGGGCGGATTGCTGTACTACCTTGGGGGTAACTAATATCCGCTGCCTGATGTTAACTGAAAACCGTAGTTTGGGAGAAAATGTATGACTCATCAGACGAGAAACGTTGCAGAATTTTTGGTTTCCTGCCTTGAAGCTGAAGGTGTGGAATATGTGTTTGGTATTCCGGGTGAGGAAAATATCAAATTTGTCAGGGCGATTACGGCCTCAGACAAAATACGTTTTATACTGGTCCGCCACGAGCAGGCAGCGTCATTTATGGCCGATATTTATGGCCGTCTGACCGGTAAGGCCGGAGTCTGTACCGCCACGCTCGGGCCTGGTGCAATCAACCTGCTACTTGGTACCGCGGACGCACAGACGGATTCCAGTCCACTGGTCGCCATTTCAGCCCAGGTGGGATTAAACCGTATTTATAAAGAATCTCACCAGATTGTTGATCTGACGGCGATGTTCAGACCGGTGACTCAGTGGGCAGAGACGATTTTCACCCCACAATCCAGTGCAGAAATGGTCCGTAAAGCCTTTCGCATCGCTCAGCAGGAACGGCCCGGAGCAACCTATCTTGCCGTGCCTCAGGATGTGGAAGCGATGCCGGTTCCGGATGATTTACACCCCTTATTGCCGGTCAAATCTCATCTTTCTGCTCCGGACAGTCAGGCCATTAGCGCGGCAGCAGCAATGCTACGTGACAGCCATTTTCCTGTTATCCTTGCCGGTCATGGTGTCGCTCGTCAGAACGCATCAGTGGCGTTAAATCAGTTCGTTGAACAGTTTCAGATCCCAACCGCCACTACATTTATGGGCAAAGGGGTGATCAGTGATCGCAGTACACACTCCCTGGGAGTGATGGGTTTCATGCGCCACGATTATGAAAATTTTGCCTTCGACCAGGCGGATGTCATTCTGGCAGTGGGTTATGAATTGCAGGAATTTGCTCCGGAGAGAATGAATCCCGGAGGAGATAAGCGGATCATTCATATCAACAGCTTTTTGCCGGATACCGACAGCCACTATTCGACAGAAGTCAGCGTTATTGCCGATATATCGATGAGTCTGCAGGCACTGTCTGAAGCCCTCGGCAGTTCACCACTTCATCAGCAACCCGCTGAGACCAAAATTCGTCAGCTACGTCTTGAAGAACTGGAGAATGGTCGCCAGGACAATAGTTTTCCTCTTAAGCCTCAACGTATTGTTGCTGATATGCGCGCCGCCATGGGGGATGATGATATTGTGCTGGCAGATACCGGAGCAATTAAAATGTGGGTATCGCGCTTATATCCTGCCTGGAAACCGCTGACCTGCCTGACCTCTAACGGATTATCGACTATGGCTTTCTCCCTGCCTGGTGCGCTGGCCGCCCGACTGGCCTTTCCTGAGCGTAAGGTATTAGCAGTCATGGGTGACGGTAGTTTTATGATGAATTCTCAGGAGATTGAAACAGCCGTTCGTGAAAAAATCCCACTGGTAGTCCTGATCTGGGTCGACGGCAGTTACGGACTGATTAAGTGGAAAATGGATATCGAAGAAGGTGCACATGATTCTGTGGACTTCGGTAACCCCGACTTTGTGAAATATGCAGAAAGTTTCGGCGCCACGGGACGTCTGATTAGCCATGCTGCAGAGTTGTTACCTACGCTGAATCAGGCACTGGAAGACGATGGCGTCACGGTGATCGCCTGCCCGGTCGATTACAGGGAAAATATGGCGCTGGTGAGTAAACTGGGAGAGCTGACCATAGCATTGTAATTGACCCTTAACAGATGTTCCGGCGGCCCGGGGTAGCAGCTGTCAGCTAAATTCATAACTGGTGACACTGTCACTTTATAGTTCAATACCCACCGGCACCAACATCCCGATAAAATGGTGCTATGATATTGTCACCCGCCTCATCTGCTGAACCCTCTGTTCAGTATCCTGCTCCGGGCCAATGTTGCACGTAGCGGCCAGCAAGCCGCTGCGTGCCACTGTCAGTAACAAGCAGCCTTCGGGCTGTTTTTCTGTATGGCATAAGGCAAAAAGTATGACTGTGGATCTCACTAATCAACATGCACCCTTTGGTACTCTGCTGGGATATGCTCCCGGGGGTGTGGCTATTTATTCGTCCGATTATGATTCGCTGGATAGCGAAGAATACCCCGACGATACCTCGATGCGCAGCTATCTGGGCAGCGAATTTATGGGTTATAAGTGGCAGTGTGTGGAGTTTGCCCGGCGTTTTCTTTATCTCAACTACGGCATGGTATTTACCGATGTCAGAATGGCCTATGAAATCTTTTCTTTGCGCTTTCTTCGCCAGGTTATCAACGACGAAATTCTGCCCCTGCAGGCGTACGCCAACGGCAGCCAGCGCCCACCGGTCTCCGGTGCCTTGTTAATCTGGCAACAGGGGGGAGAATTTGCCGAAACCGGGCATGTCGCCGTGATTACCCGGGTATTTGCTGACCGGGTTCAAATTGTTGAACAAAACGTCATTCACAGCCCGCTACCTGCCGGTCAGCAATGGACGCGCGAACTGGAACTGCGCCGTGAAGGTAATGGTTTTTATCTCCGGGATACTTTCACTGACACCGAAATTCTTGGCTGGATGGTTCAGACCTGCGACAGCAATGACAGCCTGCCCCGCCCGCAAACCGAGGCTGCATTACTCGACATTCACGCATCACAGGCCAGTCAGCAGGGCCAGTTTTCCGGCCCGTGGCTGGATGAAAATGATCCGGTGCAACATGCTTATGTCATCGCAAACCATGGTCACGTGATCAATGCCGATCCGTACCAGTACTTTTCTATTTCCCGCAGTGCTGAGCAGGAACTGATCAGCGCCACCAATGAACTTCATCTGATGTATCTGCATGCTACTGATAAGGTGCTGCGTGATGACGCATTACTCAGGTTATTTGATATTCCTGAAATCCTCTGGCCCCGCCTGCGTTTATCCTGGCAGCGACGTCGACATCATATGATTACCGGTCGGCTGGATTTTTGCCTCGACCATCGGGGGTTAAAAGTTTACGAATACAATGCGGATTCCGCCTCCTGTCATACCGAAGCGGGCGTTATCCTTGGACACTGGGCCCGTCAGGCCGGAGTGACTGAGGGTAAAGATCCCTGCCGTCGACTGGTAGAAAACCTGTCCGCCGCCTGGAAAAATAGTGATGCCTTGCCGTTTGTCCACATCCTGCAGGATAACGATGTCGAGGAAAACTACCATGCTCTGTTGATGCAACAGGCACTGCGTGAAGGGGGATTCGGGAGTAAGATTTTACATGGCCTGAGCGAACTGCACTGGAGTGAAACCGGTCGTCTGATTGATTCTGAAGAGCGCGAAGTTAATTGTGTCTGGAAAACCTGGGCATGGGAAACGGTTCTGGAGCAGTTACGTCAGGAGAGTGAAGCTGACAGCGCCGCTGCCTTGCCGATCCGCACCGGCGAAGCAGACGAGGTACGACTGATGGATGTGCTGTTACGTCCTGAAGTGATGGTGTTCGAACCACTATGGACTGTCATTCCGGGCAATAAGGCAATTCTGCCTGTTCTCTGGTCACTGTTCCCGCATCATCAGTATCTGCTGGATACCGATTTTACCGTAAATGATGAGCTTAAACAGACTGGTTATGCGATTAAACCGGTCGGCGGACGGTGCGGAAATAATATCGGGCTGGTCAGTCACCAGCAGCAGTTACTGGATGAAACTGCCGGTAAATTTGCCCACCAGACCAATATTTACCAGCAATTATGGTGTCTGCCCAATGTCGCCGGACGTTATATTCAGGTCTGTACCTTTACGGTCGGCGGCCATTATGGTGGCGCCTGCCTGCGCTCCGACCCGACTCTGGTGATTAAAAAAGAGAGCGATATTGAACCCTTGAGAATCGTGAAAGACCGCGATTTCAGAGGCTGATGAATCGGGGCTGGCGGTGTGATCCTGCGCCACCAGCCTCTGTCACCACTACAGCAATGCCAGAAAATGCTCCCCTGCCTTACTCAGATTATGTCGTCGCCAGGCCAGTGCGACCTGGGCGGTAAGCGGCGCCCCCTGAATCGGCAGATAACGGACATTTGCCTGATCGATTTTACCCAGCGAAGCCGGTACGACCGTGTACCCAAACCCCGTTGCCACCATGCTGATGGCCGAGGTTGTCTGTGGAGCCTGGGCCACGGTGGGTGGATTAAAGCCGGAACGGGTACAGGCGCTGATCACCGAGTCATAGAGACCCGGGGAAATTTCGCGGGGAAAGATAATCAGTGTTTCGTCCGCCAGTTCTGCCAACGTTGAGAGTTCGGCTTTACCCGCCAGCGGATGGTTGGCCGGTAAAGCGACCACCATCTGTTCGGTATCCATCACCCGGAACTCAAGTTCATGGCTGCGGGCACAGGGTAAGCGGATAAATGCCAGATCGATACTACCTTTCAGCAGTTCATTCACCAGAGCGGCCATATGCAACTCCCCCGGATGCAGGTTAATCATCGGGTAGTGTTCACGGAAACTGTGCAACAGGGAAAATACCTGCGGGTTCAGAGCGGTGGAGGAGGCGAACCCGATGCGTAGTGAGCCACTCAGTCCCCGGCCAACACTGCGGGCTTTTTCAAAGGCCGCATCAGACATTTTCAGTATTTTAATAGCATCTTCATATAGTACCTGCCCTGCCGGGGTCAGTTCCACTGTGCGGGTCTGTCGGCGCAAGAGCGGGCAGCCTAGTTCATGCTCCAGCCGCTGAATCTGCTGGCTTAGCGGGGGTTGCGATATTCCCAGAGCCTCTGCAGCACGGGTAAAATTCCCCGCTTCGGCAACGGCGACAAAATAGCGTAAATGGCGCAATTCCATATCAAAAACGTCTTAAAGTGGACACCCCATCATATTGGTATTGTCGCAGGCTTCCTGTCAACCTGTAGTCCTCAAGGTGATAAACGATATTTACAGGAAACCATCATGGAAACAGCCAGTTGCGGTTGTACATGTCTTAGTGACATTACCCGGGCCGCCCTGAAGCTACAGCATCAGCGTGGTGAAAATGTTATCTACCAGGCGTCATTGATGAGTGCATTACTGAGCGGTGTTTATGAAGGAGAAACGACCATCCGTCAGTTACTGGACCACGGTGATTTTGGTCTGGGCACCTTTAATCATCTCGACGGAGAAATGATCGCCTTTAACAGTAATGTTTTCCAGCTACGCAGTGACGGCACTGCCCGCCCTGCCCGGGCTGAACAGAAAACCCCCTTTGCGGTAATGACTTTCTTCAACCCGACCCACGAATACACCATCACAACACCCCATACCCGACAGCAGATTCATCAGATAATTGATGAGACTATTGCCAGTAAAAACCTGTTTTGCGCTCTGCGCATCGACGGCCATTTCGATAAAGCCGACACCCGTACCGTCCCGAAACAACAGCGCCCGTATAAACCGATGATGCAGGCCGTAGAAGAACAACCCGTGTTCCATTTTGAACATCAGGACGGTGTACTGGTGGGCTTTCTGACCCCTGACTATATGCAGGGCATCAATGTGGCTGGCTATCACGAGCATTTTATTAACCAGCAACGCAGTAGCGGCGGGCATTTACTTGACTATGTCATCGGTGAAGGGCGTCTCACATTTGGAACTATCGAAAAGCTGGTGATCGATTTCCCTGCCGACAACGATTTCCGTCATGCCGACCTTAATCCCGATGACCTGAGTGCTGCTATTCAGTCAGTCGAAGGTTAATCCAGCCACACTGGCACAGTAAGGAGCCTATTTTGCAGAACTCAAATAAAACAACAGAGTGGAAATGTGGCGCAGATTTAGTGGTCGCCCAGTTAGAGCAGCAACAGGTTAACTATGTGTTTGGGATTCCGGGTGCGAAAATCGACCGGGTGTTTGACTCACTGGAAGACTCCCCCATTATCACGGTGCCTGTCCGGCTGGAAGCCAATGCCGGATTTATGGCCGGGGCGATTGGTCGTCTGACCGGTAAAGCCGGAGTCGCGCTGGTCACCTCCGGTCCGGGCTGTTCCAATCTGATCACCAGCGCAGCCACGGCGAACTCAGAAGGCGACCCGTTTGTGGCTATCGGTGGTGCTGTCAGCCGGATGGACCACCTGAAGCAGGTGCACCAGACGATGGATACCGTCTCCATGTTCCGGCCGGTCACTAAATACGCGGCAGAGGTCACATCGTCATCGGCGATTGCTGAAGTGTTAGCCAATGGTTTCCGTGCCGCTGAGTTTGGCCGTCCCGGGGCCGCCTTTATCAGCCTGCCGATGGATATTATCAATGAACCTGCCAGCGGACAGGTGCTGCCGGCACGGTTACCCACCGCCGGCAGTGCACCGCGTAAAGCTATTGCTGAGGTAGCTGAGCTGATACGTCATGCCAAAGATCCCGTGCTGTTACTGGGACTGATGGCCAGTCAGCCGAAAAATGCAGATGCCGTCCGCCGCTTGCTGAATAACAGTGAAATTCCCGTGACCAGCACTTATCAGGCAGCCGGGGTGATTGATCAGAACCATTTTTCACGTTTTGCCGGCCGTGTCGGTCTGTTTAATAATCAGGCCGGTGATCAGTTACTGCGTAATGCAGATTTGATCATTACCGTCGGCTATAGCCCGGTAGAATATGAACCGGCTAAATGGAATGCTGGTACAGCAAAACTTGTCCATATTGATGTTCTGCCCGCCGAAAGTGACAGCCATTATACACCGGATAGCGAACTGGTCGGTGATATCGCGGAAACTCTGGATTTACTGACCGAACAGGTAAACCAGCGTTATGTGCTGAGCAGTGGCGCTACCAGAATTTTGCAGGAGCGCCAACAGCAGCGTGAACTGCTGGCACAAAAAGGTCACAGCCTGCAGCAGTTCGCTATTCACCCATTACGGCTGGTCCGGGCTATGCAGGATATTGTGAATAATGATGTAACACTGTGCGTAGATATGGGAAGCTTTCATATCTGGATTGCCCGTTATCTGTACAGTTTCCGTGCCCGCCAGTTGTTAATTTCTAACGGTCAACAAACCATGGGTGTTGCCCTGCCCTGGGCCATTGGCGCAGCGCTGGTCGATCCTGGTCGCAAGGTTGTCTCAGTTTCCGGTGACGGTGGTTTTATGCAGTCGAGTATGGAACTGGAAACGGCCGTCAGGCTGGGAGGCAACATTCTGCATATTATCTGGGTGGATAACTGCTACAACATGGTGGCGATTCAGGAAGATAAGAAATATGCACGGACCTCAGGAGTTGATTTCGGGCCTATCGACTTCAAGGCTTATGCCGAGGCTTTTGGTGCCAAAGGATTTGCGGTGACCTCCTCTGATACTCTGGAGAGCACCTTGCGTGCCGCGATGGATGTGCAGGGACCCGCCGTGGTGGCCATTCCTGTAGATTACAGTGCCAATTCCTTGCTGATGAGCCAACTGGATATTGCTCAAATGTTTTAAGCCGGACATGTCAGCGGGAAGGCCAGTGCTTACCCGCTGTTTTCCCTTCTAAAGCTTATTTTTAGGATTACTCTGAAACGGGTTGTTACCCGGGTTAGCCAATCAAAACACATTACTGGACGAAAAATCCTCTGCTTCAGCTACACTGAACTATGCAGTTTAATCATAACGTTACCGGAGGTTTCAGATGATAGCCGGATTTGTCGCTTTGATGCTTGCTCACTCCCGGGTGATGCCGGTTTCTGTCGCATTGTACTCTACTGAGTCCCGTTGCCAGGCTGCGATCAGCCATCGACAGAAGAAATATCCCAAAAATCTGCTGTTTTGCGGAGAAGTCATGCGCACCAGCTATCTGTAATGCTACTGCTCCGGCGGAGCCATCCAGGCCCGGGTAAAGTCAAACCATCCAAGGTTGTTCAGGTGGATCCCCTGAGCCTGGCCGGGGCTTTTCAGGCGCATCCAGTGATGAAATAGCGGCTGTAACCAGCCATCACGCAGCACTTCACGAGAGAGTTGTTTGCCACTCAGTGACTGGTCACGCCAGCCCTGTTGCCAGGCAGTGAACTGCTGCATGTCGCCACCGGAGATTGAGTGTTTCAGTAACGGCATACCGAGCAGCCACGTGCCGACATTCCAGCTTTCCGGCACCGCAAAATTCACCGTTCCAAGCCACAGATCGGCTTCAGCTTCACCACGCGCCCACTGTTCATAATCCAGTTCAAGCAGTCGCAGCGTAATATTTTGCTGTTGCAATATATACTGCATTTCGCAGGCCAGCATAGTGAATTCCGGATGTTGCCGGTGAAATGCCAGCGTCACAATAGCTTCACTGGCTGGCTGACTAAGTCGTGGCGGGGGTTGTGCCGGACCTTCATCCATCGTGTGTAACCAGTCCGGCAGAAGACTGCCGGCGGGAACCCAGAACGGGCGGATCGGCGCGATAAAACGCTGGATCAATGCATACGGATTTAGCTGCTCACGGATCCAGCGCCGGTGAGTCATGTGCTGCCAGTAAGGGGAACGGCTGTCACACAGCAGAAAGTACCCCCCTTTCTCCAAAAACATCTCCCCTGAAACGTCTGCAGGGGTTCCACTCAGTCCAGCGGCCATACCTGAGGTATATTCAATATCGCTCAGACTGGAACTGAGCCAGGCAGCGGGTGTAGTCGCAGGCGAAGTTGCAGGCAGTCCGTCTGCAGGCGCTTCGCCGATGTTGCCGGATAACGGCCAGACAATAACCTCAATTTCGTCCAGTAATCCACGATACCCGAAATAATCATCAAAGGCCTGCATCTTTAAATGCCATTGGTCATTTTCTGCGACCAGATAAGGACCGGTCCCTACCGGTTGTGAGGCAAAATCCCGCCGATCCGCATAATCAGACGGCAGGATTAATGCAGCAATATCGCTCAGTAACAGAGGCAACTGAAGGTCCGGCTGACTGAGTTCAATCCTGACCGTCAGATTTCCCTGGGCGGTGACCCGCCTGATATGGGAAAAGAGTGGCAATGCGGCGCTGCGGGTTAACGATACCACCACATCCTGGCTGTTCAGCTCTTTTCCGTCATGAAACCGTACAGCAGGACGTAAATGGAACGACCAGTGGAGTTCATCCTGCTGTGACCAAAAATGTGCCAGGTCTGGCTGCGCACTTCCGGTATGCGGATCCACCCGTGTCAGACCACTGAAAATTTGTTTAACCAGATGCGCTTCAGAACGGCGTAACGGAGTCCCCGGGAAAAGATTGGGCATGGTCCGGTAATAAGGGATACGCAGAGACTGGTGATCCTGGCGGACGTTGTAACCGAGCTTTTTCCTGAGCAAGGAAGCGACCAGCGGTTGTTCATGATCCAACAACTGCACAGCACTGCCGATGTCGCCGCCATCCAGCAACTGTTCCGCTTTTGACAGTAGCAACTGCTGTTCGCTGCTGCGCAGAGTCAGTAGTGAATGGTGTCCCCGCCCGGCGGAGGGCTGCCATTCCAGCCACCCTGCGTCCTGCATCCGTAGCAATAAGCCCCGCATATGGCGTTTACTACAACACAGTTGGTCTGCAAGGCTGCCGAGCGTCAGGGTCGCCTGACGGGACGGAAATAATTTCAGCAAACGGCGGTAATGTTGTTCAAGTCGTGTTTCAGACATAAAAGCGGAACTCCTCTGGCAAAAAGTCAGCCGTTTTTAACTTCCTCTTTTTAGTTCATTATGCAACTCACAGCAAGCTTTAAACGAGTTGAATCGCGATTGCCGTTATACCACCACCCGCTGTTGCGATCACCGACCGCACAAGGAGTCCATCATGACCCGTCATCTGAATAAAGACACCACTATTTGTATGTCACTGGCCGCACGTCCCAGTAACTTTGGTACCCGTTTCCACAATTTCCTCTACGACGCACTGGATCTGGATTATCTGTATAAAGCATTTACCACTAAAGATCTGCCGGCAGCGATCGGCGGGGTCCGCGCATTAGGGATTCGTGGCTGCGCAATTTCGATGCCATTTAAAGAACAGTGCATCCCGTTGGTGGACGAACTGGATATCTCCGCATCATCGATTCACTCGGTAAATACCATCGTTAATACCGACGGGTATCTGAAAGCCTATAACACTGATTACATGGCGATTGCTGCCCTTCTGAAGCAGTACCAGGTCGACAACCAGTTAGGCTTTGTATTACTTGGCAGTGGTGGTATGGCTAAAGCAATCGCCTGTGCTCTGAAGGACGCCGGATTCCGCAACGGGCGAATTATCAGCCGCAATACAGAGAGTGCAGAGCAACTGGCAGAGTTCTGTGGTTTTCAGACCGCCACAGAACCAGAGTCTCTGCAACCACAATTGTTGATTAATGCCACACCGGTCGGGATGGCGGGCGGTAGCGAAGAGCATGCCCTGGCCTTTAGTGAAGACAAGATTCGTGCAGCAGAGATCATTTTTGATGTGGTCGCTCTGCCGGAAACCACCCCGCTGATTAACTGTGCCCGCGAACTGAATAAAACGGTGATCACCGGCTCAGAAGTATTTGCTATTCAGGCGGTAGAACAATTCGCATTGTACACCGGCATCCGCCCGTCGGATGAATTGTTTCAGCAGGCAGCCGCGTACTCCAGACAATGAACTGACGAGCTCTGTTCCCTGCAACCTACAGGCACCTGTTTTATCAATAACAATTAACGTAATGAAAAGGTGTATCCTATGAACCAACGCATCGTAGCTGTCACCGCATGCCCTACCGGTGTCGCACATACCTTTATGGCCGCAGAAGCTCTGAAAACTGCGGCGGATAAACTCGGTTTTCCCATCCATGTCGAAACACGGGGCTCCGTGGGGGCACGTAATACGCTAAGTGACGAGGATATCCGGCAGGCAGATGTTGTGATTATTGCTGCCGATATTGAGCTGGACCTCGCCCGGTTTAACGGGAAACGGCTGTACCGGACCAGTACCAGCATGGCACTGAAAAAACCGGAACAGACGCTGACCGATGCCTGTAACTCCGCCACTGTCTACGGCAGTAAAGTCGCCGCCGGTTCATCCGCCACGAAGACCGAATTACCCTCAGTTTATAAACATTTAATGACCGGCGTGTCGCATATGTTACCGCTGGTGGTGGCCGGAGGCTTGTGTATTGCTCTGTCTTTCGTGTTTGGTATCCAGGCTTTCAAAGAGCCAGGAACCCTGGCCGCTGCGTTAATGGAAATTGGCGGTAAAGCCGCTTTTGCCCTGATGGTGCCAGTTTTAGCCGGTTATATCTCTTATTCGATTGCAGACCGCCCGGGTCTGGCGCCGGGATTGATCGGCGGTATGCTGGCTGCATCAGGGGGCGCAGGATTTTTAGGCGGAATAGTGGCAGGTTTCCTTGCCGGGTATACCGCACGCTGGCTGGCACAGAAAATTAGTCTGCCCTCATCAATGGAAGCCCTGAAGCCGGTGCTGGTGATCCCGTTGCTGGCAACACTGGTCACCGGCCTGGTCATGATCTTCGTAGTTGGCGGCCCGGTGGCGCGGGTCATGGATGGTCTGACACATTTCCTTTCCAGTATGACCACCGCCAACGCGGTACTGCTTGGCGTGTTGCTGGGTGCCATGCAGTGCTTTGACCTGGGCGGGCCGGTCAATAAAGCAGCTTACACCTTTGGGGTCGGTTTACTGGCATCACAGTCTTACGGTCCAATGGCGGCAATTATGGCGGCAGGAATGGTGCCAGCTCTGGGGATGGGTATTGCCTGCTGGCTGGCAAAATCTAAATTCAGTAGCCAGGAACTGCAGGCAGGTAAAGCATCATTTGTGTTGGGGTTGTGTTTTATTTCGGAAGGAGCCATACCCTTCGCGGCACGTGACCCGATGCGGGTAATTCCTTCTACCATGACCGGTGGAGCACTGGCAGGCGGATTATCCATGTATTTTGGCTGTACCCTGATGGCACCTCATGGCGGTCTGTTTGTACTGGCAATTCCACATGCTGTCGGTCACGTTGGAATGTACCTGCTGGCGATTATTATCGGCAGCCTGGTCACCGGCGGAATGTACGCCATTCTGAAACCCGGACTGGCGCTCAGTCCGGCGAAATCCTGAGTCCGGAGGCACCGGAGTCGTTCCGGTGCCATCTGGTTTAGCGAACCTGTGACGGAACAATCTGCGGATTTGCCTGCCAGACCCGATATCCGACCTCAATATCTTTCGGAGCATACACCACCAGCGGCAATTTACTGTTATAGCGGATTAACTGCTGTGACGCGGCCGGCAGTGTCACCAGGGTGTTTTTTTTCTGGCTGTCGGTACAGGCCATACGGGTTGAAATTACTTCCGGCTGTACGGTGACAGTATAGTAGCTGTAACCCCAGCCTTTTGCGGTTTCCTCAGTAAGCCTGCCCGCCAACCGGTAACGATTACAGTCTGTCTCCATATTACGCCCAATCACCAGTTCTACCCGATGCTGAGGCTCATTATTGAGTGGTGGCAATATCATCACATATCGTTGCATTCCTTCCGATGCCGGCGGATAAGGTTTTAGCTGCGCATCGGTTATCTCTGGCGCCGCCAGTGACACAGTGCTGGCCATAGTGGCAGACAGCAGAATTAAAGTGGCAGATACTTTGTTCATCAATATTCCCGGGCTAAGTGGTAACAAAAAACTGCCGAACATGACGGCAGATACGGAAAATAATCAGTGACAGGTCGACCCAGATTCACATCCACGACAATGACTGGCCGGCATCTGAGTTTTCAGCAAAGATGGCCGACAACGTGATAACCCCCCAATTAGCAACAGGTTGTACAACAGCACCGTGCCAATAATCAGTGTCGCCTTTATCGGCTGTTGGCTAAAACTACAAAGTTGCCAGCCGAGTGTCGCCACCGACCAGGCGATACTAAGCCCCCATAACACCGAGAACCACATCCAGCGCCGCTGACTTTCGCGGCTGATGGCGCCCATAACCGATGCGCAGGGTACATACAGCAAGACAAACAGCAGATAACAAAATGCGCCACTACTGCCGGCAAATTTTTGCTGCATCAGTACGGCAGCCCCACTGTCTGCCTCCGCATCTCCCTGACTGGCCAGCAACGGATTAGCCAGAGTTCCGGCACTCAACGTCGATGACAGGCTATCCAGAGTTTCCTGCCAGCCGTCACGCAGTTCAGCAAGAGGATCAAATTGCTGCGGGTTAAAATCTTTCTGTTCAGAAGTATAGAGCGTATTCAGGGTACCAATCACAACCTCTTTCGCCATCGCACCGCTAATCAGCCCGACAGTCGCCTGCCAGTTATCGGGCTTGACCCCCATCGGCCCCAGTAATGGCGTCAGAAAACGACCCACCGTCTGTAATGCAGGGGGCTTGCCTGGCCCTGCCAGCTCGCCATGCAGGGTGAAATTATTCAGACCGCTCAACAACAGACTAAACAGCACGATAACTCTGCCCGCCCGCCAGACAAATTGCCGTAACCGTTGCCAGCTTTGCTGTAACAGGCCTTTAAAGTGAGGCAAATGATAGAGTGGAAGTTCCATGATAAAGGGCCGGGATTCGCCCCTCAGCAAGGTATATTTCAGCAATAATCCAGTCAGTAACGCCACCACTATGCCTGTCAGATACAATAAAAATACTGCCAGCGCGCCCTGCTGTTTAAAAAACAGTGAGGAAAACACCGCAAAAATGGCCAGTCTGGCACCACATGACATAAAGGGTGCCATAAGCATAGTCATCAGCCTTTCCCGCGGAGAATCCAGGGTGCGCGTGCCAGTCACCGCCGGGACATTGCAGCCAAATCCGGTAATCAGAGGGACAAAGGCTTTCCCCGGCAGGCCCAGCCACTGCATCAGCCTGTCCATTACAAAGGCGGCCCGGGCCATATAGCCACTGTCTTCCATAAAGGTCATCAGAAAATACATAATGCCTATTTGCGGTACCAGTGGCAGAACTGTATTAATCCCGCCCCCCAGTCCATAGGCTATAAACTCAGTCAGTGGTTCCGGGAATGGCATAAACTGCCCGAGCCATAATATTCCGTGGATAAAGAGTGTTACCGTTCCCTGATCGATCACAGGCTGTAATGCCCCACCCACATTAATTGCCAGGAAGAACATCAGATACATCATCAACAGAAACAGAGGCATCCCCAGGATGCGATCCATGGCTATCCGGTCAAGAATTTGCGTCAGACGATGCGGTTTGGCCTGCTGTTGTGCTATCACCTGTTCGGCGATCCTCTGCCCTGCCTGCTGACGCATCGTCGCCAGTTGCAATGCCACGGCTTCACTCTTCGACGGGGCGGGAAATCCCTGTTCCCCTACAAGATCGTTCAGGCAGTGACGGGCGACGATATCCCCTTCCAGAATTTGCATCGCCAGCCAGTCACGCAGCGGTGGCTGAAACTCCGGCTTAATTTCTGCGGCCAGCTGAGCTACCCACTCCTGAATCTCATCAGGCACCGGCAATAGATCTGCAGGTAAGGGTTGCACCGCTCCGCGTTGCAGATGGTCAATTGCAGACTTAAGCTGCGCCGTCCCCTGACTGCGGGTAGAAATCATGGGGATCACCGGGCAGCCGAGTAACTGTGACAGTAACCGTGTATCCGGTATTATGGAACGTTGCCCGGCAACATCCATCATATTTAGCACTATGATGCAGGGAATACCGGTAGCCCGTAGCTGTAATGTCAGCCAAAGATCCCGCTGCAAAGAGCTGGCATCTGTCACATTGATCAGCACATCCGCCTGCTGGCCGGCAATAAACTGTGTGGTGATTTGTTCATCCACCGCAGCTTCTGTCGCACTCATAGTCAGCGAGTAAAGGCCGGGTAAATCCACCAAATGGACCAGTGCATTTGCCGTGACAAAAAAGCCCTCTTTACGTTCTACCGTGACCCCTGCCCAGTTGCCAACACGCTGGCTGGAACCGGTCAGTTGATTAAACAGGGTAGTTTTACCGGTATTTGGATTACCCACCAGCCCGATAGTCAAGGGTTCCCGGATCATGGTTTACCGCCCCCGGAATCCCCGGCACAGGGTTCCAGCATCAGTAAGCGTAAATCACTTTGCCGCAGCATCAGCGTCAGGCTGTCAGTATGTATCTCAAGAGGATCGCCCAACGGCGCTATCCGCCCAGCACGGAATCGGGTTCCCGGCAACAGGCCCAGAGATAGCAGCTTTTGCCGGAAAGCCGGTGGTATTTGCGGATCAAAAGCACAGATAAGATAGCGCTGTCCGGGAAGTACAGGCATAGAAACAGTCCTTATTCAGCCATAATATTTACCAACTGAACTATAATGAGAACTGTTCTCAGCATGTTTGATGCAGAACAATACTTCGGCTGATTGCAGTGTAATAAACTACCCGGCCTGATATTGGCGGTATATTTACCCGTAACAGGAAATTAATCTACTGCCAGTCAGGCGTTGGTAGCAGAAAGCAGGCCAGAAGCATTTAAAAAACTGTTCAACTGTACCGGCGTAGGCAATGCCGGGATTGCCCCTTTACGGGTCGTCGCTAGTGCGCCACAAGCGCTGGCCTGAGAAATCATTAAACTCAGTCTGGAGTGTTCAGGCATACCGTGTCGCGCCAGCCAGGCCAATAATCCGGCCATAAATGCGTCTCCGGCACCAGTAGTATCAATGCTCTCCACATTGTAGCCCGGGAAAATGACCGTTTTATCCTGATAAATCACTATTCCGCCCTGTTTGCCACGGGTAATTATTTTCAGGGTCGCGGGAAAACGTTGCAATGTTTCCAGTGCCTGTTGCCACTGTGTGCTGTCATCATTTGCCAGCCACAACAACTCTTCGTCTGACAATTTTAAAATATCAGCATTCATACATTGCTGTTCGATAATGGTGCGCATCTGTTGCTTGTCAGTCCACATCTGCTCACGCAGATTGAGGTCAAAACTGACCCAGCCACCCTGCGCTTTTATCCGCCCTACCGCCAGTTTGGTGGTTTCACGACAGGACGGTGCCGCCAGGGCCAGTGAACAATAGTGCAGAATATCACGTCGAAAAACCGGCAGGTCATCGGTAGTCAGGAACTGGTCTGCCGAGGGATTGACCAGAAACGAAAAGCTGCGTTCACCATTTTCATCCAGTTCAACCATCACCGTGCTGGTTCGATGGGCGGCATCACGGACAATATGTCCGGCATCCACGCCCTGCTCTTCCAGTGTTTTTTGCAGAAAACGCCCAAACTGATCTTCACCGACACGGCCAATAAAAGCGGTGTCACAGGCCAGACGTGCAGCACCGACGGCTACATTAAAAGGCGCACCACCGGCACAGGCCTGATAACGCATATCTCCGACAGGAAGCAAATCGACTACCGCGTCACCCAGAGCCCAGATTTTCATATCATTTCCTCTTCAAATTACGCCAGCTGCATTCCGCTGCCACAGACAGGCCGTTTACTCAGTATCGATTTAAGGCAGATGCCCGGCAGGCAATTATATCGGAAATTAAATTCATGGCGTGTCGCAACTGGTTTTTTATTTATTACTGTTTGTTTATAGCCTGCCGGACAAGCTTATCGCTGGGATAAGTCAATAAATAACCTGTCGGGGAATCAAACACAGGTAAATAACCTTTTCCCTTACATTTATGTCTGACTCACCCAGCTAACATATCACTATTTATTATGATAGATTAAGCCACTTTTTATTAGTCAACTGGTGGAAATTACCGCGCAATGATGAAATTTTGGTCAAAAGAAGAGACTTTGTGGAGTTTTGCACTATATGGAACTGCCGTTGGCGCCGGCACGTTATTTTTGCCTATTCAGCTAGGTTCGGCTGGTGCGATTGTGTTATTCCTGACTGCAATGCTCGCCTGGCCTTTGACCTACTGGCCGCATAAAGCGCTGTGCCAGTTCATTCTGGCATCTCAAAGTGATCCTCATCAGGATGGGATCACTGCGGCAGTCCGGCAATTTTTTGGTCAGAAAGTAGGAAATCTCATCTCTGGCCTGTATTTCATTGCATTTTTTGTAGTTATCCTGATTTATGCGGTGGCCATTACCAACTCGCTGGCAGAACAACTGGCGCAGCATATGCAGGTCGGGCAAAGTACCCGGGTGATGCTAAGTCTGGGGGTCGTGGCAGTGCTAAATCTGATATTTCTGACCGGTCGCAGGGTGACCATCAGAGTCATGGGTCTTCTGGTGTTTCCGTTGATTGCCTGGTTCCTGTTTCTGTCGATTTACCTCAGCAGCCACTGGCAGCCTTCACTACTCACTTCCGGACTGACATACACCCCCTCCACGCTGCATGATATCTGGTTCTCTGTTCCCGTGATGGTATTTGCGTTTAGCCATACACCGATCATTTCGACGTTTGCCGTGGCACAACGCGAAAAATATGCTGATCAGGCTATGGCTAAATGCAAAAAGATCATGAAAGTTGCCTACCTGATTATTACTGTCAGCGTGATGTTTTTTGTATTCAGCTGTTTTATGTCGATTCCGGCGTCGAATGTGTTGCAGGCCAAACAACAGGGTCTGACCATTCTCTCTGCACTGGCAATGATGCCCTCTTCTGCGGGCTGGCTGAGCATTGCAGGAATTATTGTGGCGGTGGTCGCAATGTCAAAATCCTTCCTTGGCACCTATTTTGGTGTGATCGAAGGTGCCAGCCAACTGGTCTCCTCCGCTGCCCAACAAGCCGGATATCATCCGGGAGCAAAACTGAGCCGCGGTCTGTCAGTTGCTATCGTCTCGGCGATCACCTTTATCGTTTGCTGCATGAACCCAAACGCGTTATCGATGATTTATGCCATTAGTGGTCCGTTGATCGCCCTCATCCTGTTTATTATGCCGACACTCTCCTGCTGGCTGGTGCCTGCGCTACGCCCATACCGTTCTGTGGCGAATCTGCTGGTGCTGATTATTGGTGTTGTGTGTGTTTCGGTCATGTTCTTTAAATAACCTACCTGCCGCCGGTACAGGCTGAGCTGACCGGCGGCTTTTTTCCTACGGATTCAGATGCTTTCTGACTTCAGTACGGACCTGATGCAATATCTGCTGACGAATATGCCGGTACTCTTCACTTTCCGCCAGAGTGTCTATATCCCGCTGGCGACTAAAAGGCAGTCGGATGTCACTAACAATTTCTCCTGGTCGGGCCGACATGATCAAAACCCTGTCTGCCAAAAAAATTGCCTCATCGACATCATGTGTGACAAACAGCAGGGTTGTTTCGGTGTCCAGCCAGGCATTGCGCAACAGTTCCTGCATCATCAGCCGGGTCTGTGCATCCAGAGCCCCGAAAGGTTCGTCGAGTAGCAACACTTCTGGTTGTGCTACCCAGGCCCTTGCCAGGGCAACCCGCTGTTTCATACCGCCTGAAAGCTGCCAGGGATAATGATGTGCAAACCCGTTCAGTCCTACCTTGTTAATCCATTCTTCGGCTTTCTGTTTAACCTCATCATTGTTATGCGAGCCTAACCGCAGCCCGAAAGTGACATTTTCCAGCACTGTCAGCCACGGGAACAGATTAGGTTGCTGAAAAATCATACCCCGTTCAGGGCCAGGTTTACGTACCGGTTGCCCCTGGTAGAGGATTTTCCCCTGATCAGGCTGAATAAAGCCCGCCAATAAATTTAAGATAGTGGACTTACCACAGCCAGAGGGGCCAAGCAGTACCACCAGTTCACCTTTATTTACCGACAGACTGACCTCTTTCAACACTGTCAGAGAATGGGCCTGTGTACTGTACTGCAGTGAAACCCTGTCAATTACAATTTGATCAGTCATTACTCTTTTCCTGCCCATGGCACCATAACCTGTTGCAGTTTCTGTAACAGCAGGTCAAGTGCATATCCCACACCACCCAACAGCAAAATACCTATCATGACAATATCGGTACGAAGGTAAGAACTTGCATTAATCACCATCCAACCGAGGCCGGAATCCGCTGCGACCATTTCGGCTGCAATTAATGATGTCCAGCCAATGCCAATCGATAAACGTACCGTCGTGAACAAATCGGGTAATGTTTCAGGCAAAATCACCCGCATAAAAATCTGTCGGGACGTAGCCCCGAGTGTCCTGGCAACCCGGATATGCGCCGGACTTATTTTCTCAACCGCAGAAACGGCGCCAACGATAATGCTGAGCACCGTGGCAATAAAAATCAAAAAGAATTTGGAGGCCTCACCAATCCCCAGCCAGACAACCGCCAACGGAATCAACGCAATCTTGGGTAATGGCCTCAGGAACTGGACAAACGGATTAAGAATAGCCGATAACAACGGTGAAATTCCCATCATCAGTCCAAGCGGAATACCAATGACTACCGATGCAGCAAAAGCACTCAACGCTCTGGCAAGACTGACTGTAATGCTCTGCCACAGTGAAACCTGCCGGTATCCCTCCGTGGCTAATTCTCCGGCAGTAATCGCAATATCTTTCAGTGATGGCAGCAGCAACGGATCCACCCATCCTCTGATGGACGCCAGTTGCCAGATCGCAAAGAAAAAAAACACACTGACCAGGCTGATTAGCCGGTAACTTCCGCGTTTCATTGGCTTTTCGCTTCTGCTGCCTGACGAATAAATGATGAGTTAATCGCTCTGTCCCAGTTGGTCGGAATATCCCGCTGACGAATATCCCCGGTGGTTGCCAGGAAATTCGCGGTTTTAGTCAGAGCCTTACCAATTTCACTGTCCGAGGTCTCTGTACCATTACCCAGCCATGCTGCGGTGCCCTGTTCTTTCAGCGAAGGATACTCCAGTCCGCCCAGTGTATTTTGGGCTGTGGTCAGTGGGGCACCCACTACCTGAGCGACAATCGCAGCGGCTTTGTCCGGGTCAGCCCTGAATTCGTCAACCTTTTGTTGATGAACCTTTAGAAAGGCGACGACTTCCTGAGGGTATTTCTCTGCAAAGGCTTTGCTGACAACATAGTTGTTATAAATCAGATATCCAGATTTCTGAAGATCCTTAGTCTGGTAGACCTGATGGCCTCCGGAAGTTTCCAGTTGCTGCGCAAAAGGCGCCCATACATAGCCGGCGTCGATATCACCGCGTTTCCAGGCCGCAACCATTTCTGCAGGTCGCAGCGGGATTAGGGTTATTTTACTGCGATCCAGATGACTGACCTTAATCGCCGCTTCCAGCGCATATTGTGAAGTTGAGTTCGGCGGATAAGCTACACGCTTGCCAATGAGGTCATTTAGACTTTTCACATCCGGTTTACCAATCAGTCGTTCATAGCTGGCAATCACTCCGGAAACCCCAACAATTTCAATCGGCAGTTTCTGTACAATTCCTGCAGTGGCTGGGCTGGAACCGAAATTAGCAATATCAATAGAATGACTGGCAAAGTAATTGAGAGCATCAGCACCTGAGGCAAACTGGACCCATTTCACTTTACTGTGCAGTGCTTTATCCAGTGAACCGTCGGCTTTCGCCAGCAGAATTACCTGAGAGCCGCCGCTATAAGCAACTCTGACTTCTGACGGGTAATTATCAGCAGCCTGTACTGCACCCCATGTACCACTTAGCATTAATAATGCCGTCAACGTTTTCTTCATTAATTACCCCCGGAATTATCAGTTATTTTGTATTTATATTCCGGACAGCTCGTTTCCGGAACAAAAAAGCAGCCCTGGCAAGCCGGACAAACGACTTAGACTGGTGATGTTAGCCAGGGATTATGCGGGGAGTAGCCAGCGAGCCCAACCAAGAAATAAGCAAAACTTATGCATGAAAAGTAATAAAAACACTTTCCTTATATCCATAAGCAAGGAACTAATTACCCGCCTAAAGGCCGTGCCATTCTGTGTTAAAAAAATGCCAACGCTGATTAGCATTGATATCGCACAATGAGAAGTTGCAGACTATTCTGATAATGTTATGTTTCCGGATGAATACAGGCACTTTATCGGCGAATCGGGTACATAGTTATAGAAGTTAACTTGGTCATGGAGGTCTGCATGCTAGCATCTGCCATTAGTCTGGTTCGTTCAAAGGCAGGTTTTGTTCAGCAGTTTATTCGTAACCCACGGAAAGTGGGCAGTATTACCCCGTCTTCAATCGCATTGTGTGAAACCATGGCTTCTGCTGCCAACTGGCAGGACGTAGGTCGTGTGGCCGAACTGGGGGCCGGAGATGGCGTACTCACCAAAGTATTGCTTAAGCATATGTCTGCGGATGCAGAAATTGATGTGTTTGAAATAAGTCCGCCGCTGGTCAGAAAATTACGCATGATTAATGATCCACGGGTTACTGTACATGCGAAATCAGCAGAACGGTTATTGGGTCAGTATGATGTGATTTTTTCAGGCCTGCCACTGCTGTCACTGGATCCGCCAGTTCGTCACGCCGTCCTTTCTGCCGTCCATAAAACACTGGCACCCGGTGGTGTATTCGTGCAGTTTCAATACACTTCGCTTACTCAGTCCGATCTTTCCCGGTATTTTACCTGGGAACGCCAGAGAGTGCTTAAAAACGTCCCACCCGCCTGGGTTTATCGCTGTACCCATCACTGGGCGCAACGATAGGCATAGGGCCTGGCTCAGGGCAGAGTCTCATTACCCTGAGCCGGCTTCCACCATTTAAGGCTGTTCTGTGTTGTCCGGTGCGTACTGATTACGGTTGGCCTGTTCAGACAGTTCTTCATACATCGCCTGAATCGCCCCACGGGTTAGCCCAGCCAGGCTACGATAAAACGGGGTATGCGCATTCGCTTCCACTTTACCCAGAAAAGCCCCGCACCATGGCAGCAGATACTCTTCAAATAACGTGACCTGAGCCAGGAACTCATCCTGTTCTGACTGATCTTCAAGCCATGAAGTTGCCAGCAATAATACCCCAAACTGATTCGCCGGAGTTTCACTGAGTGGCATGCCACGCTGTTGCAGGAAAGTTCTGACTTCCAGCTCTTCCGGACCATCTTCCCAGTCGGAGCCTGTCAGCGAAACAGCTGGATGTTCGCCACTGAATAATGCGCGATAGTCTTCTTCCAGCGCAGGTAAATCACAACTTTTCTGTAAAACAGCCAGCAAGTCGTCCTGCTCCAGCGGCCATTGTTGCTGCAGTTTTCCTTCGCTTAGCAGGCTCAACAGCGGCTGTATCACCGGATCAGTCGGAGCCCGGTTAAATAAAGAGCCGAGAATACGGCAGATCAGTGAAAATTCATTCATCAGTCTAGCTTCCTGTGGGAGATAAATCTGCCCGCCTCTGGCGCTATGCAGAGAAATAGCCTGGCAGTCGCGGACAGCAGTGGTTAGGCGCGGTATTTAAAGTCGCTCGCCGATGATTGTCAACCGAACAATCTGTAGCAGGCTCCGGCACTCACCCCGGAATTCCTGTATGCCTAAGGGGAGTTAAATCTCTGTCAGCTTAAATCAGCCAGTTCTTCGATAGGTTTTCCGCCACGCATCTCAAGAAAATCCAGTAATTTACGCGGCGAGGTATTGAGAATCTGCTGCTCAGGGAAATCCACCTGTTTCAGAATCCGTAAACTCTGATCAAAGTTGCCCAGAGTAAATGAAGTGTGCGAATCAGAACCCAGCGCCACCATCCCACCAGCGTTGCCAACCGCTTCAGCAATCGCCAGACACTGAGGTTCACTGCCTGGCCGTGAGTGAATAAAAGAAGAGTTATTGATTTCCAGAGCCACATTACTGGCTGCTGCCGCTTTTGCTACTTCAGCAATATCGATGGGATACTTCGGGTTACCCGGATGGCTGATAATATGCACATCTCCGGCAGAGATAGTCGCTATCATGGCATCTGTATGTGTTGATTTATCTGACGGTGCCATTACTGGCTCATGAAAACCGGCCAGAATCAGATCCAGGGCACCCAGCATCGGGCCCGTGCAGTCAATCTCTCCCTGGCGGTTTTTAATATTGGCTTCAATTCCGCGCAATATTCCTACTCCGTCTACCATTCTCGGCCAAATCCGCATATTCATAAAGTGCCAGTAGTGAGGTGCATCAGCCATATCCGGACCATGATCGGTGATACTAAACAGACGAATACCGCGCGATTTCGCCTCTCGAATATAATCATGAAGCGTACTGTAAGCATGAGTACTGGCAACAGTATGCATATGAAGATCAACAGGGTACATGACTTATTCCTTTTATCAGCACCGGGATAGCCCGGAAAACAGGTGAAACTCCAGAGTCCCGGTGAGTCCGGAGATTATTCCTTGTCACTGCACTGCCTCCCTGCATCACTCCATGAGCTAATTTCTGGTATGGCATTCAGCAGAGTGACCTTTTGTAATGTCCCGGTTCACCGTAAACCTCAGACTAAGACAAGACCATGACAGGGAGATTTCAATGATTTCAGGGCTCTGCCAGCGACAGAAATACCCTGACCAGAACTAAGGTTATCAGTTATCGTGTTAATTTTCAGCAATAACCGGCGATTCTCCCGCCAGGGGGGATAATAAACATCAGGGAGTCGCACAGGAGACAGATAAAACAAAAGGGCCTGTGCCATAGCACAGGCCCCTGATACCTGAGTGACGATAATGTCGGCAGTTTCAGCCGTAATTCTTATGCCTCGTTAAGGTATCTTCTCTGGTCAGTAGTTAGTCTCTGACTTTCTTGTAAATCCACAGCACTACCAGTGCACCGATGACGGCGACTACAAAACTGCCGAAATTAAAGCCATCGACTCTGCCGAAACCAAACAGCGTACTGATCCAGCCACCGACTACCGCACCAATAATCCCTAAAATCACTGTCATGATGAAACCGCCACCATCTTTACCTGGCATAATCCATTTAGCCAAAATACCGGCGATCAGTCCAAAAATGATCCATGAAATAATACCCATAACTGCTCCTTACATTTGATGACGTTAAGTAAATCCGGATAACGTAAAACAGATCAACGTCTGGTGGTTAAACCAGCGAGACAACCTTCAGGTTATCTGTGATTTAGCGTAGTACATTTTCACAAGCTGTCAGCTTTTTAGCGTAAAAAGCCCGGGGAAAAATATGAAACGAACAATTTTCCGGTCATAAAACCTACAACAAGACGAGATAAACCGTGGCGGGTTACAAAATTGCCTGCCGGCTAAAGTCAGTCAGCCGACAGACAGATATTAGCTGTCCTGGTAAGCCGTGGTGACTTTCCAGAGATAACGCGGTGCCTGGGTCGCGGGATGTTTACGTTCGATAAAGCGGTAGAACTGCTGTGGGGTCATATCATTAATCATGGCGATCGCTTTGTCACGGTTCGACGAGAACGTTCGTAACAATGCCCCGGCACCATTAGAATAAGAAACAATGGTCGCATATCGCAATGTCACCGGGTTGTGGATACCGGAAAGAATTGTATCTTGCAGGATTTTGATGTAAGCGGTACCAATTTCAATATTCACTGCCGGATCTCGCAACTGGCTGCGGGAGGGTTGCCCACGCTTACCTTGTACCCGGTAAACTTCACGCCCTGCGGTGGACGCTTTAATCTGCATTAAACCTATGGCATTAGAACGGCTGACAGCATTTGGATTTCCACCGGACTCGACACTAATAATGGCGCTGATTAAACGTTCATCAACACCATAATGACTGGCAGCGTCTTCGGTGAAAAGGGACCAATCATCATTTGTATTGGCCAGTACTTTGGAAGGTGGTGCCTGAATTAACGGCGTATACTTTTGCTGAACAACTTGCTTCGGCGGCTCACTGGCGCACCCTGCCAAAAATAAGGCAGAAAGCACAAGAAATTTTATTTTCACGTTATCTTTATCCTGATAATTTTGCGTCGCCTATGATACAGAACTCTCCTGCCGGTAAAATTACCGTTTGTCTGAATTCACCGTTCACTGAAAGGCGTGACTTCCGCCGCTGTTTTCGCCATGATGAGTCTATTGTTTTGCTTATCTCCTGCAGAGTTAGAGTTATGTCTGCCAGCCATACGATTCGACTGATCGCCCCTTCGGGATACTGCATTAACCAGGCGGCCGCAGAGCGCGGTTTACAATTTTTACGGGATGCCGGTCACCGGCTGGAAAACGACACTGTTATCCAACGGCGCTTTCAGCGTTTCGCCGGAACTGATGAACAACGAGTCACAGATATTAATCAACTGGCACACTGCCGGGAATTACCGGATATACTCCTGGCGGTGCGCGGTGGCTACGGTGCCAGCCGACTGCTGACAAATATAGATTACCCTGCACTGGCTGAACGTTTAACCGGCCAACCTGTAGCTCTGTGTGGTCACAGCGATTTCACCGCCATTCAGTTGGCACTGTTGTCACAATGCGGGTTAATTACCTTTAGTTCACCGATGCTGGCAGGCAATTTTGGTGCCAGTCCGCCTTCAGAATTCACTCTGCAGCATTTTTGGAAACTCCTCAGGCAAAAAAGTTATACCATCCACTGGTCGGGAAATATACAAAAAGATTTCAGCGCCGAAGGCGTGCTGTGGGGCGGGAATCTGGCCATGCTGACATCGTTGACCGGGACTCGTTGGATGCCAGATATTGATAATGGTATTTTGTTGATCGAGGATATTAATGAACATCCTTTCAGAATAGAGAGGATGCTGTTGCAGTTGTGGCATGCGGGCATTTTGCAGCGTCAGCAGGCAGTCATCACTGGTAGCTTCAGTGGTGGAGCGTTGTCCGACTATGATAATGGTTTTAGTCTGGACACTGTCTGGCAGTATATGCAGGAGTTAAGTGGTGTCCCCTTTATTGATGGTCTGCAGTTTGGTCATGAGCAGGAAACCGTTACCTTGCCCGTTGGCGCCTTTGCCCGGCTTGACAGCATCGGCACTGCGCGGACGCTGGTTCTTAGCCACTATCCGGTATTAGGTCCTGCTCCCCAAAAATAAAACCCAATGACTTCATCCGGTCACAGACTGTCCGGAGGCCATGTCCTTATTCCAGGGGGTTAGCGTCAGTAACGGATCTGGCCGGGTATCCGTTCTTTCACAAGGTACCAGCTTCGTCGTGCCCGCATACACAAAAAAGGTATCCCCTGTGGCGTTATCCACCATGAGCTGGTCACCATTACGAAATAAGGTAATTGATACCGGCTGGCCATCCTGCAGCCGCATGCGATCCTGACCCGCGGCTATCTGAAAATTATCATCTCCCCACATAAGCGTGGAGATCCCGTATTCTGCACGGTCAATCGTCATGGTTGGACGCCCGGAACAAGAAATCTGAAATTCATCTCCATCATCTGGCGCCGCATAAGCTGCAGCAGTCTGTGAATAAGCAATACCGGCTGTGATAGCAATCATGGCAATCAGTGTTTTCATGCCTCATCCTGAGATTTAGTGAATTTTACTGGTGATAACCAATACTAACCAGGATGATTTGCTGACACTATCAACGGACGTTACAACATAATAAAATTAATGACAGGCTATACACACTATTTGCAGGGATACCAACCGATGAACACCCATCAACAACTGTTCCGCAGGCTGGCGGGTTCTCCGTTCCGCAGCCGCTTTCATCTGGGGGTTAAAGAAAGGCAATACTGCATGGATAAAGGTGCAGATGTTATCATGCAACATGCTGCTGATTTTGTCCGGCTGAGGTTGTCAGATGCCGAACCCGTAAATGACGGGAAGCAGACACCGATGCGTGGTCATCCGGTCTTTATTGCCCAGCACGCTACAGCGACCTGCTGCCGGGGTTGCCTGGAAAAATGGCATAATATCATTGCCCATCAGCCACTTAGCTCTGCCAGCCAGCGATACATTTGTGGAGTGATTTTTTACTGGTTGCAACGCGAGATTACCCATCCGCCGTCATCCGGAGCGATAAAAAAATAACTCCGGTAGCGACAATCTCTCACCAGTCATCAGGCGACAATGTTATGCTTAGCCTTTGTGATGATAATGATTACCCGCAATGGATTAAGGTGATGTTATGCGTTATCTGCTGATTGCTGCGTTTATGATTCTGCTAAGTGGTTGTGCTTCACGCCCTCAGGGACGGCTGTGTGACGGTGAAGTGGCCAGCCTGTACGGCAAAAGTCTTGGTAAAACCGATGCATGGATTTTTGACCAGGTGACGCATTTCACTATCAGCAAGCAGTCTGTCAGGATTGACAGTGGCCTGCTCTCGTCCACGGACGATCAGCGTTACACCCCCTCTTCTGTGACGACTCAGGGATATTATGCCCAGCGGCTGGGTAATTACCGTTTCCGGTTAATCAACGCACCGCAAAACCTGATGATTACCTGGACTTGTCCTGCACCTGGCACTGAGTAATCCGCCGGTTACGGCATTGTAATCCTCTGCACTGCCTGACATATTCTGTAGTAAAGTTTTCTATGAGAATCTCACGGGATTTGCCGATGTCCGTATATCGCAAAATGACACTGTTTTGCCTTACTACTTTAATAGCAATGTTTACCCTGCCGGTTTATGCCGGTTGTCTGCAAACCCGTGCAGCACTGGATATAGGCTCAGGTTCCAGCAAAATTGCCGTCGCGGATGTAGATATCTGCCGCCATCAGATTATGAAGATGCGCTATCAGCAACAAATTGCCATACCTTATAACGATGCCCTGATGCATGCTGACGATAACCGTCTGCCACAGGCAGTGATACAGCAGGGATTGTCTGCCCTGCAAACCGAAATGAAAAACATCCGCCGTTTCCATCCGGTTTCTGTTTCAGGTGTCGCAACCGCGGTATTCCGGAGTGCTAAAAACGGACCGCAGACCATAGACTGGCTGAATCAGCAGACCGGGGCAGGAATAAAAATCATTAGCCAACAACAGGAAGCTCTGCTCGGTTTCGCATCCGCTAAAGCATCATTACATCAACCGGATATTCGGGATGAGGATATTCTGGTCTGGGATATTGGCGGAGCATCGATGCAGATGACCACCTGGACCGAAGAACAGGGTAAAAAGGTTCCGTATATCTATCAGGGAAAACTGGCATCCGTCACTTTAAAAAACTATATCGTCAGTCTGCTGAAGAATCAGCCTTTAACCGCTGACAGCTCACCCAATCCTGTCGGGAATTATGCCGACAGTGCGCTGAAATTTGTCCGTTTTTATGCCAGCAATGATGTGGATTCAGCAATGAAACGGATGATTTCCGGTAAAAAAGTGCTGGGGATTGGTGGTGTTCATGATTATTCACTACGTGATCAGCTACCAGGAAAACCGAACAGCTATACCCTGCAGCAACTGACCAGTCTGGCAAAACAACAGGTCAATAAAGATGACAGTCAGCTTAAAGGTGATTATCGAGCAACCGATGTCAGTAATTTATTGCTGGTACAAGGCTATATGCAGGCCCTGCAAATCCCGGCAGTGACTATCGTCAGAGCCGGTCTGGTCGAAGGTGAACTGGTACGCTGAGGTCAGACCCTGTAATGAGCCTTTGTCCGGGTCCTCAGAAAATTCCGGTTCAGCAGTAAGAAAAAATTCCTCTGCTATACTTAAAAACATCTGATATAACAGTCAATCAAAGGAGAGTTGTGCATGAGTGGTAAAATTCAGGATAAAGCTGAAGAACTGGCAGGTGCAGCACAGGAAGCTTACGGTGACATTACCGATTCACCTGAGCATTCTTTGAAAGGAGCCGCACGTAAGTACGCATCACACGCTAGTTATGCGGTACGTGATGCTGCGGATACCATTAAGACGCAGGTCTCTGACAAACCTTACACCGGTGTTGCGATTGCCGCGGCTATCGGCGTAGTGTTTGGTTATCTGCTTGGTCGCAAGTAAGTCAGCTTGCGCTGCTTAAGATAACTTCTTAATACAGCATCTGTTTTATGCCAGAACCCCGCGGGTGATACCCCGGGGTTTTTTAATTTTGTTTCCGGTCAGTCATCAAATAACCTGCCACTTTTACTGAAAGCCCGGCATAATTGCTCTATGTACTGCAAATTGTTGCCCGATAATGATGAAGAGTAAAATACTGGTAAGCGCCTGTCTGATGGGTTTCAGGGTTCGTTATGACGGCAGTGATAAACCGGCCGTCCTTGATGCGCTGGAACAACTCAGGCAGGAGAACCGCCTGGTGATTTGTTGCCCGGAACAGGCCGCCGGACTTCCGACGCCACGACTTCCGGCAGAGATCTGCGGGGGTGAAGGCGAAGATGTCCTGTCCGGAAATGCGGTGATTCTGGAAAATCATGGTAAGGATGTGACCCGGGAATACCTTAAAGGTGCCAGACTGGCACTGCAGGTAGCGCAACAGACAGGCTGTCGTTATGCTTTGCTGGCCGATGGCAGCCCGACCTGCGGCAGTCAAAAAATTTATTGTGGTGATTTTTCCGGGCACCAAATCAATGGCAGTGGTATTGCAGCGACACTGTTACGCCGCCATGGTATCGAGGTATTTTCTGAGCAACAAATCCCGCAACTGGTTGCCCGGGTGGTGGCTTACGATACCACATCAACTCCATAACTCCCGGGATTCATATACCGGAGTTAAGTCCCCCTGCTGAGAAAAAGTTAACCGGGTGAGTCTGGAAGTCCGTTGACAAACCTTCGCCTAATGGCCAGCCCGCAACAATTTTGGAAATATTTTAAAAAATTTGATAATCCACACATATTCAGGGGTTGCAATTGAGAATCATTACCACTATCTTTAGCTCTGTCGAATAGTTGACTGTTTTAATCAACTACTCGACACGACATTGCTCACATTGCTTCCAGTTATCTTTGCCCGCTGACCGCGGGCTTTTTTTTGCCCGCAACAAAGACGAATGAGTACAGTACAGTCAATCATCCGGTGATGATAAAAGATAATTAAGCAGAGTTTTTTCCGCTGACTGCGGTTTACATGACTGGTCGCTAAGGTTGGGCTCAACGCCGGAAAGAATTCGACATTGCTCAGAGCCTGCCAGCGAATCTGACAGAGCTCATTACGATGACGGTGTTTATTATTTACTACTTACTGCTTACTGCTTACTGCTTACTGCTTACTGCTTTACAGGAAAGACTTAGCCCAGGCGAATACAACCATTATCAATACCCGCAAGGCTGTCGCCCCGCATAATCACTTTTTCCTGCATACCATTAGCCAGTTTGACCACAAACTCCTTACTCCCGGCGGTCAGATGGCCATTTTCGATTTCTGTCATCTCAGTGACAGCGACGTAACAATGACGCCCGTGTAAAAACATTTTTGCTAACATAAATTTTCCTTTTTTTTGCTACCTGTGAATCATCCTATAGTCAGGTTACAGTAATTTGTCACCACGCATTTTTCTATTCGTGTCAGTTACCAATCATACGGGTAATTCTGATATAATAACCCTTCGGGTATCAGGGTTACAGCAGGTTTACCCTTAATTACACTGCAGACAATTGGCCAATGCAGAACGTCAGATTGATAGCATCGCAATGGTCGCTGTGATTCGTTATCAATAACTTAACGTAATTCTGACGCTAATTTTCTTACGTGTGCAGGGAACTGTTGCCCGGATACCTGGTCGTACCAATGCAATACCGGTTAATCCTCGTTTAACCGGAAAAGTCGTTTAGAACAAATATTGCAGTTTGCCTATAATCCATTTCCCGCTACGGCGGGATTTTTTTCCTCTTCTTTGCTATGTCAGACATTCCCCCACTGTTCCCCGCAAGGCTCCGGCCATCAGGTCTTCAAAATCACCACTTTCAGCCAAATTAACGATATACTCCGGCAAACCCATTAACCGGTTCAGGAAACAGAATGACAAAACTCACCTTACAGGAACAGATGCTGAAAGCCGGACTGGTCAGCAGCAAGAAAATGGAAAAAGTACAACGGACTGCAAAAAAGTCGCGGGTACAAGCCAGAGAAGCCAGAGAAGCGGTTGAAGAGAATAAAAAAGCACAGCAGGAGCGTGACAGGCAACTCAGTGAGCAACAGAAGCAGGCAGCACAGTCTAAAGAGTATAAGGCGCAAATTCGTCAGTTGATCGAAATGAACAGGATTCCGCGAACCGATGGCCCGGTCAGCTTTAATTTCACCGACAACAATCTGATCAAAAATTTGTCAGTGGATAATAAAACACATACCCAGTTGACTCAGGGACGGCTGGCTATCGCACGGCTGATTACTGAGAATAACCGCAGCGAATATGCGATTATCCCGGCCATCGTGGCAGATAAAATTGCCCAGCGCGATGCTGATTATATCGTCCTGAACAGTCCGGTTAGTGATCAGGAACCGGATGAAGATGATCCCTACGCAGATTTTAAAATCCCTGATGACCTGATGTGGTAAGGTCTAAGACATTATATCTGGCCGGGCCGCCTGAGGCCTGGTCAGAAAGGTACGGTGCTGCGGGCAACCATCGGTTGTAAGGTGACCGGATGCACAAAATTAAGTTGGCTGGCATGCAACATCAGTCGTGGAATTTTGGCTGTACCAGGCCACTCTTTTCCGCCATATAAATCACAGCCCAAAATCGGGTGTCCCAGATACTGGCAATGGATACGTAACTGATGGGTCCTTCCCGTTTCGGGTAACAGCCGTAGCCTGGTGACCGGCAGACGTTTTTTATCCGGCGTAATGAAAAACTCCCTCTCTGCTACCTGATACCCGGAACGGGCAGGTTTACCCGTCTCCGGGCACAAACTCATGCGCGGGAATAACGCCGGGTTGCTGGCAATTGCCGCTTCAATTGTGCCGGAGCTCTGCTCCGTATGCCCGCAGACCAGTGCCTGATAATGTTTAGTCACACAACGCTGACTAAATTGCTGACAGAGTAACGCATTCACCGACTTGTTCAGGGCAATCACCATCAGCCCGGAGGTGCCAAAATCCAACCGGTGCACCAGAGTGCAACCGGGATACTCTTTCACCAGTCGGTAATGTACCGAATCCAGATTTTGCGGGTTTTTCCCTGACAGGCTGAGTAACCCGGCCGGTTTATCAATCAGTAGTAAAGAATCATCCTGATAGAGAATCTCTATCTGTTGCTTACAAGGCGGCGCAATAAAGGTATCGTTGATTTCAGATATCATCCGGTTCACTCCCTTTCAGGCGGCGGATCATACCCAAAATCGGTCTTTCAGGCCAATCATCAATCTCTGTGACACGTTTTCGGGTTACCCGGCCATTAGCAACCAGATAACCTCCGGCGGGAAAAACGCCGGAGTCCGGGACTGACCCATAATTTCCAGAATCTGGCACTTTTGCTCATGGCTGGCCAGTTTTTCCCTTCCCGTGTTAACTACTGATTCCTGTTTTTCCTGTTTCAGGACACAAGCTCCACATCGATTATTATGTGATGCATGTCACACTAATAGCTCGTCGTGCCAATGTCTGAGATAAACTGGCTCACACTTAGGGTCGCGGTTTATCTTATTAAGGAGTGATTTCGATGAGTCATTTTTTCTATGACAGTAAAGAAAACCTCATTGACCTTGTCATTGAAGGCATTATTCGTACCAGCCCGCATGCAAACTTAACCCGCCTGAAAACAGATTCGGGGTTGCGGGTGGTTGTTCGCAATGACTGGGATAAAAAGCAGGTCGCATTACTGTCCGGCGGAGGCTCTGGTCACGAACCAATGCATGCCGGTTTTGTCGGGAAAGGGATGCTGACCGGGGCCATTTGTGGTGATATTTTTGCTTCCCCCGGGGTAGATGCCGTTCTTAGTGCAATTATTAATGTTACTGGCGATGCCGGATGTCTGTTGATTGTTAAAAACTATACCGGCGACCGCCTGAATTTCGGACTGGCAGCAGAGAAAGCCAGAGCTTTGGGCTATAAGGTAGAAACCGTTCTGGTGGAAGACGATATAGCGCTCCCGGATAATCCCCAGCCTCGTGGCCTGTCAGGTACTATTTTAGCCCATAAAATTGCCGGTTATGCCGCCAGTCAGGGTCTTTCCTTACAGGAAGTCGCCAGCCAAACCCGCTCAGCGTTAAAGCAAATAGCAACTCTGGGTGTTGCTCTCTCTTCCTGCCATCTGCCGGGAGCAGAGAACAACGACAGGCTACCTGCCGGCAAAAGTGAGCTTGGGATGGGCATTCATGGCGAACATGGTGTAGCCACTCTTGATACCCAGAACAGCCGTGAAATTTGCGAACAGATAACAAAACGACTGTTAGAGCATATTGGTGATAAATCGGACTTACTGCTGATGATTAATAATCTCGGCGGATTTTCGGTACTGGAACTGGCATTACTCAGCCAGCACCTGCTGGCCTCACCTTTGGGTAAACGTGTTCGCTTGTTACAGGGGCCGGCAACTCTGGTCAGCGCACTGGACATGAAGGGCGTGTCACTGACGGTTCTGCCACTGAATGACGAACTCGAAGAAGCTCTCAAAGCGCCGGTCGCCGTCTCAGGATGGTCACCGCTTTATTCACCCGCTGAAATGCACTGGCAGCAGGCGCAAGCCTTACCGGAAAATACGGCAGTCACTCCTTCTGATAATTCCGACATAGCCGCAGTGCTTGAATCGGCCTGCCAGACACTGATTGATAATGAAGAAGCACTGAACACTCTCGACAGTCATGTAGGCGACGGCGACACTGGCAGTACTCTGGCCACCGGTGCCCGTTACGTTCTTAAGGCATTGAAGGATAAACAGTTACCGCTCAATGAGCCCGCAGCTTTGTTGGGCTGGCTGGGAGAAAGTATCACTACCCCCATGGGAGGCTCCGGCGGTGTATTGTTATCGCTACTGTTTACCGCGGCAGCAGAGGGTTATGATTCGCAGCAAAATCCCGGAAAAGCTTTCCTCAAAGGGCTGGAACAGATGAAAGAGTATGGTGGGGCTCGTCCCGGAGATCGGACCATGATTGATGCTCTGCAACCGGCCTTTGAAGCCATGGCCGCAGATAGCAGCTGGGATGAAGTCGTGGCCGCCGCCCGAAAAGGCGCAGAGTCCACGGCTAAAATGAGTAAAGCCGGGGCCGGACGATCGGCTTATCTGAATGCTGACAGCCTGCAGGGACATATTGACCCCGGGGCTAAAGCCGTCAGTGAGGTCTTTGCCGCCATACACCGTTAAGCTCATATATCAGGCAGACGAGCCAGTTTCGGCTACCCGTCTGTCTGTTCATCGTCTCTTTCCGACAAAATTTGCCCCACATCAATACGGTTTCCGTCGGGGTCAGCAAAAACAAATGCCCTTAACCCATAATCTTTATCCTGGACACCTTTAATGATTTTTGCACCGGCCTGACGACAGCATTCATAAAATGCGGCGACATCATCCACCAGCAGATGCGCCACCGGATAGGCAACTGCTTTATGAAATGGCTGGAGGGTAAGGTGTAATTCAGCATTATCACGCCTGAGAATCATAAAACCTGTCGGGTGACCATTCTTAAATACTGCGGTAAAATGAAGTCCTTCAGTATAAAACTGCTCTGCTCGCTGAATATTTTTTACCGCTAAGACGGCGGCTATTCGCCCAAGTCTCGCCGAATCATTCATTCTGTGCTCCATGAATCATCATTGCAGTGTCAGTTTTGGACGGTGCCTGGCTGACTCACCGGACAGTGCCGGAAGAACCTCTACCTTAACCGGTTAGCTCTGTTTTGGCAGCATTCATCACAACAATTTTATCGATGGGCCACTAATGTTGGCGATACACTTATGGCTGAACCCGCGACTACTCACCAGAGACTGTCTAATCAACCAAATCCTGTAGTTCACCGACAGTCTGTTGGCTGGAGATAGTACTCAACTGACCAAACAGAGGGTCCCACTGTTGTATTTCCAGCTTCGTTATCAGTTTCTCCCGCGCAAACGGGTCGGCATTCACCATCATGCGAACCTGTTGCAGACTTTCTGCCCGGAAAATTAAAAAACCAGCCCGTAACGAGGTGTTTTTCAACGGACCTGAGGCTATCAGCGTGCCGTTGTGGATCAGTTGTTTCAGATACAACACATGTTCACGGACAAAGGTATTCCATTCAGGACCTTCAGGATGTTCCATGGTGACCAGGTAAATATTCATTGGATATGCCTCTGTTGATTTATTAAAAACCAAGCATAATAACCACCACAAGTATTTAAAATACCCATTATTAAAGTTCAGAAACAACCAGGAGTGTTTAATGCCTGATAAGCTTACCAGCATGCGAACCTTTGTGGCAGTGGCCCGGGGAGGCTCTTTTGTTGGTGCCGCCAATAAACTGACCATGTCGCCGCAAATGGTTGCCCGGCACATTACTGCACTGGAACACCAGTTATCTGTGCGACTGTTAAACCGGACAACCCGCTCACAAAGCCTGACTCCGGCAGGAGAGCAGTATCTGAAACGTTGTGAAGCGATACTCGACGCTGTGGACCAGGCCGACAATGAAGCCAGCGGTCTAACGGATACGCCTTCAGGAATATTGCGTATTAATGCTCCGGTCTCATTTGGTCGCTACAGCCTGGTCGATTTTGTGAGTCTGTTTTTGCAGCGCTATCCGCAGATGAAGGTTGAACTGACACTGAGTGACGGCATCATCAATCCTGCGGCGGAATATTTCGATTTCGTGTTCCGGATTGGTGAGCCAGATAAAAACCTGCGTTACGTCGCCAGGCCCTTGACTCCCTACCGGTTTATCGCCTGTGCATCCCCCCACTATCTGGCCCGCCGTGGAACACCGGAGCGCCCGGAGGATTTACAACATCATGATTGCATTGGATTCTCACCCTGGCCGGCTGGGCTGGCCCACGAGTGGCCATTTAACTGCGGGCAGCAAATTATTCAGGTCACTGTGAATGGCCCTTTGGTTATTAATGACTGGGGGGCGATACTGGCCGCTGCAGTGAAAGGCAACGGGATAATTATCGGCTATGAGAAAGGCCTTGAACAGTCATTACAGCGTGGTGAATTAATTCCGGTGCTGGAGAATTTTCCTGTCCCGGAACGACCACTTAACCTGCTCTGTGACCCGCAGCGCATTAAAGAAAGCCGATGCCAGCTGTTTATCCGTGAGGTCACCGAGTATTTTCAATAATCGCTCTGCCCGTCTGCGTCAAAGGATGAATCCGGGGTAGCCCTTAGTCAGTCCTGCCCTCGACCTGACGTTGTTGCTGATAGCGACGGACAACATCCTTCGCCAGACTGGCTGCACTGTCGATAGTCACAAACGGATATTCGCCGCTATCCAGCAACGGACTGATATCGGTGCAGGCGATCAGAACCGCCCCACTGTGATTTCCCGCAATCAGATCCGTTACCTGCTGCCATAGCCTGCTGACGGTCTCATTCTGATAACCCTGCTGTTTTATACTGGTGATCAGCGCGGTCGTCAGAGTGCGTAGCTGCGGGGTATCGAAGAGTTGTTTACCCTCAGCCAGCAATTTTTGCTGCCAGTACCCTGCATCCAGAGTGGGTTCAGTCGCCAGTAAAGTCACATAATTCACAGACGGCGGTATCTGTTGCACGGCACTTGCGGCGATATGCAACACCGGAATGCCTCCGGCAACCTGTTCCATTTCGCTGAAATAGTTATGTGCCAGATTGCATGGAACCGCAATAAAACTCACTCCGGCCTGCACCAACTCCCTCACTCCTGAACGTAAGGCAGCAATCATTGCCTGATCATCAACAGGCTGGCCAGGCCAGAATGGGGTTGGCAAAGATATGATATGCATCCGTGGAAAGTCCATATCAAAACATGCACCATACTGCGACTGGCATTCAGATACCAGCATATCGATAAAAGGTGCGGTCGATCGTGGCCCCATGCCGGCCAGAATTCCAATAGAAACGGTCATATATTCCTGCTGTGTGGTCTGAGAAAGCTTGTAGTGTATCTCAGAGGGTGATAACCGAACCAGTCGCCTGAGCTTCAGTCACAGGAGATGCCAGTAGTTTTGTGGCTGAAAAATTGGATGTTCAACCTCATGATTTCCTAAGCCCGGCAAGACTGAAAAGACGTTGATTTGATGAGAACTGAGAATTCTCTGTGAGGATGCAAACAACCCGTAGCAGAAACTCAGGTGTCAAGGGGGAAAAACCGCCGTCCGGAGACAGCGGTTAGTCTGGTTTAATGAGTGATATCCGGATGCTGGTCGACTAAATTACGACGTTTAATCTGCAACTGTTCAATTTGCTCATCAATATCTTCGATTCGCTGTTCAATACCATCATGGTGTTCCTGCAACAGTTCTTTCGCTTCTTCCAGCGAAGAAGCTGCCGGAGTGCCTCCATAAAGCGGTTTGTTGGCAGTCTCGCGCATCGAAAGACCGGTCACCACCCCAATAACACCCACCACCATCAGGTAAAAAGCCGGCATATACAGATTGCCACTCACCTCTACCAGCCAGGCGGTCAGCGTCGGGGTGATACCCGCGACCAGGATAGAAATGTTATAGGTACTGGCCAACGCACTGTAACGCACCTCTGTCGGGAACAATGCAGGCAGAGTCGCCGCCATCACCCCAATCAGGCAGTTCAGTATCACCGCCTGAATTAACAACCCGAAAAATAACGCCGGCAGACTGTTGTGTGTGATCAGCATAAATGACGGAATGGAGAAGACGACCATTGCGATGCTACCGATAACGATAAACGGACGACGACCGAACTTATCACTGAGCAGGCCCATCACCGGCTGGACAAACAGCATTGCCAGCATAATCACCACAATAATCAGTACGCCCCTGTCTTCAGAGTAATGCAGATCGTGGGTCAGGTAGCTCGGTACGTAGGTCAGCAGCATGTAATATGCGACGTTCGTGGTAATCACTATACCGATACAGGAGACCAGGTTACGCCAGTGTTTGCGGGCCACTTCTTTAAACGGCACTGACGGACCTTCGCTCAGTCCTTGTTTCGAGCCTTCTTCCAGTGAATCCACATGTTTCTGGAATGCCGGAGTCTCTTCCAGAGCATGACGCAGATAAAGGCCAATTAATCCCAGCGGTAATGCCAGGAAGAACGGAATCCTCCAGCCCCATTCGTTAAAGGCTTCCTGCCCCAGCATAGTGGTCAGCAGTACGACAATTCCGGCGCCACACACAAACCCCACCAGTGAACCAAAATCCAGCCAGCTCCCCATAAAACCGCGTTTTCGGTCCGGGGAGTATTCGGCCACGAAGATCGACGCACCGGTATATTCGCCACCGACAGAAAACCCCTGCACCATCTTAGCGATTAACAGCAATACCGGCGCCCAAAAACCGATAGTGGCATATGAGGGAATTAAACCAATACAGAAGGTACTGAGAGTCATCAGAACAATGGTGGTCGCCAGTATCTTTTGCCGGCCATATTTATCGCCCAGCACCCCAAAGAACATCCCACCTAACGGACGAATGATAAAAGGTACCGAGAAAGTCCCCAGAGCAGCAATAATCTGGATAGCAGGAGAGGCGTTAGGGAAAAACACTTTGCCTAATACTGTCGCCACATATCCATACACTCCAAAGTCAAACCACTCCATTGCATTACCTAATGCGGCCGCCGTGATGGCTTTTTTTAGCCGGGCGTCATCGATTATCGTGACGTCCTTTAGCCGCATTGGTTTAACTTTTTTACGTTTTATTTTTAGCATTTTTTTTCCTTAAAACATAAACACCTTAATTATCACCTACCTATCAAGGATAGGCTAAACCGGTGAGGTTTCAAATTTGGAGTTATTATTTAAGAAAAAACACCTCCGAATGTGGCCCAACTGCCGGCAAACCGGAGAATATTCTACTCTGCGACATAATATTGAAATGGCAAACTCATTGGTATTTCCCCGTTTTATCCGCATGAACAACCCGGATAGTTGCAGGCACTGTAACTGACGTGAGATCAGCCACATTTGTGGGTTTCACCCAACACTGTGGTTCGTTAGCTCCTTAAAACATCTGATTACGCAAAGACAATGCCTGGTACTGCAGGGTTACTCATTGAGCTTATCCATTCATATCATTCCATTTTGGAATATAAATTATATAAATCAGAGCCGATCCCTTTTCATCAGGAATAGCATATTGTGATTCCACCCTCGGGCACTCCGGCCCGGACGACTTAAGGAATATTGCCATGTCAGCATTTGAAAACTACCGTAGCGTCTTCGCTAACGCCCGTCTGACCCGAAAAGAAAACGGAGTCCTGGAAGTTAAATTTCACACTGACGGTGAAAAACTGGTGTTCGACGGCCATACCCACGAACAGTTCGTTGAGTTGTTCCATGCCATTGGGGAGGATCGTGATAACCGTGCAGTGATCCTGACCGGTTCCGGCGATGCTTTTATGGATGCCATTAGCCCTGAGGGTTTCGATTTTTTCACCCCCTCCGGATTCGACAAGATCCTGCGGGAAGGGAGAAAGGTTCTTAGCAATATTCTTGATATTGAAGTGCCCATGATCACCGCGCTCAATGGCCCGGTGCTGTTGCACAGCGAATATGCTCTGCTGACCGATATCATACTGGCAACGCCGGAAACCGTATTTCAGGACAAACCTCACTTTGAGTTCGGGATAGTACCAGGCGATGGTGTCCATATCCTGTGGCCGGAGGTGATTGGCTCTGTTCGTGGCCGTTATTTTCTGCTGACCCGTCAGCAACTGGATGCAGAAACCGCCAGACAATGGGGAGTGGTTAATGAAATTGTTCCTGCAGACAAACTGCTGGCACGAGCCCATGAAATTGCAGACGGGATTGCTGCCCTGCCACCACTCACCTCGCGCTATACCCGCATCGCACTGACACAACGAATGAAACGCTTACTGGAGGAAGGTATTGGCTATGGCCTCGCACTGGAAGGGATCAGTGCGGCCCAGGTTGCCCGCAATATGGCACAGCAAGAATCCTGAAACGGTTAAATGACCCGGGACCCAACATTCACAGGGGATCCGCACTGACATTCCCCACAGTTACGGAGTATTAATGATGAAAAAATTACTGTCGGCAGCCGGTGCCGGTAAATTGCAACTCGAACACCGCGTCGTCATGGCCCCTGCCACCCGAATGAGAACGGAACCGGGAGGAGTGCCGGGAGAACTGATGACGGAGTACTACCGTCAGCGGGCCAGCAAGGGTGGACTGTTGATTGCTGAAGCGACAGCGATATCGCCTTACGCTAATGCTTATCAGGACGCCCCCGGTATATTTACCGACCAACAACAGGCCGGATGGAAACGACTGACCGATGCTGTTCATGCCCGTGGCAGTCAGATTATTTTGCAACTCTGGCATCCGGGCCGGCAGTCACTACCTGAACTGTCCGGAGGACAACAGCCTGTAGCACCTTCCGCTTTGATTGCCAAAGAAACCTACGGTGTGGTGAGAAATGCACAAGGGGGTTATGAAGGAAAATTATTTCCACAACCACGGGCACTGGAAACCACCGAAATTCCACTACTGATGAATGAATTGCGTCAGGCGGCTAAACGGGCGAAAGCCGCCGGCTTTGATGGTGTTGAACTGCATGCCGCGAATGGTTACCTGCCTGAGCAATTCCTGCTGGATGGCAGTAATCTGCGTACCGATAACTATGGCGGTAGCCCGGAGAATCGTGCCCGCTTCCTGCTGGAATCTGTTGAGGTACTGATCGGAGAATGGGGCCCCGGCCGGGTGGCCGTTCGTATTTCACCCAGCGGTATTTACGGTGATATGCATGATAGTAATCCGCAAGCCATCTTCCGTTACCTGGTAAGCCAACTGAGCGCTTATCCGCTGGCCTACCTGCATATTATTGAGCCACGGATTGTAGGACCGGAAGATAAATCGACAGACCATTATGCGGAGCCGGTTGCCAGTCACGATCTCCGACCTTATTACCCGGGTACGATTATCGCTGCCGGAGGATTCAAACCGGAGGATGCGGAGAAAATGCTGCAAAGTGGCGATGCTGACCTGATTGCTTTCGGCCGCCTGTTCACATCGAACCCGGATCTGCCTGATCGAATCCGCCACAGTCATCCACTGACCCACTACCAGCGCGAGACTTTTTTTGGTGGTGATGCCCATGGCTATACTGATTTTCCGACATTTCATGATGCCACTGAGGCAACCGGGCGCCAGGGCTGAGAACGTTGCTTCCCCTGCAGAATATTGCAGGGGAAAGCTTCCGGAAATACAGCATTAAATAACGAAACCCGACACTGCGTTACGAAATCCAGTGACTTCAGGGGGTTAACGGCGGCGGGTTTAGTTGCTTATGGATAAAATCAATCAGCGTTCTGATTTTAGCCGGCAGAAAACGACGGTCTGAATAGAGTGCCAATAACTGCAAAGGAGCCGCCTTCTGTTGAAACTGAATCTCAGTTAACTGTCCATCGTCGATATAGGGTTGGCAGGCTTGTTTAGATAAAATTGCAAAACCGACACCTGCCAGTGCAGCCCGCCCTGCCATCTCTCCACTGTTGACCCGATAATGTCCCCTCACCCTGATGGTCTCAAATCTCCCTTTTTTATCCACAAACTGCCAGGCGGCACCTTGCAGAGCAGTGACCGTAGAGATACAGGGTAATTGTTCGAACTGCCGGATATCAGACGGAGTACCATAACGCTGAATGACGGAAGGCGCTGCCACAATAGTGCAGGGAATAGTCAGCAGATGGCGGGCGATATAGTCACTGTTATCTAACTGGCCGCGAGTCACAATGATGGCTAAATCCAGGTCATCCCGCAGGGATTCTAACCCTGAGAGATTTGTGACACAGCTTATCTCCAGTTCAGGGTACTGACACGCAAAGTCAGCGATCACCGAACCGAGCAATGCGGGACCTAATTCATTGGGGATACACAGACGTAGCGGCCCTCTGAGTTGCAATTGGCGCATTGTCAGTTCTGTCTCAGTCTGCTCCAGAGTCTCCAGTAAGGGTACCGCCCGGCTATACAGCAACTGGCCGGCCTGGGTAAGTTTCATATGTCGGGTACTGCGCTCAATCAGCTGAAGATTGAGCTTTTCTTCTAACTGAGAAATACAACGACTGACATTCGAGGTCGGCATTTCGAGGAATTTTGCTGCACCTACAAAACTTTCTTTTTCAGCAACCGCAATAAACACGTTAAGGCTGTTAAATTCAAGTACAGGACGCATCAATTATCCCGGGTTTGATAACAATATGCACCATTTTTAGCATATAAACATCATCGACGATAGCAGTTAGACTTAGCCCACTTTCACTCACAGGTTAACTGTTATGCCCCTGCTTACAGAAACAATGGATTATAAAGCGATAATGCGACTGGCCATGGTTATAGCTTTTATCCAGTTCGCTAATGCACTGGAGTACATGGCTTCAACACCGGTTTTTGCTTTTATGGCAGACACGTTTTCAGTGCCTGTCTCCTTTTCCGGTTATGCCTCCGGACTCTACACCCTGGGAGCCGTCCTTTCCGGCATCGCTGCTTTTTACCAGATTGACCGGGTTAATAAAAAACAATTCCTGCTGATGAATATGTTGTTACTGGCAGCAGTCACTTATTGCGCCACACTCACAACGCATTTTGGCACTTTGCTGGCACTACGATTTTTCGCAGGTGTTGTGGGTGGCACTACGATGGGAGTAGGGATCAGTATTCTTATCAACTGCGCTCCAGATAATTTACGTGGCAAAGTCCTGGCTACTGTCATTGCCTCGTTTCCGATGGTCAGTATTGCCGGAATGCCAGCGGTGTTATTTTTGTGCACTCACTACGGCTGGCATATTGCTCTGTGGTCAGTCAGTGTACTTTGTCTGTTTTGTTTACCTTTAATCATTTTTATCGTACCCGGCGATACACCTCCGTCTGGCAGCCGGAACAAGATTGCAATGGATACACAGACCCTCGTTTTCGCCTCCTGTACGGCAGTGGTCCAGTTCAGCCCGATGCTGATTATTCCTGTTCTGACTCCATTACTGATGCAGTTTATGGGAGCGCAGCAACAGCAGTTACCCGGCTTGTTCCTCACCGGAGGAATTGTCGGTTATCTGTCAACCAAAATGACCGGTATCCTGACCTCGCGTGTCTCTGCCTTGACTCTGGCAATCGGGTCAACGCTGTTATTTGCCGCCAGTTTACTGATTCCTGCAACGGGTTCCGACAGTGCATTGTTATTTATCAGCTTATTTCTTGCAGCCTCTTATAGCCGGCTGGTTGTCGCTTCGGCATTGATAGTTCGCTATCCTGATAATCAACAACGCGCCGGTTTTTCATCACTACAGACCACCCTAATGTTCCTGTTCACTACCCTCGCCTTCTTACTGTCTTCTTTGTTGCTTCCTGACGCGCAAATAACAGGACAACATCTGAACCGGTTATTGATTGTCAGTACATTATCCGCCGGTGTTTTTCCTTTCATGGTGATCATGCTGCAAAACAAACTGGCTTACCGGGCTCGCAATGCGGAACATCCCGGAATTGATTAACCCGCGGTCTGTTTAGCGGCTAAAAGGATATCGTTGTATAGCAGGATTTGATTCGGAAAACTGATATCCTAAAGAGGGTATGTATGACCCGGCTGTACCTGCTGAGCCGGGTACCCTCTGACATTTTATAAATTATCTGTTCTGAGAAAGTCGATTAACCCTGCCATGCCCGGGCTCAGTGATTCCGCTGTTTTATAGCAAAGACAGATCCGTCGCCGTGCCCATGGGTCGTTTAACGGCAAAGTATGGTAGTTAAATTTTTTTCTGAAGCGTTCTGCTAGAGAAACAGGAATGACAGCAACCCCCGTCCCACTGCTGACCATCTCACAAACTCCTTCAAAGCTGCTCATTCTGATGCGATAAAACAATGAATGACCCAGCCTGCGAGCATGATCACTGACGTGGTCCTGTAGCGCACTCCCCGGGTAAAGGCCAATAAAGGGCTCACTGATTACGTCCTGCAGAGTGACATTATCCCTGAATCTCAATGGATGAGTCGCAGGCAGGATAAGGGCAAGCCTGTCATCTGCTATGGGATCGAGCATAAGTTCACCGGCATTGACCGCATCCGAGACCAGACCGGCCTCTGCGATACCCCTGCTGATGCTGTTAATAATATCTTCACTGGTCCGCTCTTCCAGTTCAATGGTCACATCGGGATGTTCTGACAGCCAGCCGGCCAGCCTGCCCGGCAGAAAACTGGCCATTGCCGAAGTGTTGGCATATAACCGGATCTTCCCTCTGGCACCTTTGAGATAAGCATCAAGTTCGGTTTTAAGCCGCTGGTGTCCGGCAAGGAGTTCGCGTGCATGGCCGACCAGTATCTCACCCGCCTCCGTCAGGCTGACTCCCCTGGGATGTCGAAAGAATAGTTTTGCCCCGCTATCTTGTTCGATACTTTTCAGTCTCTCACTGGCCGAAGCCACCGCCAGGCTGGCAGATTGAGCGCCCCCGGTAATGCTCCCCGCATCAGCGATACAGACGACCAGTGTTAAATCGGAAAGATCCAGTCTCATACGAAATCACCTGACTCTTCGGAATATCCGAAGCATGGTGCACTAAAACCAGATTGTCCACTCTGAGCAGAGATGCTTGAATCACTTAACCTCTTTTATCAGGACAGATTTCGTGGACGAACAACGGTATCTCTATCTACTGCTTATCTTTATGCTCGCCGGCTTTGTTAAAGGTGTGACCGGAATGGGCTTGCCCACGGTGGCGATGGGTCTGCTGGGACTATTTTTACCTCTTCCTGTCGCGGCAGCACTGCTGGTTGTTCCTTCTTTTGTCACTAACCTACTGCAGTTGTTTTCAGGACCGTCAGTGAGGCTGGTTTTCCGGCGTTTGTGGCTGATGATGCTGCTGATTGTGGTGGCTACGGTGGCTGCGTCTTCCCTGATATCCCGGATGAATCCTTCCTGGTCTGCATTTAGCCTGGGGGGCGCTCTGATTATTTACGCAATATTTGCGCTAATCTCACCCTCGTTCACCATTTCACAGACCCGGGAAAAATGGCTGGCGCCGGTCATTGGGGGTATCACCGGAATAATCACCGGAGCCACTGGGGTGTTTGTGATGCCGGCTGTTCCCTTTCTTCAGTCGCTTCGTTTCAGTAAAGATGAACTGGTGCAGGCACTTGGTTTGTCATTTACCGTTTCGACCCTGGCGCTGGCCACCGGACTTTATCTGAATGATGTTTTCAGAGTCGGGCAGTTCTCATTGTCCTTTTTATCCCTGTTGCCAGCGCTGACCGGAATGTGGATCGGACAGAAGGTTCGGGCACGTATCAGCGCCGGGCGCTTCCGGCAGTGCTTTCTTCTGTTCCTGGTACTATCCGGGCTGGAGTTAATTTCCCGACCGTTTGTCTGATTTAACTATCTGGTAAAAAGGGAACGTTTTCTGCCTGGACTATAGCATCAGCGATGCTTTGATCCGGCACCGGGCAGGAGTTATTTCGACGGCAACCGATTTTCCAGTTCATTGTGTCCTGTCACGACCTGAAAGATATTGGCTGACCATAACGAGTAACTTTTCGGAGGAGTATTTTATCTTCGCCAGTTAACACTGCACCTTAAACCTTACTCACTGGATTATTCAGGTATAAGGTGCAGTCCGTGACAAGTGAAAAGTCCGAAACAGCAATAGCCTCTCACAGGGTATATTTATCTGAAATCACTATAGCTGTCGTTTTTCAAGTGCCTCAGCTATCCGCTTAAGGTATTCGTTATTTTTAAAGTTAACGATAACACATTCAAAGAACACCCTGCTAAAAACAGCGATGACCAGTAAAACAATGGCTTCGCTCATTTTACCTTTAGACAGATTAATAAATGCGCCAATTAAGGATAATACCAGAGTCAAGGCATATAATATTGTAATTATCTGAGGTGTGATTAATTTATTAAATCCCACAATAAAATCCTTTTTGAAGTGATGGAGATTACTCTTATATCACTGCCATCAGTATACATCCATCGATATCTGTCAGTATAAATCCGCACCTCACAATACCCCTAACGAAAGGCTTTGCTAAATGCTAAAACTGAGACCCGGTGTTAGCAGAACCAGGGCTATATAATAGAAAGATTTCTGAACATCGTTTTCCTGTCACCCCATTTATCCAGAGCCAGAGTGCAAGTAAATACAATAATATTACTCTTCTCAGCATCACCTTTATGACATTACAAAAAGGTTGTAACCATCGTTACAGGTAATTACATATTAGCGGTAATCGTATCACCAAACTCTTAAGAGTTCAGCAGCTTAGCGCCGTCCATCAGACGTTCGAAGTCATAAGTAACGGTTTTAGCGGCGATGGCAACTTTCATTCCCTTAACAATCAGGTCGGCCGCTTCGGTCCAGCCCATATGACGCAGCATCGCTCTTGCAATATTGTGTTAATTATCTGAATTACAATAAATTAAAATTAAATTACGTGCTGTATTTAAGCGGAAAAAACACACTCAATCATGCTTTTAATTACAGATAGTTATCTTTCGTTTTGGGGAAGAAAAATGTTGGAAAAATTCCTATGTGACAAGCTGCGGGATTATTGTAGGGTAAAGCTGAACGTTTGAAGATAAGGAGATCATATGGATACGGTTGAACAACTCAATGGAACTTATTTTTATCATGGCATCCCTAACCTTTCAGCAGGTGAGCTTTATTTCTGGATATTTCTTGACGCGATACATACTCACCTTGGAATCTCTGATGTTGCGGCAGCAGCCGGTATAATACTCGGCCAACCAACACTTCCCACAAGAGGAAAATTTGCAGGGGCAACAAAAGGAACTTCTGTTGCGTCAAAAATGGCCAGGCAATACATTAACATTGAACTCCCTTTTCGCCTTCCGACTTTGACCAACGCGAGTTTTCGAACGTTAAAGCCCAAATTTGTTAACAATCTTGGTGCATTTGTCGGTCGTACAGTTCCTGTACTTGGATGGGTTATCGTAGCTTCGGACATCGCCATTATTATTTTCAAGGCCACAGCAAATTACAATCGTATTGCCAGGGGAAATGACCGGATATGGTGACTGATGAAGAAGTTCTGAGTTTTTTTCGGACTGAGTTACCTGTAGTTAAATCACTGTTACTGAAACCTGTTACGCTCAGTTTAGATAGTATTCTTCAGGAGTATGCAGAAATTGACGACCTTGCACCGACTATTGATAAATACTCAGTAGAATTTAATACTGATATTTCATCACTACACATAGATCAATATGTGCCCTGGATTATCCCGTGGTTCTTTCGCAGTTGGTTTACGAAAAGACCTGTAAAACAATTAAAAAGGCCGCTCACAGTTAGAATGTTCGCTGAGTCAGCCAGAGCGGGACGTTGGTTATATGAATAATCCAGCAGGGACGCAAGAGGACAAAAATATTGAGCACAGAGTTTATGAGCTGGTAAGGCCTTATGCCGGCATCTATCTGTTTAATCTAAAAAAGGTAGAGCTGAAACCTGACTCTGATCTGGATACCGATCTAAGTATTGACGAGACTGAAGTTGACGATCTGATGAATGACTTCTTCAGGGAGTTCAATGTCGAGCGGGGAAATTTCAAAATTGAAACTTACTACCCCTCTGCACCTTTATCCTGGAATCCCTTCAGGAAATCTCCGCCAATACCTGTCCCGGATTTCACTATCCGTATGCTGATCGAATCAGCAAAGGCTGGCCGCTGGTTGTATGATTAATCCGGTCGGGATTAAACAAGAAAATATTTGTAGGCATTTCTGCGGCAGGTAGTTGCCGAATGCCGGGATGCCGTACTGAGTAAGTACCTGGTCCATTTCCGTCACACCACCTCTCAAGCCACCCGTGGCGCCAGAGTGTCGGCCAACGCGATTACAACCACCTTTAAAAAAGCCAGGAACCGCTGCGGTATCACCTGGACAGAAGGCACCGCGCCAACTTTCCATGAACAGCGTTCCCTGTCTGAACGTCTGTACAGTGCACAGGGACTGGATACGCAAAACTGTTGGGACACAAATCCCAAAAAATAACCGAAAGATATAATGATGACCGGGGAAAGATTGGGTGGTAGGGGTGAGGTGCTTATGATACGGCAGTCCGCTATGAGCGAACAGCGGTCATTCCAAAACTTAACTGAAGGACACTCTTCTCATCAAGATTTGGCGCTTTTACTGCGCTGGCTACAACCTCTCTAACACGATATTCCAATGGAATATTTCAGTATTATTGCTTATTATATAATTAGCAACTTCCAGAATAGAATTGTCAAATTGCTTTAAAAGCAATAGGTTAAACAAAACTTAGACTTGAAAAATTATTTTGGATTTTCAGAGCTGGAACCGCTTCTCAGTATTTAAGTATGGCCACCCCTTGCCAAAGGTTAATTTAATGGGTAAAAAAAAATAACACCAGAAGTTGAAAAGTTAGGGCTCTTCTTAAAGGAATTTAATAAAGAATCTGATCGTGGGGCTGCTCTTCTTGCTGCCTCAATGTTGGATGAAATTCTACAGGAAATAATTGAAAGCTGGCTAATTTCTAACAGCTCAGCTAAGCAATTAATTTCTGGTTTCAACGCTCCATTAGGAACATTTTCGGCACGACTTAAAGCGGCACATGCCTTAGGGTTAATAATGGATCACGAATTTAATGAAATTAATTTGATTAGGAAGATTAGAAATGAGTTTGGACATGGATGGATGGATGTTTCTTTTGAAAGCCAAAACATAAAAAATTCATTGGATAAGTTACCTTGGCTTGGCCCAAATGATGTTATGCAAAGCCAAAAATCTAAGTTTTCATTTGCAGTAAGCATAATATTAATGGATTTGCTATATAGGGCTAGATTAGTAAAAAAGGATAGGATAGTAATGAAAGTGTGGCAGCACAGATCTAGAGGCTAATGTGAAGCATGATGATTTATAAATATAGAGCGATAAATCAAAGAACACTAGAGTTACTAATTAACAGGAAAATCTACTTTTCACCTCCTGCTGATTTGAACGATCCTCTAGACTGTTCTATTGATATAGAATCAGAATACCAAAAGATTGTTGAAAAATACAACAGGAATCTGAGCGAAGATTATAATAGAAAAGCCTTTTTATTACACATACTTAATGATCACCACAAAGACAATGAAGGCAATAATCTAAAATTAAACGTATTACTTGGTGAATTTATCCAAAGTCTTGGAGTTTTCTCTGCGTCAAAAAATGAACGAGACGCACTTCTCTGGTCGCATTATGGTGATTCTCACAAAGGAATTTGCTTAGGGTTTGATGAATCATTGATGTTAGACGAAAGTGTGTTTAAATCGGGTGATATAAAATATAGAGATACTCCAGTTTATCAAGAAATATTCGAGGATCTTATTGAAGAGTTAGGGACTTTTGTTCAACCTTGGAATCCGAACTCGAGTTTTCCTGCCGAAATGGGGGATAAGTTCTACACAAAGCAAATTCGTGTTTTAATGGAAGGTAACTTGCTAATTAAGTCATCCAAATGGGAATATGAAGAAGAGCACCGTCTTGTTAGAAATAAACATGGGCTTTTTCCATTTTCTCCGCAAGCCTTGCAGGAAGTTATTTTTGGAGTCAGAACACCCCAAAGTGACAAAGAAACAATAAAAAATATTTTATCTTTTCCTGAATATCAACATGTGAAAATGAAAAATGCGGTGAATCGACCTGGTAGTTTCGATTTTTCAATAGAGCCGTAATTACTTTGTGCACGCTTATATTGTATTTAATATTCCGCTAGGAAGATTTTTTCGCGGCGGAATAATCGATATATGGGCACTTATAAAGGGAGAGATTTTCCTCACTGTTCAACTCATCATTGCTTTTAGAACGTCCGCTTCTGGCACTAAGCGGACAAACTGAGAGGTAACTCCCAACTCTAGGGTAATCCCCCCTAAAAACC